>NCBV01000019.1 GCA_002279355.1 Acidiphilium sp. 37-60-79
AACGAGTTTCAGCACTGTGACGGTGGTGGCAAAAACGCCTGCGCCGATATTTTTCTCCGGCATTCTTGGTGTGCCGCACGGTGCGCTAGCAGCAAGTGCTTCGAGCACACTGCGTCAGAATATTCAACCGCCGAATAATTCGACATTGTTATCGCTCACCGGCAATACCGGGCCGACTTTCCATGTCGGCGGTTTAAATTTTGTCCCGAATGATCAGATCAATCAGAACTTCACCAGCGTTGGCTTGAATCAAGGAGCTAGTGGTCAGCTTCAAAGCGGTTCGGCTTCGTACATAAGCAACAACAATAATAACGTAAATTCTGGAAGTACGGGCGCGCTCAATTCGAGTAAAGCGCCTCCTTGCACGACTTTACTGGCGAAATTGAATGCGGCGACGCTGAACCAAGGTTCGGGTCAGACACTGACGACTAAAACCATTACGTCGACGTCCTGGTCCAACGGGGATGGTGGTTCGGTCACGGTGTATTTCGGCGCGGGGACGACGATCACGTCCACGTATCATCCTGCTAAGTATTATGTTCCAGGTTATGGAACATTTACGAAAGATCAATGTGATCAAATTAACGCCTACTATGGCGACGGTACGTGCAAATACCAGAAGGCTTACTATAGCTATTCGGTTCCGACGACGATTGATCCAAATTCAGGGTCGACTGTTCCGGAATGGAGTCCAGTTGTTGTGACGCCAACAACGCAGGTCGATGGTAGCCTTTATTGCGCGCCGAACGGCGCCAATACGCCGAGCGCGACGTGTGACATTCCAGCCGCGGCTTATTGCGGTGGTCTTACTATCAATCCAGGTAGCACCATCGATTTTACTCAGACGGGTGGTGATGGACAGGCGTTTATGATCCTTGATGGCAATGCGATCATACCAAATTCGGCGGCTCCAACATTGGTGGCTTATACGCAAACCGATCCGCAATATAGTTTCAATTTCGGCGGTTCATATGTCGGCGGACTACTAAATACGACGCAAACCACAATTTATCCTGGCGAAATTCAGCAGGGAACGGTGGTTTACAATACAACGGAGACGCAAACGCTGTATTCGGGAAGCTATTACTATGTCGATCAGGTATGTCCTGCTGGCGTTTTGCCGGACGGATTGACGAGCAATTCGAATGCGCAATGTGCCGGAATCACGCAGACGACGGCGAATGGTGTCACCAACACATCAACGGTAGGCACCGGCAACTCAGCGGGTACCGCAACCAATTCCGGACCTTGCCCACAAGGCGATACCTGTGGCGCAAATGGTGGCTTGAGCTTTTCCGCGTCGGCAGACAATCCCGTCACGTTCGTGGATACCTATATAACAAGTGTGTATTTCGTATCAGGAGTGCCAACCTACGCGCAAGTTTCGGAGAAATCATATTATTGTTATGGCACCACATGCTCGCCTGATCAGGCGAGCGGAAATCTGTACTTGGTTACCGGGCAAAATATCAACCCGAATAACACGGCGCCGCCACCCACGACCGCTCAACTGACTTGTTCGGCGAGCGCATCAAATAATCTCTATAACGCTACAACGGCTGCTAACGAAGGGTTCAGCACATCGACGTCATATGCGACGCAAAACGATTCGGTTCAGGTTTGCGGCAGTGGCCCGAAATTAGTTGCCATTGCTAGCAACGGAACTATCCTGGTATCAGCGGTCAATAGCAGTAACCTTTGGATGAGCGATTGAGTTCGCCATTGAATAAGGTAACGCGGAGTCGATTCGTTTTGATGAGAAGCGTTGCACTCATCGGTCAAGCCCGCCGACTTTGGTCCAGCCGCAAGGGTGCTGCTGCGATTGAGTTCGCCATTGGCGCGACGGTGTTATTTATCTTCATTTTTGGCATCATCAATCTGGGATTTCTCGCATTGACGGAGAACGGGCTCCAAAACGGCGTGGCCAATGCAGCGCGGGTGGCGAGCGCTGATGCGTCCGACATCATGTCCACAGTCGCCAATGGAGGCACCCCGCCGACCACATGCCCTGATTTGCCCACGACGGGTAGTGCGGTGCAGCAAGCCTTCGATGCGGGTGCTTCTCCACCGTTCAATGGCGGCAACGCGCCGAATGTGACGGTTGATTGGTATGGCCCAGCCAGTGGACTACCATCAGGTTGCACATCCAAAAATACCGCAACCAGCAATTATGTGACTGTTTCCATTAGCTATTTTTGGAAGCCGGTCGCGCTGGCCTATTTGTTCAATAACGGTATTCAGCTCACCGCGTCAGACACCGAACCGGTGATGGCGCCGACGACGAATGCGGGACAGACGTCGTGATTAATCGATTGGCAGGAGATCGCGGGTCAGTTTCCGTTGAGTTGGCGTTGGTTTCAGCGTTGTTTTTGTTGCCGCTGACGCTGGGTTCGATTGATATGTTGTATGTGCTGACGCAGCGCTTTCAAATGCATCGCGCGTTGCAATCGCTCTATTTTTACGCATGGAGCAATCCAACCAACGCCGCGAACAATGCCGATGTGAGTTCCGCCCTGGCAACAGCCGCGCAAAATACTATCGCAAACGTGACGCTCGCGTCCCAACCAACCACCAGCTACGATTGTGCATCGAACCAGCAATCATCGAGTCCAAGCGCGACCACCACGACACAACCAACCTGCTCAACCTCGGATCCTTTACAAACTTTCGTAACGTATTCGATCACCGCAACTGTAAATTTACCAGTGCCGATCCCAGGCTTTGCTTCGCACTATCCGCTCAATCTCTCCGGTACAATCCAGGTCAGCTAGCCAATCACGCCGAGCTACCGCAATTGAGCATCGCTGCGATGACGCTGATTTGCCGGTCAAGCGAAAGATAATCGCTTATCTGAGTGCGCCATTGGTGCGGACGGGCCGCGTGAATGATCGCCACCGCTTCCTCAACCGTGCCAAATAATCGCTCCGGGGGCCAGAAACTCGCGGCGCCAGGGTGATCAAGGATCGCAAAATCGCACCCGCACGCGCCGGCTTCGGCAATTGCGTAGCCGAAACTCTCATGGATGCTGGTGGAGAGCAGCAAAAAATTCCGCCGGTGCCAGTGATGAATGTCGCGTTGCGGCACAGCGCCCTCCCAGTCGATTGCCATCGACACACCTAAGCGGGCGGCCAAATGGCTGAAACTAGCAAATGCCACCGGATCACCGCTGCCAGAGGCAATCGCAAGTCGCCAGCGCGGATCGTTGCGGTGTAGTGCGGAAAGGATCTGCAGCGCCAAATTCGGATTTTTACGGAGAATAAAATTGCCGCACCAACCGAGGCGAAACGCCTCCGGCGTCATCGCCGGATCGGGTGCAAACCGCTCGATATCAACGCCATTATGAATGACATGCAGCCTCGTGCTGCGCTCCAGGGCCGGCGCGATGTCGCGGAGGCGCTTGGCCATGTCCTCGCTCACCACGATCACGTCAGAAATTTTGGGCCAAGGGGCCCGCGCGGCATGATCGGTCTCGAACGCTTCGATCCGATGCACCCGCATGATGGTGCGCCGCCCCGCAAAATCCGTGGCAGCGATGAGGGCCGGGAAGGGGGGCCAGCAAAACTCAAACCATAGCGCATCACGCGTAGGATCATCCGCCCAGGCCAAAGCCTGCTGCAGCGCATCCGGCTGGTTGGGATGCAGCAAAAAGGCGCGCACATCCCAGCCGTTGGCAGCAGGAAGCCGGGCGATAATATCCAGCATGAAATGATCAAGGCTGGGGAGCAACAAGACGGCAAGGCGGGGAGGGCGGGTCATGCGGCATCGTTAGCGGCAAAAAGACAATAAACGATGAATTTTCCGACCCGATTTGCCTCAAATGCGATCCGGCCAACGCAGAGGCCCAATGGCATGACTTGCCCTGCGCTGCGCAGGCGATATAGGTGTGCAATGAGCAAAAAATCCTATCGTCCGGCCACTCAATTGGTTCATGCGGGCCAAATGCGCTCCAACTTCGCGGAAAACGCCGAGGCGTTGTTCCTCACCTCTGGATTTGTCTATGACAATGCCGAGCAGGCCGAGGCAACGTTCAAGGGCGAGATCGAGCATTACCAATATTCGCGGTTCGGCAACCCGACGGTGGCGATGCTGGAAGGTCGGCTCGCCGCGATTGAGGGTGCAGAAGCGTGCCGTGCGACCGCAACCGGCATGGCGGCGGTGCATGCGGCGATGCTGTGCCAGCTTCATGCGGGCGACCGGGTCGTGGCGTCCCGTGCGCTCTTTGGTTCCTGTCATTGGATTGTTTCGACTTTATTGCCACGATACGGGATCGAAACGGTATTTGTTGATGGCGGCGATTTGACCGCCTGGAAGCAGGCGCTATCGCGCCGCACCGCGGTGGTGTTGCTGGAAACCCCGTCCAACCCGATGCTCGACATTATCGATTTGCGCGCCGTCGCGGATTTGGCGCATACGGCCGGAGCGATGGTGATTGTTGATAACGTGTTTGCCACGCCGCTGTTGCAGCGCCCGATTGAGTTTGGCGCTGACGTGGTGGTGTATTCGGCGACCAAACATATGGACGGCCAGGGCAGGGTGCTCGGTGGCGCGGTTTTGGGCAGCAAGCATTGGATCGAGACGGTGTTGCAGCCATTCACCCGCAACACCGGCCCGGCGCTGTCACCGTTCAATGCCTGGGTCATTCTTAAAGGCTTGGAAACCATGGCGCTGCGGGTGAAGCAATCCTGCCAGTCCGCCGCTGCTCTCGCTGATCATTTGGCCCAAGCGCCCGGCGTGCGTCGTGCGCTTTATCCGTTCCGGGCGGATCACCCGCAAATGGCCCTGGCGCGCGCGCAAATGGCGGATGGCGGCACGCTGGTCACTTTCGAGTTGGAAGGCGGGCAGGCGGCGGCGTTCAAATTCATGAACGCGCTCGAATTGATCGCGATTTCAAACAATCTGGGCGATTCCAAATCGATGGTGACGCACCCGGCCACCACCACCCATATGCGCATCGGCGCCGAAGAGCGCCAACGGATCGGTATTACCGACGGCACAATCCGCTTTTCCGTCGGTCTAGAGGACGTCGCTGATTTGATCGATGATATCGACCGTGGATTAGCCGCCTTGCGCGGGTGACGTGCCTTAAGCACGCTCCGATCGGATGATACCCTAACGCGTCGTTGGCACTGTTCCTTGGGCAGGTGCTGGCGGACGCGGCGCGGTTTCGGTTCGAACCATTTGCAGGGCAGTGCCAACCATCGAGCCGATATCCCCAAGATTAGCGGGTACGATGAGCGAGCAGCCATGCCGCCATCGGTCACGGCGGACTCGCCAATCGTGCGAATGGCGGCGGCGGTGGCGGTTGCAACGAGTTCGATGGCCTTCGCCTCGCCCTCGGCGCGGAGAACTTCGGCTTGTCGGCGGCCATCGGCGATATTGATTTCCTGCTGGCGCTGGCCTTCGGACGTATTGATTTGCTGTTGGCGTTGCCCTTCAGAGCGAGCAATGGTTGCACGTTTTTCGCGCTCGGCGGTGATTTGTAATTCCATCGCATGCAGAATTTCAGCCGGCGGGGTGATGTCCTTGATTTCGTAGCGAAGCACTTTGATCCCCCAATTCACCGCCGCCTCATCGACCGACGAAGCAACAGCGGTATTCAAAATTTGCCGCGAGGATAGGGCCTGATCGAGATGCAGCTTGCCAATCTCCGAGCGCATCGTCGTTTGCGCGAGCTGCATAGCGGCGTTCATCGGGTTGCTCGAGCCGTAGGCGGCCTTCACCGGATCGGTAATTTGCAAATAGAGAAAGCCATCGACAGTGAGGGTCGTATTGTCGAGCGAGATACAAACTTGCGGCGCCACTTCGGTCGGAACTTCGCGCATGTCAAAGCGAAAAGCGACCCGATCAATGAACGGGCCAACGAAATTAAGCCCAGGCCCCAATGTGCGGTGATATTTGCCGAGCCTTTCGACCAACCAATTTTGCTGTTGCGGCACAATGCGAAAAGCCGAGCGTAAGGTCGCCAAAATGACCAAGAGCAACAGGATAAAAATAACGAGCGACGCCAGGAATGATGACATTAGAGAGGCTCCGATGACGGGATAATGGGTTGCGGCGGCGTGGGGGTTGCGGTGCGGTTGGCTGCGGTAAGGTGCAAAACGCTGCCAGCTTTGTGGAGAATCATCGCTTGACTGCCGATTGCGGGCTCTGCGCCATCAACCATCACGCCGTCCCAGCGTGTGCCACGATACGTCACGATGACGTGATCAGCACGTGCGCCGTGTCCTGCGATGGTGACAAGCTGCCCATCATCGAGGTCCGGCAGGCCGGGCTTGCGCGATTGCCGACGTCGCCATTCGCGCACCAGGGCCAATGCCGCCAAACTGCCCGCGAGAAATACCAGGATCAGCGCGTCATCCGGCAGAATGAAACCAAGGCCTGCGGTGATCAGGGCGATGACCGCGACGGCGGCCAGATAGAATGTGCCGGTGAGTAATTCTACCAAGGCGGCAGCGAGAGCAAAAATCAAAAATACGAACTGAATCGCAAACTTGTACCTGATTTATCACGACATCACCAGAGCATGCCTTAAGCAGGCCAAACGTAAACAGAACTGGACATGGCGGTCATTTCTAGAAATATCAGGCATCTTACTTTGCCGGAATATCGGTATATCGCAATAATTTCGGATAAAGATTATTACAGAAACAGCATATCAATCGATTGCATCGATAACTATGAGCAAAAAAAAGCCTTCACATTTTTTTGAAGACGAAATTATTTCGATTTATTTGAGATAAGCAGACCGTACGGTCAGATTAACTTCGCGGATGCAAATTAAAAAATAATAATGTGTGCGACTCTATCACAAGCTGTGCTATGTTCCATCGGAGGTAGTGGTTCACTGTGATTAATTAGAAAATTACTACCTATCATGATAAATGATTATAAAAAATGGAGATGTTGATGTCAGGCGCAACAATCGTAACGATTGGTCTGCTGGGTGCAGGGCAAATTTCAACTTCAGGTACTTACGAACTTGACGTTTCGGCAATCGGAACGGTGAATATCGAAGGCCCGGGCACTTCTGGCCCCCCGATCACTGCAGCCGTTGTCGGATTGTTGGGTGCGGGTACTGCATTTACCACTGATATCAGTAATGGCGCGAGTGAATTTCTCAATCCTAGTGTCGGTGTAACTGCTCTCGAAACATATAATCTCGGCGAAGATTCGAATGGTTCAATTAGCGGCAATGGGACGTTAGAACTTGGATCGCAGTTGCTCGGCGTTACACTAATCCAGACGATCAATTTGTTTGGAGCCAATGACAAGGTGATACTTGATCCAGGTCTGAACCTCTCATTACTCGACTCGATCAACAATTTTGCCCCAAGTGATACGATTGAACTCAAAGGAATCAGCACGGCGACGCAAGCAGTATTCACGCAGAATCAAGGGTTGCTTGGGCCAGCGGCTGGCGGCACCATTGCGCTGGAAAATGCAACTGGATCGGTGGTTGGTGATATTGTGCTGGCCAATGGCACATTCAGCCCTAATGAATTCATGGTGACGCCAGACGCCAATGGAGGTGTGGATCTTACAGTGTGCTTTCTCGAAGGAACCCAGATTCAAACGAGCGCTGGCCCGCGCGCGATCGAAGATCTCCAGGAAGGTGATTTAGCCGTCACCAAGGGCGGAAGCCTGCAGCCGATTAAATGGGTGGGGCGGCGCAGGATTAATGCACAGCGCCATGCCGCGCCAGAGACAGTCTGGCCGATCCGTATTGCTGCGAGCGCAATTGCGGACGGCGTTCCATGCCGTGACCTGTTTATCTCGCCCGATCATGCGATCTATCTTGACGGATTGTTGGTTCCTGCCAAAGCGTTGATCAATGGGCGGTCGATTGTGCAGGTGCGTCGTAGCCATTTCAACTACTACCATATTGAGCTCGCACAGCATGCGGTGATTTACGCCGAATCACTGACAGTGGAATCATACTTGGATACGGGTAATCGTGGGTTTTTCGAAAATGGTGGGGGGGCCGTGGCATTGCATCCGAACGGCCACGCCCAAAGCTTTCGCGAAACGCAAGGCTGCGCACCATTCGCCGAGCGCGGACCGACAGTATCAGCAATCCGTTCACGTGTCATCGCCCGTTTGGGCTTGCGCGGCGTGACGTATGATTGCCATTTGCGCGTCTTCTCCGATCGACGCACGCTACCGGTGCAAACGATCAGTGCGGCCTGCTACGAAGTTATACTTCCCGAAATTAGTAATGATTTGCTGCTATTTTCGCGTGTCGTCGTCCCCGCGGAATGGACGGCAGACTCCAGTGATTGGCGCAAGCTCGGGCTTGACATTGCGGCACTCGAACTGATCACCGAACGAGGCGCGATCCCGATTCCGATTGATAGCGCGGATTTGTGCTTTGGGTGGCATAATCACGAAGATGATCATCGCTGGACCGATGGTTGTGCCGCCATCCCCGCTGAATTACTCGCCGGAGCGAGTCGCCTGGTTATCCATCTCAATAGTGTGGTCGCTTACCCCGCAGAGTTGGATCAGCAGGTGAAAGTCGGTTAAGTATTCGCACCGGTGCCGCTCAAGCGGCGCCGGTCGCGGACGATTTCACTTGGTGAATTGCGGTGCAACGACCTTATCACCGACATCAATGTCATATTTGGCGGTGATCCCGGCTTGTAACTCCAGCGTTGCCGCAACCGGCACGTGGCTTGAAAGCACCTTCAAGCTTTGCGGCACCGTGTTCTCATCAATATGACGGATGGTGCCATGCGGGCCAATAAACACCATGTCCAGCGGCGCAATCGTATTTTTCATCCACATTTCCGAGACTTGCGGTGGGCTCCAGGTGAACAACATGCCCGTATCGGCCGGAATAATTTTGCGAAACATTAAGCCGATTTCCTGTTCTTTCGGCGTTGTGGCCAACTCCACGGTGAATTTATGCGGCTTGCCATGCTGATCCATGATCACCAGCGTTTCCGTTGATAACTTGGCTTGCGGTCCGGTAATGGAAGCCATCGCAGGTGGCGCGGTGCTGACAGCGATAGCGGTCGCGGTTAGCAAGGCGAAGGCGAAGGCGAAGCAAACGGTTTGGGGAGCGAAACGGCGGCGCATCGGGCGATCCTTTGTCATCAAACGGGGGGCACAGAGCAACGAAACGGCAAGCCTAGTCCGCCAGCGTGGTCAGCCAGCGTGGGGGCGGGTTGCGTCCCTCGGCACGAAAATAGCGGATTCCGGCCAGAACGTCCAAGGCGGCACCCGGCAGCGTTGTTGGAATCGGCTGACCGGTCAAAATTGCCCATAGCCCCGCCCAGCATCGCGCCACCGCATAAGGGTTATAGCCGCCGCCGCCGAGTACGATCAATCTTGGGCAAAGCGGCCGAATAGAAGCAAGGGCGCGCCAGAGCGCCCGGTTGGTCAGCGAAAGTCGCGCCATCGGATCATCCGCCAAAGCATCGGCGCCTGGGAGCAGCATGATCGCCTCGGGTTGATGCGCGATAAGAGCGGGGATAATCGTGGCATGGAGCAAATGATCGAAGCCAGCATCATCAAACCCAGCCGGCACCGGGAAATTGAGCACGCCCTGCGCAGTGTCGCTCGCCACGCCAGTGCGCGGCCAGCGGCCAGCCTCATGCACCGATATCGTCAGAATGTTGGGCTGATGAGCGAAGGCCGCCTCCACGCCATCGCCATGATGGGCATCTAAATCGACATAGGCGATGCGCGTCAGTCCCAGACTCTGCCAGCGCATCAGCCCGAGCACGGCATCATTGATAAAGCAAAAGCCACTGGCACGCGCCGGCATCGCATGGTGATTGCCGCCGCATGGAAAAAACACCACGCCGCCAGCCGCAGTCAACTCGGCAGCGAGCATGGTGCCGCCCGCCGCCACCGCCGGGCGACGATATAGCGCCGGATGAATCGGGTTCGATTCCACGCCAATACCGAAAAGCCGTTTATCCGCCGTCGGTAAATCTTGTAGCGTCTCCGCCTGGGCCAGCGCATCGAGATAAGCCGGTGAATGAAATCGTTCGAGTGCCGCACGCGTTGCTTGCGGCGCCGCACGGCATTGTTGGTCAGTCAACCAGCCGAGCGCACGGGCCAAATCCTCCGCCAGCGGCGCGCGCAGAACGGCGAGCGGATGCGGCGGCGTCGCAACCGGTTGGCGGTGTAATGCCGAGCTGATGAACAATGGTGCAGGCAGGATGGCCGAGCGGGTCACGCTGCTTCCCTACACAATCCGCCCCGTGCTCGCTATAGCAGGCACCATGATGAACGATCTGCCGAGCGATCCCGCCCTTGCGGCCATAACCCCGACCATCGACGCGCCTGACCCGTCAGCGGTCCTGCCGCGCCGGACATTTGCGATTATCTCCCATCCGGACGCGGGCAAAACCACACTCACTGAAAAACTGCTCTTATTCGGGGGCGCCATTCACGAGGCTGGCATGGTCAAAGCCCGGCGCGATCGGCGCAACACCCGATCAGACTGGATGGCAATCGAGCGGCAGCGCGGCATTTCCGTCACCTCCTCAGTGATGACGTTCGTTTGGCATGATGTGGTGTTTAATCTGCTCGATACGCCAGGGCACCAGGATTTCTCGGAAGATACCTATCGCACGCTCACCGCCGTGGACGCGGCGGTCATGGTGATCGATGCGGCGCGTGGCATCGAGGCACAAACACTCAAGCTGTTCGAGGTGTGCCGTCTGCGCGACATCCCCATCATCACCTTCATCAACAAAATCGATCGGGAAGGTCAGGACCCGTTTACGCTGCTCGATGAAATTGCCAGCACTCTGGCTTTGGATGTGTGTCCGCTGGTCTGGCCGATTGGCATGGGCGGGCTGTTTCGCGGCTGCTGGGATATCACCCGCAATCTGCCAATCGGGCGGCAATCGCCCGACGGCGAGGTTTTTACCCCGGTCTCGGTGCCGCCCGAGCAAATGGCCGAACTGCGTGATGCCGTTGAACTGGTCGGCGCCTACCCCGCGTTTGATTTGGCGGCGTTTCGTGCGGGCCACCTCACGCCGGTCTTGTTTGGCAGTGCCCTGAAGGATTATGGCGTCGCCGAGCTTTTGACCCTGCTTGCGGATTGTGCGCCGGCACCGAGCCTGCAGCGCGCCGAGCCGCACCCGGTAGCCGCATCGGATGCCGCGGTCACCGGCTTTGTGTTCAAGGTTCAGGCGAATATGGACCCGAACCATCGCGACCGAATTGCGTTTACCCGCATCTGCTCGGGCAAATTTCAGCGCGGTATGAAGCTGTTCCATGTCCGCGCCGGCAAAGCGATGGCCGTGCAAGCGCCGATCTTTTTCTTCGCCCGTGATCGCTCGCTCGCTGAAGAAGCCTATCCGGGCGATATTATCGGCATTCCCAATCATGGGTCGTTGCGCGTGGGCGACACACTCACCGAAGGTGAGGCGCTGCGCTTTACCGGCATTCCAAGCTTTGCCCCGGAAATCTTGCGGCGCATTGTGTTAACCGATCCGATGCGCGCCAAGCAGTTGCGCCGCGCGCTAGAGGATTTGGCCGAGGAGGGCGTCGCGCAAATATTCCGCCCGGTGCAGGGGGCGGATTGGATCGTCGGTGTCGTGGGCGCCTTGCAGCTCGATGTGTTAGCGGCGCGGATCGATGCCGAATATAAAATCCCAATCCGGTTCGAAGCCGCACCCTATAGCACGGCCCGCTGGGTTAGTTGCGATGATGCCAAGCGGCTCAAAGAGTTCATCGATGCCAATCAGTCAGCGATGGGCTTGGATCGTGACGAATCGCCGGTATTTCTGGCGCGGGATTCCTGGTCGCTACGGTTCGCGCAAGAGCGGTTTCCAGAGATCCGCTTTGCCGCGACCCGCGAGCAAGTCGCCTGAAAATATCCTAAAAAGCGAGAGCGGTCGCCTGCATCACCTGCGGTAAGGCGCGGATTGAGGTGAGCACCGATTCCGACAACGCCTCATCGACGGAGATGAGGCACACGGCATCACCACCCGCCGCCGAACGACCGAGATGGAACGTTGCGATGTTGATCGAGGCATCGGCCAAGATAGCACCGCATTTGGCAATGAAACCAGGCTTATCCTGGTTGGTGACATAGAGCATATGGCGGCCAAAATCGGCCTCCACCTTGATGCCCTTCACCTCAACCAAGCGCGGCTTGGCGCCACCGAACAAGGTGCCGGAAACAGTGCGCGTCTGTTTGCCTGTGGTAACGCTAATCCGGATGAGCGTTTGGTATTCGCTGTCACGATCATGGATGGTTTCGGAAACATCGATGCCATGATCACGGGCAAAGACGGGCGCGTTCACCATATTCACCGCCTCAGTGAGGGGTGACAATAATCCAGCGAGCAAGGCCGCCGTTAGTGGCCGTTGATTCAAATGGGCGGCCGCCCCTTCATATTCAAAACTAACCCGCTCGATCACTCCTTGGCGGGCCTCGGTCAGTTGCCCGGCAAAACTACCGAGTAATTGGCAAAGCTCCATATAGGGCTTCAAACGCGGCGCGTCTTCGGCCGATACCGAAGCCATATTGATGGCATTGGTTACCGCACCGGTGAGCAGAAAATCGCTAATCTGCTCGGCCACTTGTAGAGCCACGTTTTCCTGCGCCTCGGTGGTGGCGGCGCCCAGATGCGGCGTGCAAACCACGTTTTCGAGGGTGAATAATTTATTCTCGGTCGCAGGTTCAATGTCGAAAACATCGAGCGCCGCACCAGCAACATGCCCCGCTACCAGCGCATCATAGAGTGCCGCCTCGTCAATCAAACCACCCCGCGCGCAATTGACGATGCGCACGCCTGGCTTGGTTTTCGCGAGGCTCTCGCGGGAGAGAATATTGCGCGTCTGCTCGGTGAGCGGCGTATGGAGCGTGATAAAATCGGCTCGCGCTAACAACACATCGAGTTCGACCTTTTCGATGCCGAGTGCTGTCGCGCGCAATTCGGTCAAATAGGGGTCATAGGCAATCACCCGCATTTTCAACCCTAACGCCCGATCAGCCACGATCGAGCCAATATTGCCAGCGCCGATCAAGCCCAGCGTTTTATTGGTCAGTTCCACACCCATGAAGCGGTTTTTCTCCCACTTGCCAGCTTTGGTGGAAGCCGAAGCAGCGGGCAAGTCGCGGGCAAGGGAGAACATCATGCCAATGGCATGCTCTGCAGTGGTGATCGCGTTGCCGTGCGGTGTATTCATCACGACCACACCACGCGCGGTGGCTGATTTAACATCGACATTATCAACACCGATCCCGGCGCGGCCAATGACTTTCAAATTATTCGCCACATCGAGCAACTCCCGGGTCACTTTGGTCGCCGAGCGAATCGCAAGCCCATCAAACTCGCCGATAATTTCGCGCAATTCAGCAGGCGTTAGGCCGGGTTTGACTGTAACCTCAATGCCGCGCTGCTTGAAGATGTCGATGGCGGCAGGGGAGAGCTTATCGCTAATCAGAACTTTAGGCATCGGAAACCTCACGGAAAAAGGGTCAATTTCAATTGGCCAAGCAATGGCTGGCGGCGATGCGATTATAGGTGCGACGGGTGACAGGATGTTGGGCAATCGGTCGCAACGATGTGGCGGCTAATCCCCCAACAGCCGGAATGCTTGTGAGAGCATTTGCGACCGAAGATTTGATCGATGACCAAATCGGCCAACGCATAACGGCGTTTCATCGCGCGCTCGTTTCGTCAGCGCCAACCCGATCAATAGCCCAGTCAATCCATGGCAACAGCGCCGTGATGTTGGCCGTATCCACGGTTGCCCCGCCCCAAATGCGCAAGCCCGGCGGCGCATCACGGTACGCGGCGATATCAAAGGCAACGGCTTCGGTTTCCAACAAGGCGGCAATTTTTTTCGCGGCTTTAGCCTGCGCATCATGATCGAGTGCCACAAACCAGGGTGCCGCGATAACGAGGCAAATCGAGGTGCATGAGCGAATCGCGGGGTCGGCGGCCAGGAATGCGACGCGGTCATTATGCGCGACCCAATCGGCAACCGCGGCAAGATTGGCTTCCGACCGTGCGATCAGCGCCGGCAGACCGCCGATGCCCTCGGCCCAGCGCAGCCCATCGAGCGCATCCTCGGCCGCCAGCATCGAGGGGGTATTGATCGTCTCACCGGCAAACAAGCCCTCGGTTAGTTTTCCGCCCGATGTCATGCGGAAAATTTTCGGCAGCGGCCAGGCTGGTTTATAGGTCAATAACCGCTCCACCGCGCGTGGATTGAGCGCTAACATACCGTGCGCGGCCTCGCCGCCCAGCACTTTTTGCCACGACCAAGTGACGACATCGAGCTTGTCGTAAGGCAGCGCCATGGCAAAAGCCGCCGAGGTCGCATCAGCAATCACCAGCCCGGCGCGATCAGCCGGGATCCAATCACCGTTAGGGATGCGCGCACCGGACGTGGTGCCATTCCAAGCCAGAACGACGTCGTGGTTGAAATCGACCGCCTGCAAATCGGGCAATTGCCCGTAGGGGGCAGCAAGCACCCGCGCATCAGCAAGCTTTAATTGCTTGAGCACATCGGTTGCCCAAGCCTCGGAAAAACTTTCGAACGCGAGCACATCAACCGGCCGCGCACCCAACATTGACCAGAGGGCCATCTCGACAGCACCGGTATCGGAGGCGGGGACAATCGCCAGTCGCCAATCGGCGGGCAAGCCGAGAATGTCGCGCGAGCGGGTAATAATTTCCGCGAGCTTTGCTTTCGGTTTGCTGGCGCGGTGCGAGCGGCCCAATAAAGCGCCCTGCAAGGCCTCCAGCGTAAAGCCAGGACGCTTGGCACAAGGACCAGATGAAAAATGAGGATTGGCTGGACGGATCGCAGGCGGCATTGGCGCATGCACAGACATGGTTGATCTCCCTCTCAGAAGATAAAGCGTCCCGGTGGGGGGACGTGGCCCAATTGCGCGTTTATCGACTTCGCCGTTGCAACGCAAGAGGGGGTCATTTTGAATTGGGTGATCATGACGGCTTGATGGCGGCGCCCGGTTCGGCTATTTCTTCCCCCAGTGCCCAGGTAGCTCAGTTGGTAGAGCATACGACTGAAAATTGTAGTGTCGGTGGTTCGATCCCGCCCCTGGGCACCATTCGCTGGTCCAACCGGCCCAAAATCTCCCACAATTTACGTTTTTTAGGTCATCATCATCATGGAACCCTCCGAGCTCGCGACCGAGACGTTGGAGCGTCACAAACATATCGAGGAACATCCGACCAACGATCATGCGAAGCGGATGGGTCTGTTGATCGGCATTTTGGCGGCGTGCCTCGCCATCGGCGAGATGGGCGAAAAATCGGCGCAGAACGATTATATCGCTAAACAAATCCAATTGAACGACACCTGGAATTTTTACCAGGCGAAATCGATTAAAGCCGAATTAGCATCAGGCGAAGCCAAAACCTTAGCGGCGTTGGCCCGGCTGAATAATGACCCAACGCTCGCCCAGGCGGCAAAAATCGCCAGTCAGAAAGCCGCAAAAAATCTCTCCGATTCCACCAATGGCAACGGCAAAGCCGAATTGCGCCAGCAAGCCGAGCAACAAACGCGCGAGCGCGATCATAAGTTACATCTCTATCATTGGCTGGAACTTGCCGTCGGGGCTTTGCAGATTGCGATTGTTCTGGCCTCGGTATCGGTGATTACCGACATCAAATCCTTCGGCTGGGTGTCCATTGCGGTCGGCGGCGTCGCTTTTATCGGTGCGATTGTCGTTATGGGTTTTCTGTAATTTCATTTTGATCCCCCTATTCAAAACCTGCGCGAATCGCTAGAAGAATCGGGCGTGCCGCATCGAACCCCGATGCCTGCGCAAGAATCTTCAACCCGCCGGCAAACCGGCGTCCGCATCGAGGGCGAACCACGATCGGATCGGACACAGAGAGGGGCTTTCACCCATGTCGAAAGCGTTTATTGCTCAAGTAATTCAAGAATCGGCCGAAATCACCGGCGTCGCCGCGAATCGTGCCGCGACCGACCTGATCGAAGAGATTGTGAAAAAGCTGAAAAAGGAAGGCAAGTTCACCCTTCCCAGCTTCGGCACATTCACTGTTCGCAAAACCAAGGCGCGCAAGGGCGTTAATCCGCGCACCGGCGCCGAAATCAAGGTCAAGGCTGGCAAAACTGTGCGGTTCAAAGCCTCACCGTCGCTCAAGAAAATGGTCTGATGCACATCCGGTCCCGATCCTGATTTCGTATCGATTTCAGTATCGGGACATCGTCCGTCAGCGTGCGGTGCCCTTATCCAGAGCGATGACCGTCCCACCCGACGGGCATGTTTGGGCCAATTTTTCCATCGAGGCGGTTGGTGCGCTAACTGAGTGATGCGTGAGCCGCGCCAGCCCCCGCGCCACGGTAATTGACTGAAGATACTGACAAGGCTGGGCTAAATGGTCCTCGCTGTTGTAAAAATCGGCGCGCGGATATCGGCTATGGTTAGGGGTGATTAAAAATAACCCGCCATTTCGCGTGTAGGTCGCTGTTACTGCGGCAATATCGGCGCTCGAAAGCGGCACCGTGTCGAAATCGGTCGGTAATCCGCCAATCATCAAGACCCCCGCTGCATGTTCGGCACGCACGAAGCGAGCGATAACGCGCCGGTCATAGCCGTCGCGGATCGCTGTCGATGACGGCTCTGGGCGATGCAGCAAGGCGAGGAATTTGGGATCAGCGGTCAAAAGGCTGGTGCCGATTCGATCACCTTGCCGATCAAATTGCGCCGCCAGCCTTGCGCGCCGATGGCCATAGCCTGTGCTGTGGGCGAGCATCTCAACCACCGCCTCGAGCCCATCGGCAAAGCTGTTGGAAAACGCGCTGGCTAAGGCCCGTCCTGGCCCCAGTCGCCACAGCAGTCCGCGATTATCGCGAAACAACATGGTGCTATCGACGGACATATCATTTTGCGCCCGGGTTATGTCATATTGCTGGATCTCCATCGGCAAATAGACAATATCGCCGCGATGCAGCAGGGGCGCCCAGCGTGCGAACAAATCATCAAGACTAAATCCCACGGCGATCCCGGCATTTTCGCACGGTAGATGCAGCATTGCGCCAATCACGCGGCAGGAATGCGAATAGGGCGCATTCGATCCAGCCAAAATCACAATCTTTGGCGAGGGCAGGCGGCCACCGCGCGCCAATTTTTGCTGCATCTCCAATTGGATCAACCCAACCGACAAGGGTCGATGCAGCACAAATGCAAAGCCGATGAGATACAGTGCAATCGAGGTTACACAGCAAAAGAATAAGCGGCGCATCAGAACTGAAAATAGATAAAAGGTCGCGCAAACGGCGCAAAAAATAACGCTTGCAGGCTAAAGGCAAATCCAGCGATCAAAGCGGCATTGCGCCCCCGCAATGATAGCGAATGCACATCCCGTGTCAGCAGAATAATCGCCCACGCCAGCGCGAGCAAAGCGCCTCCTTGCACCACGCTCAATGTGCGCGCAGCCCCGAGATAAGGCAGCACCGCGACCGGTGTCGCGATCGCGTGCAAAGCCGGGAAGGCTTTGAGCAGCATCATCGGCAAGGCAACCCCGTCACGTCCAAGCAGGCCGCGTGCCATGATCGTGCATGATGCCAGCGATCCGGCTCGAAACGGCACCCAGGCCAGCAGCACCGCCAGCATCGTCACTGACTGGGCCAGCCAGCGATGCAACCGCCATCCGGTGCGCCGCCATTGATGATGGATAATCAGATACAGCCCATGCAAACCGCCCCACAGCGCAAAGCTCCAGGCCGCGCCATGCCATAACCCGCCCAGCAGCATGGTGATCAGCAGATTGACATTGCGCCGCCCCTCGCCGGCCCGATTGCCGCCGAGCGGGATATACAAATAATCGCGCAAAAACATCGATAAAGTGATGTTCCAGCGGCGCCAGAAATCGCTGATATCGCGGGCCTGATAGGGGCTGCGAAAATTCAACGGAAATGCAATGCCGACCATGCGTGCCAAGCCAATCGCCATATCCGAATAGCCAGAGAAATCGAAATAGATCTGCGCCCCATAAGCAAGTAAGGCGAACCACGCTTCGACCAGCGTGAGCGGATGTCCGGCCATCGCCGCGCCGAATCCCGGATCGGCAAACCGGGCGAGACTATCGGCAAGCACCAATTTTTTCGCGAGGCCCAGCAAAAAAATCTCGGCCCCCGCAACAAGATTGGCCTGATGCACCCGCCCGTCATGCTCGGCAAATTGTGGAATAATATCACCCGGCCGCACAATCGGCCCGGCAATCAGATGGGCAAAGAACCCAACAAAGCAGGCGTAATCGAGCATCGCGCAGCGTGGCACCTCGCCCCGATACGAATCGACCAGAAACATCACCTGCTGGAAGGTAAAAAAACTGATGCCCAAAGGCAGAATAATATCGAGATGCACCGGCCCATGCCCCAGCAGCGCCGCGCCCGTATTGGCCAGCAACCCGGCATATTTGAACCACCCCAATAGGCCAAGATTGCCGATCAGGCCCGCAATCAGCCAGCCGCGCGGATGCGCTGAGCGCCGCATCACCCGCACCAGCCCATAATTGGTTATGATCGAGCCCACCAATAACGGTAGAAATATCGGCCGCCACCACGCGTAAAAAACCAGGCTGGCCAGCAGCAAAACCAACAAGGCCGCCCGGCGGTTCCAGCGTCCGGCAACGGCAAACCCCAGTATCGTGAGCGGCAGAAAGACCAGTATAAATGCCGGCGTGTTGAACAGCATAGTAATGCTCGCTTAGGTTGTGGTTAAGTAAGCATGGCGCGGATGATTTGCCAAATAGTTTCTGCGCCGTCGGGCCTTCGTTGATACCGGTTGGTTTGGCATCAGGCGGCGCTGGTGGTATGAGGCCGCGCAACGCTGGAAAGACCAAAATGACCGAAGATTTGCCACCGCATCGCGGATTATTGCCGGCTGGGTTCGGCGACACCTTGCCGCCGGACGCTGCCCGCGAGGCGCATTTGATCGAAACCCTGATGCACCGGTTCGATTTGAACGGGTATCAGCGCGTGCAACCGCCCTTGGTGGAATTCGAAACCACCTTGCTCTCCGGCGCCGGGGCGGCACTTGGCGAGCAAATTTACCGGATTATGGACCCGGAATCCCAGCGCATGATGGGGCTGCGGGCGGACACCACGCCGCAAATTGCCCGCATTGCCACCACCCGCATGGCCAGCGCGCCGCGCCCGCTGCGCTTGGCCTATGCGGGGCCGTGCCTGTTGGTGCGCGGCACCCAAATGGCGCCCGAGCGGCAAGTATCGCAGGCCGGCATTGAATTGATCGGCCCGGATTTACCGCAAGCCGATGCCGAGGCCATCCTGGTCGCGGCCGATGCACTCCGCGCCGCCGGTATCCCTTCAATGAGTATCGATCTGACCATGCCGCCCTTGATCCCAGCTTTGATCGGCACTGACGCGCTTGCCGCCGCCGATCAGGCGGAACTCGCCCATGCGCTTGATCGCAAAGACGCCGCCGCGATCGCCCGGCACGGTGGCCATTGGGCGAATTCCCTCTGCACCTTGCTCGATGCCGCCGGCGTGGCAACCCGTGCGCTCGATATGATTGCGCAAATTGAGTTGCCGCCGCTGGCCCGCGCCCATGCGGATCGTCTTTCGGCAATCGTCGCCTGTATCGCCGCCGCCGACCCTGCGTTGCGCGTCACCATCGATCCGGTGGAGTTTCGCGGCTATCGCTATCATACCGGCGCGGCGGTCACGATTTTTGCCCCCGGTCGGCAGGTCGAGTTGGGGCGGGGTGGCCGCTATCTTTGCGATAATGGCGAATCCGCCACCGGCATCACCCTCTATCCCGATACGGCCTTGCGCGTCGCACCGCCGCTCATCCTGCGCGCCCGGCTTTATCTACCCGCCGCAGCCCCGGTCGAGGCGGGTGCTGCGGCGCGCGCGCAGGGATTCGCCACCATCGCCGGTCTTAGCCCGGAAACGGATCTCGTTCACGAAGCCCACCGCCTCGGATGCTCGCATCTCTGGCGCGATGGCGTCATCACCGATCTTGCAGGAGTATAAACCATGGCCAATGTCACGATTATCGGCGCCCAATGGGGTGACGAGGGCAAGGGCAAGGTGGTCGATTGGCTCGCTTCGCGCGCGGACATCGTGGTGCGGTTTCAAGGCGGGCACAATGCCGGACACACGCTGGTGGTCGGCAATCAAACCTATAAATTATCGCTCCTGCCCTCGGGGTTGGTGCGCGGCAAACTCGGCCTGATCGGCAACGGCGTGGTGATCGACCCGGTGGCATTGCTCGCCGAAATCGATCGAATTCGTGCCCAAGGCCTCTCGATCACACCGGAGACGTTACGGATCGCCGATAATGCGCCGCTGATTTTGCCCGTGCATGCCGCCCTCGATCGTGCGCGTGAGGCCGCGCGCGGCGAACGGCGCATCGGCACAACCGGGCGCGGGATTGGCCCCGCCTATGAGGATAAGGTTGCGCGCCGGGCAATCCGGGTGTGCGATCTGGCAGAGCCGGACACGCTCGATTGGCGCCTTGATGAGTTGTTGCTGCATCACAACACGCTGCTCGCCGGGCTCGGCGCGCCGACCTTCGAAAAGGCGACGCTGCTCGCCGATTTGCTGGCTTTAGCGCCGCGAATTCTGCCCTATGCCGAACCAATTTGGGAGCGTCTGGCCCAAGCACGGCATGAGAATGCCCGCATCCTGTTTGAGGGCGCGCAAGCAGTGATGCTCGATGTTGATCACGGCACCTATCCGTTCGTGACCTCCTCCAACACCGTCGCGGGCCAAGCCGCCGCCGGCGCCGGGATCGGGCCGGATGCGGTCGGCCGTGTGCTGGGCATCGCCAAAGCCTATTGCACCCGCGTTGGGTCCGGCCCGTTCCCAACCGAATTGCACGATGCAACCGGCCAATTGCTGGGCGAGCGGGGTCATGAATTTGGCACCGTCACCGGCCGCCCGCGCCGCTGTGGCTGGTTTGACGCAGCTTTGGTGCGCCAAGCCGTCAAGGTCGGCGGCATTCAGGGCCTCGCCCTGACCAAGCTCGATGTGCTCGATGGCCTGCCAGCGTTGAAAATCGGGGTCGGCTACCGCATCAATGGCGTAACAAGTCGGCATTTGCCCTCTGGCGCGCGCGCTCAGGCGCAGGCCGAACCGATTTTCGAGACCATCGAAGGCTGGACCAGCTCGACTCGCGGAGCAAGGTCGTACGCCGAACTCCCCGCGCAAGCGATCAAATATGTCCGGCGCATTGAAGAGCTGGTCGAATGTCCAGTGACGCTGCTCTCCACCAGCCCCGAGCGTGACGATACGATTTTGATGCAGGACCCGTTCTCTGATTAGAGCGCGATCGTTTTACATCGACGCGCTCTAAGTTCGTTTTTTTCGATCAATATAGCTGTAGGTCGGGTCAAATGACCCAACCTACAGCGATCTGGGTCTAATATCACATTTTCGTGATTTAAGGTCCAGATAGGACGGATTATCGCCCTATCCTTCGGCGCTGCACAAAATCAAACGTAATTTTATTTCGCCGAATTGCACCGTGACAGGACCCGCTGTGTCGCGTTTCCGCTCGCCCCTCGTAATTTCAGGATCAAACCGGCATATTCAGTCTGTCCCTGATGCGTGGTTGCGCGCAGGGTCCTGCCTGTCGTGATGATTTTACGGGGAACCCATTGATGAAGACCGCCGAACTTGCACGTGATGCCCGGTATCAAGCCAATTCGGGGCGGATGATCCTGACCGGCACCCAGGCGCTGATCCGTTTACTGTTAACCCAGCGTCGGCGTGATCGGGCCCATGGCTTTAACACCGCAGGGTTTCTCTCCGGCTATCGGGGCTCGCCGCTCGGGGGGCTCGATGTGCAGGCCTTCGCTGCGAAAAAAATGCTCGATGCCGATGATATCGTGTTCAAGCCCGGTCTCAACGAAGATTTAGCGATGACGGCGGTATGGGGCAGTCAAATGACCCCGCTATTCGCCGGTGCCAAGCGCGATGGCGTGTTCGCCATGTGGTATGGCAAAGGCCCCGGGGTGGATCGCTCCGGCGATGCGATGAAGCACGCCAATTATGCCGGCACCACCCGCTTGGGCGGCGTGCTCGTGGTGGCGGGGGATGATCACGCGGCCAAATCCTCGTCCATTGCCAATCAGAGCGAACAGGCTTTGATCGCCGCTGGCGTGCCAGTCATGGCACCAAGCTCGATCGCCGATATTCTCGAACTCGGCCTCTATGGCTGGGCGGCGTCGCGCCATTCCGGGCTGTATATCGGCTTTAAAACCGTCGAAGAAATTATCGATTGCACGGCCTCCATCACCACCGACCCCGAATCGCTCCCCATCGTCATGCCCGATATCGATCCCGCCTCGGTCTCGATGCGCTTGCACGAGGCGATCCTCGATCAAGAAGCGCGGGTGCTGCGTCTGCGCTATCCGGCCTTGCTCGATTTTGTCCGTGCCAACCCGATCAACCGGCTGATCGAGCCCGCGCCGGGTGCGCGCATCGGCATTGTCACGGCCGGCAAATCATTCCTCGATGTTGAGCAGGCGCGCGGCGATCTCGGCTTGGACGGCGTGCGTTTGCTCAAACTTGGCATGACCTGGCCCCTTGAGCCCGAGGTGATTCGCAATTTTGCCCGCGGCCTTGAAGAAATTATCGTCGTCGAAGAAAAACAACCGATCATCGAAAATCAAATCAAATCCATTCTCTATGGCAGCGCCACGGCACCGCGCGTGCTCGGCAAAACCGATGATCGCGGGGTCACCCTCCTCAAGCCGGAATCCGATCTCTCCGCCGCCGACATCACGCTCGCGCTGGGTGACCGCGCCCAGGCTTTGATGCCGAGTCCCGCCCGCGCCGATATGTTAGGCAAATTGCGCACCAATATCGATGGCGCGAACGCGCTGAACTTCGGCGCTCATCGCATCCCGCATTTTTGCTCCGGCTGCCCGCACAGCACATCGACCAAAGTGCCGGACGGTTCCCGCGCCATGGCCGGCATTGGCTGCCATTACATGGTCACCTGGATGGACCGGTCGACCGATGTGTTCTCGCATATGGGCGGTGAGGGCGTCGCTTGGATCGGCCAATCGCCCTTCACCGAAGAAAATCACGTCTTCGCCAATTTGGGCGATGGCACCTATCACCATTCCGGCCTGCTCGCGATCCGCGCGTCCATCGCGGCGGGGGTCAATATCACCTATCGCATCCTGTTCAACGACGCCGTGGCCATGACCGGCGGCCAGCATGTCGATGGCCCGCTCTCCGTGCCACAAATCACCCGCCAGCTCGCCGCCGAGGGGGCCGCGCGCATCGATATCGTCACCGACGAGCCGGAGAAATATCAAGCGGTGACCGATCTGGCACCCGGTGTAAAAATCCATCATCGCCGCGATCTTGATGCCGTCCAGCGCGAATTCCGCACCCTCTCCGGCACCACCGCCCTAATCTATGACCAGACCTGCGCGACTGAAAAGCGCCGTCGGCGCAAACGCGGCACCATGGTCGATCCCGCCAAGCGCGCCTTCATCAATGAGCGCGTCTGCGAAGGCTGCGGCGATTGCTCAAAAGCCTCCAACTGCGTCTCGGTGGTGCCGCTGGAAACCGAATATGGTCGCAAGCGGGCCATCGACCAATCATCCTGCAACAAGGATTTCTCCTGCGTCGATGGATTTTGCCCCAGCTTTGTCACGGTGCATGGTGCGGGCCTGCGCAAACCCGAAGCAACCCTGGCCGCCGCGCCGACTGATCTGCCGGAACCCGTGCGCCCTGTCCTGGATCGGCCCTGGAACGTGGTGATCGCCGGGATCGGCGGCACCGGCGTGGTCACCATCGGCGCCATGCTCGGTATGGCCGCACATCTCGATGGCCTGCCGGTATCGGTGCTCGATGTGCTCGGCCTCGCACAAAAAGGCGGCGCCGTGGTGTCCCATGTGCGCTTCGGCGGCGCGGCGGGCACGGGTCAGGCGCTGCGGGTGCCAGAAGGCCGCGCCGATTTGCTGTTGGGCTGCGATGCGCTGGTCGCCGGCGAGCATGAAACCCTCGATTGCCTTGGCGAAAATACCGCCAGCGTGGTCAATCTACACGAAACCATTACCGGCGCCTTTACCCGCGATCCGGATTTTTCACTCCCCATGCGCCGCCTGCGCCAAACCATCGCGGCACGGGTCGGCGAGGCGCAGCTCGCAACGCTCGATGCCACAGGGATCGCCACCGCCCTGATGGGCGATGCGATTGCGACCAATTTATTCGTGCTGGGCTATGCGTGGCAGTTGGGCAAAGTGCCGGTGTCACGGGAGTCGCTCGAACAGGCGATCCGGGTGAATAATCAAGCGGTCAATCTCAATCTCGCCGCCTTCGCCTGGGGCCGCGCTGCCTGCCTCGACCTGTCCGCCGTGCTCGCCAAATTGCCCAACGCCGATAAAAAAGCCGAAGCCGCACCCGATCTCGATACACTCATCGAGCGCTTCGAAAGCGAGCTGATAGCCTACCATAACGCCGCCTACGCTCAGCCCTACCGCCCGCTGTTGGCCGAGATGCGCGCCGCCGAATCCCGCCTGCGCCCCGGCTCGACCGCATTGACCGAGGCGGTGGCGCGCAATTTCTACAAATTACTTGCTTACAAGGATGAGTATGAGGTGGCCCGCCTCTATAACGCGCCTGCGTTCCGGGCCGCCATCGCCGCGCAATTCGTCGATGGCGGCAAAATCCATATCCATCTGGCGCCGCCGCTGCTCGCCAAGCGCGACCCGCGCACCGGCCATTTGCAAAAACGCGCCTTCGGCCCCTGGGTGCTCACCGCCTTCCGCGTGCTGGAAAAATTCAAATTCCTACGCGGCACCGCGTTCGATCCGTTTGGCCGCACCGAAGAACGCCGCATCGAACGGGCTTTGCCAGCGCGCTATGAACGCTCGATCCGCCAAGCCATCGCTGCGCTGAATGACGATAATTTAGCCAAAGCCATCGAACTCGCCAGCCTACCCGCGCAAATTCGCGGCTTTGGCCACGTCAAAGAGGCCAATCTGCGAGCCGTCGAACCGCTATGGCACTCGTTGGATGCGATTTTCGCCCCTAACGCGGCACCAGCGCCGCAACCGCATCACTATAATCTCGCCGCCGAGTAATCCTCTTTCACGATCCGGTGTGGCGCGGTAGTCTGGCCGTAACGGGAGTGAAATATGCAGAACAGCTACGTTCAGGGTTTAAGTGCCACGCCGCGCCTTGGCCTGACCATCGGCGCGGCCTTGGCGCAAGCCGCGCAGGATCACGCCGCGCGCGATGCGCTGGTGTCCTGTAGCCAGGGCGTGCGGTTAAGCTATGCGGCGCTTGATGCGCGGGTCGATGAATGTGCGGCAGGCTTATTGGCGCTCGGGCTTGAACCCGGTGATCGGATCGGCATTTGGTCACCCAACAATGCCGAATGGGCAATTTTGCAATTCGCCTCGGCGCGGGTTGGCATTATTCTGGTCACCATCAACCCAGCCTATCGCACCACCGAACTCGCCTTCGTGCTCAACAAGGTCCAATGCAAAGCACTGGTCCTGGCCCGATCCTTCAAAACCAGCGACTATATTGCCATGTTGCTCGAACTCGCGCCCGAATTGCGCCAAGCAACCCCAGGCGCGCTCGAGGCGGCCTCCTTGCCCCATCTCAAACTCTGCATCGCCATCGGCGCTGAATCCGCCCCGCCGGGCATGATGTGCTTTGACGCGATCGATGCCGCCGCCACCCAAGCCTCACGCGCCCAGCGCGATACGCTCGCCGCTTCAACGCAGTTTGACGCCGCCATCAACATCCAATTCACCTCCGGCACAACCGGCGCGCCAAAAGGTGCCACGCTGTCGCATCATAATATTCTCAATAACGGCTATTTCGTCGGCGCTGGTTGCGGCTTGCGCGCGGGTGATCGCATTTGCATCCCCGTGCCGCTCTATCATTGTTTTGGCATGGTGATGGGCAATCTAGCCGCCATTACCCATGGCGCCACCATGGTCTATCCCGCCGAAGGGTTTGATCCGCGCGCCACCCTCGCCGCCGTCGCGGCCGAGGGCTGCACCCATTTATACGGCGTGCCGACCATGTTCATCGCCGAACTCGACCACCCAGATTTCGCCAGCTTCGATTTGTCCTCGCTGCGGGGCGGTATCATGGCCGGCACAACCTGCCCGATCGAGGTGATGAGCCGGGTCATCGAGCGGATGAATATGCGCGAGATCACCATCTGTTATGGCATGACCGAAACCTCACCAGTGAGTTTTCAATCCGCCCCCAATGATCCACCGGCGCTGCGGGTCGCCACCGTCGGGCAGGTGCATCCGCATCTGGAGGTCAAAATCATCGATCCCGAGGGAAACATCGTCCCGGTCGGCACCCAGGGCGAAATTTGCACCCGCGGCTATTCGGTGATGCTGGGCTATTGGGACGAGCCGGAAAAAACCAACGAGGCGATCGATGATGCCGGCTGGATGCATACCGGCGATCTCGGCGTGCTTGATGCCCAAGGCTATTGCACCATCGTCGGGCGGAGCAAGGATATCGTGATCCGCGGCGGCGAAAATATCTACCCGCGCGAGGTCGAGGAGTATTTATTCCGCCATCCGAAAATCGCAGCGGCCAGCGTGTTTGCCGTGCCGGACCCGAAATATGGCGAAGTGCCTTGCGCCTGGGTGCAGCCGGCACCGGGTGAGCGCCTGACCGATGCCGAAGTGCACAATTTTTGCGAGGGACAGATCGCCCATTACAAAATCCCGCGCTATATCCGCATCGTCGATGCGTTTCCCATGACGGTCACCGGCAAAATCCAAAAATTCATCATGCGCGAGGCGATGATCAACGAGCTCGGGCTGTAACACCGGCCAGATCATAAAATAGTCGCTTGCACAGCAAATCCGGTACCGCCCCGGCTGATTTGCACGCGGCCTCCGCCGCCAACGCCTTGGTAATCGCTTCGATAATCGCGGCCTCACGCCAGCGCGTCGCCGCCTGCACCACCAGCGGCACCCGGCGAAAAAATACCGGCGGGCGGCTCGCCGACACCGCATCACGCGGCGAGGCGCCTTGCGCAATTTTATCAGCCAGCAACCGCAACCGTCCCAACTCGCTGAGTAAAACCCGGATCACCGCGACCGGTGCAGCACCCTCATCAAGCGCCAGCGCCAGCGCATGATCCGCCCCGGCCACATCACCGACCAAAGCGGCATCAATGGCCTCTTGCATCGAACCCGTGCCTTGATCGTCCAACACCGCGTCGATCTCGGCGGCATCAACCCGTTTTGCCGCCCCGGCATATAAAATCACCCGCTCCGCCGCGTCCCGCAACGCGCCGGTCTCCCCGCCCAACCGGGCGGCGGCTAGAGTTAGCGCCTCGCTGGTAATGCTCACCCCCGCATCGCGCAGCATCGCGGCAAAAGCCGGGCCACGCGCCGAGGCGTCGGGCACATAGCAAATGATCGCGGCACAATCATCGCGTTTTTCCGCAAGCCCCCGCAATTTCGAGCGCGTGGTCAAATCACCGGCGAGCACCACCATCAGCGCATCCCCCGGTGTCGCGAGCGCAGCCTCGGCAAATTTCACCTGCGCATCCCCCGCATCGCGCAGCAAAATCACCCGCCGCCCGCCGCCAAACGCAGGCGCCGAGCCTTCCTCAGCCAGGCGCTCGGCCTGATCCGCACTCAATTCGGTGGCGCGAAACGGATCATCGAGCGATCCGGCGATCCGCTTCGCCAAGCCCCGGCCCAACTCCACCACGCGCGAGGTATCAGCGCCAAAAATCAGCACCAGCCGGGTTTTGCCAGGATCAGCGAGAAAACGGTCAATTTGGCGCGCATCGATTTTCATCGGGCGCGATCAGCCCGCGTGGGGATGCGCGTTGAAATAAGTCGCTAATTCCAGAGTGATTTGCTCCGCAATGGCGCGCGCAAGTTGATGATGAGCCTGATCGGTGGACAGCGAGAGGGCAAAATACTGATTATCGATCACATTAACCGCATCCATGGTCGAGGCCGACCCTTTAGTCACCACTTGGCTCGGCTCGCCCGCTTTGGTCAGTTGCCAACGGGCATTGGCAAATAGCCGTGTGCGCGAACTCGAACTATCCGGCTGCAAGCCAATCACCTGCGCACTGATGCTGTAATTAACGTGCAAATGATAGCGAAAAAACACCGGCGCGCCAGCGCGCCGCAAATCCGCCTCCAGCGCCTCATGCAGTAATTGCCCCGAACGATTAGGCAATAGCCCAATCTGAATCTCATCCAGCCGCGCCGCCACCGACGCTGTGGTGCCTGATGAGGGCGCATAGACCGGATGAAACCCACAGCCAGCCAAGGCAGGCAGAATCGCGAGCATCAGCGCGAGAGCGCGAAATTTAGGAGCGAACGACAAAATTCACAATCCGATCCGGCACATGGATGGTTTTAACAATCGTCACGCCTGCCAGCGCCTGCGCAATTTTTGGCTCAGCCAGGGCCGCTTGCGTCGCCGTTGGCGCATCAGCGCCGATCGGCAATTCGATCGCTGCGCGCAATTTTCCCATAATTTGCACGCCAATGGTCACCCGATCGCGCCGCACCAAGTCAGGATCGGCAACCAGCCAAGGCAAATTCGCCACCAAGCCAGCCCCCGGCTCCAACAGCGCGTGGGCGGTCTCAGCCACATGCGGGATAATCGGCGCGGCCAGCCGGATCAGCGCAATAACCGCCTCACGCCTAGCAGCGCCGATACCAAGCGAATTATTGCCGTCAGTGTCGCTAATCGCATTGCCCAATTCATAGAGCCGCGCAATCGCAACATTGAACGCAAACCCGTCAATCGCCTCGCTCACCCCGGCAATCGCCCGGTGCGTCGCTTGCCGCAAGGCGCGCGCATCGCCCGCCACCTGCTCCAAAGCGGTCGGATCATGCGGCTCGGCGGCGATCATCCGGGCAAGCCGATACACGCGCTGCACAAATCGGAACGCGCCTTGCGCGCCCGCCTCGGTCCATTCCACATCGCGCTCCGGCGGATTATCCGACAGGGTAAACCAGCGCGCCGCATCCGCCCCAAATCGCTCGATCACCACGGCCGGATCAACCGTGTTGCGCTTGGATTTCGACATTTTCTCGTTCGGGCCAATAATCACGCGCTCACCCTGATGGGTCGCGCTGCCATCGGCATGGCGGGTCACCTCATCGGGATAAAGCCAACGCCCATCCTCGGTGCGATAGCTTTCATGCGTCACCATCCCTTGGGTGAACAGACCGGCAAACGGCTCTTCCACACCAATATGACCGAGCTGGTGCAGCGCCCGGGTAAAAAACCGCGCATAGAGCAAATGCAAAATCGCATGCTCGATGCCGCCAATATATTGATCGACGGGCATCCAATGCTTGGTCGCCGCCACATCCGTCGGCGTCGTCGCGCGGGGCGCACAAAACCGGGCAAAATACCAGGAACTATCAACGAACGTGTCGAACGTGTCGGTCTCGCGCGTTGCTGCGCCACCGCATTGCGGGCAATGCACATGCTTCCAAGTCGGGTGATGATCCAGCGCATTGCCGGGCCGATCAAACGGCAAATCATCCGGCAGCCGGACCGGCAAATCACGCTCAGGCACCGGCACAGCGCCGCAAACCTCGCAATGGATCACCGGGATCGGGCAACCCCAAGCCCGTTGCCGGGAAACACCCCAATCGCGCAACCGCCAATTCACCACGCCCTGGCCAATGCCGCGTTCCTCCAACGCCGCTATGACTTGCCGCTTGGCCGCCGCCACATCCAGCCCGGAGAGAAAATCTGAATTGATGATCACGCCATCGCCGGTCAGCGCCACATCACCAATCTCCGGCGCCGCCTCGCCCTTCGGCGCCACCACGGCGGTCACGCTGAGCTGATATTTTCGGGCGAAATCCAAATCGCGCTGGTCATGCGCCGGACAGCCAAAAATCGCCCCCGTCCCATAATCCATCAGCACAAAATTCGCGATCCAAACCGGGTAACTCGCCTCGGTAAACGGGTGCTTGACCCGCAAACCGGTATCAAACCCGCGCTTCTCCGCCGCCTCAATCGCCGCTTCGGAAGTGCCACTGCTCTGACATTCGGCAATGAACGCCGCCGCTTCACTGTTCTGCGCCGCCACCGCCAGCGCCAGCGGATGATCGGGCGCGATCGCCAGAAAACTCATCCCAAACAACGTATCAGGCCGCGTCGTATAAACCTTAACCGCGTCATGCCCCGCAACCGGCGCCGTCAGCGAAAATTCGACATTCGCGCCCTCGCTGCGCCCAATCCAGTTGCGCTGCATGGTGCGCACCCGCTCCGGCCAGCGCTCCAGCGTGTCCAACCCGGCCAATAAATCCTCGGCAAAGGCGGTGATCTTGAAAAACCACTGGCGCAATTTGCGCTTTTCCACCAACGCGCCGGATTTCCAGCCGCGCCCGTCAATCACCTGCTCATTGGCCAGCACGGTCATATCGACCGGGTCCCAATTCACCGCCGATTCGCGCCGATAAGCGAGGCCCGCACGCCAAAATTCCAGAAAAATCTTTTGCTGCTGCCCGTAATAGTCAGGATCACAGGTGGCGAACTCGCGGGCCCAGTCAAATGACAGCCCCACCTGCTTCAAATCATCGCGCATCGCCGCAATATTCTGCCGCGTCCATTGCGCCGGATCGACACCGCGCTCCCGCGCAGCATTTTCTGCCGGTAAGCCAAACGCATCCCACCCCATCGGGTGCAGTACATCATAGCCCTGCGCCCGCCGGGCGCGGGCGATCACATCGCCAATCGCATAATTACGCACATGCCCGATATGAATTTTTCCCGATGGATAGGGAAACATTTCCAACACATAGCATTTCGGCTTTTCGCCCTTTGGCTGATCAGCGGTGGTAAAACACCCCGCCTGCGCCCATGCCGCCTGCCAATGCGGCTCGGCCGCCCGAAAATCATAACCATCCTCAAGGGCCCCAACCGGGCGGGTCGGCAAATCAGCCATTGATTTGGCTGCCGCCCTTGAGCTGTGCGGCGCGGGCGAGAATGCGGTCCTCAAGGCCATGCGCGGTCGCCGGATCAACCGGCGCATCCACCCAGCCCGCGCCCGAACGCACTTGACGGAACACCGAGACTTTCAAATTATTCGCCGCCAAGCTTTTGCCCAGCACATAGGCCGTCGCTTTGAACCGCTCATTGGCGCTTCCCGGTGGTGAATACCAGTCGGTGATAATCACCCCCGCGAATGGATCAGCCGAAGCAAGCGGCATGAAGCTCAACGTATCCAGCGACGCCCGCCACAAATATGCATTGACAGCAACGCCAGTCGCCCGCGCGCCGCCATTGCCTTTGCCAAAGGTAAACAAATTGCTGAACCCGCTGCTGCCAGTGCCCTGCATTTGGCTTGGCACCCGATAGGTTTGCATATTGGGCAAGTTGGGCTGTTTGGCATTGCTGCAGGCGGCCAAAGCGAGCACGCAGCTCGCGGCGATCATAGGCGCGGTGGCGCGCCGGGCGATGGTCAGGTGAGAGAATGGGTGAGTGCGCACTTTGGTCTCCGCTAGGCGAGCCGGATGATCCGGACAAACACATGCAGCTGTTTAACCGTGTGATCGCTGAACGCCAAGAGCAGCCGCGTCGATTGCGGCATGCCTGTCACAAATGAGCACGAAAAAGGGTGGCAGATTGCTCTGCCACCCCGGTTCGTCAACCGATCCGAAGGATCAGCTTACCATTTCAACTGCGCACCAGCGCTGATCGCCTGCGACTGGACGTTGTTGCCAATGGCCTTGCCGGTGGCAGCGCCGGTATCGGCAAGGTTCACGCCATGTTGGTGACGGTGACCATACAAATAGGTCGCGTAGACACCGAAATGCGGGGACAGAGCGTAGTTCGCGCCGACATCGAAGCCATAATCATTCTCGGTGCGCCCAGCGCCATTACCCGGCAGATAAGCACCGGCGGCCTGATCGTCAAAATATTGCGCGCCAATCGTGGCCGGGCCCATCGTGTAGATGCCGGTCACTTCATAGAACATCGCATCGCGCTGGCCAGGCAGAACAAAAGTATAGCCGTTGTTCACTTGACCCGACTTGAAGTTACCGCCGAGCAGGAAGCCGCCGAAGGTCACCTGAGCCGAGAGCTGATCAACCCGGAGACCCTTATAGCCGGTTTCAGCCGTGCGTGCGCCGGTTTGCGGCGAAACGATCGTCTCGAGCGCGGAACCGCTGCTGTTGCCAATCGGCGACGCCATCAAATAAGCCGCGCTGACCTTATAGCCGAGAGCCCCGGCTTTGCCGGTATATTCGGCCGCTGCACCCAGCGTGTTCTTACGACGCCCGTTGCCTGCACCACCCGGCGCGCTGGCCAAGGTGCCGCAATTCACGCCCGGCACACCGCAAGATTCGCCTTCCTTGAAGCCATTCGAGTTCGGCTCGAAATCAAAGCCAACCTGGAAACCAGCAATATCGGGCGAAAGATAAACGATCTTATTGGTGGTGTAGAGCGCACCCGAAACCGAGAACAGGCCCCTCGGTGCCGCATTGCCCGGAACCGCCGCGCCAACGCCGCCGTCCGAATTCCACTCATTGCCGTCACCGTAATTGTAATATTCACCGGTGGTCAGCAAATCCCAGGTGCCGTCGGTCTGACCAAAGCGCACATAACCCGATTGCTTGGTGCCGACATAGGCATAAGCGCGACGGATAACGAGCGACTCAACGCCGCCGCCGCCCTCGTGAATCCCTACGCCCGCATTGGTGTACGCGGTCCGCAGCTCAGAAGCGACACCATATTGCAGGCCGCCTTCAGTGGTCCCGTCAAAACCCGGATACAGGCGCAGGAAGCCGGTCATCCCAATCGGGTTCAGCTTATAGCCATTCACGCTATTGATCGACGAACCAATGTCGTTGACCTGGTCATTCAACAGCCCGTTCAGGTGCACAACAATCGTGCCTGGTGCGGGCGCCTTGGCCGCTTGCGCATGAGCCACGCCCGAAGCGGCGGCCATCATGCTAAGCGACGCAACCGTCGCCAAAAGATACTTGCGCATTCGAATCCCCTTTGTGTCGTTACCGGCAAACCCGGCTAAAAGCCCCGTGACGATCGTTCGTCGTATTCACAACTTGTCGATCATTGGCGTCGCGGTTGGTGGATTAACAGCAAATCCGTGGTAACGCGCAACCACATAGACCGGTAATTTCGGGGTTTTTGAACTAATGTTGTTTTAACGACACAGTCTGCCACCGCCTATTGCCAGCGCACCAATCGCCCCTGCGCCGCCGCAAAATTGGCCGAGCCGACGCAATACGTGCCCCTGAACCCCACCCAGCGCCAAAACCGGCACCCGGCTTGAGCGCGCTAATAACCGCCAACGCAAAGGCCCAAGCCCGCTTTGCCCAGGATGGCTGGCCGATTCCAGCACCGGCGACAGAAATATAATATCCGCCCCACCCCGTACCGCCCGGCGCAACTCAACGCCATTATGCGCAGAAGCAGTAACCCAGCCATGCCGCTGTCGCATAACCTGGCCCCGTCCGCCGCGCCAATGCACGCCGACCCCTGTCGGCGCGGCGAGGGTGCCAGCCACCACCAGAGCAATCCGCCGGGCGCGGCACAGCCTGATCACCTGAGCCAGCAGCGTCGCACGCGCCGGATCATCATCATGGCGAAACACCACGCCGCTGATATCGCGGGGTAGCCGCGCAATCGCCGGTAGCGGGTCCGGCAGCCGCCGAAAATCGGTCAATAACCATAAGGTCGGGTGCGCGCAGCGTTTCCGCCGCTTGACCGCCCGCGCATCCGCAATCACCCTCTGATCCATGAATAATCCCGCTCCCATCGCCGCCTCTCTCGCCGCTCTGCGCGCCCGCATCGCCGCCGCAGCGCCCGGCCGCGCTGTAACCCTAATCGCCGTCTCGAAAACCCAACCCAGCGCCGCCATCATCGAGGCGCTCGCCGCCGGGCAGTTGGTGTTCGGCGAAAACCGGGTGCAGGAGGCCGCAACCAAATTCCCCGATTTGCGCATCACCCATCCCGATATCGATCTACACTGTATCGGCGCCCTGCAATCCAACAAGGCCCGCGATGCGGTATTGCTGTTCGATCAAATCGAATCGCTCGATCGCCCCAAGCTGGCAGACGCACTGGCCGAGGCCGCTGACCGCGAAGGCACGCTGCCTTATTTATTGGTCCAAGTGAATATCGGCGATGAACCCCAAAAGGCCGGAATCGCCCGCGCTGACGCGGATAATTTCATCACCGCCATGCGGGCCCGCTTCGGGGAAAAACTGCACGGCCTCATGGCCATCCCGCCCGTCGGCCATGACCCAAAACCCTATTTTCGCGATTTGGTGGCGATGGCCGACCATCATGGATTACCGATCCGCTCGATTGGCATGTCCGATGATTTTGAGGTCGCGATTGAGTGCGGCGCAACCCAAGTGCGAATCGGCTCAGCCCTGTTCGGCGCCCGCGCGCCGATCATCAATAGCCCTTGACCCGATCCACCAGCGTCGGCGGCACGCGCCCTTGCGCAATGGCGCGTAAATTCTCGAAAAACAACGCCAAGGTCGCGGCGTTATAGCGCAGCGGATCATCCGATGAGATATGCGGCGTGATCATCAGGTTCGGCGCGTCCCAAATCGGATCATCCGCCGGGATCGGCTCGCGGGCAAACACATCAAGCACCGCCCCGGCCAATCGCCCCGCCCGCAGCGCTTCAATCAGCGCCGGCTGATCAATCAACCCGCCCCGCCCGATATTAATCACCCCCGCCCGCTCGGGCAGCAGCGAAATCCGCCATGCATCAAGCAGATTGCGCGTCGCCTCCGTGAGCGGACAAGCGAGCAGCAAAAAATCAGTCTCGGGCAACACCCGATCCAGCTGATCGATCGTCTTGGTCTCATCGCAATCTGGATGCGGCGCATTGCCATGCCGAATACCGGTTACATGAACGCCAAATTGCCGCGCCCGCCGCGCTGCCCCACCCCCCAAACCGCCAACCCCCACAATGGTCGCGCGCTTGCCCGCAACGATACTGGAGGTCAGCCTTTCCCATTTTTTTGCCCGCTGGTTGCTGGCAAAGCGCGGCATATAGGTGGCCAGCATGAGCATGGCCATGATCGAAAATTCACCGGCGCGGTCGGCATGCACGCCGCGATTATTCAGCAGCAAGGCCGTTTTGGGAATCCGGTCGAACGGTGCCAGCGCGTCCATCCCGGCCCCGGTTGACTGGATCAGCCGCAGATGCGGTGCCAGGCTCAGATCAAGTTTGCGGATCGTATGCGGTCCGGCAATCAGCGCTTCAATCATCGGCGCTTGCTCAACAAACTCCTCAATCGTCGTGCCGAACGTCACCTGATGCCCCGCACCAATCGGCCCCGCTTCCTGTGCTGCGCCAGCAAACTCGTCACGCGTAATCGGGCTAAAGGGTGAGTCAGCAAGCTCGTGAATATGGATACGCATCCTGGTCCGCTCCTTGTTACCCGCGCCGCTTATCCTGCGCGATGCAGGCCGAAATGGATCAACCCAAACAAGATCAACCCGATCAAGAACCCAACCAAGGTGCCGTTCATCCGAATGAATTGCAAATCGCGCCCCACCCGCAATTCCAATTTATCGGTGATCGTCGCGGCATCCCAATTGCCCACCACCCGGGCGATAAATCCAGCGATCTCCGCTTGCGCCGCCGGTAACAAACGAGCCACCACCGCCCCCGCCGCACTCGAAATGCGCGCCCGTGCCGTCGGGTCCTCGGCGAGCACCAAACCCAAATTACCCAGCGCATTCTGCACCAAGGCCGCCGAATGCCCGTTCGGCCTGACCGCATCGGCCGCAATAGCATCGCGCAGCCGCTGCCAAACATCCGCCCCCCAGGCGCGCACGCTCTCATGCGTCGCCATCCGGCGCAGCGCCGCCCCCAACTCCGCCGCCCGATCCGGGTCATCGGTCAGCCGCGCAATTTCCCGATGCACCCATTCATCGAACGCGGCGCGCAATTCTGATCCGTCCGGACCGACCCGATCCAACTCAATATTCAGCGCCGCCACTACCTTGCTCGCGACATTGGCGCCAACCGCCCAACCCACCAGCACGCCGCCTTGCTCGCGCACACGATCACGCACGATCAACTTCAAATCCGCCTCGCGGGCCCGCAAAATCTCCCGCAATTGGCCCAGCACAAAGCTGAACACCTCCTGATGGCGCCCGCTTTCCACCAGCGCGCCCAGCGCGCGCGCCACCACCCGTCCCGCCGCCGGTCCAGCGGCAAAGCGGGGCAATAATCGGCCGATTAAGCGCTTGGCACGCCCATCCTCAATCGATTGCAACAACCGCGGCAATGATTCCGCAATGGCCCGCGCCATCGGCTGCGCCAATGCCGGGTCCGCCAGAAATTTTCCCAATAAATGCGGCACATCCAGCCCCGCCAGAAACCGCGCAACATCAGCCTCGGTGAACACATGATTCGCCACAAACCGACCCAGCGCCGCGCCGAGCCGTTCCTTTTGCGCGGGCAAAATGGCGGTATGAGGGATCGGCAAGCCGAGCGGATGCCGAAATAAGGCTGTCACCGCGAACCAATCGGCAATCCCGCCAATCAACCCGGCCTTGGCGGCATCGCGCAGGGCCAAGCTGGCCACAGTATCAGGCAGCGCATAGCCCAGCACCGTCAGCCCGGCCATCAACACCAACAATCCCGTCGCCACCGCCCGATAGCGCGCCAGCGTTCGCCGGAGCGGCGCTTCCGGATCAATGTCACCTTCATCCATGATCCGGATGTGGCGCAGCGCAGGCGGCGCGGCAAGTGCCCAGCCGCGCATCCGCCCTTGCCGATAGCGGCTTATCCCCTTAGTCAGTCGTCATGCCCTTTTTGACCGAAGATGAACCGCCCCGCGGCGTGCCGCTTGATGTCATCCCAGGGGTGCGCCGATTAGTTGCCCGCAATCCCGGTGTGATGACCTATCACGGCACCAACACCTATCTCATTACCCATGAAGATGGCCTCACCATCCTCGATCCCGGCCCCGATGACGCGCAGCATGTGCAAGACATCCTCAATGCGGCGGGCGATGAACCGATTCGCCGGATTTTGCTGTCGCACACCCATCACGATCATCGCGGCGCCACCGCCGCCCTGCAAGCCGCCACCAGCGCGCCGACTTACGGATTTTTCCGCTCAGCCTCGCCCCTATTCACCCCGGATATCCCGCTGCATAACGGCGATGCACCGGCTGGGTTGACCGCGCTGCACACGCCCGGCCATGCCAGCGATCACCTTGCCTATATCTGGAACGCACCCGGCACCGGCATGGTGCTGTTCAGCGCCGATCATGTGATGTCCTGGTCATCCTCGATCGTGAACCCGCCGGATGGCGACATGCAGGCCTATTACGCAAGCCTCAATCTGCTGCTGGCGCGCGAGGATGTGGCCTATCTGCCCGGTCATGGCCCGGCGCTCTGGCAGCCGCGCGATCTCGTGGCCGAAATGCTGGCCCATCGCCATCGGCGGGAGGCCGCGATTCTCGACGCGCTACGTGCCCAGTCCGCAACCATCCCCGATCTGGCGGCAAAGCTTTACGCCAAACAGCATCCCATGTTGAAAATGGCCGCCGAACGAAATGTCCTGGCACATTTGCTCAAGCTCCAAATCGAGGCCATGGCCATCGAAAACAACGGACTCTGGTCCGCCGCAAATTGACCCTATCGACCGTTGATCAGCGCCTGATCCAACGGTGATCACAAAGACGTGACAGTTCGTTACGATCATGCTACGCGTTGCGGATCATCATCAGGAGCCAATATCCATGACAAAACCAATTTTTCTCCGTGCCGCTCTGGCTTTGGCTCTGCTCGGCGGCTTCGCCGGCCAAGCCCAAGCGGTCGGCTGTGTTTCCGGCGCGGTTGTCGGCGCCATCGCGGGACATGAGGCGCATCATCATGCGATCCTCGGTGCCATCGGCGGCTGCATTGCCGGTCACGAACTTGCCGTGCACGAGAAAAAAATGGCGGAAAAGAAAAAACTCACCGCCGAACAGCTTAATGCTCAACAGCTTCAACAAATCCAAGAGCAAAAAAAGTCACAGTAACCGCCCAAAACAAATACGGCCAACCTTATGGGGTTGGCCGTATTATATTCACAAAGCCGTCAGCTTCAGGCTTCCATCATCGTCAGCGCCGCTTGCCGCTGATCCGCCCGTTGCTCGGCAACCTGTGCCTTCATCGATTTCTGCAGCTTTTCAAACGCACGCACCTCAATCTGGCGCACCCGCTCCCGCGAAATATTATATTGCTGCGATAAATCCTCGAGCGTGGTCGGGTTATCCTTCAACCGCCGCTCAATCAGAATATGCCGCTCGCGATCATTCAGGGTTTTCAACGCCGTCGCGAGCAAAGCCCGCCGCCCGGTCATTTCCTCCTGATCGCCGATCATGGTCTCCTGGCTCTCGCTGTCATCGACGAGCCAATCTTGCCACTCGCCGTCACCATCAAGCCGGATCGGCGAATTCAAACTATGATCCGGCGCCGCAAGGCGACGATTCATACTCACCACGTCCTGCTCAGGCACATCGAGCATCCGCGCCACATGCGCCACCTGCTCAGGCTGCAAATCGCCATCATCAATCGCGCGCATCTGGCCCTTCAGCCGGCGGAGATTGAAAAACAGCTTCTTCTGCGACGCCGTGGTGCCCATTTTAACCAGCGACCAGGAATGCAAAATATATTCCTGAATAGCCGCCCGGATCCACCACATCGCATAGGTCGCCAACCGGAAACCCCGCTCCGGATCAAACCGTTTCACCGCCTGCATCATCCCGACATTGCCCTCCGAAATCAGCTCGGAAACCGGCAAACCATAACCGCGATAGCCCATCGCGATTTTGGCCACGAGGCGTAAATGCGAGGTCACCAGCTTATGCGCGGCCCGGTGATCTTCACGATCCCGCCAAGCGCGCGCCAGCCGATCCTCCTCCTCTGGGGTGAGCATCGGAAATTTGCGGATCTCTTGCAGATACCGCGCCATGTTGCCCTCGGTAGGGGCGAGCGAACCGACTCCAGAGGCCATCGGGCTACTCCTTTCGTCTATTTGTTTCGTGCCGGATACGGGCTGAACCATGCTCCCAGATGCAGGACGCACCCAACCCAAACCGACAACTCGGACTAATCAATCAATGATCATCATACACTAGTCAGCGTTCCTGACGTATCACGAGCTCGTGAGAACCCCTAAAAAGGCAGTAATCCCCAAGCAAGAACGCTTTGGGCCGTTCTCGACCCGAACAGACCTTTAATAACGCTATCCCGCCACCTTGTCAAGAAAATGGACCGCGTAAGTCCTGATTACAATTCGGATCTGCGCAGCAAAATCAGCAAATCAGCCAGGTCGGCGGGCAGGGGGGTCTCAAAGCTCAACATCGCGCCCGAGCGCGGATGGCGAAAGCCAAGCCGATGCGCATGGAGCGCTTGGCGGGGAAAATCCAGCATCGCGCGCCTGCGCACCGGATCAAACCGGGCCGCCATCGCGGGGATGCGCCGCAGATAAACCGGATCGCCGATCAACGGATGCCCGCGCGCCGCCAAATGCACCCTGATTTGATGGGTTCGCCCGGTCGCCAACCGGCATGTCAGCCTAGCCGCCGCAGCCTCAAAGCTTTCCTCAACCCGATACCGGGTGAGGGCGGTTTTGCCCCCCCGCGTGACCACCGCCATCCGCTTACGATCACGCGGATCGCGCCCAATATCGCCCTCAATCTCGCCATCGCGCGCCGCCGGCACCCCCCAGCATAAAGCCGTATAAGCCCGGTCAATGTCGCGCGCGGCAAACGCCGCCGACAGCGCCACATGGGTCATCTCGGTCTTCGCCACCACCATCAACCCCGACGTGTCCTTGTCCAGCCGATGCACAATGCCCGGCCGCCGCTCCGCGCCAATCCCTGTCAGGCTGTCGCCACAATGAGCAATCAACGCATTCACCAAAGTGCCATCCTGATTACCCGGTGCCGGATGCACCACCAGCCCTGCTTGCTTATCAAGCACCAGCAAATCGGCATCCTCATATAAAATATCCAGCGCCATCGCCTGGCCAACCGGCGTCGCCGGTTCGGGTGCTGGCATCACAATGTCATAAACCGTCCCTGCCCGCACCGCCGTCGCCGGCGCGGTCATCGGCTTACCTGCCACGCTCACCGCCCCGGCTTCGATCAAATTTTTGATCCGCGCGCGTGACACGCTACCCAACCTTGCGGCAATAAAGCGGTCGAGGCGCATGCCCGCGTCAGCCGCATCCGCCAAAAACAGGCCGGATTGTGCAGCTGATGGCACTGGATCGGAGAGTAAAGACGATGGATCAGACACAGGATTACCGCGGGTTAAAGGCGTTGGTGATTGGCATGGGCGTGCTGATCATCATCGGCACGGCAGTGGTGATCGGCGTGATTATCCACCGCCTCTATGCCGCATCCACCGCACCCAAGCCAGAGCCCAGCCCCATCGCGGCACCCGCAACCGCCGCGTTTCACACCCGCCTCCCAGCCCCAACCGGCAGCACCATCAAAAGCGTCATCGCCACCAACAACCGCCTCGCCGTGGGCATCAGCACCCCCCAAGGCGGCAAAATCATCCTGATCAACCCGCGCACCGGCGCCATCACCGGCACCATTGCCCTCGCCAACCACCCATGATCGCCAAAACCAATCTCCCGCAAAAAATCTGCCAAGCCTGCAACCGCCCCTTCACCTGGCGTCGAAAATGGGCGCGCGACTGGGATCAAGTGCGTTTTTGCTCGGATGCCTGCCGCACCGGCCGCCGAGCAAACGCGATCAAACAAAAAAACCGTCCCCCCGCTTGATGCCGCCGCCATTTCCGCATATGTCCCTCTCCAACGTCCCGTTCGTCTAGAGGCCTAGGACACTGCCCTTTCACGGCGGCAACAGGGGTTCGAATCCCCTACGGGATACCAAACACCATAATCTATCGAAAATAATTCTATGGATACGCTCGCCATTACGGGCTTCACCCTGGGCGACAGCCTGATCCTCGACGGCTTCGCCACCACCACCCAATACCCCACCCAACACCCAAAACGCCGCCACCGCTAACCAAAAACAGGTGGGATGCCCCCAAGCATCCCACCTGTTTTTGCCCCTTTCGCACCCAGCCGCTCTTATGCAATATTAACGCATGGCGAGTGATATTAACACCCACGCACAATCCCTCGCCGACCGTCTCTCCGGCATTCTTTCGCTCCTCCGCCAAATCCTCGGCACCCACGAACAATCGCGCGCCATTGAGCTCATTTCGCTCCTGAGCGAAAATCCCAGCCTCGGCCGCGTCCTGCGCCCGATCTGCCACATGCTCCGGATTCCGCTCCCGCTCCACCTCAAATTGGCGCGAAAACCGGAAAAACCCCGCAAACCGCGCCCCCCGCGTCCGCGTCGGCCAAAACCGGAGCAAAAACCCCCGCTGACGCTCCTCGAACATCTCCTCCAAAAATACCCTCCCGCTCCGCCCCACCCCACACTCCCCGGCCACCGCTACGCTTTCTCTCCACCCTTCAAAAATCGCGCTTGAGTGCCAAAGGCAAAGATGTGCCATTATTGTTACGATATAAAAACAAAAAGAGCAAAACGCGCGTTACGGAGCAGCCTAAAACCCCCGATCACCAAACGCCTCGCCCGTCCCGAAAATCTTGCATTGACTTTAAGACATTTCGGAGCAAAAATCACGTTTTCGTGATAAGCCGTGTAATTTAATGATAAATTGCATGCGGCGCTTACCCGATCTAAGCCTCAAGGATTCCGAAATTGATATCTCGTTTTAACGTGCGGATGGTCGTGCTCACGACCGTCGCGGCGATGTCCATGCTCGCGACAACGCCAACGGCTCTCGCCTCCCGCCAATTGGCTCATATCGGCGCTTGGACCGCCAAAATGGGCGGCGACAGCCCATCAAAAAAGTTTTGCGTCATGAAAGAAACATTTAACGATGGCGGTGTGTTCGGCTTCCGGTTCGATCATTCGGGCGCCCACATGTATGTCTATAAGCCGCACTGGAACCTGACGGGGAAGGGGGATCATCTGCAAATGATTTTGCATGTCGATGGGGTCGATTACCGCCATCCTGCGCACGTCGCGAAACGGAATTTGATCAAGACCAACATTGTCGATAAACAGGCGTTTCGCTTGCTCGTCGATAGTAAGCACGCGCGACTGCGCATCATGTTCGTGCATCCCGTGACCTGGACTCTCAGTCTAACCGGCGCACGGCGGATCGCCGCAATCGTGGATCATTGTGTGCACGAGCAAGGCATTTAACATTTCGTAACTTTGCGCTGGCCACAGCCTTTATCCACGCAGTGGCGATTCTTCAGGCACTCCGCTAGATCATCAGGGCACGGTCTCGAGGGTGGGACCGTGCTTTCGTGATGGGAGCCTATCGGAAATGACCGCATCGATTAACACGGGCGATTCGTCGCCAGGCAGTCCGCCAGTCGGTGCGCCTTTCATTTCCTACGCCCAAAATTTCGAGGATATTTTGCTGGCGCGCGTATTCGCGGGCAAGCAATCAGGCTTTTACGTCGATATCGGCGCTTACCATCCTGAAATCGGTTCGGTAACAAAAGCATTTTATGATCGCGGCTGGCGCGGGATCAATATCGAGCCAGGGTCGATTTTTGCCAAACTCGCTGCTGATCGCCATGAGGATATCAACCTCAACCTCGCCGTGAGCGATCATACCGGCGAAGTGAACTTTATCGACGATCCGAACGATCCCGGCCAGTCGCGGATCGCATCAACCGAGGCACTCGGCGCATCGCAACGTCTGGTCGCCTGCGATACACTCACCAACATCCTCGCCGCCCACGCCAACGGGCGCACGCCCGATTTCATCAAAATCGACGTGGAAGGCGCCGAAGCTGCCATCGTCACCAGCACTGATTGGCGCCGAATCCGCCCCACCCTGTTAATCATCGAAGCAACCGATCCCTGGACCAATCGCTTGGCAAACCAATCTTGGGAGCAAACCCTGCTCGATCACGGATATCAGCCCGCCTATTTCGACGGGGTCAATGTTTTCTACCTCCCGACCGAGCATCGTGATCTGCGACGTCATTTTCTGCTGCCGGTCAACGTGCTTGACCATTTTGTCGTGCATAATGCGGCCACCGCCGCCCTGCGGCACGAGCTTGAAATCAGCCAACGCACGCTCGCCCAGCGTGACGCCGCCTATCGGCAAAGCCGCGCCGAACAAGCCGCCCTGGCTCATCAGGTGCCAGCACTCACCGGCGAAATTGCAAAATATCAGGCGTTTCAGCACCGGCTGGCCGATCACCTCGAATGGCCGGACGCGCCACCCACCGTGCGCACGGCCCTCAAGCTCGCCCGCTTTCTGCACCGATGGGGCTATCAGCCCAAACCAGCCATAATCGCGCCCCCAAGCCCGCCCCCAAGCGAGGCCGAGCCTGCGCACCCACCGGAACCCGTAGCGCGCAACCGCCTCAAAGCGTTGCTCTTCCTCGCCTATCGCCCATTCCGCCCGATCCTTCGCCCGATCGCTTGGCGACTGCGCTCGTTCCTGGTCAGTGATATTCGTCACGATCTGGTCCATCTGACCCATCATCTGAACCAGCTCCAGCACGCGGTCACCCACCTCCATGGCCTCACCCAGGAGGCCAAAATCCCCGCCTTGGCTGAAGCGCAATCCGATCAATTGATCAATCTGGTCGAAACCGCTTTGGTAACACTCGCTTTGGATGCCGAACGCCTCGCCGCAGATCACCGGATCATCTCCAACCGCGATGATCAGCCCAGTGCGTAATCTCGTCATCGATGCGCGATGCTTGCAAGACCAAGCCTTTGCCCGCCGTGGCATCGGCAGCCATGTCGCCGGGCTGATCGCCGGTGGCCGGGCGCGCAGTGATATCCGCGCCGACTGCCGTTTCATCGCGCTGATCGACCCCGCATTGCCCGCCTTGGCCGAGGATTTCCGCGCCCTGTTTGAGGATACTCGGGTTGTCGCTTATCGGCACGCCACCGAGCAAACAATATTCCTGCAACCCTCACCCATGACCCATGATCCGCTCTGGATCGCCCGGCTGCTCGCCGATCCAAGCGTGCCCGCCGTCGCACTGGTCTATGATTTCATCCCCCATGACTATCCGCAGCATTATCTCACCAACGCCATCACCCGCGTGCGCTATTATGCCAGCCTCGCTCCAACTCGAAAACTGGGTCGCGCACCGGGCAGCGTTGGTCGCGGTCACCGGCGTGTCGCTGCGCGCCGCGATGCTTGCCCAAAACATCCCCCCTGATGCGCCGCGCTGCCTCCGGCGCATCCTGGTGCCCAGCGGTGAAGATTGGCGCAAAAATCCCGACATCGCGGTGCGTGCGCACGCCGCCAGCACAATGCTGCAAAGCAGTGCGGTAACGCTCGAATTCACCGGCTTGCCAACCGCTGACAGCCAGACGCGCCTGCGCGACTTGGCCCGCAGCGCGGGCGGCAATCCAGAGTTGCTGGTTTTTCATCCTTTCCTCGATGATCCGAGCCTCGCCGCTCTTTATCATGATTGCGATTTGGTTGTGGTGCCCTCGCGCAGCGAAGGGTTCTCAATTCCCGTGATTGAGGCGATGGCCCAATCAACCCCGGTGCTGGCCAGTAACTGCCCCGCCCACGCCGAATTGCTCGCCGATCAACATGATCGTTTTGATGCCGATGAGCCAGCGGACCTCCTGCACCGGCTCAAGGATCTCGCGACCAATCCATCGCTCCTGATCGCGATGACCGCCCGCGCCGCCCCGATCTGGCCGCGATTCACCCAAGAGCAGGTCAATGCGCGCGCCTGGGATGCCATCGCGACGTTGATCAACCCGCCAATATCGCTGCCAAGCCCCGCCATTTCCCGCAATCACCGGCCGCGCATCGCATTCCTATCCCCCATGCCACCGACTCAATCCGGCTGTGCCGATTTTTCCGCGCGCACCCTGCATAGCCTGGCCAAGCGGGCGGATATTTCGGTATTCACCAATACCCCCAACCCCATATTGCCGCAGCAAACCCGTTTTGCAGGCACGCCGGGCCGCTACGCCCATGTCTCCCGCCAGTTTGACGCCGTGATCGATGTGGTCGGTAATTCTCACTTTCATCAAGCCGAGTTCGATCTCCTTTGCAGCCAAGGCGCGGCCTGCATCGCCCATGATGCGCGCATGCTCGATTTTTACGTCCATCGCCTGGGCTTTGAGCGCGCATGCGCACAAGCCAGCATCGAAGCGGGCCGAGCGGTGCTGCCTGAAGAGGTGGAGCGCTGGCTGCTCCATCCAGGCGAATTGCCCGTACTGTTTCTGGGCGAAATCGCCGCCGCGTCGCGCCCTCTATTCGTTCATTCCGCCATCACAGCGCGCCTGATCACCCAACTTTATCACAGCACCCCAATTGTGCTGCCATTCCCGCCTTATCGCGACTTTACCGATGCCGAACTCAGCGAGCCGGCGCGCGCCCGCGTGCGCAGCACGCTTGGGCTTGACCCCGATGATCTGATCATCGCGAGCTTCGGCGCCATCAGCCCCGATCGTGCGCCGGGCGAACTGATCTGGGCGGTGGAAATGCTGCGCAACTGGGGCTTGCCCGCTCGGCTGGCGCTGATCGGGCAAGCCAACCCCGGGATCGGCGCCATGATCGATCAACTTGCTGCGGAGGCGGGGATCAGCGTCACCCTCATCGCTGATCGCGATAATCAATCACTCTATCGCGATTGGCTCATCGCCTGCGATGTGGCGGTGCAACTGCGCACCTATGGCCTTGGCGGACTCTCCGGCGCCTTGATCGATTGCATCGGTGCGGGCGTGCCGAGCATCGCCAATGCCAGCCTCGCCGAGGCGATCAAGGCACCCAGCTACGTCGCCACAATCCCCGATGCACTCAGCGCGCCATTGCTGGCCGAAGCGATCGCGAGCGTTCTTGAGCAATCGGGCCATCGCCCACGCCCGCTTGCGGCCCGGCGTGCGGATCTCGCCACTCGCAATTTCGATGTTTATTGCCAAGATCTGCTGAACGGGCTGGGCCTCGCATGAATGTGCTCGACATTACCGAACTCGCGCAAAACCCGATCAATACCGGCATCCAGCGGGTCGTGCGCGCGCTGATCCGCCATTGGCCGTCCGAAATTCCGCTCACGCTCGCAACCTTCGATCCCGCGCACGGTCTGGTGCAACTACCATCCGCCGCCCGAATGATCCTGCTCGATGCCGCCGCGTCGGCAGAGGAAACCGAACGCCATTTAAGCGCCGCAGGTCCACGCCCGCCCGTATTGCTCGATGCTGTAACCCGAATCCTGGTGCCGGAAGTATTTTACGATCACGCACGCTGCAATTTTTACCGCACTCTGCCACCCGAGCAATGTGCTTTTCTTGTGTATGACCTCATCGCGTATTTGCATCCCGAGCGGATTGGCGTGCGCGAAACCGCGCCGCTCATGCCCTATCTGCGCTTGCTGCGCGATGCGCGCCATCGCGCTTTCATCAGCGATCAAACCCGCACGGATTTCGCGCAGCGCATCAATCGTCACGAAACGGAGCCGGGCCCGGTACTGCCGCTCGGCGCCGATGGGCTTGAGTTAGAAAGACAGTTTTTTGCCGCAACGCGCACTGATTTTGTCTGTATTGGGTCAATCGATGGCCGCAAAAATCAGCCTCTCATCATCGCGGCGTTTCAACGCCTCTGGCAGCGCGGCAGCACCGCACATCTCACCCTGATCGGTCGTGCCTTTCCCAGCGCCGATCTCTCGGCGCTCGACGCCATTGCCGAGCATCCCCATTTCACCTGGCATCGCAGTGCTACGGATGACGAGATCCGGTCATGTCTGCGCAGCGCCCGCGCCAGCCTGTATCTTTCCAACATCGAAGGCTATGGCTTGCCGCCGGTCGAATCTCTCTATGCGGGGATACCGGTCATTGTAACCACCAGCTTGCCCTCCACGAGCGCCCTGCCCAATCGTGGCCAAATTCGTCTGACCACATTAACGCCAGAAACGATTGCCGATGCCGTCGAAGCGCTCAACGACACCCCAAATGCGGCGCGACTATGGGCCGAAGCCGCGATCCTCCAGCTTCCCGGCTGGGCCGATTTTGCCAGCGAAACCGCCCGGTGGCTCAGCGCGTTGCGGCCGTGACAACTGCAATGAATTTTCCATCGATATGATCGATCGAAAAGTGAAAAGCCGGAACGTCCTGTCGACATGCGACGGCAGATCAGGCGCGTGTCACCGCATCAATGCCTGACCGGCAATTCCCAGGCTTACAGCCTCCCGCTTTGCGCTGTCCCTATCATATCCCAAATAAATGACTTGCGCCCAATAGCGTATTGAGCACGCCCCAAGCGAGCGGAATACCCACTAATAGCCAATAGGCAATAAATCTTGGCTCAGTTCTCATCGCGGTTGTGGGGACTGCGGTTGATCCGCGCGCCTCGGACAACTCGGCCAGATTAATTCCAGTCACGTCGGTTTGCCAACGATAGATCATCGAGTTGCAGAATGCCCCAAATAGCAACAAGCCAGCCATGATATAGAGCGTTACGGTATAGGAATCCGCCTTTGGCACGCCCAAGCTAATTTGGTAACGACGAATATAATCGATGAGCACCGGCCCCAATACGCCGGCGGCAGACCATGCCGTTAATAACCGCCCGTGGATTGCCCCGACATGGCGCACCCCGAAAATATCGCGCAGATAGGCTGGAATCGTTGCGAACCCGCCGCCATACATCGACAGGATCAAGCCAAAGCAGAGCGCCGTCAGGGCGATGCTTCCCAACACCGCTGTGTGTGGAACAATCAAATACAACGCGATGCCCAGGAAGAAGAAAATGAAAAATGTTGCCTTGCGGCCAATCCAGTCCGACAACGACGCCCAGGCAAACCGCCCGCCCATGTTGAACAGCGAAATAAATCCGACAAAACCTGCCGCAGTGAAGGCTGTGATTCGACCACGGAACATTTCCTGAATCATCGGGCTTGCCTGGCTAATAACGCCAATCCCTGCCGTTACGTTCAGGAACAGAACCAGCCAAAGGTAGTAAAATTGAGGTGTGCGCAGAGCGCCCCCTCCCGTAACATCGGTGCTGTTCAACCAGGACGCCGCCGTGGTTTGCGCGTCAGCATTGTGTGGCATCCAACCGGATGGCGGCACGCGCACAATGACGGCACCCAGCGTCATGAAGATTGTATAAATTATTGCAAGCGTCACAAAGCAGCCGACGATACCGGGCTGCGTTGCCGTTGCAAATAAATGCATTAGCAACACCGAGAGCGGGGCGCCGATCATCGCCGCACCGCCAAATCCCATGATCGCGAGCCCGGTCGCCATCCCGGGCCGATCGGGAAACCACATCAGCAAAGTCCGCACAGGCGAAACATACCCAATCCCGAGACCAATCCCCCCAATAACGCCATAGCCGAGAAACAGCACGACCAGACTATGAATGGCCACGCCAACAGCCGCGACAAGAAATCCACCGCCAAAACATGCCGCCGCCAACACCATCGCTCGCCGTGGCCCCACTCGGTCAAGCCAGCCACCCGAAAATGCCGATGCGAGCCCCAGAAACAAAATGGCGACCGAAAAAATCCACCCAACGTCAACCAGGGACCAATTATGTCCGGGATGACCGGGCCCTCCCAATAGCTTGGTTAGGGGCAGGTTGAACACGCTGAACGCATAAACCTCGCCGATGCACAAATGCACGCATAACGCGGCAGGTGGCACCAACCAACGATTATAATCGGGTGGTGCAACCGTTCGCTCGCGATCCAAAATGCTCAGAAACGCCATTTCGCCCCCTACCGTAATTGATTGGTCGACCATTTTCATGTCGACGCATACCCAACAAACATCCCTTTATCCCAGTTTATATCCAACGCGCAAAAATTATCACGTCGATCCAAAACTAAGACTTACACTCTCGGACCTTGTGTGATTCCGTTCCCTCGTCGATAACGCGCTGGTGATTGCACTGCGGAGCCTTCGAATGCGAAAAATAATGCGACTATCTTGGCTGTCGCTTGTTTGTCTGGCCGCAATTAGCGGATCGGCGAGCGCCCAATCGCCTTCAACCACGTCGCCGCCCGCGACCCCGCAGCAACAATTAGCGGCCCTTCACTGGCTGGGCGCGCCCGCGTTGGCGCCGGTCGGGAACACCGGTCAAATGGCCTTGCAGCCGGGCATCATGATGCTGGCACCGCCCGATTCGGACAAGTTTCTCCGGTTGCAGGGCAATCCCGTCCGCCGCGATGCACAATTTTACGTCATCGCCCCGACGGCACGCCACATGGCTTGGTTCGCGGTGATGAATTACGAGGCAATCGGCCACGTGCTCGATCAGCAAAAGATCGATGCCGCCAAAATCCTTGCGGCCGAACAGCGCAACAATAAGCGCAGCATCGCGACCCGCGAGCGCGACCATCTGCCGGTCCTAACCCTCACCGGCTGGGGGATGCAGCCGCATTACGATGCCACGACCCATCGGCTCGAATGGGCTTTCACGTACGATGTGTCAGGGGGCGGTTCGGTTGAGAACATGAATACCCGCATCCTTGGTCGGCTCGGCGTGTTGCACATCGTCATGGTCGATGCGCCGTCGCGCCTACAAAGCGACCTTCCTGCCTTCGATTCCGCCATGAATGGGTTTCGGTTCACCGCCGGTCAACGCTATACGGATTTCAAAAAGGGCGACAAGCTGGCTAAATTTGGTCTCGCTGGCCTGATTGCCGGAGGTGCTGCCGCCGTTGCGGTGAAAACCGGCCTGTTTGCCCTGGCAATCAAGGCCATCCTCAGCTTTTCCAAGATTATTATCGTGGGTCTGGTGGCGGTCGGCGCAGCCTTTCGCCGATTTTTCGCCCGATTATTTCGCCGCTCATGAGCGCGCCCTCGTCCGGCATCGTGTCGCTGGCCGTCGCCCTGGTCGCGGGCATTGTCGGCTATGTCGGGATATCGAAATTCATCGATTCGAAACGCCGTAAAGCCGCGACACCGCATTTTGGCGATGCCAAACCTGGATCGATCCCATCGACCCCCTATGCGTCGCCTCCGACCACCAACGGCCCCTGGTATTCGGTTCTCGGCGTCGCGCCAGATGCATCGCCCGCCACGATCCAGGCCGCCTATGATCGGCTCGCGCGGCAAAACGCAACGGAGGATGATCATCTTCTGCCGCCCGATCTGCGGTCCATCGTTCGCGCCCGCCGCGCCGCGATCGATCACGCCTTACAACAAGCCCGTGCCGCCGCGCAGCCAGGATCGCCGCCAGGATTATGGTCATGAAGACGCCACGGATCGGCATTGCCGGCATCAGCGGCCGCATGGGCCAATTGCTCGCCGCCGCCATCCCGGCCGCCGGTGCCACCCTGGCTGGTGGCACCCGCCGCGGCGATGATCTTGCCGCCCTCGCACGCGCGAGCGACGTGGTGATCGATTTCACCATCGCCGCTGCGATTGCCCCGCATGCGGCGATTCTGGCGCAATCCGGCACGGCCTGGGTGCTTGGCACCACCGGTCAAACCGACCATGATCACGCAGCGATCGAGGCAGCCGCTCAGCATATCCCGGTTTTCACCGCCGCTAATTTTGCGCCCGGGGTCAATTTGGTGTTGGCGCTCGCGCAAATTCTGGCCGCCCAGTTACCCGCCGCTAGCCATGACGCTGAAGTGCTGGAAATGCACCATCGCCAAAAGCGCGATGCGCCCTCCGGCACCGCCCTTGCTCTCACCCAAGCCATCCAGCTTGGTCGTGGCTCGGACGCCGCAATCCCCACCGCCAGCCTGCGTGGAGGCCAGATTATCGGCTCGCATACCGCGTTGTTTACCGCCGGTTTTGAGCAAATTACCCTAACCCATCACGCGCTCGATCGTCGGATTTTCGCCGATGGCGCGGTCCGTGCTGCCCTCTGGCTGACCAGCCGCCCGCCGGGACATTATGGCATGAACGATATGCTCGCTCTTGATGATATTATCAGGTAATCGCCGATCATTGCGCTGTTTGGCTTGACCGGTGCGCCAGTTTCCGTCAATCCGCGTGCGCTCGGGCGTGCGGCCCCGGCGCTGACCCGGCTTCGGGCTGTTTCGCGACAAGAGGAGAAATCCATGCGCGACAAAGGCGAGTTTTTATTCACCTCGGAATCCGTCTCCGAGGGGCATCCCGACAAAGTCGCGGATCGGATCTCCGATACCGTGCTGGATGCCTATTTGGCGGCCGATCCCTATGCGCGGGTCGCTTGCGAAACGCTGGTGACCACCAATCAAATCGTGCTGGCCGGCGAAACCCGCGGCCCGGCCTCAATCACCCATGAATATCTCGCCCATCTCGCGCGCATGGCGGTGCAAGATATCGGCTACGATCAGGAAGGCTTCTCCTGGCGTAACGCCAATATCGATGTGCTGCTCCACGCCCAATCGAGCGACATCGCCGTCGGCGTCGATGCGGCAGGCAACAAGGATGAAGGTGCTGGCGATCAGGGCATCATGTTCGGCTATGCCTGTTCTGAAACCGAAGCGCTGATGCCCGCCCCGATCCATTATTCGCATCTGATTCTGCGCCGGATGGCCGAGCTGCGGAAAATCGGTGATAGCCGCGCCATTGGCTTGCAGCCCGACGCCAAGAGCCAGGTCACGCTGAAATATATCGATGGCAAGCCGGTCGGTGCCACCTCAATCGTGGTGTCCACCCAGCATGATGACGGCATCTCGCAAGGCACGATCAAAGCCATGCTGCGCCCGCTGATCACTGAATTGCTGCCTGAGGGCTGGATGTGCAGCGATGAGCATTTTTACGTCAACCCGACCGGCAATTTCGTGATCGGTGGTCCGGATGGCGATTGCGGCCTCACCGGGCGCAAAATCATCGTCGATACCTATGGCGGCGCAGCACCCCATGGCGGCGGCGCGTTCTCGGGCAAAGACCCAACCAAGGTTGATCGCTCAGCCGCCTATATGTGCCGCTACCTCGCCAAAAACGTGGTCGCGGCCGGGCTGGCAACGCGCTGCACCATCCAGGTCAGCTATGCCATCGGCGTGTCGCATCCGCTCTCGGTCTATGTCGATCTGCACGGCACCGGACATGATGTCGAGGAGAGTAAGATCGAACGGGTATTGCGCGAATCGGTGAACCTTACCCCGCGCGGCATTCGCGAGCATCTGCATCTGAACCGGCCGATCTATGTGCCCACCTCGGCGTATGGCCATTTTGGCCGTGAACCGGACGTGGAACTTGGCACCTTCACCTGGGAAAAGACCGATTTGGTCCCCACGCTGAAATCGGCGTTTGGACGCTAATCTGAAACCGCCGCCCGACCGGCTATACGGTCGGGCGCGGGGCCACGCGCTGCGCCCCCGCCAAATCGCACTGATGGGCGCATTATTGCCCAGGCTCCGCTGGCCCGCCATCGCATTCGCCACCAAACCCGCCGCCCTCTGGATCGAGGTGGGGGCAGGGAGTTTTGAACATGCCGAAGCGATTGCCCGCGCCAACCCCACCATCGGCTTGGTTGCCTGCGAAGTGTTCGAAAACGGCATTGCTTCCCTCCTATCGCGGATCGCGCCCGGGGACACTGATCCTGCCAGCGCGGCGCTGCCGCCTAATCTGCGGGTCTATCCTGACGATGCGCGGGCCTTGCTGCGCAGCCTCCCTGATCAATCACTGGGTCAGCTATTCCTGATGTTTCCAGACCCGTGGCCGAAAGCCCGGCACGCCAAACGCCGGTTCGTGCATCCTGATATGATCAATGAAATTGCGCGCCTGATGCCCAGCGGTGCCGAATGGCGGATCGCCAGCGATGACCCCACCTATCAAAATTGGGTTTGCGCTGTGTTTGCCGAGCAGAATAATTTTGTAATGGCGCAACAAACGACGATGCGTCCGGAATTTTGGCCAGCGACGCGCTACGAAGCTAAGGCAATTAGGGCAGGGCGGCAACCCTATTATTGGATTTTCCGCCGCACCGAGCGATGATCCTGCGGATTTTACCGATTGGTGACATTGACCTGACGACGTCAAGCAGGCAACATAAAAACGCCAAGCAGCGTTGGATCGGTCGTTCGTAATTGATTCCTGCGCCGCCACGGTTACAAACGCGCATTGCGTGACGTCGAACACACCAAAGCCTGGGGAGAAAAATCCATGAACGATCAATCCAATGACATGCCCAATCTCGGCATCACCGACCATCTCGGCCGGCGTGACCTGATCAAAGTCGGTGCTGGCGTCGGCCTCACCGCGCTGATGGCCGCACCAATGCCGAGCTGGGCCGCCAGTGAAAAGCCGATCAAAATTGGCATGGTCGACCCGATCACCAGCATTTTTGCAGCTCTGGGCCATAGCGAAATCAAGGGCGCGAAATTCGCCGAAGAAGAAATCAACAAAAAAGGCGGCATTATGGGCCGTCCGCTGCAATTGCTGGTCGAGGACGGCGCGGGTAATCCCGGCACCACTGTGACCAAAGCGCAGCGCCTCGTCACGCGTGACAAGGTTGATTTTCTGATGGGCACCGTGAATTCGGCCTCCTCACTGGCGCTCAGCCAATATGCCGCTCGGCAGAACAAGCTTTTTCTTTGCACCGGCGGTCACGTTGACAGTGTCACCGGCGCGTCGTGCAGCTGGAACACGTTCCGCACCTGCTCGACCACCTGGATGTTGACGTCGGGGGATTTCGAGACCCTGTTCAAAAAATTCGGCAAAAAATGGTATTTCATCACCACTGACTATGCGTTCGGTGAATCCGAGCAGGCCGATTATACCAAACAATTGAAGGCGGCGGGCGGTACCGTGGTTGGCGGCGCGCTGGCCCCGGTCGGCACCACCGATTTCTCGTCCTATTTGATCGATGTGAAAGCCAAAAAGCCGGACGTGCTGTGCTTGTTGCTGGCCGGTGATGATCAGGTGAACTGCATGAAGCAGATCGCTCAATTCGGCATTGACAAGAAAATTGCCGTCGGCGGCGCGCTGATGGAACTCGAATTGTTGCAAGCCCTGCCGGAGGCCGCCCGCTATGGCTGGTGGACCATGGAATGGTATTGGAATCAGCCAAAGACGCCGCATGTCGCTGAATTCGTCAGCGCCTATAAGGCGAAATATAAAGGCCAATACCCCTCAGCGCGCTCGTGGTTCGGCTATGCGAGCGTCCATGCGATCAAGCTTGCGGTGGAAAAAGCCAAATCGACCGATACCATTAAAGTGGTCCGCGCCATGGAAGGCTTGGTGCTGCCGCCCGAGATCGCGCTGCAACCCGGTGCGCCGGAATATCGTGCTGCCGATCATCAATTGATCTTGTCGATGTTCCCGGGCCACGCCATCCCAACCGGCAAATATCCGAACCTGTTTGATGTCTCGGCGATTGTTCCGGGTTCGCAGCTGGCTCTACCGGCCTCGGCGACCGGCTGCAAAATGAAATATCCAGCCTAATTCTATAATTATTGCTAAATCCGGGCGGTGCCGTGCCAACGGTATCGCCCGTTTTAATCTATTTCTGCACCAGAGGTCGCCATGGTTTTGCTGTTGTTCAACGCGTTCAACGGGCTCATTCAGGGAGCGTTCTATGCGCTGATGGCGCTCGGCCTCGCGCTGATCCTGGGGCTTAACGCAACCATCAATTTTGCCCATGGCGCGTTCATGGCACTCGCGGCCTATTTCGCCTTCACCATCTTTCCCTATACCGGCTTTTGGGGCGCTTTGATCATCGCACCGCTGCTCGCCGCAGGGGTTGGCTTCGTCGTTGAAACCACAATGGTCCGCCGCCTTTATACCCGCAAAGATCCTATTTACACCCTACTGCTCACTTTTGGCCTTGCCTTGATCCTGCAAGACATGATCCGCACGATTTGGGGTGCTCAAGGCCAACCGCTCGCAATCCCCGCAATGCTCAATCATCCATTGAGCAACACCTATTTCTTTGTCACCGGCTACCGACTCTTCGTTGTCGGTGTCGCTCTCGTGAGCACTGGTGCGCTTTTCGCCGTGCTGCGTTTCTCGCGCATTGGCATTCGTATTCGTGCGGGCAATAGCGATTTGGAAACGATCGCGGCGCTGGGCGTGAATATTTATTTGCTCCGCACCATCAATTTTATGATCGGAATTTTGTTCGCGGGTGTTGCTGGTATCCTCGCGGCCGGTCAGCTTGGTTTGAACCCCAATATGGGCGATTCGCTGATTATGCCAGCTTTCGTCGCCATCGTGGTGGGGGGCGTTGGTTCGTTGCTCGGCTCGCTGCTCGGCGGGCTGATTATCGGCCTCGCTTCAGGCATCGTGACCACTTTCGCGCCCGCCGCGAGCGAAGTGGTAATATACGTCATTATGGGGGTCATGCTGGTGGTGAGGCCGCGCGGCCTGCTCGGGCAGGAGGGATTGTTCGAATGAGCACACCATCGTCCCTGTCGCGCACCGATGCTGCGGCAACCACAACAAACCCAAAGTTCAACCGCCGCGTTATCGGCAATCTGCTGCTCGGTTTGGTTCTGATTGCCGTGCCATTCTGGCTTCCGTTGGTCGGTGGCTATACCGATCTTGCCTCCCGCGTGCTCATTTACGCGCTCGCCGCCATGGGCCTTAATCTGCTGCTTGGCTTCACCGGCGGCCTATCCTTTGGTCACGCGGCGTATTTCGGGCTTGGTGCTTATGGCGTTGGGCTGATGTTGAAATACGAAACGCATAATATTTTCATCGCCCTCCTCGCAGGCACCGTGCTCGGCGGCGCTGCTGCCGCCTTGTTAGGGCCGATCGCAGCCCGTCGGCGCGGCATCTATTTTTCAATGATCACCATCGCAATCGGCCAGATGTTTTATTTCATCGCGGTGCGTTGGAATAGTTTCACCGGCGGTTATGATGGCCTCACCGGCTTCTCGCGTCACCCGGTGCATCTGCCAGGTCTCACCCTGCCGATGGGATCGCTCGATTTTTATTATATGGTGCTCATCTGCTTTGGCCTCGGCGCCTGGGGGCTCTGGACCATCCTAAACTCGCCGCTTGGCCATACATTCGTTGCCATCCGCGAAAACCACAAACGCCTGACCTTCCTTGGTATTCGCACACAGCGCTATATCGCGATCTCGTTCGCCATCTCCGGCACCATCGCGGCACTCGCGGGCGGGCTTGATGCCATGTATGGCAATTTCACCTCGCCGAACGTGCTTGAATATACCCTGTCCGGCAATTTCCTGATCATCGCCGTGCTCGGTGGCATGCGTAATTTCTGGGGGCCGCTGGTCGGCGCCGTGATCTTCATTCTGGTGCGCGATTATGTCAGTTCGATCACCCATAATTGGATGACCGTGATCGGCCTGATTTTCGTGGTCTCGGTGCTGTTCTTCCCGCTCGGCATTTTGGGCTCGATCAAAGATTGGCGCGCGCTGATCTCGCCGCGCATTCGTGAACAGGACGCACCATGAGCCTCCTCGAACTGCAATCGGTCGGCCGGCGCTTTGGCGCGCTGCAAGCCTTGTCCAATATTTCCCTCAATGTCGATCAGGGCGAGTTGCGGGCCATCATTGGCCCCAACGGTGCGGGTAAAACCACCTTGTTCAACCTCATTAGTGGGTTTTTTCCACCCACCGAAGGGGCGATCATTTTCGATGGCAGCCCGATCACGGCGGTCAATCCCGCCGCTTTGGTCCGGCGCGGCATTATTCGCACCTTCCAGATCACCGAGATTTTTCTCTCGCTCACCGTCGCTGAAAATCTGCGCGCCGCCGTAGAAACGGCCATGGGGCTTAATTTACGTCCCTGGGTTTCGCGCGCCACCCGAGCGCGCATCGAAGCCCGCGTCGCTGAACTCATGGATATCGTCCAGCTCACGGCCAAAGCCGATCGGATCGCCGGCGAATTGTCCCATGGCGATCAGCGCGTGGTTGAAATCGGCATCGCCTTGTCGCGCGCACCGAAACTCCTCCTGCTCGATGAACCCACAGCCGGCATGGGTGACGAAGAAACCCACCTCATGACCGCGCTGATCCGCCGCCTGAACAAGGATCAAGGCATCACCATCTTGTTCGTGGAGCATGACATGGCCATCGTGTTCGGCATCGCTGATCGCATCACCGTGCTTGATAATGGCAGCATGCTCGCGGAGGGCAACGCCGCTGAAATCGCCGCCAATCCGCGCGTGCAATCGGCCTATCTGGGGAATGCCGCATGAGCACCGTCCTCGCCGCCGACGATCTGAACACGTACTACGGAAAAAGCCATATTCTGCATGGCGTCTCGCTCAGCGTGAATGAGGGCGAGCTGATCGCGCTCCTTGGCCGCAACGGGGCGGGCAAAACCACCACCATGCGCAGCATCATGGGCCTCACCCCGCCGCGCAGTGGCAGGGTGCAATTATTCGGTCAGGATGTTACCGGCAAACCGCCTTATCGCATCGCCAGTCTCGGGGTTGGTTATGTGCCGGAAGGCCGCAAAATTTTTGGCCATCTCACAGTCCATGAAAATTTGCTGGTCCCGCCGCAAACCAAAGGCCCCTGGACCATTGACGCGGTTTATAAATTATTCCCCCGTTTGGAAGAGCGCCGCACCAGCAAAGGCGGTCGGCTGTCCGGCGGCGAGCAGGAAATGCTCGCCATCGCCCGTGCCTTGCTGCTCAACCCGCGCTTTCTGATCCTCGATGAACCCTCGCAAGGTCTGGCGCCGGTGATCGTGCAGGAGGTGATGCGCACCATCGCACGGATGAAGTCGGAAGGCATGTCGATCCTGCTGGTCGAGCAAAACGCCTTCCTTGCCCTGCAACTGGCCGATCGCGCTTATGTGCTCTCGGATGGCGAGGTCGCCTATCACGGCCCGGCCGCCGAACTCGCCGCCGATAAAGAGCGCATCGAAGCGCTCGCGGGTGTTGCGCATGCCGGGTGAAGGCGCGTCTCAACCCGGCTATGTGTTTGCGTTGGTTGGCGTCCGTCACCACCGCACCTAATCTGGGCTGAACAATCAAAGGTCAGTCATGTCCGTCTTGACCACGGCGCCCGCCACCGCAAGCAACGCCGCCGCCACCCGGGTGATGATCGCGGGTGTCGCCAGTATGTTACTCACTGTCGGGCTTGCCCGTTTCATGTACACCCCGCTGCTGCCGATCATGCAGCATCAAGCCGGGCTCACCACGCTCGAAGGCGGCTGGCTCGCGACCATCAATTATGCGGGCTACATGACCGGCGCCCTGCTCACCGCCTTGATCGGTGACATTCACACCAAGTTCCGCGCCTACCGCGCCGGGCTGATCATCGCCGTGCTCAGCACCGCTTGCATGGGCCTGACTGAAAATTTCGCCGCCTGGGCCATTTTGCGCTTCGTTGCGGGCCTGTCGAGCGTTGCCGGGTTGCTGCTCGGCTCAGGCCTGGTGCTGCATTGGCTACGCCATCATGGCCGCAGGCTTGAACTCGGCATCCATTTCGGCGGGGTCGGGCTCGGCATTGCCGTCTCCGGCCTGTTGGCCATCGCCATGGCCAGCAGACTCACCTGGTCGCAACAATGGTTCGCCGCCGGTGCCTTTGGCATTCTCATTTTCATCCCGGCTTGGTTCTGGCTTCCCGCACCCCCGCGCACCCAAGCGGGCGTTGGCCATGCGCACACCGATAATCCCCCGTCACGACGCTGGATCATGTTTTTCACCGCGGCGTATTTTTGCGCAGGTGTCGGTTATGTCGTCAGCGCGACTTTCATTGTGGCCATCGCGGCCAAGCTGCCCGCCTTGCGCGGTTTCGGTAATCTGGCCTGGGTCGTGGTCGGTCTTGCCGCCATGCCATCCTGCCCGCTCTGGGACCGCCTTGCGCGCCGCACGGGTGACATCCAAGCCTTGCTCTGGGCATTCGCCGTGTTGATCGTCGCGATCATGCTCTCGGCCTTCACCAAAACCCTGCTCCCCAGCTTGGTCAGCGCGGCGCTTTATGGTGGTTCATTCAACGGGATCACCAGCATGACCCTCACCATCATTGGGCGCCTCTATCCCAGCAACCCCGCCAAAGCGATGGCGCGCATGACCATCAGCTTCGGTGCGGCACAAATCATCGCCCCGGCCGTCGGCGGCACCATCGCCCATTATACCGGCAGCTATCGCGGCGCCTTGCTGATGGCAGCAGCAACCATGGTGGTTGGCATTATTTTGCTCCTGCCGCTGCGCCGCACCGCCGAAGCTTGACAAGTCAGGGCCTGCAAGCGACTAACAACGATCATTTTCAAGGGGGAAATTTATGTCGCCGATTGTCAAAGCGCTGCGTGACAGCTCAGAATCGGGTTTCAGTACCGCGTTGACAATCCTGGGCATTTTGCTTTGGGTTTATTTCGTTATCGCGATCGTTGCCATGATGGCGCTGAAGCCCGCGATGGGGCTGCTTTATATTTTATATTTCATTGGCGGCGTTATCTTTGTTGTGATGTCAGCCGGTTGGTATCGCGCCCATGCCTTTGGCAACATGACCATGCTCAGCCCGCGTCAATTTCCCGAACTGCATAAAATGGTGGTCGAAGGCGCCGCCCAACTCGGGATGGCGGAGCCACCGACAACATTTCTCTACAATTCCAATGGTATGTTGAACGCCTTTGCCCGTCGCTTGCTCGGCCGTCCCTTCGTGTTTCTCACCGCGTCCTTGGTTGATGTGCAAAATGATGAGCAGATCCGTTTTGTTATCGGTCATGAATTGGGCCACCATGCGGCGGGTCATCTCCGTCCCGTCAAGCAGTTCATCCAAGCGCCCGGCCACCTGATCCCGTTTTTAGGCAAGGCCTATTCGCGCTCGCGCGAATTCACTTGCGATAGTATCGGCTGCTACCTTTCTGGCGATGCTGAAGCCGCGCGCAGTGCGCTTGGCATGCTCGGCTGCGGCTGCCGGCGTCTGAACGCCAACTTGAATTGCGACGCCTTTGCCGATCAGGAAGGGCTGGTTCCGCCATTTTTCGGCTATCTCACGGAGATTTTCCGAACCCACCCACGCCTAACCCGCCGCATCCGGGCCATTCGCGCACATGTGCAACGCGCCGAATTGGTGCGTGCCGGTCTGGCCCAAGCTAACCCGACAGCGCCAGTGATTGCCCAATATCGGCCGGATTACCAAGGCAACGCGCAATGAATTGTGCCAAATCAGCGCGGCTGATGGTCTGCTTGCCAATGGTGCCATCGGCGCGGGCGCAATACTGGCCGGTGACGGGCTGATCCACCAAGCCCACCGGCTGCACCAGCGTCCAATCCAAGCCTGATTGGCGGAGCACGCTCTCCTGCTGCTCTTTGTCGGCCATATGCTCGCGCAACACCACCGCATAAAACAGCTTGAACATCAGCGGCATCATCGCCTTGGTCGCGCCCACGCCAAACGCGCTCACGCACACCACCCGCTGGCATCCGCTCGCCTGCATACCCGCGATAATATGCTGCGTCCCCACAGCACACACAGTGCGCGGCGTTGTGCGTTTGGCGCCCAACATTAGCGCGAACGGGTTTTGCGAATTACCGAGGCTAATCACCACCCGCTCATGCCCTGCAATGGCGCCCGTCACATCGGCCGCGTTCATCACATCGCCTTCGATGATTCTGAGCCCGGTCGGCGGCGTCTTCGCCCAGGCGAACCCAGCCGCATTGCGGACAAAACCCGTCACAGTCTCGCCTTGCGCCAGCAACGCACTGATCACCGCCCTACCCGTGCCGCCGCTCGCCCCAAACACAATCACCGCCATCATCGCGCTCCACCCGGACCCATCCGGCCAGCTAGCTTACAACGCGTTGAGCGGGATCTTCAAATAGGCAGTGCCATTATCCTCGGCCTTTGGCATTTCGCCGGCGCGCATATTCACCTGGATCGAGGGCAGAATCAGTTTGGGCATTGATAGCGTTTTGTCGCGTGCCTCGCGCATCGCCACAAACTCATCCTCGCTGATCCCGTCGCGCACATGGATATTTTTCGCCCGCTCCTCGGCAACGGTGGTCTCCCACGCATAATGGTCGCGCCCGGCCGGGCGATAATCATGACACAGGAACAGCCGCGTCTCAGGCGGAAGTGCAAAAATTTTCTGGATCGAGCGATATAAAATCCGCGCATCGCCGCCCGGAAAATCGCAGCGCGCAGTGCCATAATCGGGCATGAACAGGGTATCGCCGACAAAAGCCGCGTCGCCAATCCGCCACGTCATGCAGGCCGGCGTATGGCCCGGCGTATGCATTACCAGCCCCTGCAACGCGCCAATGCTAAAAACGTCCCCATCATTGAATAGCCGGTCGAACTGGCTGCCGTCGCGCTGAAACTCCGACCCTTCATTGAAAATTTTGCCAAAGATGGTTTGGATCTGAATAATATTGGCGCCAATCCCAATTTTCCCGCCCGCCTGCTGCTGGATATAGGGGGCAGCGGATAAATGATCGGCATGGACATGGGTTTCCAAGATCCATTCGACGCTGAGCCCATGCTCGCGCACGAACGCCAGAATTTGATCGGCCGATGCGGTCGATGTCCGCCCCGATGCCTGATCGAACACCAGCACCGTATCAATAACAGCGCAGGATTTCGATGTTGGGTCGCGCACCACATAGCTCACCGTATTGGTCGGCTCGTCGAAAAACGCCTGGACCGCCGGTGTCACCCTTGCCGCATCACTCATCACCTTGCCTCAATTGCATAATCTGGTTCAGAATCGCAGGCGCAAAGCCGTTTTCACGACCGTCCCACCGCGCTATCATGTGGATCAATCGCGGATAAATGCAAGTTCCATGATGTTTCAGCGCGCGATCGATATTCAGCCCAGCGCCTCGCTCAACACGCCGCGCCGGATCTGATCGGCTTCGATTGATTCGAACAACGCTTTGAAATTTCCCTCGCCAAAGCCGTCATCGCCCTTGCGTTGAATGAACTCGAAGAAAATCGGCCCAATCACCAGCTTGGAGAAAATCTGCAACAGCACGCGCACTCGCCCATCCGCTTCAACCCCTTCGCCGTCGATCAAAATGCCCAAGCGCCGCAGCGTCTCGACGGGCTCCTGATGGCCATGCACCCGGTCGCGCGACCGCTCATAGTAAATATCCGGCGGCGGCGGCATGAATTCCAAACCCCGCGCCGCAATCGCGCTCACCGAGCGATAAATATCCTCCGTCCCCACCGCAATATGCTGAATGCCCTCGCCCTGATAGGCGCGCAGATATTCCTCGATCTGGCTGTTATCATCAGCACTTTCATTGATCGGAATGCGGATTTTGCCACAAGGCGATGTTAGCGCCCGGCTGATCAGCCCGGTCAGTTTGCCCTCGATCGCAAAAAACCGAATTTCCTTGAAATTGAACACCTGACTGTAAAAATCATACCAGGTGCTCATCGCATGGCGCGCCACATTATGGGTCAAATGATCGATATAATGAAATCCAACCCCCGCCGGCTGCGGGTCAGGCTCGCCGAGCCAGTCAAATGAAGCCGCATAGGGTGAGCCTTTATCGCCATAAATCTCCACCAAATAGAGCAGCGATCCGCCAATCCCGACGATGGCGGGCACATCCAGCGTCTTATCCGCTCCATGATATTCAACCGCGCCATACTCAAGGCAGCGCCGCAGCGCGTGCTGGGCATCCACCACCCGCCATGCCATCGCGGGCGCGCAAGGCCCGTGCTGCGCGCAAAACCGCCCCGCATGGCTCTGCCAATCCCGATTGACCAGATAATTGATCGACCCTTGCCGATAGAGCGAAATATCGCGCTGGCGATGGCGCGCCACCTCCACATACCCCATCTGCCCGAACAAATTTTCCAAAGCACCCGGCTCCGCGCTGGCAAATTCGACAAATTCGAACCCATCGGTGCCAGCCACATTCACATCATCAATTCGCGCCGTCGGCGCATCGTGCGGGAAGGGACCCATCATGCAACTCCATCCATTGAACGGGTTAATTCTAGTGTCCTGCCCCTGAAATTCATTAGATGAATTCAGGGATAAGCAGGCCACTAAATCATTGAATTTTCTAGTGTCCACTCTGATTCCGAAATCCAACGGATTTCAGAATCGGGACACTAGGCCCAACACAGCGATAACGGCTTGCAAATTTCACGGAATAGGCATTTAATATGCACGGAATACGCAAATCAGAGCATAAATATGCAAACGATCAGCATTGATGGTCCCGACATCGCAATCCTGCGCGCCTTACAGCGTGATGCCAGCCTGACCAATGCGCAGCTGGCGGATTTGGTGCATCTCTCACCCTCGCAATGTTCCCGCCGCCGCGCCGCACTCGAATCCAGCGGTTTCATCAAGGGCTACGCCGCCCGACTCAATGCCGAAGCCCTCGGGTTTGGCCTGCGTGCGATCACTCGGATCAATCTACGCACCCATGGCGGCGATCATGACGATAATTTCGTCGCTTTCATCCGGCGTCACGGCCAAATTCGCGGCGCCTACTCGGTCTCCGGCGATGCGGATTATCTGCTCGATATTCACGTGCGCGATTTGCAGGAATTCGCTGAATTCATCCATCATCATTTGCTGGCGCACAAGCTGGTGGCCCAGGTGCGCTCTGAAATTGTGCTGATGACCATCAAGGATGACGGCGATTTGCCGCTCTTGCGCTGACAAAAATATCGAGGAGGAAACCATGAAGCTTCCCGCCATGACCGGCTTTGGCAATGATTTTGCCACCGAAGCCTTACCCGGCGCCTTGCCTCAAGGACAAAATTCCCCGCAAAACTGCCCGTATGGCCTGTATGCCGAGCAATTATCCGGCTCGCCCTTCACCGCCCCGCGGGCCACCAATGAGCGCTCTTGGCTATACCGGATCAGCCCGTCCGTGCTGCATTTTGGTCAATTCGGCCGCATCACCCAGCCGCTTTGGCACACCGCGCCACACCGCCCGGCGCACAACCTCCCGCTCGGCCCGCTGCGCTGGGCCCCGGTGCCGGTGCCGGATGCCCCATTGAGCTTTTTTGATGGCATCCGCACCATCACCAGTGCGGGGGATGCCGATAGCCGCATTGGCTGTGCCATCCATCTTTATCTCGCGAACGCACCGATGGCTGATCGCTATTTTGCCAATGCCGATGGCGAAATGCTCATCGTGCCACAAACCGGCGCCTTACGGATTGCCACTGAACTCGGCGTGATCGAGCTTGGCCCCGCCGAAATCGCGGTGATCCCGCGCGGCATGATTTTCCGGGTCGATCCGCTCGGTGCGACGGCGCGGGGCTATATTTGCGAAAACTACGGCGCGCCGTTTACCCTGCCCGATCGCGGGCCGATCGGGGCAAACTGCTTAGCCAATGCGCGTGACTTCAAAACACCCGTCGCCGCCTATGAAGACCGTGCCGATCCGGGCCAGCTCATCCTCAAATGGGGCGGCCAATTCCACCAAAAAACCCTGACCCATTCGCCGCTCGATGTTGTTGCCTGGCACGGCAATTACGCGCCCTATAGCTATAATCTTCGGCATTTTGCACCCATCGGTGCCATCGGCTTTGATCACCCCGACCCCTCAATCTTTACCGTGCTCACCGCACCGAGCGGCGAGGCGGGCACCGCCAATATCGATTTCGTGATTTTCCCCGAACGCTGGATGGTTGCCGAACATTCCTTCCGCCCGCCTTGGTATCATCGTAATATCATGTCAGAATTTATGGGTCTGATCGAAGGCCAATATGATGCCAAGGAAACCGGCTTCGCGCCCGGTGCCATGAGCCTGCATAACGCGATGTTGCCACACGGCCCGGATACCGAGGCGTTTCTCAAGGCCAGCACCGCCAATCTCGTGCCGACCAAGCTCACCAACACGTTGGCTTTCATGTTCGAAACCCGCCTGCCGCAATATATCACCGAATTCTCCGCGACATTGCCAACGCTTGATCAAAACTACGCCGCTTGCTGGCAGGCTTTGCCGCGCCGATTTGATCCAACCAACCGGGAGGGCAGGGGGCTATGAAGCTCGCATCATTGCGCAACGGCGAACCCGATGGTCAGCTCGTCGTTGTTAGTCGTGACCTCACCCGCTGCAGCCTTGCTGACCCGATCGCCCATACCATGCAACAGGCGCTCGATCACTGGGCAGCGCTCGCCCCGCGCCTGCAATCGCTGGCCGATCAGCTCGAAGCGGGCAGCATTCCCGATCGACGCTTTCATGAACGCGATGCATTGGCCCCCCTACCACGCGCTTATCAATTTCTTGATGGCTCTGCTTACGTCAATCACGTTGAGCTTGTGCGCCAAGCTCGGGGTGTGGCCATGCCCGAGCGCTTTTGGACCGATCCGCTGATGTATCAGGGCTGCTCGGATCATTTTCTGGCCCCGCGTGACCCGATCCCAAAGCCGCAGCCCGATGATGGGCTTGATTTCGAGGCCGAACTCGCGGTCATCACCGGCCCGGTCGCCACCGGAACCAAGCCCGCCGAGGCAGCCAGCGCGATCAAGCTGGTCATGCTGCTCAATGACATCTCGCTCCGCCATGTGATCGCAGCAGAATTACCGAAGGGCTTTGGCTTTCTGCATGGCAAACCCGCCTCCGCCTGCTCGCCCGTCGCGGTGACGCCGGATGAGCTTGGCGCCGCTTGGGATGGCGGGCGCCTGCATCGGCCGATGCTGGTCACGGTGAACAACCACTTGTTCGGCCAACCGGATGCTGGCACCGACATGATTTTTGATTTTCCACATCTGATTGCCCATGCGGCGACAACACGTCCACTAACGGCGGGCACCATCATCGGCTCCGGCACCATCTCTAACCGCGATCCCGCCGGCACCATCGGCTATGCCTGCCTCGCCGAACGGCGCGCCGTTGAGACCATCCGCAGCCATGCGGCCCACACGCCATTCCTCACCACGGGCGATGTTGTGCGCATCGAAATGCGATTACCCACCGGCCAATCGATTTTCGGGGCGATCGAGCAGCCGGTTGCTTAACGCGGGGGATTGCTCCTAGAAGCGGCGGCGCCAACACGGTCGCACCATCGAGGAGCCTGACGAACCCATGCCCGCTGTCCTGTTCCTCACCGTTGTTGTCGTCTGGGGCCTCACTTGGTTTGCGATTCATCTCCAGCTCGGCACCACGCCTGATGTCGTCTCAATCTTTTGGCGCTTCGCCAGTGCCTCGATTTTGCTGTGGATGCTGCTGCTCGCCACAAAATCATACCGCCCCGGCCCGTGGCGACGCCATATCGGCTATGCCGGGCTTGGCCTCTGCTTATTCTCGGTCAATTTTTTATTTCTCTATGCTGCGGGCCGGCATATTTCGAGCGGATTGGAATCGGTGGTGTTCAGCCTCGCCACCGTGCTCAACGTGTTCAATCAATTCCTGTTTCGGCGCATTCGCCCCAGCGCGCGCGTGCTGATCGGTGCCATACTTGGCGCTGGCGGCGTGGCGCTTTTATTCGCCGACCAACTCATCGGCCCGCATGTTGATGCGCTCGGCATTCTGCTCGCCCTCGGCGGCACCTACTCGTTTTCGCTGGGCAATTTGCTCTCCACCCGCATCACCGCTGATGGCACCACCCTCGCGAATGCCATGGTCCGCGCTATGAGCTGGGGTGCGGCATGTCTCGGCCTGTTGGTCATCGCCAGCGGCGATCATTTCGCTGTAAGCACCAACAAATTCTATCTCGGCGGCCTTGCTTATTTATCCATCTTCGGCACCATCATCGGCTTCTTCACCTATCTCACGCTGGTCGCGCGCATCGGCCCCTCGCGCGCCGCCTATGTCACGGTGATCACCCCCGTCGTCGCGCTCACCATGTCGACCTTCTTTGAACATTACCACTGGACTGGCCTCGCGATTCCGGCGACCATTCTCATCCTCCTCGGCAATCTGATCATTTTTCTGCCCAGCCGCCGACGCGCGGTAACGCACGTCAGCCTTGTCAAATAAGCGCTGTTTCATCCAGGAATATCGGTTATACCGATTTTTATGTCGATATCCATGTTTGAAACATGATTTCTGCGGGTCAACTCAAGGCGGCGCGTGCGCTCCTCGGGATCGACCAGCGGGAACTCGCCGAGCTTTCCGGCCTGTCGCTGCCAACAATCCAGCGGATGGAGAGCAGTGACGGCGTCGTTCGCGGCAATGTCGATTCGCTGGTGAAACTGCTCGCAGCACTTGACCGTGCCGGAATCATCGTGATCCGGCCAGGCGATGTGTCCGATGGCACGGCCGGACGCGGCGTGCGCCTGAAGGGTGACGTGATGTGACGTGACGCCGGTCATCCTGATCTGCGCCCTGGCTTCGCTGATGCTCGCTGGAGTGGCGGTAACAGTCGCGCGTGCGCGGATCGGACGCTTGATCATCTATGGCGGCTCGCTCGGTGTTGCCGTGATCGCCTTGCTCGCAGCGCTGGCGCAACTCGCCCTCGGCCTCGCCCCCGAACCCACCGTGATTTTGCCAATCGGCTTGCCCCAACTCGGCATGCATTTCAGCATGGACGCGCTGGCTGCGAGCTTTCTGGTCATGACCAATCTCGGCGCGGCGGCGGCCAGCCTGTTCGCCCTCGGCTATGGTCGGCACGAACCCGCGCCTGAGCGCGTCTTGCCTTTCTATCCGGTGTTTCTCGCGGCCATGAACCTCGTGGTGCTCGCCGCGGATGCGTATAGTTTTCTGCTGTCGTGGGAGTTGATGTCGCTGGCCTCCTGGGCCTTGGTGATGGCGCATCATGGCGCGGCCGAAACCCGCCGCGCCGGGATCATTTATCTGTTGATGGCGAGTGCGGGCACCTTGGCGCTGCTGCTGTGTTTTGGCCTGCTCGCGGGCCCGCACGGCCAATATGTTGGGCGCGGGATCGAAAGCCGGGCTGGTGCCGCTGCATGTTTGGCTCCCGCGCGCGCATCCCGCCGCCCCCAGCCATGTCTCGGCACTGATGAGCGGGGTGATGACCAAAGTCGCCATCTATGCCTTCATTCGCATCGTGTTCGCACTGGTCGGCCCCGCCGCTTGGTGGTGGGGCCTCGTGGTTCTGGTGCTCGGCGGCATAACCGCCGTGCTCGGCGTGCTTTATGCGTTAATGGAAGATGATATCAAAACCATTCTGGCCTATAGCACGATTGAGAATATCGGGCTGATTTTCGTCGGGTTGGGCCTCGCTTTGGCCTTCAAAGCCGACGGCATGATGCTCGCCGCAGCTTTGGCACTCACCGCCGCGCTGTTTCACGCATTCAATCACATGCTGTTCAAATCCACCCTGTTCTTCGGCGCCGGTGCCATCCAACACGCGACCGGCACGCGCGATCTGGCGCAGCTTGGCGGGCTCATCCACCGCATGAAGATCAGCGCGGTGCCCATGCTGATCGCCGCGATGGCCATTGCCGCCCTGCCGCCGCTCAACGGCTTCGCCTCCGAATGGCTGTTGCTGCAAGCCATCCTGCTCAGCCCGGCGCTGCCGCAATTCGGCCTCAAGCTGGCGGTTCCGGCCATCGGCGCGCTGGTCGCCCTGGCGGCGGCCTTCGCGGCGGCCTGTTTCGTGCGGCTATTTGGCATCGCCTATCTCGGCAAACCGCGCAGCCAAGCCGCCGAAGCCGCGCCTGAAACCGATGCAGCCTCGCGCAGCGCGATGATCGGGCTTGCAGCACTCTGCGTGATCGCAGGATTGCTCCCCGGCTTGGTGATCGACCTGTTCGCCCCGGTCTCGGACAATTTGCTCGGTGTGCGGGTGCCAACCCAATCGGGCCTGCCTTGGTTAACCATCATGCCGGTTACCGCCAGTCGCAGCTCGTATGATCCGCTGCTGATCGCCCTTTTCGTGACCATCAGCGCGTGCCTCGCCTTTCTCAGCTTACGTCGGTTTGGCTCGCGCATCATCCGCAGCACACCCGCCTGGGGCTGTGGCTATCAGGAATTCGGCCCTCAAGCGCAAACGCGGCTCAGCCAATATACCCCCTCCGGCTTCGCCCAGCCAATCCGGCGGGTATTCGCGGCCAGCGTGTTTCGCGCGCATGATTTGGTCACCATCCCACCCCCCGGCGATGCCGCGCCAGCCCGCTTCACCTCAAGCTGGACCGATCCAGCATGGGCAACACTCTACACCCCACTGATCAGCGCCCTTGACTGGACGGCGGACCGGATGAACCGGCTGCAATTTCTAACCATCCGGCGCTATCTGGCCTTCGTGTTTGCGGCCCTGGTTGTATTGTTAGTTTGGGTCGCGCTATGGCGTTGATCACCCCACTATTGCTGCAATTAGTCCAAATGGCCCTGGTCTTGGCCATAGCACCGCTGCTCGCGGGCTTGGTGCGGGTGCTGAAAGCGCGGCTGCAACGCCGGGCAGGCCCACCGCTGCTGCAATTTTATCGTGATTTAGCGAAGCTGATCATTAAGGATGCGATCGTTGCGACCGGCACGTCCTGGATTTATCGCGCGGCTCCCTACGTGATTTTTGCCGCAAGCTGGGTTTCCGCGTCGCTGGTGCCGAGTTTTGGTACCAATTTGTTATTTTCCTGGTCGGGCGATCTCATCGTGATCGTGGCGTTGCTCGGCACGGCCCGATTTTGCCAAATGTTAGCTGCCCTTGATCTTGGCACCGCCTTCGGCGGCCTTGGGGCCAGCCGCGAGGCCATGTTCGCCTCGCTCGCCGAACCGGCGATGCTGATGATTGTGTTTACCGTGGCCCTCATTGCCGGTTCCAGCCAGCTTTCGGTGATCGCAACCTTCATGCATTCCGGTGCCGCTGGGCTGCGCCTGTCGCTGGGCCTTGGTTTGGTCGCGCTGGTGATCGTTGCCCTCGCCGAAACCGGGCGCTTCCCGGTCGATAATCCCGCAACCCATCTCGAACTCACCATGGTCCATGAGGCGATGGTGCTCGATTATACCGGGCGCCATCTCGCACTGCTCGACCTCGCGCACGCGCTCAAACTAACCCTGTATATGTCGCTGATCGCCTGCATCTTCGTGCCATTCGGCATGGCCGGGCCGGGAGCGGCACCCGCGTCATTGGCGCTCGGTTTGCTCGCTTATCTGGGCAAACTCGTCCTCGGTGCCGTGTTGCTGGCCATATTCGAAACCGCCATCGCCAAAATGCGCGTGTTCCGCGTGCCCAATTTCATCGGTGCTGCGCTGATGCTCGGGCTGCTCGGCACACTCCTGCTCTTTGTCTCGGCAACCTTATAATGCTCAGCCCCACCGAACTGTTTTCCTCCGCCACCACGCTCAGCATCGCCCATGTGCTGGCCGGCGCGCTGGTCTTGGCGAGTTTCATGATGCTGTATCAAAACCGGCTGTCATCGGTGATCAACGTGCTGGCGCTGCATTCTGCCGTGCTCGGCATCGCGGTTGGCTGGCAGGCGGCCATCCAGCATGCCCCTGAATTATACATAACGGCGGGGCTCGCGCTCGGCTTTAAAGCGATCATCATCCCCATCGCGTTGCAACGCATCGTGATCCGCCTTGGCATTCACCGTCAGATCGAGGCGGTCGGTGGCATCAGCCTGACCATGCTGGCCGGAATCGGGCTCGTCGCCCTGTCGTTAGTGGTCATGCTGCGCACGGCCGCCCATGCCGACGCGCTGGCGCGCGAGGATGTTGCCCTGGCCCTCGCGGTGATTTTGCTGGGTATGCTGATGATGGTCACGAGGCGCAACGCGGTGAGCCAGATTGTCGGCTTCATGTCGCTCGAAAACGGGCTGATCCTCGCCGCCGCCGGCGCGCAGGGAATGCCGCTGGTGGTGGAAATCAGCGTCGCCTTCTCGGTTCTAATCGCCTTCATCGTGATCGGCGTGTTCTTGTTTCGGATCCGCGAGCGGTTCGATACGGTGGACAGCGCCGCCCTCGATGCGTTTCGCGGCGAAGCCCAATGACGGGCATTGCCTATGATGCGGTGATCGGCACCATCGCCATCCCCGCCGCAGCGTCTTTGATCCTCGCAATCGTGCCATCCTGGCGTCTTGCCGCCGCGCTCAATGTGCTGGCCAGCTTCCTCACCATCGCCGTGTCCGCCGTGCTGCTATGGCACCGGCCTGCACCCACCAAGCTGATCCTGATCGATGATCTGAATATCGTGTTTTTGCTGCTCAACGGCTTCGTCGGCTTCACCACCAGTGTCTTTAGTGCCAGCTATATCGACCATGAGTTGCAAATTGGTCATTTAACGCCGCGTTATTTACGCTTCTATCATGCCATGTATCAAGTAATGATGGTGGGCATGAATCTCGCGTTAATCACCAATAATCTCGGCCTGATGTGGTTCGGCGTCGAACTTGCCACCCTCTCCACCGTGATGATGGTGGGCATCTATCGCACCCCGGCCTCCATCGAAGCCTCGTGGAAATATCTCATTCTGGGCAGTGTCGGCATTGCCCTCGCTTTGTTCGGCACCATCCTGATTTATCTCGCCGCCAAACCAATCCTCGGCACTGGCATGAGTGCTATGCAATGGACCCGCCTGCTGCATCATGCCCCCGCCCTTGATCCGGCGCTGCTGAATGTCGGGTTCATCTTCCTGCTCATCGGCTACGGCACCAAGGCCGGGCTGGTGCCCATGCATGCCTGGCTACCCGATGCCCATGCCGAAGGCCCCACCCCCATTTCCGCCGTGCTCTCTGGCCTGCTGCTCAACGTAGCCCTTTACGCCATCCTGCGATTCAAAGTTCTCCTCGCGATGAGCCATGCCACGATTGAACCAGGGATTTTGATGATCGGCATCGGCCTATTGTCGCTGTTTTTTGCAGCGTTCATGCTTTACCGGCGCCGCGATATCAAACGGCTCTTCGCCTATTCCTCGATCGAGCATATGGGGATCATCGCCTTTGCATTCGGTATCGGCGGTCCGCTCGGCAATATCGCGGGCTTGTTGCAAATGATGCTGCACAGCCTGACCAAATCAGCGATCTTTTTCTCGGTCGGTCATATCGCCCAAGCCAAAGGCACGCAAAAAATCTCCGCCATCACGGGTCTCACCACCAGCCACCCGCTGCTGGGCTGGACTCTGGTAGCGGGCGTTGCCGCCATCGCTGGCCTGCCGCCCTTTGGCATTTTCACCTCGGAATTCCTCCTCATCACCTCAACCTTTAATCGCGCGCCTCTGCTCGCCATCCTGCTCGGCCTTGGTATTCTGCTTGCCTTCGGGGCCTTGTTGCTGCGAATGACCTCGATTTGCTTTGGCGAACCCAGCGCAGGCGCGCACCCGATCACCGCCTCATCAATGCCGATTTTCCTGCATCTTGGCGTGGTGTTGTTCATCGGCCTCGCGCTGCCCGGCTTTCTGTATGCCTGGTTCGCCCATGTCGCGACATTACTCGGATGATCCGCCGATGATGGTTAATTCTCGCACATGGCAAGCCGCCGCATCAGATTTGGCCACAGGCCGATCAATATTCGTCGCCCTCTGGGCCGAAGCGCAGGACGATGGCTGCATCATTCACCTCGCCGGACGCCCGCAAGGATCGGGTGAGGTGCGCCTACTCAGCCTTGCCGCCCCGGACCGGCTCTTCCCCTCAATCGCCCAGCATCACCCCGCCGCAAGCCTAATGGAGCGGGCTTTGTGCGATGTGCACGGGCTGACCGCCGAAGCCTCGCCAGACCCGCGCCCCTGGCTCGATCATAGCACGCCCTATTTGTTCAAACCGGTCACCGGGGATGGTGTGCACCAAATTCCCGTGGGTCCGGTTCATGCCGGCATCATCGAGCCAGGGCATTTCCGCTTTTCCGTCAATGGCGAAACCATCATTCGGCTCGAAGTCCGGCTCGGCTACACCCATAAAGCCACGCTCGGCCTGATGCGCGGCCACATGATCGACCACGCCGCCCAACTCGCCGGGCGGATCTCTGGGGACTCCACCGTTGCCTATGCCTTTGCCTTCGCGCGCGCGGTTGAGCAGGCCCTCGGCATCAAAGCGCCGCCGCGCGCGACCGCCCTGCGCGGGATCATGGCAGAGCTCGAACGGCTCGCCAATCATTTTGGTGATATCGGCGCAATCTGTAACGATGGCGGATTCCCGCTGATGAATGTTCTCACCGCCGCCCTGCGCGAGCGGGTGCTGCGCCTTGCCGCCACCTGCTTTGGTCACCGGCTGATGATGGACCGGATCATCCCCGGCGGTGTCACCACCGACCTGACGGCTGCCCATGCCAAGCTGGTGCTCACCACCCTGACCGATCTGCGCGGCCAATGGGCGCGCCTGTTCGAGCTGTATGAAAAAACCGCCTCGCTGCAAGATCGTGTGGTGACCAGCGGTTGGCTGGACCCGATGATCGCCCAACGCCTGGGCTGCGGCGGTTATGTCGGGCGTGCCTCCGGACAGGATTTCGACGCACGGCGCGATGCCTGCTACCCACCCTATGACACGCTCGCCATCACCGTGCCGCACCTCACCGCCGGTGATGTGGATGCACGCCTTCGCATTCGCATGGCCGAACTTGAGCAGAGCGTCACGGTGATCCGCACTCTCCTCGCCACAATGCCGCCCGGCGCGCTATGCACCCCGTTGCCGGACCCCGCGAATTTAACGACCATCGAGCGAAATGACGCGCGCGTCGGTCATGCCCTGATCGAAGGATTTCGCGGCGATATTTTTGCCCATGTCCGCGTGCATCGGGGCCGGATCGAGGATGTCATGCTGCGCGATCCGTCATGGTTTTTCTGGCCAGCCCTAGAGGCGGCGATTGAGGGCAATATCGTCGCTGATTTCCCGCTCTGCAACAAATCATTCAACCCCAGCTATTCTGGCTGTGATCTGTAGGCCGTATGCGCAAAACCCTGATCGAGAATCTGTTTCGCGGCAAACTAACCGAACCACCGCCGCCGGTGGCGGATGGCGAAATCGCTGATCTGGTCAGCACGCTCGCCCGCACCACCCAGCAGCGCCTCGGCCGCTCGCTCGCCATCCGCGCGCTCGATGCCGGGTCTTGTAATGGCTGCGAACTCGAAATGATCGCGCTCGGCAACGCCTATTACGATCTCGAACGCTTTGGTCTGAAATTCGTCGCCTCACCGCGTCACGCCGATGTGCTGATGATCACCGGCCCGATCACCATCGCCATGCGTGAGGCCCTGCGCCTGACCGATGAGGCCATGTCCGCACCCAAATTTGTCATCGCCTTGGGCGATTGCGCCTGCACCGGCGGCCTGTTTGCTAACAGCCCCGCTTGCATCGGCGCGGCGGCGCAGGTGATCAAGGTCGATCTGCACATACCCGGCTGCCCGCCCGATCCGATCACCATCCTCAAAGCCCTGATCGGCTTCACGGACAGCCTGAAACATCCCGCCGCCGGCCGGGCCTAATCACCGAAACGCACAGCCGGGCTTTAACCCTAGGCGCTTAAAAATCATCGCCGCTGGACAAAAGCCGGTAATACCGGCCTGCAACAAATTAAGTCCTGCAAAAGCGCTCAGCAAATAAAAATACGGGCTCACCAGCCAGCCCAGCAGCAAACCGAGCAGCACAATGGCTCCGGCAAATGACAGTACAGCGTTATCGATCGTCATTGGTTTTACCTTTCACAGTTTTATCAAGCTGGTGCGCCACAATGGCTTTGCACCCAGTGCACCATCTGTTCGAGCGGCATGGCACCGGCGGTTTGGCCGATGGGTGTGCCGTTACGAAAAAGCAATAAGTTTGGAATCGAACGAACCCCGAACCGCGCCAAAATCGCGGGCGCCGTATCGGCATTCAGCTTGATCAAGCGCATCTGCGGCTCCAGCCGCGCCGCCGCTTGCACAAAAATTGGTGCCATCGCCCGGCACGGCCCGCACCACGGCGCCCAAAGATCGGCCAGCACTGGAATCTGGTCATGCTGAAGATGGCGATCAAACCCCGCCGCATCAACCTCAGCCGGATGCCCATCAAATAACCGAGCATGGCACGAACCGCAGCGCGGCCCAGCGGCAAGCCGTGCAATTGGCAGTCGATTGATCGACTGACAGGAGGGGCAAACCAATGTGAGGGTTGTTTCGGTCATCCTAATCCCGGCTCAGCCGGCCTTCTGTGCGGGTGCGTGGCGTCATGCTTGACTATATATTCTTAAATTCGTATATACGCAAGTATGAAAACACGAGCGGATGCCATGATGTCAAAATCAGCCGCTGCCAGCGACTTACTGAAGTCTCTGGCCAATCCGCATCGCTTGATGATCCTCTGCCAGCTATCCCAAGGTGAGCGGTCAGTGGGTGACCTCGCCGCAGCACTCGATTTGCGGGTATCCACCATGTCGCAGCATCTCGCCTTGCTCCGGCGTAGCGGGCTCGTCGCCACCCGCCGCGATGGCCAAACCATGCATTACCGTATCGATGATCCCGATGGGCAACGAATCCTGGAAACCTTGTTTGCAATCTATTGCGAGCCGTATCGTGCTCTGCCAGCGCGCCCTCATCACGATGAGGATCATGAGAGGATGTGCGCAATGACGCGAACCATCCCCGATCAGGAATTGCCATGATGCCCGCGCCGATCATTCATTCGCACCCAGCACGCTCATGGATCCTGCCCGCGGCACTGGTCTGCGCGCTGACCATCGCCACCCAATCGACCCGCGCACAGTCGGCGCCAACGCGAGCAGCGCCAATCAGCTTCACCGTCACGCGCCAAACCATGACCGAACTCGCACCCGTTTTCGGCACGATCGAGGGTGTGCGCACCTTGCCCGCGCGCGCGCGCATCGCGGGCACCGTCGCCCAGATCGATGTGCGTGACGGCGATCAAGTCACCGCCGGCCAAACCATCGCCACCATCGCCGACTCCACCTTGCTCACCCAGCGCGCCACGCTCGATGCCCAGGTCAGAGGCGCGCGCGCCCAACTGGCCCAAGCCCAGCTCAATTTTGCCCGCGCCCAGCAGCTCGTCGGGCAAGGGGCAGTCTCGCGTGCCAGTTTCGATCAAGCCCGTTCAGCCCTTCGCGTTGCCCAAAGCGCGCTGGCGGCGGTGCTGTCCCAGCGCAACACCATCTCCAAACAAATCGACCAAGGGGCGGTGCGCGCCCCGCATGGCGGCCTGGTGCTCCATACCCCGATCGCCGCCGGCAGCGTGCTGATGCCCGGCGATGTCGTGGCTGAATTGGCCCAAGCGCCGTTTCGCGTGCGCCTCGCTGTGCCCGAACGCTATAGCCGCTTTCTCCATCCCGGCGCACTGATCCGGGTGAATGGCGCCGAGCTGGGTGTCGCGCGCACCCTGTTTGGCACCATCGATGAAATCAAACCCGCGATCACCGATGGCCGGTTGATCGCCTACGCCACCGTACCGGGCCTGCCAAACCGTTTCGTCGGCGTGCGGGTCGAGGTCAGCCTGCCCGCGCAGACCCACCAAGCCATCGTCATCCCGAAAAATTTCGTGCTCACTTTGTCCGGGTCCGATTATGCCGCGCTGCGCCAAGCCAACGGCACCGTGATCGATGTGCCGATCCAGCGCGGCGCCGCACGGCCAACCCCCGCCATGCCCAACGGAATCGAAATCCTCTCTGGCTTGCATAATCACGATATAGTGGTCGCCCCACAGGCCGCGCCATGAAGCTCGGTATTTCAGGGGCGATCACACGCAGCTTCATCCGCTCGAAACTAACGCCGCTGCTCATTATCGCGGCACTGCTATCCGGCCTCTTGGCACTCAGCTCGATCCCGCGTGAGGATGATCCGCAAATCAAAGCCCCGATCGTCGATGTCTCGATCACCGCAAACGGGCTGAAGGCGGCAAACGCCGCCGAACTCGTCACCAAGCCGCTGGAAACCATTCTAAAATCGATCCCCGGGGTCAAGCATATCTATAGCCAAACCCAGGACGATCAAATCATGGTCGGCGCTGAATTTCATATCGGCACCCCAGAACAAGACGCCGTCATCCGTGTGCGCAACCATATCCAGGCCAATATCCAAAAACTACCCATCGGAATCCCAGCCCCGCTCATCGTGGGCCATGGCATTAACGATGTCGCCACCGTGGTGATGACACTAACCCCCAAGCCCGGTGCCGCGAAATACTATACCGAGGCGGATCTGTCGCGCATCGCCCGCAAAGTGCAAACCGCCTTAATCCGGATCCCCGATATTGGCCTCTCTTACATCGTTGGCAATATCCCCGATGAAATCAGGATTGAACCAGACCCGGCCAAACTCTCGCTCTATGGCGTGACGTTTCAACAATTAGTGGCCAGGATCACCGAGGCGAATAAGAGTTTCAATCCCGGCAATCTGTTCGCCCACGGCAAGCTCGATGCCGTTATCGTCGGCCACAGCCTGCAGCCTGGCGCCAATATCGGTCTCTTGCAACTCACCACCCGTGCCGGCCGCCCGGTCTATGTCGATGACGTCGCAACAATCGTGACCGGCCCCGCACCCACCACGCATAAAGTGTTCATGCTCCAGCGCACCGGCAAAAATGGCTGGCGCACCACCCCCGCCGTGAGCATCGCCTTCGCCAAGCGCTCAGGCTCGAACGCGGTGGTCATCGCCCAATCAATCCGCAGTCGCCTGGCCTCGCTGCAAGGGCGATTAATCCCGCAGGATGTCGCCGTCACCATCACCCGCGATGATGGCCGCGGTGCTAACGCCAAAGTCAATGATCTGCTGCTGCATCTCGCCCTTGCAACCTTGTCGATCGTGGTGCTGATCAGCGTCGCCATCGGCTGGCGCGCCGCCGCTGTGACCGCCGTGATCATCCCCACCACGGTGCTGCTGACCATTTTCGCCTCCTGGGTGTTCGGCTTCTCAATCAACCGTGTTAGTTTGTTCGCCTTGATTTTTTCCATCGGCATCCTGGTCGATGACGCCATCGTGGTGATCGAGAATATCTCGCGCCACTGGGACATGAACGACACCCGCACCCGCATGCAGGCGGCAATCGAAGCCGTCGCCGAGGTCGGCAACCCAACCATCATCGCCACCCTCACCGTGATCACCGCCTTGTTGCCCATGCTGTTCGTCTCGGGCTTGATGGGGCCTTATATGGCGCCGATCCCGATCAACGCCTCAACCGCCATGGTGATGTCATTTTTTATGGCCACCATCGCCGCACCATGGATGCTCCTGAAACTCGCCCCGCGCGCGGTTAATCCCCACACAACCCATCACGATCCGCGCAACCGCTTAGGCGAACTCTATTGGCGGGTGGCCGAGCCCGTCATTCGCACCCGTCGGCGCGCACTCGCCTTCCTATTATTGGTCGGCATCGCCACCCTGGCCGCTATCTCGATGTTCTATTTCGAGTCCGTCACGGTAAAATTATTGCCCTACGGCAATAAATCCCACCTCACCGTGGTGCTTGATCTGCCAGCCGGCGCCTCGCGTGAATCAACTGAGCGCAATCTGCTCGCCCTCGCGCAACGCGCCGCAACCCTGCGCGATGTCAAATCCGTCACGCTCTATGCCGGCACCGCTGGCCCGTTTGATTTCAACGGCCTGGTGCGCGGCTATTACGCACGGCAAAGCCCGAACCAGGGCGAATTGCACATCCTGCTCACCCCGCGCGATCAGCGTAGCGCCCTCACTAACAGTATCGCCGAGCAGTTGCGCGCGGTCCTGCGCCCGGTGGCGCTCCCGTCCGGCGCCACCATGCAGATTGTGCAAGCACCGCCCGGCCCGCCCGTGCTCGCCCCGCTGGTCGCTGAAATCTATGGCCCCACCGCCGCCCTGCGCCGGGCTGAAGCAAAAGAGATCAAAACCCTGTTCAGCCAAATCCCTTACATCACCGACATTCATGATTCCTGGGGTTATCGCCGTCCGCAACTCGAAATCGATGTCGATCAAAGCAAGCTCAATTTCTACGCGGTCAATCAGTCCGACGTAAACCAAACCATCGCCGACCTGCTTGGTGGCGTCAGCGTCGGCTATGCCTATCGCGGCGCGCAACATCTGCCAATGAACATCACGGTCGGTTTGCCGAACCGCGCCCGTAGCTGGAATGACCGCCTCGCCGCCACGCCAATCCAAGCCGCCTCGGTGCCCGGCGCGAAAGCAATCGTTGAACTCGGTCAGGTCGTCACCGCACGGCAAACCAACGGCTCCACAACGCTATACCGGCGCGATGGCCAATATAGCGACATGGTGGAAGCCGACATGGCGGGCAAGTTCCAAGCGCCGATCTATGCCATTCTCGCGGTCGATCACCTGATCGCTGACCATCACTGGACCAAAAACCTGCCACGCCCGACGATCAGCCTGTCAGACCCACCGCTTAACGCCACAACACCGACCATCCGCTGGTCCGGTGAATGGCGCATCACCTACGTCACCTTCCGCGATATGGGCGGCGCGTTCATCGTCGCGCTGCTGGGCATCTATGTCCTTGTGGTCGGCCAATTCCGCAGCTTCAAAATCCCGCTCATGATCCTAACCCCAGTGCCGCTCACCTTGATCGGCATCATGCTCGGCCACTGGCTACTGAACGCTTATTTCACCGCCACCTCGATGATCGGCTTCATCGCGCTCGCCGGCATCATTGTGCGCAACTCGATTTTGCTGGTCGATTTCATTCGCCACGGCCAAGACGGCTCCACGCCGCTCCGCCGCGTTCTGCTCGAGGCGGGTGCGATCCGCGCTAAACCGATTTTGCTCACCGCCGTCGCCGCGATGATCGGTGCCGCCGCAATCCTTCCAGACCCGATTTTCCAAGGGCTCGGCATCTCGCTGCTGTTCGGCCTCGCCTCCTCAACCTTGCTAACCCTGCTGGTCATCCCAGCGATCTATGTCGTCCTGCGTGATGACGGCAAGCTGATCACGGAACGCTGACCGGGTCCGCGAACCCCCGATCCATTTCGGCCACCGCGCCGCCCATTGCCTGGTTGAAAGCGTCACGGTCAATAATCCGAAACCGGTGCCGCCCATCAACATGGATCACCCGATCACGGTGCAATTTTTGCAGCACCCGACTAACGCTTTCGATTCTCAACCCCACATAATCAGCAATATCCGCCCGGTCCATCGGAATCGTGACCTGCTCGTTCTCGCGCTCATGTAGCTCAGGATGCCGATCGAGAAAATCCAAAAACAACGAAACCCGCTGAACCGCGTTGAATTTCCCCAGCATAATCGCCTGCCGCTGGGCAACCCGCAGCTCATGGGACAGTTTGCAGAGAAAATGTAATTGCAAATTCGGGTCGCGCCGGAGCAACTGTTCTAACGCATCGGCGGGCAAACGATACGCCGTGAGCGGCGTAACGGCCTGGGTTGATTGCGCATAGCGGCTGCCCTCGAACATGCCGACCAAATCATGATGAAAAAAAAATGCCAGCACCGCATGCCGCCCATCCTCGAGCAGGGTCACCGATTTCGCCACGCCCGAAATGATATTATACACCGCCGTAGCCGGATCGTCCTGATGAAACAAATACGCCCCGGCTTCATAGCGCTGGATCGAGGCCAGCAATGCCAATCGTCGGCGCTCATCGGCTGACAAAAGCTGGCGCGGCGCCCGCGCCGTCCCGTGGAGCGTCGTGGCAAAAATCGACGGTCCAACCCCGCCATCCGGCGCGCTGCTCGGGCTGCTCCCCATTACCGATGGCCCCTCATCATCGACCTGTTCAAGCATGGTTCGCCCGCATTGATCTTTGATCGAGATCAATAAGATCAATCTTCGCGCCGTATGACATCCGTGATGCGCGACCGTCAGACGATCAGCGGCTCAACCTTGGGCAGGGCAGGGCGGTGCAAAGCCCGATCAATGCCGACGGCCCGTGCGTTTGAACTCATTTGCAAAAATCTGGAAACCCTGGTGGGTGCGACAGGGATTGAACCTGTGACCCTCGCCGTGTGAAGGCGATGCTCTCCCGCTGAGCTACGCACCCTAAGGTCCGCACGATCTACCGCCCCTCGCGCCGCGACGCAAGCACCCCTAGCGCATCGCCGTTGGCCGCGCGCTGGCAAAGCAATATCCCAAAAACGCGCATAGGCACGCAACGCTCACCCCGTTCAGCGTCACCAAATCCAAACTCTCCGTAGCACCCATCCGCACCATTGGCCCGATCGGGGCATAGCGCAACACCGCGTAAGCCAAAAATGGCAAGGCGGTCAGCCCAAACATCAGCCGCCGCTCCGCGCGATGAAACCCTAATGTCGCCAACAAAATGCACGGGATCAAAAACAGCGCGATGCCGGTATCGAACCCCAGCACCGCGGCGCACCATACCGTATTGAGCACGCCAACCACGGTCAAAAACACCCGCGCCGCCACGCCGCTGCGCCGGGCAATCACCGGCACCGCGCACCAAAAGGGCAGGGAGCAGAGGGTCAACAACAGGGCTGGAGTCGCATCCCGCCCCAGAACCACATACAAATAAATCGGATAAAACGGCGTATTACCCGCCAACACCGCTGCCACTGTATTCATCGCCGCCGTCAACGGGTCCGGAGCATCCAGCGCCCGCCCGAGGGCCGTCAACGCCCGACCAATCATGCGCTAATCCTAAGCTGCCGTCAGCCGATAATGGCTAACCCCCCACGCTTGCCCATCACGGTAGCCGAACAACCCCTCAGTCGCCAAGAAAAATAACCGCCAGCGCCGACGCCAAACCCCGGCCTGCGGACCATAAACGCGCTCCAATACCTCACTGATCGCACCCGCATGCCGGTCATAATTCGCCAGCCAATCGCGCGCTGTTCGCGCATAATGCGTGCCATCCCAATGCCATTCAGCCTCGCAATTGAACAAATCCGGAAATTGCTTGATCAACCCATGGCTGGGCATGAGCCCACCGGTGAAAAAATGCTGAGCAATCCAATCGGCCCGATCATGATGATCAAACCGATACGCCCCCTTGCGATGGGTAAACACATGCACAAACAGCTTGCCACCCGGCGCCAGCCAGCCCTTCACCCGGCTCAACAAGCCACGCCAGTTGGCCATATGCTCAAACATTTCCACTGAAACGACCCGATCAAATTTTTCTCCGAGGGCAAAACCATTCATATCTGCCGTGATCACCGTCAAATTCTCAAAACCACGCGCCAACGCGACCGACTCGATATAAGTGCGCTGCGAGGCGGAGTTCGATACTGCGGTAATCCGTGCGGCAGGATAATTCTCCGCCATCCACAGGCTGAGCGAGCCCCATCCGCAGCCCAACTCCAAAATACGCTGCCCATCAGCAAGTTCGGCATGAGCACAGGTCTCATTCAACGCCCGTTCCTCGGCCTGATCCAGCGTGCTGACGGGCCCATCATACAGGCAGCAGGAATATTTCCGCCGCGCCCCGAGCGCCAGTCCAAAAAAAGCGGCTGGCACCTCATAATGCTGCGCGTTGGCGGCATCCGTATGCAGCGCAATCGGCAACGCCGCCATTTCCGCCGCAAATTGCCGCTCGGCCTCCGCGCCAATCCGGGTCAAAGCCCGGTCAGTTCGCCCCACCAGCTGCGCCACGCCAAAGCGCAGCAGACGATCGGGAAGCACCACGCGCTCCGCTAAACCTGTCATCGCCGTTACCGAAAAGCTCATCACCCATTCCAATCAACCTATTCTTGATTGGAATACGCCCTCAATCCAGCAATGGATGCGCTAGGTCCTGCGGCGTGGCGGACGCGGAAAAAATGCGCTCACCCGGCCTTGATACGCGGCATAAGATGCAGGCCGTGATTCCAACATCTCCCGCTCCAACGGCGGAATCCCCGAAATTTTGGTCAATAGCCAAACCATCCCCAACGGCCCGATCAGCGCAATAAGCCCCGGCGCCCACCCTCCCGCCAGACCAATCAGCGGATATGCCAGCCAAATCGACGCCTCAAAAAAATAATTCGGATGGCGTGACCAGCCCCACAATCCCCGATCACAAACCTGCCCCCGATTGGCCGGATTGGCCCGAAACACATGCATCTGTGCATCCGCGACCGCCTCGCCCCATAATGATCCGCCAAACACCGCAAGACCCGCCAGGGTCCATATCCAAGCCGTCCCCGTCATTGGCGTCGGATCATTGGCGGCAATCATCACCGCAATCACCAACACCCACGCCACCACCGCCTGGATCATCAAGAGCCAAAACATGCGCGTCTCGAACGCGGCACCCCACTGCGCCCGAAACCGCGCATAGCGCGCATCCTCATGGCGTATCGCGCGCGTCCGCCGGATGATGTAACCGCCCAACCTGAACGCCCATACCAGCACCAGCGCCGCAACCAACAGCCGTCGTGCAGCCGGTGCCGTGCCAAGCGGCACCAACGCGCCAACCGCCGCGGCCCCGCCGGTGCCAAAGGTCCAAAACGCATCCACCCAACCGGAATTGCGGGTCCGCTTTTGCGCAAGCCACGCCCCGCTCATCACCAAGCCGAGCAAAACCAGCAGCACCAGGCTCAAAATTATGTATTCCATGCCCCCGGATGTTTCCCTCACTCGCCCAAACGTCAAGCCCCTCTTTCAGCCCGCGCCCAATAAACCTATTCTGCCGACAAAGCCTTGCCAGGAGCCCCTCATGTCGCGCATCGATGAATCTCGACCCTTCGTCCCCGTCGCCATCGCCGTTCTCACGGTCTCCGACACCCGCACCCCAGCCAACGACACGTCCGGCGACACGCTGGCCGGCCGCATCATCGCCGCCGGCCATCATCTCGCCGCACGCACCCTCCTGCCCGATGACGCGGACGGCCTCACCGCCCAACTGCGCGACTGGATCGCCAATCCGGCGATCGATGTGATCATCACCACCGGCGGCACGGGCATCACCGGGCGCGATGTCACGCCCGAAGCCTTCTCCCGCGTGCTCGACAAAACCATCGAAGGGTTCGGCGAACTCTTCCGTATGCTGAGCTTTCAAAAAATCGGCACCTCAACCATCCAATCGCGCGCCATCGGCGGCGTCGCTGGCGGCACGTATTTGTTCGCGCTCCCCGGCTCAACGGGCGCGGTCAAAGATGGCTGGGACGATATTCTCCGCTGGCAGCTCGATATCCGCCATCGCCCCTGCAACCTCGTCGAACTCATGCCCCGCCTGATGGAGCGTTAAACCACGCGCGCGCCGCATCGGCATCGCGGGTAATTTGTCCGCGCAGCGCCTCGAAACTCTCGAATTTGCGCTCCTCGCGGATGAAATGATGCAGCGCCACACTCAGCGTCGCGCCGTACAAATCGCCATCGAAATCGAACCAATGCGCCTCCAGCCGGGCAATTGCTCCCTCCGCCACGGTCGGTCGTCGGCCAATATTTGCAACCCCACGGCGCACAATCCCGTCCGGAAACAAGGCGCTCACCGCATAAACCCCCCGCGCCGGCTCAAGATGCCGCCCCAGCGCGATATTCGCGGTGGGAAACCCAATCGTGCGTCCCCGCGCATCGCCATGCACCACCTCGCCGCGCACCACCGGCTCACGCCCGAGCAACGAAGCCGCCCGCTCCGGATAGCCATCCTGCAACAGCCGGCGAATCCGCGTCGAGGAAATCGGCCCCTCGGCATCGTCCAAATGCGGCACCACGCTCAACCCAATCCCCAACGCCGCACAATGTGTCGCCAGCAGCCGCGCATCCCCGCCGCGCCGATGGCCAAAGGCAAAATCCGCCCCGCACGCCACATGCGCCGCGCCTAACCCGCGATGCAGCACCGCATCGATAAAATCCTCAGCACTCAAAGCCGAAAAAGCCCGATCAAACGGCAATTCAACCAAAATCTGCACCCCCAGCGCCGCCAAAGCGTCGGCCCGCTCAGCTTCCAAGGTCAGCCGAAACGGCGGATCATCGGGGCGAAAAAACTCCCGTGGATGCGGCGCAAAACTCAACACCGCCCGCGGCGCGTCCGGCCGCGCCGCATGGGCTGCGCGCAACACTTCCGCATGACCGCGATGCACCCCATCAAAATTCCCCAACGCCACGCTCGCCCCGCGCGCATGCTCTGGCACCGCCCGCCAATCGCGCAGTATCGTCAATTCACCCACAATCACGCACTCCTTCTCGTGCCGCCATGTTACCGCTCACGCCACCAAGCCAAAACCACCAGCAGCAGCGCCAAAATCGCCACCGGTCCCGGCGGCAATAAACGCGCCCGCCGCAACCCGGTGACCATCACCGCATGCCGATCACGCAACAAACCGCGCCATGACGGCGTCGGATCGCGCCCCAACCACACCACCCGCCCGCCCGTGCGATCAACCAGCGGCGCCAAAATCCGCTTGCTCGCCGCCAAATCCCGATATTCGGGCGCATCGCTGGTCGCCGCCCCGGCATAAGCGGTCAAGCCCCCGGCCTGTGCGCGCCAGACGCCCGGCATGCTCGCAGGCAGCGCCGCCCGATACCGCCCGGGCGCAATTTTGGTCATCACCACAATCCGGCGCTGTCCATCCGGCGCGGTGATCGCCACCGGCCCTGCCGGCCCGCCCGCAATGCGTCGCTGCGTGACCTCGAATTGCCCCTGTGCAATCCGCGCTGCCAGAAAATTCCCCGCCAAATCCGGCGTCCCTAGCAACCAATGCACCGTGCGCCGCAGCAGCGGCAGCGCCGGGCCCGCGAGCGTCGGGTCCTGCCCCAAACTGCCGCGCGCCCAAATCCAAAATTGATCGGACATCAACATCGCCACCCGCCCGCGCCCGGCATGGCCCAGAACTAACAACGGCGCATCGCCCGGTGCCCGCAGCACTGTCCGGCCAAAACGCCGCCGCCCTTGCTCAAACCGATACCATGGCCCCATCGTTGCTTGCGCCAGCGCGGCCGTCACCGGATGCCGCCGCCCGACGGCCGACAAATGCGGCACAAACGCCCCCACCACCGTCCCACCCGCTATCGGCGCCACCGGCAGCACGGCGCGCAGGTTCGTGAGCGCCAAACTCGCCCGCCCGTCATAGCTCGGCCCGGTCTCCACTAGCAAAGCGCCGCCTTTGCGCACATGGGCGGCAATATTCGCCAAAGCAAAATCCGGCAACACCCCATCCGCACCGAACTGATCCAAAATCACCAAATCAAACCGGTGCAAATCAAGCCCGAATAATCGCCGCACCGGAAATGGGATCAACGCCACATCCTGCTCCGGTGCGGCTAACGGCTCGTCAGGATCGCGCAAAATGGTGAAATTCACCAGCCGCACCGATGGATCAGATTTCAGCAATAACCGCCAACTGCGTAGCCCCTGATTGGGCGAGCCCGCAATCAGCAACACCGTCAGCCGCCGCCTGATCCCATGCAGCGCAAACACCGCCTGATCATTCAACGTGGTCACCGCCCCCGGCAACGCTGCCGCTGCCAGATCCACCACCACCCGCCCGGCATGCTGCACCATAATCGGCACCGCCCCCGCCACCCCCACCTGTGCCGCCACACGCTGCACCACCTGCCCATCCACACTCACCCGCACCGCCACCGCCGCGCCATGATCCGCCACCCCATGATCACGCACCACAAACCGCACCATCACCTGATGCCCCACCAACCCGTAGCGCGGCGTCGCCAACAACCGCAGTTCCCGGTCGGTCTGCGCCCCGCGCGCCGGGATCAGCAATGACACCGGAAATTGCCGCCCCGCCGCAGCCAACCGCGCCCGATCCGTGGCCTCGCCATCGCTCAGCACCACCACCCCCGCCCGCTGCGCCTCCGGCACCGTCGCCACCGCCCGCCGCAGCGCCGCGAATAAATCCGTGCCTGTCCCGGCCCCCGGCGGCAGCGTCACAATCTTGAGCCTGGTCCCGCTCGGCAGTTCAGCGCGCAAATGCGCCAGTGCGGCGCCCACCAGCCGCCGCCGATGATCAATCGCCATCGAGGCCGTCTGATCCACCAGCGCCACCACAATATTATCAAGCGGCGCCGTGTGGCGCACCGTGCGCAGGGGCCCTGCTAACATGGCCAACAAAACGGCAAACGCCGCCGCCCGCCAAACCGCCCCCCGCGCCCGCCGCCAAACCGCTAGACCGGTAAGCGCGATCGCCGTCAAACCCAGCAAAACCAGCACCCATCCGGGCACCAGCGGCGCGAATGTCAAGCCACTCACCGCGCCCGCCGTGGCGCCAAGCGTTGCAGCAGCATCGGCAATTGTACCTGATCGGATTTATAAGTGCCGGTCAGCGCATAAATTACCAAATTCACCCCAAACCGCTCAGCGTCGGTGCGCTGCCCCGGATCGCCGGGCAAGACCGCATGCAGCGCCGCCCCGTCGCGCCCCCGCGCCCATGCGCCCACCCAATCATTCTGCCCAAGCACCACCGGGCTCATCCCATCGGCGTCGCGCCCGCCCTTCGCCGCAATCAACACCGGCGCGCCAACAAACCGCCCCGGAAATCGTCGCACGATAAAAAAACTATGCCCTAACGTCGCCCGATCGGTGAGCGGGGCCAGGGGCGGAATCGCCAAACACGCGGTCGCCCGGCGCAGCGCCGCCAGCGCTCCCGGATCAAATCCTGCGCCTGAACCGCCAGCATTGGCGTCACCGCCGTCCGTGTCGATGACTAACAAACCACCGCTCGCCATGAAGCCATCGAGCGCCCGGCACGCTTGCCCATCCGGCGTTGGGGTCGCCGCCGTCACCGGCCAGTACAGCATCGGATACAAATCCAACGGCTCGGCCCCCGGCACCACCGCGCGCGGTCGGCCAAGTCGAGCCGCCGTCTCGTGCCCAACCAGGCGTGAAATTTCGCGCAACCCCAAGCGGGTCGTCCGGTCCCGCGCCGCATCGCCGGTGGCAATATAGGCAAGCCGGGTGTGTAACGCCGCCGCAGGCACCGCCGTAGTCAGCGCCGACCCAGAGGGCCCGTCCGCACGCGCCTGATGCACCCCGCCCCAACACGCCACCCCCAGCAATGCAGCACTCAACATCGCGCGCCCGGGCAACAAGCCGCGCAACCAGAGCGATACCAGCAGATCCACCAGCAGCAGCATAAAGCCCGTCGCGATGAATATTGGCCCATATCGCCGTGTGCGCCGCAATCCTGACAGCGTCGCCCGCGCCACCCCGCTTGGCACCCGCCCCGCGCGCAGCACCGGCACATGCGCCCCCACATTCACCGCAATCCGCCCCTGCGCATTGCCCCATAATCCCGGCGGATGCGCGGGCGACACCATCATCTTGGGCAAATCCGCCACCGGCACGGCGCGCGCCGCCGCACCTGCGGGGCCCAATTGTCCGCGCCCATCCATCGCGCTGATCACCTGCACCGGGCCATGGCGTGGCCGCGCCCCCACCCCAAGGCGCAGCAACCGTTCCATCACCAGCGGAAAATCCGCCGCCAACACCCAGTTGGACCATGCGGCATTGGCTGAGGTCAGCAGATAAACCAGCGTCCCACGCCCCTGGCGCATCCCCAGCACAATCGGCGTGCCATCGCGCAGCCGCGCCCAAACGCGCGTCGGATCAAGCCGCGTCGGGTCAACCAAGCGTGCCGCCGATACCCGCACATCGCGCGGCACCGCCAAGCCCGCCAGCGGCGAGCCCGCCGCAAAATCGCCAATCCGCCCTGGCGTGCCTGCCCCCAACGCGCCGCCCAAATGGCGCACCCCGGCCACCAGCGGATCGGGCGTCAAGCCATCATCGGCGGTCGCACTCAGAGGCCCGGCAAAGCGAATTATTACGCCGCCGCGCGTCAAAAACCGCTGCAAACGCAGCACCTGCGCCGGATCAAGCCGCACATCCGGCAAAATCAGCACCCCCGGCTGATCCGCGAGTAAGGTTCCCAGCGCCCCCACCCGCACAGCATCCGCGCGCGGGATCGCCCGTTGCACATAATAATCCGCGCCAATAAATTTCTGCGCCGCCTGCGCCCCGCCGACAATGCCCACACTCACCCGCCGCGCCGCGCCATCGAGCAGCAAAACCCCCGCCGCATGCACGGGCCCCGCCAAAACCAGCCGCGTCACCTGATCGAGCAACGGCGGCGGCAAATGGATCACCGCCGAGCCAACCCGCGCCCCCGGCGCCACCCGAATGATTGCCCGTGCCAGCACCGCCCCTGCCGGGGTTTCCGCCAGCACCGCCGCCAGCACGGGCCGATCCTGCGGCACCACCGCGAGGCGCACTTGCAGCCCGCCATGGAGTCCAAGTCGGGCCCCCTGCAACAGGCGTACCCGCTCAGCACCGTCCGACAGAATCAGCACCGGCGCCAAGACATGGATCAATGCAGCGCGTCCCGGCCCGGCCACACCATCGGTGAGAAAAATCGGCCGCATCCGGCGGCGCTGCGTCATGGCCCGCAAAGCGACCAACGCGGCACGATCATCATCCGGCCAGGGTTGCACCCGCAGCACGCCCAACTGCGCCAAAGCCGCTCGCGGCGTCAGCACCCCGCTCGCACGCAATTTTTGCCCCGCCGCCTCCGGCGCGGTCGCGAGCAAAACCACGCCATCATGGCCGGCCTGCGCGATCACCCGCCGCGCCGCTCGCTTCATCGCGGCAAAATGCGCGCCCGCCGCAAAGCCATTATCCACCACCAGCAAAACCGGCCCGTGCCCTGGCAAGAGCGGCGGTGGCACACGCGCAGGTCCCGCCAGGCCGATGATCAACAGCCCCAGCGCCACCAGCCGGACCAACAAAATCCAAAGCGGCATCCGCGCGGGCGTGCGCTCCGTCGGGTTCAGCCCGCGCACCAAAGCCAGCGCCGGAAACGCCACCCGCCGGGGCAAAGGCGGCGTTGCCCGCAGCAAAAAATACAAAGCGGGCAAGCCGAGCAGCGCCAGCAAAATCAAAGGCGCGGTAAAACTAATCCCACCCAGCATCATGCCCATCAACGCGCCGCCTGGCGCGAAGCATTGAGCGCCGGATAAATCCGCGCCAACGCCGCCAGCGCCGGTTGATCGGTCCGGTGCAACACCGGTGTCAGCGTCGCTGCCCGCGCCACCCGCGCCACCGCCTCGATCTGTGCTGCCATCCGGGCGCGAAAAGCCGGCGCAATCGCCTCGGCCCGCGCCACATCCTCATCCGGCCCGCCCGCCGTGACATCCTGAAACAACACCCGCCCGTGATACGGAAATTCCACCTCCGCCGGGTCCAAAACCTGCACCAAAACCCCCCCGCGCAGTCCCGCCCCCAGCGCGCCGAGCCGCTCCGCGAGCAATGGCGGCGCCTCCAAAAAATCGCCGAACAGCGCCAGTACGCCCTCGCCCCGCTCGAAACCCGCGCCTGTCGGTGCAGGCTGCACCAGCGCCTCGGCCAAATGGGTCAATGCCGCCCCGCCCACCAGTGGTGCGCGGCACCCCAACGCCGCCACCCGCTCGCCGCCCGCCAGCGCCAAACAGCCGCAGGCCAATGCCAACAGCAACGCCCGTGCCTGCTTGCTCGCCAATGCCGGCGCACTCGCCCAACCCATGCCAGGATGCCGATCAACCTCAATCAGCAGCACCGCCGCCGTTTCCGCCTCCCGCTCGCGCCGGAACAAGGTTTCACCGCGCGCGCTGCGCCGCCAATCAATCCGGCGCAGCGAATCCCCCGGTTCAGCCTCGCGATATTGCCAAAATTGCTCGCCCGGCCCCGCCCGCCTGCGCCCATGCAGCCCCGCATCGAGTTGCCCGGCCAATTGCCGTGCCGCCAACACCAAGGCGGGCAGGGCGGCGGCCAGCGCCTCAGCACGATCCCGATCAGCGCGGCTATTCATCCCAGCGCGGCGGCAACCAAACGCTGGATCAACGCTTCAATATCCGCACCCTCAGCCCGCGCCGCAAAACCCAGCCCAAGCCGATGCCGCAAAACCGGCGCCGCCAGCGCCGCCACATCCTCAAGCCCCGGCGCCTCACGCTGATGCAGCAACGCCCGCGCCCGGCAGGTCAACATCAATGCTTGCGCCGCGCGCGGCCCCGGCCCCCAGCTCAACATCGTGGCCAATTCCGGCAAAATCGGCGTCTGCGGCCGCGCCCCGCGCACCAGCCGCATAATCGCCCCCAACACCCGCTCACTCACCGGCATGCTCCGCACCAAACGCTGCAATGCCATTAACCCCGCCGCATCCAGCACCGGCGCGGTCTGCACCGCCTCCATCCCGGTGGTCGCGAGCAGCATCGCCCGCTCATCCTCCACATTCGGATAATCAATGCGAATTTCCAGCAAAAACCGATCAAGTTGTGCCTCTGGCAGCGGATAAGTGCCTTCATGTTCCAGTGGATTTTGCGTTGCCAACACATGAAACGGCGCTGGTAACGCCCGATTAATCCCCGCCACCGCCACCCGCCGCTCCGCCATCGCCTGCAACAAGGCCGACTGTGTGCGCGGGCTCGCCCGGTTAATCTCGTCGGCCATCAGCAACTCGGTAAAAACCGGCCCCTCAATAAACCGGAACCGCCGCGTCCCATCCCGATCCTGATCCAGCACTTCGCTGCCCAAAATATCCGCCGGCATCAAATCGGGCGTGCATTGCACCCGTCGGCTGCTCAGCCCCAACGTGCCCGCCAGCACATCGACCAGCTTGGTCTTGCCCAAGCCCGGCACCCCCACAATCAATCCATGCCCGCCCGCGAGCAACACGCATAAACAATGCTCCACCACCTCGCTTTGGCCAAATATCTCCCGCGCAATCTCAGCCCGCACGTGCGCCAACCGCTCAGCACCGGCGGCAAACCCGGCAAGTGTGTCGTCAAGGTCGCTCATCGGCACAGAAATGCGAACAGATGTCATTTGTAATCGTCCAATAGGTTTTTTCATCTACGTATCCTCCCTATATGGCATGAATCGTGGAAATACATGAAGGGTCGCGTTGGATACCGTGAGTGAAGCAAGCCGCATCATCGATTTGGGCAAGCCGAAACCAAAAGAAGCTGGATCAGCGCGCATTCCGGTCGATTGCGGCGCGTTACCGTTCCTGATCCAGCGTGACGGCACTTGGCTCTATCGCGGCAGCCCGATCGGGCGAAAATCCATGGTCTGCTTGTTCGCCAGTGTCCTCAAGCGCGATGATTTGGGCAAATTCCGCCTCGAAACCCCCGCCGAGCGCGGCGAAATCGAGGTCGAGGACGCGCCCTTCATCGCCATTGGCCTTGATTGGAGCGGCAGCGGCCGCACCCAACGCCTCAGCTTTTGCACCAATATCGATCTTATGGTCACCGCCGGACCCGACCACCCGATCCGCATCGCCCATGACCTATTTAGCTGCAACCCCACCCCTTATGTGCATATGCGCAATGGCGATGGCCGCTACCCGATCGAGGCACGCATCAACCGCGCCGTCTATTACGAGTTGGTCGCCCTCGCTGAGCCCGGCTTTTGCCGCGGCAAACGGGTCATGGGCGTCTGGAGCGACGGGATATTTTTCCCGCTCGGCGAAATTCCCAACACCGATAGCTAAGCGCGCGTGTCCACCAATCAACGCCGAGTGCCCGATGCTGATTTCCTGCGCCGTATCCTGGCTAACCGCCCAGCGCGGTCGCTCGCCGCCGGTATCGCCCGCCCCGCCGCCGTGCTGGTCGCGCTGGAGCCGGGGCAGGGGGTCTGGCTCACCCGCCGCGCCGCGCATCTCTCCAAACATGCCGGCCAAGTCGCCCTCCCCGGCGGCACCATCGATGCCACCGATGGCTCGCCCGAAGCAGCCGCCGTGCGCGAAGCCCATGAAGAAATCGGCCTCGACCCCACGCAAATCGAGCTACTCGGCCGCCTCGATGATTTTCCCACCGGCACCGGCTTTCGCATCACGCCGATCACCGCAATCTTGCACGGCGCCCCGCATTTTGCGCCCGCCCCCGGCGAGGTCGATGCCGTGTTTCGGCTTGATTTCGCAACCTTACTGAGCGACGAACAGCCGCAATGGCGCCGCGCCACCTGGCATGGCGGCACCCGCGACTACCCGATCTGGCCCCATCCCGACCACGTCATCTGGGGAGCGACCGCCTGGATTTTGCTCCGCCTCGCCAAAGCGCTCCGCGAAACATCCGGTGCGTAGGCGCGCTGGTTACGATGTAGGCTGACCGGTCGGCGCAGCGCTCGGCGCGGTCGTCGCGCTCGCGCTGGTCGTTGGGGCCATCGGCACCGTGATTAAGCTCGGATAATCATAGGCGGCACCATCGGCAGCATCGACGCCCACGCCGATCAATCCACCAAACAACAAATTACCAAAGGCCATTCCTTTGGTGCTCGAGGCCACGGTTGTCAGCCCAGATTGATAGCCAACTTTGCTGCAATCCACATGCAAAGCCCCATAATCCCGATGAACCGTCACAGTCCCCGGCGTTTTCACATAAAATGTACCATCACCATTCTTCAGCGAGCATTGGGCACCATCCACATCCTGCCCGGCGCTGATCGTTTTCACCGAAACAACCTGCTTCGTGCCATCAACGATCGAGGCACAACCCGCAAACGGCATGACCGCCGCCAACAAAACAATAGTTCGCCAATGCTTAATCATCATGGAATCCCTGCGTGTGAATGAATATAACAAGCCGCAATCATTTCGATCGCCGCTTCAGTTACAAACAAGTAACCCGCAGGGTCAATCAGTCACACGGTAACGATCTCGTGATCGGCACGTCTTATCGGCTGGCCGTCTGCGGCGGCAAATCCGCCCGATTAACCATCGTCACCGTCACCACATCCGGATATTTATACGCCCCGCCGGTGCCCATATCAACCAAAGTGCCCACCATCAGCCCGGCAACCGGGTTGGCAAACGCAATGAACCGCGTATGCGAATTCACCGCCCCTAAATTCGCCAAATACCCCGCTTTGGTGCATTCAACAGCCATCGGCGAATTGCTTTGGCGCACCACGACCGACCCCGGCGTGCGCACAAACCACCGTCCCCGATTATTGGTCAGCGTGCAAAACGCCCCGCGCACCGGGTGTCCGGCCCAGGTGGTTTTCACCACCATGCTCTGATTGACCCCGTCCACCATCGTGCCGCACCCTGCCAACGGCATCATTAACGCCAAAGCCGGCACCAAACCCAACCGCCAACGTGCCATCAAAGCCTCCATCCTGTTGCGACGTCCCAGCGCGCTCTCCCTATTCATTGCAGAGGCTTAACCGTTCTTCAATCCCCCATCGCCACGGCACCCCGATTTACCTGAATTCATTGCCCCTGTAGCCTACCCGCCATGACCATGCCCCTCCTCGCGGACCCTGCCTTGCGTCGCCTCTGGCAAGCCTTGCCCGAAGCCCGCATCGTCGGCGGCGCCGTGCGCGATCTGATCGCCGATCACCCGATCACCGACATCGATCTGGCCGTCCCGCTCCCGCCCGAAACCGTGCAAACCCGCCTCGCCGCCGCCGCCATTCGCACCATCCCCACCGGCCTCGATCACGGCACCCTCACTGCACTCATCGGGGGGCGGGGCTTTGAAATCACCAGCCTGCGGCGCGACATCGCCACCGATGGCCGCCACGCCACCGTGGCTTTTACCGATGATTGGCAAACCGATGCGGCCCGCCGCGATTTCACCATCAACGCCATGTCGATGGACCGCGCTGGCCATATTCATGATTACTTCCAGGGCAGGATAGACCTCGCCGCCGGCCGCGTCCGCTTCGTCGGCATCGCCGCCGCGCGCATCACCGAGGATTATCTCCGCATCCTCCGTTTTTTCCGCTTTTTCGCCCGCTACGCCCAATCGCCACCCGATCCTGACGCAATCGCGGCAATCCAAACCCACCGCGAGGGTCTCGCCCGCCTCTCGCCCGAACGCGTTTGGTCCGAACTCAAACGCATTCTCGCCGCCGCCAACCCGATCACCGCCCTCACTTTAATGGAGCAGACCGGCATTTTGCCGCTCATCCTGCCCCACGGCACCGATCTCCCCGCCGCCCGCACCGCCATCGCCCACGGCCTGTCGCACCCGCTCGCCCGGTTCGCCCTGCTCAATGCTGGCCCCATCGATCAAGTCGCCGCAGCCCTGCGCCTGTCGGACGCCGAACGCACCAGCCTGCACCAAATCCAAGCCGCCCCAACGCTGCCGCCCGATGCCGATGATTTTGCGCTGCGCACCGCACTCGCCAACCATGACCGCGCTGCCCTGCGCGCCAACACCTATCACGCGCCGGGCGCCGATGGGCTGCGCGCGCGCCTCGATGCCATGCCCCAACCCGAATTTCCGCTCCGTGGTGCCGATCTCATCGCCCTCGGCATCCCGCCCGGCCCCGCCATCGGCGCGGCGCTAAACCACGTGCGCCAAAATTGGCTCGCCACCGGCTGCACCGCTGACCGCACCGCCTGCCTCGCCCAACTCGCCGCGATTCTTGACCAACCCCGCCCAACCAAAGCATAACAGCGTGATGAATAGGTATGGTTCCGCTCCCATCGCGCGAATTAGCAGCCCGGCCGCCTAGCGTCCCGTTTTCGCTGCGGCCGGGTTTATCGCCTATTCCCCTCCACGATGCGCCCGCCGCACAACCGGATAACCGATCATGAACGACCAGCCCGCCCCGCCGCGCGACTACCGCAGCACCGTATTCCTGCCAAAAACCGAGTTCCCGATGCGCGGCGATCTTCCCACCCGCGAACCCGAAACCCTCGCCCGCTGGCAAGCGCAAAACCTGTTCGCCCGCCTGCGCGCCGATGCCAAAGGCCGCACCCCCTTCATCCTGCATGACGGCCCGCCTTACGCGAATGGCAATCTGCATATCGGCCACGCGCTGAACAAAATCCACAAGGACGTCATCAACCGCGCCCGCCAAATGGCCGGCTTTGATGCCAATTACATCCCCGGCTGGGACTGCCACGGCCTGCCGATCGAATGGAAAGTCGAAGAGCAATATCGCAAAGTCGGCAAAAACAAAGACGACGTGCCGGTGCTCGATTTCCGCGCCGAATGCCGCGCCTACGCCGCCCATTGGCTTGCCATCCAGGCCGATGAATTCAAACGCTTGGGCGTCGAAGGCGATTGGGCCAACCGCTACGCCACCATGGATTTTCGCTCCGAAGCCGCCATTGCCGCCGAAATCCACAAATTCGCGGCCAACGGCGCGCTTTATCGCGGCCTGCGCCCGGTCATGTGGAGCCCGGTGGAGAAGACCGCCCTCGCCGAAGCCGAAGTCGAATATCAAGACAAAAAAGACACCGCCATCTGGGTCCGGTTTAGGATCGATTCGTCTCCAGTGAGGCCATACCAGGACGCTGGACCCGTCACAGACGACGATCTGGGCATGTATGGATCGTCAATTGTCATCTGGACGACTACGCCGTGGACGATCCCCGGAAACCGAGCAATAGCGTTCAACCCCCACCTAGATTACGAGTGGATAAAAGTCGGAGCAGTTGCTCCGGGTTCACTGGCAATCGCTGGCGAACGCCTCGTAGTGGCATCGGCTTTGGTCGAAAAGTTCTGCTCCGACGTTGGCATTGAAGATTACGAGACTCTTCAAACCTTTGAAGGTAATCGTTCGCCGGGCACGTCACCACTTGAGAATCTTCTGTGTGCTCATCCCTTGCGAAAATTTCTTCAGTCAGGTGAGCAACAATATACGTTTCCCGTTCCTGTATTGCCAGGCGAATTCGTAACCGACGAAGCAGGCACCGGCTTTGTTCACATGGCCCCCGCCCATGGCGAGGATGATTTCTTCCTCTGCCGCGCGCACAACATCGAAGTCCCCGAAACCGTGCAGGATGATGGCACCTACGCGCCCGATGTGCCGCTCTTCGCGGGTATGCATGTCTATAAGGTCGCCAACGCCGTCTGCGAGGCGCTCAGCCAAACCGGCGCCCTGCTCAAACGCGAGGAATTCCTCCACTCCTACCCGCATTCCTGGCGCTCCAAAGCCCCGCTGATCTATCTCGCCCGCCCCAATTGGTTCATCCGCATGGATGGCCCCGAGCAAATCCGCGAACACGCGCTCAAAGCCCTCGATGCCACCCAATTCGTCCCCGATCAGGGCCGCAACCGTATCCGCGCGATGGTCGAAACCCGGCCCGATTGGTGCATCTCGCGCCAGCGCGCCTGGGGCGTGCCGATCGCCATTTTCGTCGATAAAACCACCAAACAGATCCTCAACGACCCCGCCGTGTTCGCTCGCACCCGCGCCTTGTTCGAGGCCGAAGGGGCGGATGCTTGGTATGCCCGCCCCCCCGCCGATTTTCTGGGTAATGCCTACAACCCGGACGATTACGACCAAGTGTTCGACATCGTCGATGTCTGGTTCGAGAGCGGCTCAACCCACGCTTTCGTGCTCGAAGCGCGTGGCCTACCCTGGCCAGCCGATCTCTATCTCGAAGGCTCGGATCAACATCGCGGCTGGTTCCAAGCCTCCCTGCTCGAAGCCGTCGGCACCCGTGGCCAAGCCCCGTTCAAAGCCATCGTCACCGATGGCTTCGTGCTCGATGAGCAGGGCCGCAAAATGTCCAAATCGCTCGGCAACGTCACCGCCCCGCAAGAGGTGATCGATGTCTATGGCGCCGATATTCTGCGCCTCTGGGTGATGAATGCCGATATCCATAACGATCTGCGCATCGGCAAAGACATTCTCAAACAACAAGCCGATCTCTATCGCCGGATTCGCAACACGCTGCGCTGGCTGCTCGGCGCGCTCGATGGTTTCACGCAAGCTGAAATCATCGCCGATGAAAATTTGCCCGAACTGGAACGCTATATCCTGCACAAGCTCGCCGAGCTTGACGCCATGGTCCGCAACGCCGTCGCCACCCATGATTGGACCGGCGTGTATCCGGCCATCCACCAATTCTGCAATAACGATCTCTCAGCGTTTTATTTCGATATCCGCAAAGATGCCCTCTATTGCGATGTCACGCTCGATGCCGTGCAGCAGCAAACCAAGCAAAGCGCCACCCGCAGCGCCTGCCGCACCGTCCTCGATATCACGCTCCGCTGCCTCTGCACCTGGCTCGCCCCGGTGCTGCCCTTCACCGCCGATGAAGCCTGGCGAGCCCGCTTCGGCACCGATCGCTCGGTCCATTTGGAACAATTCCCCGCAAATCTTGCAGCCAAGCTCAACCCAACGCTGCATCAGCGCTGGGGCCAAATTCGCGATACAAGGAGCGCCATCACCCTCCAAATCGAGCAAATGCGCGCGCAAAAAACCATCGGCTCCTCGCTGCAAGCCATCGCTCTGATCCCGCAAGACCAAGCCGCCAGCCTCTCCCCCGAAGGTTGGGCCGAACTCTGCATCACCTCCGGCGCCCAATTGGGTCAGGCGGTGGCCGGTGCCGCCGTCGCCACCGGCGCAAAATGCGCCCGCTGCTGGCGCGTGCTCCCGGATGTCGGGACCAATGAGGATCATCCGAGCCTCTGTGGCCGTTGTTGCGAGTATGTCGCATGATGGGTGCCACCAAACGCCGCGCGCTGGGTCTGCTCATGGTCTTGCTGGTGCTCGCCGTCGATCAAGCCTCGAAATACTGGATTCTCTATGGGCTGAACCTCCCGGCCAAACAGGTGATCAAAATCCTGCCCATCCTGAATTTCGCCATGGTCTGGAATCACGGCGTCACGTTCGGCCTGCTCAGCGGTGCCAATGCCAGCACATTGCTGGTCTTGGTCGCCGTCGGCGCGGTCATCTTTCTCGCCGTCTGGCTCTGGCGCGCACCCTATCTCAGCACCAGCCTCGCCCTCGGCGCCATCATCGGCGGCGCCCTCGGCAATGTCATCTCCCGCCTCTATTACGGCGCGGTGGTCGATTTTCTGGAGTTCCATCTTGGCCGCTATGAATGGTATGTTTTCAACATCGCCGATGCCTGCATCGTCTGCGGCGTTTTTGCGCTCATCCTCGATAATCTGCGCCGCAACGACGCCAAATCCGCCCCCTGATCGCCCCACAACGCGAATTTTGCGCCATTGCCGGCCAAACTTTGCCGCATCAGACCGTTTCCCGAAGGCCACACCCTTGCCGCCGGATCAGCCGAGCGATATGAACGCGCCATGAAGCGCATCTCCGCGATCCCGACCGCCACGCTGTTCGCCACCCTGGCCCTCGCCGGTTGCAGCGGCGCGTCCAAAACCTTTGGCCTGAGCCTCACACCGCCGAACGCGTTCGATGTGGCCACCGAAGCCCCGCTCTCGATGCCGCCTGAGCTCGCCAGCCTGCCCAGGCCCAATCCCGGCCAGCCACGGCCCCAGCAAATTTCCTCGTCCCAGCAGGCCGAAGCCTTGTTGGCGCCCTCCAGCGTCACCACCGCATCCAGCGCCCATATCGGTCCCGGCCAATCCGCTCTGCTGGCCCAAGCGGGCCCCACCCCGCCGTCCGATATCCGGGCGGTGGTCAATCGCGAAGCCGGTGAAACCAGTAAATCCGCAGGCTTTGTCTCGCGAATCATGAATTTCGGCGTGACTCCCTCAACCACCCCCAGCGTGGTCAACGCCGCCGCCGAACAGCGCCGCCTGCAAGAAAACGCCGCCCTCGGCGCCCCCGCCACCCAAGGCGCAACCCCGCAAACCACCGCCGCAAAGCCCGGCTTGCTCGGCCGGATGATGAATTTCTTCTAGTGTCCCGATTCTGAAATCCGTTGGATTTCGGAATCAGAGTGGACACTAGAAAATTCAATAATTTAGTGTCCCGATTCTGAAATCCGTTGGATTTCGGAATCAGAGTGGGCACTAGAAAATTCAATGATTTGGTGGCCTGCTTATCCCTGAAATCGATCGGCCAACAAAGGCCAGAGCGTGATTGATGATCAGCAATCACGCTCCAACCCGCATAGCTGCCCTCATCGCCCTTTGCTTGATCTTGCGGCAAGCCGGATCATATTCCGCTGATGCTGCGCCGCACCATCGATGACACCAAATCCGGCCCTTCCGCAGCGCTGACGCTCGTATTCGCCATCGCCACCGGCGCGATCATCGGCAATCTTTATTACGCCCAGCCCTTGCTCGCCCTGATTGCGCGGGATTTACACATGGCGCCGCATTTGGCCGGCCTGCTGGTTACCGTGACCCAGCTGGGCTATGTGCTTGGCTTGCTATTCATCGTCCCGCTCGGCGACCGACTCGAGAATCGTCGCCTCGTCCTCGGCTTGCTGGTCGCTGTCACCCTCGCTTTGGGCCTCACCGCCCTCGCGCCGAATACAGCCTGGTTCCTGTTCGCCGCCATCCTGGTCGGCATCGCCTCCTGTGCGGTGCAAATCCTGGTTCCCATGGCCGCCAGCCTTGCCGCCCCCGCGCGGCGCGGCGCGGTCGTTGGTAATGTCATGGCGGGCCTGCTGCTCGGCATTCTACTCGCCCGCCCCGCCTCCAGCCTGATCGCCTATGTCGCTGGCTGGCGCGCCGTCTTCGCCATCGCCACTGCGCTGATGGCGGCCCTGTTGATCGTGCTGCATCGCTTTCTGCCGCGCATCCAACCCACCGGCACCATGGCCTATCCGGCGCTGATTGGCTCGATGCTGCGCCTCTACGCCACCGAGCCGGTTTTGCGCCGTCGCGCCCTCTACCAATTCGCCGCCTTCGGCACGTTCAGCCTGTTCTGGACCGCGGTCCCGCTTCTGCTGGCACGCGATTTTCACCTGACCCAGCTCGGCATCGCCGCCTTCGCCCTGGTCGGCGCGGCGGGCGCAGCCTCGGCGCCCATCGCCGGGCGTCTGGCGGATCGCGGCTATAGCCAAATCGGCACAGCCGCGTCGCTCATCCTGATCATCATCGCCTTCGCGATCTCCGCCCGCGCAGTCGCCATCCATAGTCTCATCCTGTTGGCCGCCGCCGGAATCCTGCTCGATATCGGTGTACAAGCGAATAATGTGCTTGGCCAACGCGCCATCTACGCGCTGGCACCGGCGCTACGCGCCCGCCTGAATGGCGCCTATATGGCCGCGTTTTTCGTGGGCGGCGCCGCAGGCTCGGCGCTCGGCAGCCAGCTCCTGCTCAATCAGGGCTGGTCCGGCGTTGCGCTGGCGGGCGCCATTGCCCCCGCCCTCGCTTTAACCAGTCTCGCTATTCACCTTATGCGGGCGAAGGCGCCACGCCAGCAGCCCGGATAAACGCCGCACTCTCATCCAATGTGTGCCGCGCTTCCGGCAAAATCCCGTGCATCAACGGCCAAACATGCGCCACCACCGGCCAGACCCGCAACAAGCTCACCCCGCCCGCCGCCCGGATTTTCTCATCCAGCCGCACGCTATCATCACGCAACACCTCGCGCTCGCCCACATGGGTCAGCACGGGCGGCAAGCCAGCCAAATCCCCCAGCAAGGGTGAGGCATACGGGTCATCCGCATCCGCCCCCGCCAAATACATCGCCGCCCCATCGCCAATCTTGCTGCCATCCAGCATCGGATCGCGGTCTTTATTCTCCACAGCACTCGCCCCGGTGCCGAGCAAATCAACCCAAGGCGAAAACAGCACCACCCGCGCGGGTAACGGCACGCCCTCCGCCTTCGCTTTCAGCAACACCGCCAGCGCCAAACCACCGCCGGCCGAATCCCCGCCAATCGACAGGCGCTCCGGCGCCACCCCTTGATCGAGCAACCCGCGATAGGCCGTCAGCCCATCCTCCACCGCCGCCGGAAACGGATGCTCCGGCGCCAGCCGATAATCCGCCGCAAACACCCGCACCCCCCGCTTGGCATACCCGCCGGTAATCGGCCGATGGGTGCGCGGCGAACAGGCAATATACGCGCCGCCATGCAAATACAGCAGCGTCATCGCGGGTGCCGCCCCATCCGCCGGTTCAGCCCACTCCCCGCCAACCCCGCCGATCACCGCCTCGGTAAACCGCACCCCGCGCGGCACCGGCAATTTCGCCCCAAACGCTTTGCGAATATCCTGCGCCGTGCTGGCCTTCACCAGCTTACGCTTCACTTGAAAACGCAGCAGCGGATTGATCAAATGCGCAGCAATACTGGCCATAACGGTTCCTTTATCGGGTTGGAGCGGGAGTTTTCACCAAATTGCCCATCTTGCCAAGCCGACGATTAATCAATGACCAATAACGCACCGGAAACACGCGCTGAATAACATCAATCGCCTGCGCATCCGGCCCAATCAACAGACGCGGCCGATCCTGCTGGATCGCAGCCACAATGCGCCGCGCCGCAACCTCCGGCGGCGTAATCAGCGCCACTTCAAACGCCTTGATCCCGGTTTGCGCTTCCGCCGCGTCCACCCCGGCGGTCACCCGCGCGCGCTTGGCAATATTGGTGCGAATCCCCCCAGGATGCACCACCGTCACCCCCACTTTGGTGTCGGATAATTCATGCCGCAACGACTCGGCAAAGCCCCGGATCGCGAATTTCGACGCGCAATAGGCTGTCTGCCCTGCCGGCGCGATAATCCCGAACACTGACAAGATAAACACAATCCGCGCCTGTGGTGCCGCCAATAAATCGGGCAGCATCGCCCGCGTCAGCCGCACGCCTGCCTCGAAATTAATCCGCATCAGCCAATCAAACGCGTCCGCCTCGGTCTGATCAAACCGCCCAACCAGCGCCACCCCCGCATTATTAATCAATAAGGTCGCCGCCCGTCCCTGCGCGGCTTTCACCGCCTCGGGCAGGGCAGGGATGGCTGCACCATCCGCCAAATCGGCCTCATGGGTTGTCACCTTGACCCCAAAGAGCCGCACCTCTTGCGCAATCGCCGCCAAACCCGCCGCATCGCGGTCCACCAGCGCCAAATCCGCCCCCTGCACCGCCAGCAATCGCGCCGTCGACGCGCCAATCCCGCTCGCCGCCCCGGTCAGCAGCACCAATTGTTGACAAACCTGCATGATCTCACTCACTCCCTATCTTTGTCCCGCTTGGCCAGCGCCGCGAAAGCATATTGACAGTAATGACAATCATCACCCGCCTCACGCAAGAGACCATCAACCGCATCGCCGCCGGCGAGGTGATCGAGCGTCCCGCCGCCGCGGTCAAAGAATTGGTCGAAAACGCGCTCGACGCCGACGCCACCCGGATTGACATCGCCATCGAAGGCGGCGGCATCGCCCGGATCGCTGTCATCGATAATGGGTCCGGCATCGCCCAGGCGCAACTCCCGCTCGCCATCGAGCGTCACGCCACCTCCAAACTGCGCGATGACGCGCTGATCCACATCACCACGCTCGGCTTTCGTGGCGAGGCGCTGCCCTCAATCGGCGCCGCCGCCCGCCTCACCCTCACCTCGCGCCCCGCGCAACAAGACAGCGCCGCCCGCATCACCGTCGAAGGCGGCGTCATCAGCCGCGTCAGCCCCATCGCCGCCCCATTCGGCACCAGCGCCGAGGTCACCGACCTGTTCTTCGCCACCCCCGCCCGCCGCAAATTCCTCCGCTCCATTGGTGCCGAAACCGCCGCCTGTAGCGACATTGTGCGCGATCTCGCCCTCGCCGCGCCCGCCGTCGGCTTCGCCTTTCGCGTTGATGGCAAAACCCAGTTCGACCTCCCTCCCCAAGACCGCCGCGCCCGCCTCGCCGCCCTGATCGGCCATGACGACGCCGCCCAACTGATCCCAATCGATACCGGCGAATCGCCCCTCACCATCACCGGTTTCATCGGCCCTGCCAGCCTCACCCGCGCCGCCGCCCGCCATAATCACATCACCGTGAATGGCCGCCCGGTGCGCGACCCGATGCTACGCATGGCCGTGCGCCTCGCCTATCGCGAGGTGATCCCCCCCGGCCGTCATCCCATCGCCGCCCTCTGGCTCAACCTCGCCCACGACCAGCTCGACGTGAACGTCCACCCCGCCAAATCCGAACTCCGCTTCGCCGAGGCCGATGCCGTGCGCAGCGCGCTGATCCGCACCATCCGTGCCGCCCTCGCCAGCCCCGCCACCAGCCAAGCCGCCCCGTCTTTGCGCTATTACCAACCCGCCCGACCATCAATGGCGCTCCAGCGCGGTTTCGCCGAGCGCGAAATCGCCACCGGTTTTGACCTGCCCGCCCCGGCCCTGCGCCCAATCACCCCATCGCCCGATTCATCACCTTACCCGCTCGGCGCCCCCATCGCTCAAATTTTCGACACCTACATCCTCGCCCTCGCCGCCGATGACACGCTGATCCTGGTCGATCAGCACGCCGCCCATGAACGCCTCACCGAGGAACGCTTGCGCCGCGAGCGCGATCAATCGGGCATCGCCCGCCACGCTTTGCTGTCCCCAATCCCAGTCGATCTGCCCGCCCCCGACATCGATCGATTGCTCGCCGCCGCCCCCGACCTCGCCCAACTCGGTCTCGACCTCGAAAGCTTCGGCCCCGGCGCCGTGCTGGTCCGCGCCATCCCCGCCGCCCTCGACCGCGCCAACCCCGCCGCCTTGATCCGCGATATCGCCGATAGTCTCGCCGACCATGGCAGCGCCGTCGCCCTCACCGCCAGGCTCGATGCCGTGCTGATCCGCATGGCCTGCCACCGCTCAATCCGCGCCGGCCGCCGCCTCACCGCCGAAGAAATGTCCGCCCTGCTGCGCGCCATGGAGGCCACCCCCCGCGCCCAAACCTGCCCGCATGGCCGCCCCACCGTGCTGCGCCTCAGCCGCGACGCGCTGGAACGCATGTTCGGTCGCGCCGGCCTCTAAATCACCGCCAAACCACCCAGCCCGCGCTTGCACTCAACCGCCCCGGATGCCAGTGAGAGCCGATGCCAAGCACCCCACCCACCAGCCCATTGCTCTACACCAATGCCGACCTTGATCGCGCCGGCCCTTACCGCGAAAACCCCGACTGGATCGAAGCCGCCCGCGCTAACCCCGCCACCCGATGGATCGCCTATTGGCGCGGCCAACTCCTGATCGATGGTGATGCCAGCGCCGCCCGCGCCATTATCGATGCAGCGCCCCCGCCCAACAGCCCGTCAGTCTTTCTGGGGCTTTGGCACGATCATCCCGTCTTCGCCGCCGATTTATCCCATCACGCCGAACCGCTCGCCGCCCTGGCCCGCCCGCGCGGTCAATTCGCCGAGCTACGTGCCATCGCCAGCGGCCTCCCCGCCAGCGAAGCGGGATTGCTCGCCACGGTGGCAATCGCGCCATCAATTTTGCGGCCTTTGCGGCGGCGCTTGCACGCCAGAACGCGCCGGCCATGTCATGCGCTGCACCGCCTGTCGCGCCGAACATTTCCCCCGCACCGACCCTGCGGTGATTATGCTGGTGTACCGCGATGATCGCTTATTGCTCGGCCAATCGCACAAATTCCCGATCGATCGTAACTTCTTCTCCACCCTCGCCGGCTTCGTCGAGCCAGGCGAAAGCCTCGAAGAAACCGTTCGGCGCGAAGTGTTCGAAGAAGTCGGCGTGCGCGTGGGCGACGTGACGTATGAGGCCAGCCAACCCTGGCCCTTCCCCGCCTCGCTCATGCTCGGCTTTCGCGCCGAAGCCCGGACCGAAACCATCACACTCGATACCAATGAAATGCGCGCCGCCCGCTGGTTCACCCCAGCCGACATCGCCAATCGCCACGCGCTCGGCTTCAATCTCCCGCCGCGCGACTCCATCGCCCGGCGGTTGATCGAAAGCTTCCTCGCTGGGTTGTAAGCCTTACGCGCCGGGCTTCGCGCCCAACCCCGCCGCCTCAATCCCGGCAATCGCGCAAATCTCATCATTATCCGAATTATCGCCCGAAATTCCCACCGCGCCAATCACCCCATCTGCGCCCAACACCAACACCCCGCCCGGTACCGGCACCATCCGCCCCTGCGTCGCCGCGGCAAACCCGGTCAAAAACCCTTGCCCCCCCGCATTCCAGCGGTCGAACAACGCCCGCGACCCAATCCCCACGCCCAGCGCGCCCCACGCCTTGCCCGTCGCAATTTCAATCCGCGCAATCCCGGAATGATCTTCGCGCGCGCTCGCCACCACATGCCCGCCCGCATCCAACACCACCACCGTCAGTGGCGCCAAATTCAGTGCCCGCCCCTTGGCCCGCGCCGCCTTGATGATCTGTTCAGCCTGTTCCAATTTCAACATTTTTTCGCTCCTTCCTGTTGATCACGCCGCGCGTGTTATACTGCTTGCTTGCGTTTGCGAACGGGCTTTCGTTCGGTCACCCGCCCCGCCATCCGGCCCGCCAGTAACGGCGCCAAAAACCGCGCCGTATGTGACGCCGTCACCATCGCCACCTGCTCAGGCGTGCCCTCCGCCACAATCTCGCCGCCACCATCGCCGCCCTCAGGCCCCAAATCAATCACCCAATCAGCGGTCTTGATCACTTCAAGATTATGCTCGATCACAATCACACTATTGCCCGCATCCACCAGCGCATGCAAAACCTCCAGCAATTTCCGCACATCTTCGAAATGCAGCCCGGTCGTCGGCTCATCCAAAATATACAAAGTCCGCCCCGTCGCCCGCCGCGCCAACTCCTTCGCCAGCTTAATCCGCTGCGCCTCCCCGCCCGACAGCGTGGTGGCCGATTGCCCGAGCTTGATATAGCCCAGCCCCACCTCCATCAATAACCGCAGCCGGTCGCGAATGCGCGGCTGGGCCGAAAAATACCCCATCGCCGTTTCCACATTCATATCCAAAACATCCGCGATCGATTGATCACGAAATTTAATCTCTAACGTCTCCCGATTATAGCGCCGGCCCTTGCACGTATCGCAGGTCACAAACACATCGGGCAGAAAATGCATCTCAATCTTAATCAGCCCATCGCCCTGGCACGCCTCGCAGCGCCCGCCTTTAACATTAAACGAAAACCGCCCGGATTTATAACCGCGCGCCCGGCTCTCCGGCAGCTCCGCAAACCAATCGCGGATCGGCGCAAATAAATCCGTATAGGTCGCCGGGTTCGAGCGCGGCGTGCGCCCAATCGGCGATTGATCAATCTCAATAATCTTATCAAGCTGCTCCAACCCCTCAATCCGCTCATAAGGGGTCGGCACCTGCCCCGAGCCCATCAGCCGACGCGACACCGCCTTATACAGCGTGTCGATCACCAAGGTGGATTTCCCGCCGCCCGACACGCCGGTAATCGCGGTAAACACCCCCAACGGAAATCCCGCCGTCACCGCCTTCAAATTATTGCCCCGCGCCCCCACCAGCGTCAGCATCCGCGCAGGGTCCACCACCCGCCGCTGCGCTGGAATCGGCACCATCCGCCGCCCGGATAAAAAATCCCCGGTCAATGATGCCGGGTTCGCCGCCACCTGATCCATCGTCCCCTCGGCAATCACCTGCCCACCATGCACCCCCGCTAACGGGCCCATATCAATCACATGGTCCGCACTGCGAATCGCATCCTCATCATGCTCAACCACCAGCACCGTATTGCCCAAATCGCGCAACCGCCGCAGCGTGCCCAAGAGCCGCTCATTATCACGCTGATGCAGCCCGATCGAAGGTTCATCGAGCACATACAACACCCCCGTCAGCCCCGACCCAATCTGGCTCGCAAGCCGAATGCGCTGGCTCTCCCCGCCCGATAGCGTCGCTGAGCCACGCGCCAGCGTCAGATAATCCAGCCCCACATCCACCAAAAACTGCAACCGCTCATTAATCTCGCGCAAAATCCGCCGGGCAATATCCTGGCGCTGCGGCGTCAGCGTCTCATACACCGTGGCAAACCAATCCCGCGCCGCCCGGATCGACAGGAACGAGGCATCCGCAATGCTCGACCCGGCAATTTTCACCGCCAACGCCTCCGGCCGTAACCGCGCCCCCTGGCAGCGCTGACAAGGCTGATCCGCCTGATAGCGCGATAATTCTTCGCGCACCCACACACTATCGGTCTCGCGCAGCCGCCGCGCCAAATTGGTCACCACCCCCTCAAACGGCTTCTTCACCGCATAAGCGCGCACCCCGTCCTTGTAGGAAAACTCAATCTCATGAAGCCCCGCGCCAAACAAAATCGCCTGCCGCACGGCAACCGGCAAATCCTCCCATGGCGTCGATGTTTTAACTTTGAAATGCTTGGCAATCGCCGCCAACGTCTGATCATAATAAGGCGATTGCGCATTGGCCCACGGCGCAATCGCCCCATCTGCGAGCGATTTAGTGTCATCGGGCACAATCAAGGCCGGATCAAACACCGTCTCCGTCCCCAACCCATCGCAAACCGGGCACGCCCCGTGCGGCGAGTTGAAACTAAACAAGCGCGGCTCGATTTCCTCAATGGTAAACCCCGAAACCGGGCAGGCAAATCGCGCCGAAAACACTGTCCGCTCCTCAGCATTATCGGCATTTTCCGCGTACACAATCCCATCCGACAAGCCCAACGCCGTCTCAAACGAATCCGCCAAGCGCTGCTCCGTGCCCGCCCGTACCACCACCCGGTCAACCACCGCCTCAATCTCATGCTTGGTTTTCTTGTTCAGCGCCGGCACCGCGCCAATCTCGAATAATTTTCCGTCAATTTTCACCCGGGTAAAACCGCGCCGCTGCAACTCAGCCAATTCCTTGCGATATTCCCCCTTGCGGTCGCGCACCACCGGCGCCAACAACAAAAGCCGCGTGCCCTCCGGCATCGCCATCACCCGGTCCACCATTTGGCTCACCGTCTGCGCCTCAATCGGCAGTCCCGTCACCGGCGAAAACGGCACCCCCGCCCGCGCCCACAGCAAGCGCATATAATCATGGATCTCGGTCACCGTCCCCACCGTCGAGCGCGGATTTTTCGAGGTGGTCTTCTGCTCGATCGAGATCGCCGGTGACAGCCCCTCAATCGAATCGACATCCGGCTTACCCATCAACTCCAAAAATTGCCGTGCATAGGCCGAAAGACTCTCCACATAGCGCCGCTGCCCCTCGGCATAAATCGTATCGAACGCCAAGGATGATTTGCCCGACCCCGAAAGCCCGGTAATCACCGTCAACTGATCGCGCGGAATCCGCACGTCGATATTCTTCAAATTATGCTCGCGCGCCCCGCGCACCACAATAAAATCACTGCCAGCCATGCCCACCGCCCATTCGTTCAGCCCCGGATATGGCGTTAAACACAGGCCCTGGAAAGGGGGCACGCAATCCGCTAAGATCGCGCTAATAAGTAATCACCCACCCGATCACATCATCTCAGGGGAACGCACATGGCCGGCAGCGTCAATAAAGTCATTTTGGTGGGCAATCTCGGCAAAGACCCCGAAATTCGCAACACCCAAACCGGCATGAAAATCGTCAATCTCGCCCTCGCCACCTCAGAAAGCTGGAACGATAAAACCAGCGGCGAACGCCAAGAACGCACCGAATGGCACCGCATCGTCATCATGAATGATCGCTTGGCGGACGTTGCCGAGAAATATCTGAAAAAAGGCTCAAAAATCTATCTCGAAGGCAAATTGCAAACCCGCAAATGGACCGATCAGTCCGGCCAAGAAAAATACACCACCGAAATCATGCTCGGACGCATCGGCGCCGAACTTGTGCTCCTCGACCGCCCCGCCAATAGCGGCAGCGCCAACGCCTCCTACGGCGCCAGCAACTACGCCGAACCCACCCCAGCCCCCGCCCGCAACCAACCCAGCGGCAGTTGGGATGCCGGCCGCAGCAGCCACGCCGATATGGACGACGATATCCCCTTCTAATTTTTCGCTCCACCACCTTGCCCGACCCCAGCCAGCAAAATCAGGCCACCCCTTTTTCGCGCCTTGCGCACCCCGTCGCCCCTGTGCAATATTAACGCATGGCGATTCAAACTAACTCTTCTGCACCATCCCTCGCCGACCGTCTCTCCGGCATTTTGCTCATGCTCCGCCAAATCCTCGGCACCCACGAACAGTCTCGCTCCCTTGAGCAAAACCTCAAATGGGCCATCTGGCATCGCCTAATCTATTTCGCCCGCCGCTTCTCCGCCCTCGCCGCCAATCCCCCCAAACCCCGCCCCAAACCCAAAACCGTCATTGCGAGCGGTGCAAAACAATCCATAACATTGGCATCGCCAAATCCCCAGGCGGCAACACCAAGGCGCGAACTTCTGCGCCGCAAAGGTTGGCTATTTCTCCTCCTCCCCGGCTACCAAGTCGCCGGCGCCCGCTCCCAACTGATGCACCTCCTCGATGACCCCGACCTCATCGAACATCTGAGCACAAACCCCAGCCTCGGCCGCGTCCTGCGCCCGATGTGCCATATGCTGCGAATTCCGCTCCCCGCCCACCTAAAATTGGAGCGAAAACCGCAAAAACCCCGCAAACCGCGCGCCCCCCGCACGAAGCCCGCGCGCAAACCCAAACCAACCCAATCCCTCTACGACTATTTCCTCGAAAAATACCCGCCGCCGCCCCGCCCCATGCTCCCCAGCCACCGTTACGCACCGGTGCAAAAATTCAAAAATCGCCCTTAACCGACTGGAGCGAAAATGCGAAATAATCGTTGCGGAACAAAAACAAATTAGCTGGCGGGCACCCAAAGCACATCGTTCCGCCCGTCATCGTTGAGCACCCGCGCGAGGACGAACAGCAAGTCCGACAGCCGGTTCAAATACGGGATCAAGAGCGGCGAAATTGCCTCCTCAGCACTCAACGCCACCAGCTCTCGCTCCGCCCGCCGCACCGCCGTTCGCGCCAAATGCGCCCGACACGCCGCGTCTGTCCCGCCGGGTAAGACAAAGCTCATTAATGGTTGCAATCGACGGTTGTATATTACGAGATTTTCATCTAAATATACCGCATAGCGTTCATCAATCTGCGGCCCGCTGCGCCGCACCCCTGGCGTCGCCAAATCGGCGCCCAAATCAAACAAATGATTTTGCACCCGCCGAAGCAAATTGCTCATCTCAGCGCGATCAACGCAAGCCGCCTGCAAAAAACCAATCGCGCTATTCGCCTCATCGAGCGCGCCAAATACCTGGATCCGTGCATGATCCTTGCGTACCCGCGCCCCATTGGCCAGCGATGTTTCCCCACCATCACCGCCGCGCGTTACAATCCGATCCAATTTTACCATGTTCGCTCCTGTTTCGGGCCGCTCAACCGAGCAACACGCCCTCGCGTTTTGCCTTGCCATCGGGCTCGACATGAATAGTAATCACCACACCCGGCATTTCCAGCTTCAATGCCGCTTCAATCCGGTCACAAATCTCATGGGCTGCCGCAACACTCATCGCCCCCGGCACCACCAAGTGAAATTCCAAAAACCGCGAGGTTCCTGCCTCGCGCATCCGTAAATCATGCGCCTCAATCGCCCCCGCCCCATGCGCGCGCAGCAAGGCCTGCACCCGCGCCGTCACCAATGGCGAGGGAGCCCGATCCAACAAGGTACTCAACGACCGCAGCACCGTCCGCACCCCAATCACGGAAATCTCAATCGCCACCAGCGCCGCAATAATCGGATCGAGAATCGGCAAATTCAGCAAAATCGCCGCCCCCAACCCAACCAAAATACCCATAGTGGTCAGCGCGTCCGCAACCAAATGCCCCGCATCGGCGGCAATCGCCGGATGCCGCGTCGCCGCACCCGACCGGTGCAAAAACAGCGCATACAGCGCATTCAGCGCGCCACCCGCGCCATTCAAACCCAGCGCCAAAGCAGCCTGACGGGGCAGGGCAGGGTGGCCAATCTCAGTCAGCACCCGCTGCAAAATCAGCACAGCGGCGATAACAATCATTCCTCCCTCAGCCACCGCGCTAAATAATTCCGCCTTGGCGTGACCATAAGGATGCTCGCGATCCGCAGGCTTCGCCGCCGTGCGCAGCGCGTAAGCCAGCAATATCGCGGCCGCCACGTTCACCAGCGATTCCAGCGCATCAGAATAGAGCGCCGTGCTCCCGCTGATATGCCAAGCCAGCAATTTCATTGCGAACACCAAAACCCCAAGGACAATGCTCCCTTGAGCAAGGCGAAACGGGGTCAGGGTGCGTGTCATATCCACGCGCCCTGATACCCCGAAGCTGCCCGCGATTACAGCCCGAACCGCCCGCGCAGCCCAAATAGAAAATTCTGCCCCGGAATCTGCAGCCCATTCACCGGCTCAAACCGCGAATTGGCGAGGTTCCGCCCATCAGCAAACAAGGTCACCGACCGATCAATCCGATAACTCACGGTCAAATCCGCAATCGTCCCTGACTTCGCGAGCCCAATGCCCGATGGATAGCCGCTATTCGCATAGAGATAATCCGAAAATCGCCCCACATAGCGCACCACCGGCTCAATCGTCAGGCGTGGCACCGGGCGAATATCCAACACCATCGATCCCGCATTTTCAGGCCGGCGCAGCAACGCCGTCCCCGCCGCCGGATCGCGCGCAATCGTGCGGGTATAATTTAAATGCGCAGCAAGCCAGGGGGCCGGCCGCAGATCAATGGTCGCTTCAACCCCGTGAATCCGCGCTTGGGCGATATTCTGCTCGGTCGAGCTGCCATTGGGCAAATAAGCAAACTCGATCAAATCCTTGATGTCGTCATGAAAATAATTCGCCCCCAGCGTCACCGCCCCTGCTCGTCCAAACGCGGCGAGTTTGGTGGTAAACCCCGCCTGATACCCAAGGCTACGCTCAGGATGCAGTGCCGGATTGCCTTGGTATCCAAAACTATCCACCCCGTATAAATCATATAGCGACGGCGCGAGAAAACCGCTCCCAATCGAGGCCCTAAACCGCGTCGCAAGCCCAGGCACCGACAGCACCGCCCCGGCCCGCTCGGTCAACACATTGCCATACCCACTGACCGCATCATCGCGCACGGCCCCTTGCAGCGAAACATCGCGCGCAATCACCGTCTGCACCCCCACATGACCAGAGGTCTTGGTCTGCGTGGCATCCACCGTCGACACGTAAGGCGAGCCGAAGAAACTCTCGTTTAAATTCTGATAGGCCGTATCGTGATTACGCACGACCCCAAACACCACATCACTCGCGCTGAACGCACCTTCGTCCGGTAGCCGCACAATATTGTTGAACTGGATCGTGGTGCGATCACCGCGATAGGCACTATTCCCAGCAAACCCATTCGGATCGAGCGGATCAAGCAAGGTCAAATACCGCCGATCATCCTGGCTATGCGCCACCACCAGCGAGGTAACCCAATGGCGGGTAAAAAAATGCGATTTCACCCCAAACCGGATAAACAAGTTCGAATCATAGCTATTCTCATACGGATCATCGAACACCGGATATCCCAAATCCGGATAAATCGTCCCATCCTGGCGTGCGCGCACAATCAGCGAAATCCGGGTGCCCGCAACCGGGCGATATCCCAGATTGACCGCCGCCAATTTGTAACGAAACGGATCACGATGCCCCGCATAAACACTCAGCCGCTTTGCCGTCGCATCAAACCCCGCTTGCTGAATGGTCGAGAGCGTCAACGCGTAGTCAAACCGCCCTGTCGCTCCCGATAAGGTGGCGCTCGCCTCGCCTTGGCCAGGAAACCCGCCACCCAGCGTATAATCGACATGCGGCTTTCCATGGCCGCGCTTGCTGATCAAATTAATCACGCCGCCAATCGCACTCGAGCCATACAGGCTGGACATCGGCCCGCGCACCACCTCGATCCGCGCGAGATCGCCAATCCCCGCATTGCCGAAATTGAACGCGCCATTCGCGACGGACGGGTCATTCACCGGCACGCCATCCCGCAGCACCAGCACATCCTCTGAATTTGCACCCTGCACGAACACCGAAGCCTGATTACCCGGCCCACCCGAGGGCACCACCATCAAGCCCGGCACAGTCTGCAGCGCCTGGGTCAAGGTGCTTATCCCGCGTCGCGCCATTTGCGCCGCAGTAATAATCGTCACATCCGCTGGCGTTTCCCGTAACGGTGTCGGCACATAGGAAGCCGTCACGCTCTGCACCCGCACCGAATAGGATTTTTTCGATTGTGTCGGCGTGGTTTGGGCTTGCGCCATAACGGTAAATGCAGTAATACTAACAAATGACCAGCCCATCACATGCCGCGATGAAACTTTTCGAGGACGAAAAAACATCGATCCGCTCCGCATTCGTGCGCCCGCCTGCAGCGGTGCGCATCACTAACAGGACGACCGATGACATTGGGACTCTACCCTTCGCATCCGGTGCACCCCGCCCGAATCCGCGCCGCTGGTCTCGATGAGGGCCGGTCTCCTGGCTCATGGGTCATCGGCCTCTCCCGCCTTCTCACCGGTTCAAAACCAAACCGGCAATGGCATCCAAGGAGCGCCTCGCCATTCACAGTTGCGGGGGCAGCCGCAGCTTCACCGCGCGCGGTGTTCTGCATTCCCGTTTCAACCCTTTCGGGTCACCATCATCTGCGTGTCCGTTAACCCTTTCTCCGCCTCCGGCGCAAGGGGCAGCCAGACCCGGCATTTGGTGCCAATATTTTCCGAGCTTTCGATCATAAAGCGCCCTCGATGTCGCGACACCGCATGTTTAACAATCGCAAGCCCGAGCCCGGTTCCACCCACGGTTCGGCTGCGCCCCTTATCCACCCGATAAAACCGCTCGGTTAGTCGTGGAATATGTTCGCGTGCGATCCCCAACCCGTCATCGATCACATCGATCAAAATTCCGGGCAACGGCAATTGTTCGGTGGGTGTGAGTGTGGTCTCTATTTTCACCGTCCCGCCGCGCTTGCCATATTTGATCGCGTTATCGAGCAAATTGGTAAATACCTGGGTCAACTGCCCAGCATCGCCGCGCAAATCGGGCAGCCCATCGGGCAACGCCAGCTCCAGCCGAGTTTCTTGCCGGTCAAGCAATGGTGCCATGAACCCCGCAACCTCTTTTAAGACTCGTGCAATCGACACGCGCTGCTCGGGTGGCTGATGTTCCATCATTTCGATACGCGACAGGCTGAGCAAATCCGCGATAATGCGCTGCATCCGATCCGCCTGCTCGGCCATGATCCCCAAAAATTGCTGGCTAGCCTCAGCATCACCGGCCGCAGGCCCGCGCAGCGTTTCGATAAAGCCAATCAAGCTGGTCAGTGGTGTGCGCAGCTCATGGCTGGCATTGGCCACAAAATCCTGCCGCATCCGGTCCAAGCCGCGCTCGCGGGTCCGGTCGCTCAACAACAAAAACAGCGGCGCGCCAGGCCCGTCCGCCGCTCGGATCAACACCGCATCCAAATCACGCGGCACGGGCGCCGCCAAACCAATCGACACGCGCACCGGCTGCTCCGCCATCTCGGCTTCAACAATCGCCGCACGCAATCCTGGATGGCGCAGCAATGCCTGTGCATCCGCGCCAAATGCCCCTTCTGCGGAAGGGTTCTGCCAAACCACCCGCCGCGCCCCGCCCTCACGATCAAGCCGGAACAACGCATCCGGCAACCGATCAAGCAAAGCCTGATTGGCCGCCGCCGCAGGAACCAGCCGATTGAGCTTGTCACGCTCCACGGTAATGGCACGAATAGCGTTCAGCGCCAGCGTGTTCAGTCCCGGCGTAATAAAATGCAATTGATCGAGCGAGGCATCCTCAATCGAACGCCGAAACGCCGCCAAATCCCGTGCCAAAATTAGCCCCGCCCCAGCCGACCACAAGGCCGTACCAATCAACCCGATAACTCCAAGGCGTGGATGCACGACACCCGAGACCAGCAAGGCCACGATGGCCAGCGCCGGAATTGCCCCCAGCCAGACGGTGATCGTAATAACCGGACGCGATGGCATTCAGGCGTGGACCATCTCAGCCTGTCGGCGTGGTCAGGCGCAGCGGCGCGGGAGAAATAATGGTCGGACCGCCCGGCGTCACCTTGAACACCGCAAGCCCCCTGCGCACTTGCCCATTATCGAGCAATACCAGCACTCCATCGGTGCCAAGAAAGCCCGTCGGATTGGTCAGCACCTGGGTCGTGAACCCGCCTTCATGCGCTGCCAATACCGCGATCGCCGCCCCGTCGAATGCCACGTCATCAAGCGTGGGAGGAGCGCCACCACCATTGGCCGCCTCGAACTTTTGCACAAAAGCGGCACGCAAAGCGGGATCAGGTGCCGCGTAAATTGCCCCGCGCAATCCATCATGTGTGGCCATCGATGTCGCATCCTGCGCCCATAGCATCGGTCCGGCGAGTTGAACCGCTGGCGCGCCGACATCAAAATATGGCAGTAGCGTGCCCATCTCGGCCAGTTGTTCGCCGGTCGCGGCGAGAAGCAGGGTATCGAAGGGCGGGGGTGGAATCGGCTCCCGCGACAATTTAGCGGCTAGGATTCGTCCTGCCTGATTATCCTGATCCCGTGCTGCGCGAATTCGCGCCTCCAAGCCGGCGCCCCGACCGTTGAAATCGGAAACCGACCGAACCGTCGCGGTCAAGCTCGAAAAATTACCGCTCTGATAAAATCCGATTTGCGGCGCTGGTTCACCTAAATGCTGCGTTTCGTCGCGCAACGCGGCAGCCATAATCTGACCAAAAGCATTTTCAGGCAGCACCGCGGCCGTCCGCGTGCGGCCATTCTGTGCCGCGAAACTAATCACGCGCCGCACCTGTTGTCCCGGCGAAATCCCCAGGGTCCAAAGGCCCGGCGCATCCAGCGTCTCATCGTTAGTGAAAGCCAGCACATTCACGTCGGCCTTTTGCGCGATGGGCGCCACCGCCGCGGTCTCGTCCTTGGTTAACGGCCCCAGGATAATTCCATCCCCCGCCGCAATCGCCGCCTGCGCGGCCTGCGCGGCGCCTGCCGGTGTGCCTCCCGTATCGCGCACATCTAATTTCGGCGCACTAGGTTCGGCAAAAGCCAGCTTCGCTGCCTGCTCCATCGATTGTCCGATCGAGGCCAGCGGACCCGAGAGAGGCAACAATAGGGCAACGCGGCCGCCGCGCTGTCCCGCCTGCATTGGTCGAGCCATGGAATTCGCCAATGGCGGGCCATTGGCGCTGATTGCCCCAGGCGCGTAATAGGATTGTTGCATGCCGCAGGCGGCGAGGCCCAGGCAGGATGCAAAACACACACTCAACCGAATAATGGACCGACGTGACAGCTGAACCTCCTAATACCCGCATCAATGAGCCCGAGGCACGCCGCCCCGCGCTGGTTCTGGTTTCGACGCCGATTGGTAATCTCGGCGATTTATCCCCCCGCGCGCTCGCTGCCCTGCAGGACGCCGATGCAATCTTGTGCGAAGACACCCGCCATACCATGACTTTACTCGCAGCGCACGGCCTGCGCCGCCGATTGATCGCTTTACATGATCATAACGAAGAACAGCGCAGCGCTGGGCTCATCGCCGCGATGCAGCGCGGCGAGCATTTCGCCTTGGTGAGTGACGCGGGCGCTCCGCTGATCGCTGATCCAGGCTTTCGCTTGGTTCGAGCCGCGCTCGCCGCTGGTCTGCCAATCAGTGCGATTCCGGGCCCTAACGCGGCTCTAATGGCGCTTGCTCTCTCCGGTTTGCCGCCCCAGCCGTTTCTGTTTCATGGATTTTTACCGCCCCGCTCAGGCCAACGCCGGACGGCCTTGGCCCACATTGCCGCAGCTGAAGCGGCAGGCTTTTCGGCTACATTAATTTTTTATGAAGCGCCCCATCGTCTCGCGGCCTGCCTGCATGATGCGGCTGAGACCCTCGGTGATCGCCCAGCGGCGGTTGCGCGCGAATTGACCAAACGGTTCGAAGAAGTTCGTCGCGACACGCTTGCGTCGCTTGCGGAATTTTATGCCGAGGTCGCGCCGCGTGGGGAGATCACCTTAATCATTGGCCCGCGCCCCGAACCGGCCCCGCTATCCGAGCAAAGCCTGGACGAAGCTCTGCGCGACGCTTTGCGCACCCAGCGCGTGCGCGACGCGGCGAGCAGCGTCGCAGAGCGTCTCGGCGTGCCGCGCAACCGTGCTTATCAGCGTGCCATTGCCCTGCGCGCTGCTGACGACGTCGGCGCACCTGACTGATCCGCTTGCAAATTCTGGATAACGCGCTGGCGTAGCGCCGGATCAACCGAAATCGTCGCGGTGGTAATCAGCGCAGGCATTGATTGCATCATCAGGAGAACCAAGGCGGCCGATATCCCGGCAATTCGCAGCCCGGCTTTCAAAATGAACCATTGCACATAGAGCAAAAAGCCAACGATCATGCCAACCGCGCTCGCTGCTGCAATCGGCGGCGGCAACCCAACCAGCGCCAGTAGGGCTTCCGTCAGCGTTGCGGCTAAAAATAGCGGCACGACCAGCCAAACCGACCAGTTGAGCGCAGTGCTGGTCACGAGCCAATACGCCTCGCGCTGCAGCTTGCGCGCCACGCCTTCAATGACCACCGGCGATACCAATATGCAGCTCATCAAGAGCAAGCCCAATAGAAGGCCTTGGGCAATCTCATCCTGCGCCGTGAAAATGAGCGCCGTGCAGAGTGCAAAGGCCGTGAGGGGTGCGAGTGAGGCACCAAATGCGGCCGTCGAATCGCCGAATTGCTCGATACCGCCAGGGTTGCCCTGCAACAACAGGTGAAAGCCCCGCAAAATATTGCCGCTCCGAGGTTTTCGCGCGGGCTGCGGCATGATGCTGTTAGGCCTCAAACCAATCAGCGAGCAGGGTTGCGTAAATCCTGCTTAGCTCTCGCAATTCCTGCACCGGCACCGCCTCGTCATTGCGATGCATCGTGGCACCGACCAATCCAAACTCCGCTACTGGACAGTAGCGGCTGATAAAGCGTGCATCGGACGTGCCGCCCCCCGTGTCCAATCGAGGCACCAGCCCGGTGACTGTGCCGATTGCTTGAGTGAGCGAGGCTGTCAATTTACCGGCTTGGGTGCGAAACGCCTCACCACTCACCTTAATCGCGACCAGTGCGTCTGGCGCGTATTCGACAATTTTTGCGCTGATCCATGCTTGCAGCGCCGTGCCTTGATGCAGATCATTGAATCGGATGTTCAGTCGCGCGCGCGCCTCTCCAGGGATTACGTTGCCTGCGGCATTGCCGACATCGACACTGGTGATTTGCAAGCTCGATGGCTCGAAGAATTCCGTCCCATGATCCAGGGGAGCGCAGCGCAATGCTTCGAGGGCGGGCAGCAGCCGATGCAGCGGGTTGTCGGCTCGGTGCGGATAGGCAACATGCCCCTGGATGCCGCGGACGGTAATATCGGCGGAAATACTGCCCCGTCGTCCAATCTTGATGGTATCGCCCAGCGTGGTCACCGATGTCGGCTCTCCGACGAGGCAAGCCTCCGGCATAGCGCGGCGCGCGGCAAGATTTTCAAGAATGCGCACTGTACCATCGGTCGCTTCGCCTTCCTCATCGCCGGTAATTAATAAGGTTAGCGGCCCCAATCGTCGCTCGGCATTGCGATGTTGAGCGAGCGCCGCGACAAAAGCAGCTATCGCGCCCTTCATATCAACTGCGCCGCGCCCGTGCAGCATGCCTTGGCTGATGGTGCCAGCAAACGGATCATGCGCCCAGCCATCGCCGGCGGGCACGACGTCGGTATGGCCGGCAAAACCAAGATGCGGCCCGTCACCGGCCAAGGTCGCAATTAAATTATGCACCATCCCATCGCGACGGCGTTCGATCGAAAATCCGAGCGGCACCAGGGCGGCCGCGAGCACATCCTGTGCGCCTGCATCGTTCGGTGTGACCGAAGGACAACGCAGCAACGCCTGTGCCAGCGGCAGCGGGTCGGCGTTAATCACGCCCGCAATAGCTCATTGATCGCGGTTTTTGCCCGCGTGCGTTCATCAACGCGTTTGACAATGACGGCGCAGGCGAGCGCTGGTCCGGGTGACCCGTCAGGCAGAGGTTTGCCCGGCAAGCTACCCGGCACCACCACAGAGTAGGCAGGTACGCGACCATAGATAATCTCGCCGGTTTCGCGATCAATTATTTTGGTCGATGCGCCGATGAATACCCCCATGGCCAACACTGCGCCTCGTTCAATAATCACGCCTTCCGCGACTTCCGAGCGGGCACCAATAAAGCAATGATCCTCGATAATGACGGGTGTCGCCTGCAAAGGTTCCAAGACACCCGCTATGCCAACCCCGCCGCTGATATGGCAATGCGCACCAACTTGCGCACATGACCCGATTGTGGACCAGGTATCGACCATCGTCCCGGCACCGACCCGCGCTCCAACATTGATGAAACATGGCATCAACACCGCACCCGACTCGATAAAGGCGGAATGGCGGACGACGGCCCCCGGCACAACGCGAATAGCGGCGCTGGCAAAGCGTCCGGAATCCCAATCGGCAAACTTCATCGCTACTTTGTCAAAGACAGGCGCGCCGCCAGCCCCTGGCAGGGGCGCATTATCCGCGATTCTGAACGACAATAGAACCGCTCGCTTGAGCCAGTCATGGACTATCCAGCCATTGGCGCTAGGTTCGGCGATGCGCAGGCGCCCGCTATCAAGCGCCGATAAAGCCACCTCAATCGCAGTTCTATGGGCATTCTTGGCACGTAAATCAGGGCTGTCGCGGTGGTCCCACGCGGTTTCGATGGCAGCACGCAAGTCAATGTCGTTCATGGTCCGATCCGTGAAATAAGGTTGTGCCGGACCATGGTGACGCGGCGCCAAACTGTCAATCGCGCGCTAACGATCTATTCATTTTTTCCTGCTAGCTTAGCGTGATCGGCGTCACTAAAGGATAGGACTGATGGTTTTTTGCCAGAACAAGCGGTTGGATGCGGGGGAATGAGTCAATTTCCCGATTTTCAACTTAGGCTTGAATCGCTTCACCGGCTGATCCTCAGCCTTGCCGGTCTCCCTGATGCCCGCACGGCTGCGGCGGCGTGCTGTGCATTGATCGCGGCCGATTTTGGCGATGCTGGCGTTGCGCTGGTTCGCCATGATCCTGGTCGCGCTGGCGATGTTATCTTGGCTGATTATCCAAGTGGGCTTGGCCTTGATGGCGGTGTGCGGGCCGAGACGATTAGTGCCGCCTCAATCTCGCAGGCGGGTGTTGCGATCGAATTGCTCGCTTGGCGCAGCGACGGTGACCGTCGGTTTGGCGCTGTGGAGCGTCAACTCTTGACTGCCCTGGTTATTGATATGGTCGGCTTCGCAGATCGTATCGAACGGGCAGCCGAGCCGATTGCGAGCAGCCCGCTGGATGAGGAAACCGGATTATGGCGGCTAAGCCCGTTCATTGATCAAATTGAACGACGTTTGGACCGGTTGGATGTTGAAGATCGGGCTGGTTCCATGCTCGCCTTCGGCTGGGTGCGGAGCGATGGTCTGGGCAAGGTGGAAGCCAATGCGGCTGTGGTGCGAGCCTCGGTCGAATGTTTGCGCGACATGTTGCGGCCGACTGATTTGCTTGGTCGCGTTGGCCCTACGCGCATTGCCGCCTGGTGCGACGGCATTGATCATCTGATCGGCGCCGAGCGTGCTGATCGCATTACCGCCAAGCTCCAATTGCTGCTGGCAGAAACCGGACGTCAAGTGGCTGTTGGTATCGCAACGCGCTGGCCGCAATCGGGCGATGACCCCAGCAATTTGCTCATCCGGGCACGGGCTGGCTTAGAGCGTGCTCGTCTGGCCGCAGCCACTGCGGGGAAGCCCGCCATTCGCGTTTGGCAGGGTGACGCGCGCGAGGGCGTATGACATCGCGCCGAGGAGCGGTCTCGTTGTCCAAAAGGAACATTTATGCAGAGGATATTTTAACCTTATTGGGTTAATGAGCCGTCTGCTGGCGTGCGACCAAAGCCGCGACGATTTTTGGTATCTCTGCCTTGCTGTAGGGCGCACCAAACGCTACCTTCATTTTGGAGACTTCGATCGTCCACGTGGCCGCTGGTAAGGCGGGTTGGCGATTAACAAAGCCGGCTGAATGGCAATAGGCACAATTCTGATTGAGCACGGTAGCATCAGTGCCCTCAAAATAGGCACCTGGCACCGGGATTTTTACCGATTCAGACTTAAACATCGGGCTTGGCGTCGCCGCGATTGCGATGGTGATGAACCCTGCGGCCATAACGCTCACCGTCAGCCCGACAACAATTTTTTTGGTCATGGTGCGGTTCCCCTTATGCGACTGAGATATCGACATGTTCAACGCCATTATACATGAAGCCTCCGGGGTTCCAGCCAGCAACCATTGGCTGAACATGGCCTCCGACATTGGTGGCCCTAACCATCAGCCGGTAGCGACCGGGCTTGGGCAGTGTCACCTGTGCCTGCCATTGGCGGAATCCATAGGCGCCATAATTTTTCGCCAACATGGTGCTGCGCCATGTTTTGCCGCCATTGGTCGAGATCTGCACCGATTTCAATGCGCTTCCGCCACCAAAAGCAAATCCCGTCAGCATCGCCGGTTTACCCGCGGGCAGCGTCGCGCCGTTTTCAATGCTGGTGAAAAAGCTGCGCGGCTTCATTTTGTTGATGGGTACGAATTTGACGTCAGCCTCTCCGGGTTTCATTTCGCCGGTCGGCGTATCAGGGATTTTATACGCGACCGCCATCCAAAACCCGGTGCCCGGGTGGTCAATGACCTCGATCTCGGTCAGCATTTTGACCCAGTAGGTTGAATACCAGCCGGGTACGATGAGGCGAACCGGATAGCCGTTCAATAGGGGCATATCGGCGTCATTCATCTGATAGGCCACCATGACGTCGCCGTCATTGGCGCGATTGAGTGGTAAAACTTTTTCGAACGTGGCTCTGGGCGGGTAGAGACCGCCGCCCTGTTCAAGGCTGCGGAATGCGACATGCGTTCCTTTGCCCGTCAGCCCGGCATGGGCGAGCAACCGACTGAGCGGCACGCCGGTCCACATCGCATTATACATCGCGCCATTCGCCCATTGTGCACCAGCCACGCGGGGATTGATAAATCCGCGGCTGTTGCCGGAACATTGATTGACGGCCGCCATGCGTTTTGCCGGAAACATTCGAACCAGTTCCTCCAGCGTCAGCTCAAACGGCTTCTTGACAGCACCGGACACTTTGATCCGATAGGTATTCGTGTCCACACTGGTCGGGAAATCGGCCACATGCCAGCGCACATAGGCTTGATCATTCGGCGTGAATAAGTGCTTTTGAAATACCGACCAAGGAGTTTCCAGAAGCGGTGCGCGAGTGCGTTGCAGGATCATTTCGCCTTTTTGTGGGAAGGTTCCCGCGGGGACTATCGGTCGATCACCGTTGGCAAAGGGTAGTGCCACCGTTTTTGTGATCGCGGCATCTGCGCGGCCGAGTCCGCCGCTGAGCGCATAGGCGCTGAGCGATGCTGCACCGGCCATGACGGTGCGGCGACTGGTTCCAACTCGGCTTATTTGAACTGAGAATTCATTCTGCATCTGGTTCCCCCGAAATTTTTTAGATTTTATCGTTTTCTCGGCATTGCCGACACAATGATGACGCCTTGTGCCACCACTCTGTTATCCGTGATTTCAACTATCATATGCAGAGATTGGAATAGAAGTAAAGGAAATTTTTCGGATCCATGGTTCCATCGCTGATTTGCGCTTGGCTCGAGTAATGCCATAAGGTGATCATGCGAATCTTGTACCACTTGCCATTGTCGCCGGCAGCCCGAAAAGTAAGGTTGGTCTTGGCCGAAAAGCGCCTGCCTTTCGAGTTGCGGGCAGAGAAAACTTGGGAACGTCGGCCGGAATATCTGGCTCTTAATCCGGCGGGCACCGTACCGACGCTGGTTGAAGATAATGGCCTGACAATTCCACATTCCGGTGCCATTTGTGAGTATCTGGATGAGGCCTATCCCGATATTGGCTTGATTGGTCGCACCTTCGCAGAGCGGGTAGAGATTCGCAGTGTTACGGCCTGGTTTGATGAACGCTTCACCCAGGAAGTCTCGCGGAATTTGCTATACGAGAAAATTATGAAACCCGCTGCTGGCCGTGGCGCGCCCAACGCGACCAATCTACGCGAGGGCTATGCTGCTTTGCGCGTGCATCTGGCTTATATTAGTTGGCTCGCCGAGACCCGAAAATGGCTCGCTGGCGCACATCTTTCTTTGGCTGATTTTGCAGCGGCGGCTCAACTCTCTTCACTTGATTTCATTGGTGATGTTGATTGGAGCATCGCTCCTGCCGCTAAGGATTGGTATGCGCGCATCAAGTCACGCCCCGCTTTCCGCCCGCTGTTAGCCGACCGAGTTTCTGGCGTCACGCCGCCACCGCATTATGCTGATTTAGATTTTTGAGGTCGGCGGGCGCAGCGTCTTCGCAGGCGCTCCGCCACGCTTGGCGCAACGCAATGCCAAGGTTTCTCCCGAAGCGCGCCGCGTCGCAGAGGGGACTTGCGAGCATCTGCGCGCGCAGACCCAATCGAAGCGCTGATAAGCTATTTATGTCGTTCGCTGCGGTAACCGCCCGCTCAACGTAACCATCGGCAGAATCGGTCACCCAGTCATGCAGTCCAACATTGGATAAATGGCTCGCCGAGTGCCGTGCGGCGAAAAACTCACCCGCGAGAGTGACAACCGGGACACCCATATAAAGTGCCTCGCATGTCGTCAGCCCGCCGGAATAGGGCGCGGGATCTAACGCGATATCAATCGATCGATAGCCCGCAATGAAATCCGGATGCGCGGCGCGCCCCAAGATTGTTAACCGTGCCGGATCGATACCTAGCCGAGTCCACCGGCGCAGGAAGGCGTCGGCGATTGCCTCCTGGGAAAACTGCGGACAACGCAACACCAACCTTGACTGCGGAACGCGCGCTAATATACGAGTCCATAAATAGAGCGTCTTATCCGACAATTTGGTGACATTATTAAAGCATCCAAATGTCACATGGCCGGTCGATATGGCCGGCAAAACCGACGGGACTGGCGCATAGTCTGGCGGTGTATAGCACACATAACCATCCGGAAGTTTTAATAGACGCTCGGAATAGAAGCGCTCAAATCCTGCAGGCGTCTCCCACCGATCGGTGATCATCCAGTCAATTTCAGGGAGTCCGGTTGTCGCACATTGCATACCCACCCATTTAATTTGCACGGGCGCCGGCTTGAATGCGGCAGCTTGGATGAGTCCAGCATCGCCATAGCCGCCCATATCAATTAAGATGTCGATCGATTGGCTAGACACAAAATTGGCAGCGTTGATATCGCTCATGCCCTCAATCGCATGCCATTCAGAAACAGACCACATCAAATTGGGTTCGATCAAGTCGTTCAATGCCGGCCAGGGTTAGCCAGCCTACCGGATGGCGTCGTAGCGTGTTGGAGAGTAATCCAACCCGAAGTTTTCTCTCAGGCTGACTAGGCGGTAAGAAGCGACGCTGATGGTCGCGAGGCAAGCGATTGCCGAGTGCGGTCATCGCATTGCGTAAATCTTGCCCAGAAGTTTGTTCCATGTAGGGTAATAACGAGGCTTCCGTGCGCAGTATTCCGACCTCTTCGTCCCTCGGTCGCTGGTCATTGCAAAAGTCAGCACGGTTCAACGGTTCGCTCAGTTGGTTTGCAGCTAAAATGTCGCGCGCTCGGCTCAGATCACCGCGCGCTAAGTCGATCAAACCCATCGAGGCGCGCTGCACGGCGCGATTACAAAAAATACGACTGTGCTGGCGACCGCGTTCAATTAATCGGCTCATGAGCGCGTCAGCTTCAGCGTAGCGATAAAGGCGTGCCAAAGCGATTGAATAATCATGGATAATTGTTGTGTCGCTCGGTTGCAGGCACACAGCTTCGCGGAGCAACGGTTCTGCGAGTTCTGGCTGCATTTGCAACATACGCAAGGAGGCCAGGGCCGTATAAGGCCAAGCCTCGTCGGGGGCGAGCGCGATTAAGGCTTCCAGTATGGGTTCTGCTGCACCCAGTTCGCCTGCGTTCAAAGCGCATCGAGCCTTGAGTGCTATCTGCACCGCCATTGGGATGCGTGCGAGAAAATGCTGGTCACCCATCAAGTTGTCGTCGCTCGAATAACCGGCAGAAATCCAAGCCTCTGCCAGATTAAAGCCACATGCCAACCCCGTCGGGTTTAGATCAAGTGCCCGAGTAAAGTTCGCGATCGCATCCTGCCAATTATGCGTGACCAACCGCGCCATGCCAAGGGCATGCAATGCCTGAAAGAGGAGCTGTCGATTATAGCCCTCCGGTCGCTCGTCCAGAATAGCGACGGATCTCTTCAGAAAACTGCATGCGTTACCATTGTTGCCCGTCTGAAATGCGATTACGCCGCGGGCGATCCAACCCTCTGCGCGATCTGGATTACAGCCGATTGCTTGTACATAGGCATTATCCGCGGCGCCCAATTGACTAGAGTCGCGCAGGATTTGTCCTAGTGCAAGCCAGCATTGGTCAGAATGAGCAAATAAGTCAACGGCGCGTCGAGCAATTTCCAAAGCCAGATCAATCTGGCCATCGTGGCTGAACCGCAATGCCGTGGCAATTAATTGATTCACATCTTGTTCTAAAGATGGCTCCCCACCGTTTAAAATAGCAAAATTATCCATCAAGACCCATCCGCGCGACAGTCTCATCACATAATTTTGCCGCTTTCGACCAGTTTTGACTACATCCGGCGGCTTCTATCGCAAAAAGGCGCGTCGTGGCGTTGGCGACGCCTGATTCTATTGCTTCGTCAGCGGCATCACAGGCTGCCGCGATCTGCTTTTGATCAAGCAGCCTACGGATTAGTGCGTTGCGAATATCGATATTGTTGTCGTGAATTTTTATGCCATCGCGCAATAGCGAAATGGCTTGGTCAGGCAATGATTGCGCCATCATTTGCCGCACCTCCAGATTATTTGGGTTGCTGTCAAGCACCTCACGGAAACAGATAGCCGCTTGTTCAGTTTTTCCGAGGGAGAATAATGCGCGCCCCAAGAGTGCCTTTGCCTGCATCGATGGCGGATCATTGATCACTGCGTCGGCCGCAGCAACACACGCGACCACACGATCACCGCACCCGATTGCGGCTTCAGAGCGCGTCATGTGGAGGCGTGCTGAATTCGGCCAACGGCTTAACGCCGCTTCGGTAATCGCCATTGCTTTCTCAAATTGCCCCTGCGCGCAGGCGAGTTCGGACTCAATTTCAGCTTGCCAAGGGAAATCCGGACCAAGGGCGGCAAGCGCGGGCAAGAGCAGTGTCGCGGCTTGATATTGGCCGCGCTGGATCAGACCCCGGGTCCGATCCATGATCGATTGTGAAGAGGAAGGTTCGGTCATGCAAAGCTCCTGTGTTTTGGACGTCTTGTCCTTCGATCATGAGTGATCAATCAGTTTTGTTGGTCATGCCAATAAACCCATTGATTGAGCAGCGAGTGACGCGATCGAGCTGCCCGAATTGCTCGGCTGCGATTGTGCCTGTGACTGAACGATCGCTAGATATCGGTCTGCGAAGCTCTGAACGAAACTCGGTTTCTGGAAGTTCGAAATATCAAGCCGATTAGTGATCGCCGATGCTTGGGTATTGACGTCTTGATACGCGATTTGCGGGGGAAGACCGAGCGCGGTTGTCACTACTGTCCGCATCACGGAGTCCCCTAAAATTTGGGTTGCAGATGTGAATGTTTTTGCATTCTGAATAAAATCTAGCGCATTTGATAGTCCCGGCGTCTGTGCATCGAGAGATTGACGCCACAATACTTCTGCGTAACCATTGCTGATTGTGCTGATAACCTTGGGGTTTTGAATAACGCTGAGCCCCTTTGTCGCAAAATTATATGTCTCAGCGGCCGATAACCATTGCGCATTGCTACCACTAAGTTGCTGCGCAAGGCTGTTCGACTTGCTTGGATCAGAGAGCAAAGCCTTTTGCGCGAGTGCCGGATAACCTACCTGCGACCCCAGGCCGCTCGCCGTAAGTAGAACTTTGAGCACCGTTGGGTTTTGTAGCAATTCCTGGGGAGTTTTTGCATTTTTTACTGCGGCCGTAAATGCTGTAATATCACGAAGTACCTGCGGTTGTTTGGCTTCATTCGTGATATCAGTGGTTTGATTGTGCTGCGCAATTGACAACGCCGTTATTGGATTGATGGCGCTAGCTCCATTATTCGCGACGGTGCCACTTATACTTGCGACAAGTATAGCGCTAATCGCGGCTGCCGGTGAACTGTTCGACGCCCCCTGAACGGCAAAGAGTGACGAAAAATTGCTTGCGACTCCCGATAAGCTTGCTGACATAACAAATTTCCTATGCGCGGCCAATCAGCCCCTCGGCGATTGCCAAGTTGACTGAAATGACAAAATCAATGTCTGGTGTTGGATGCTCAAGGACGCGTAACACGGTGTGACCGACAGACGCGATTTGTGCCCGCAAAACATCGGGCAACGGATTGCTGGCATCATTAACGAGACCAATGACTGTTCGCCACAGGGTTTGATTGTCCACCAGAGCACGGGTGATGTCGATTGGTTGCTCAGCTTTACGGAGCCGATCAGCTGCGCGCCGAAAAACATCGGAGTCCTGCTCGCGTTGGCTCCGCAACCTAGTCGCCTGGCTATAAGCCTTCATAACATGATTAGAAACTGACATTTTGCCTCCAAGTTGGGTAGGTCATTTATTGATTGGCCTGTAGCACCGCCGTCTCATGATTCATGATTCGTCGTGCAAGTTTCAGGGCGTCATAATATCGGCCAGAGGACGCACAAGCCATTGCAGTATCGAGAATCTCACGAGCGAGATTGGAAGTAGTCGCGGATTTGAATTCCGCAACCAACCCTTGGGCTGTCTCCAACGCCACAGCCCGCTCAGCATCAGTGCCGATATAGACGGTTTGAAATGCAAAATAGATTCGACGTGCAGGCGAGTTGGCATCGTCTGGGCGCAAAATCTGCTTGCCGAATAGAAAATTGGCTTTTTCGGTCAACTCGATCCGTGATTTGGTGCGAAATCGAATCGGTGTTCCATTGAGGATCATAAGATCCCCCTGTCGCAGTTCTAAGACGAGCGCGGTCATGAGTTGCTCCTCAGCCTGGAAGGGAAACGACCCAGCATGATCATGCTGGGTCGTTTGGCCATTACGGGAACAGCTTGACGAGCAAGCTGGGCGACTGGTCGGCGATCGAGAGTGACGAGGTCGCCAGCTGTTGCTGGATTTGCAATGATTGAAGTTTGGCGGATTCCTGAGCCATGTTGGCATCAACCAAGGCGCCAAGTCCGTTAGTAAGAGCAGTCATTTTATTCTGATTAAATGTGATCTGATTATTGACCAAATTCGACAGATTGCCATACGTATTCATCGCAGTTCCAACATTAGACACTTGCGAAGAAAAAGTGCCGGTTGCAGTCAAGAACGACGCGACTGATGTGGCGCTTGACAGCTGCGTGCTGGTAAATGACAGCGCATGGTAGATGGTAGACATGCCAGTAGAAGCAATCGAGAACGATCCACCAGACCCGTTGCTTACTACTGATATGGCAGTGGTTGAAAAAGTGCCGTTAGACCCTGCGATATTACCCACCAAAGTACGGCCATTATAGTTGGCGTCCTGAATCGATGCCTGGATGTTTTGGAGGTTCGACTGATATTGTTGAATATACTGTTGACGTTGAGAGCCGGTGACGGCCTGGTTTGACAGATTGACCAGGGTCGCTTTCATCGTCTGCATCATATTCGAGACATTGTTTAGCGAAGTGCTGGTGGTGGACAAAAGGCCTTGGGTGTCACCAAGCTGCTGGTTGGCGGCGGTCAATCCGGAAATATCCGTCCGCACCGATTGAGCGACCGCATACGCTGCACCATTATCCATCGCACTCGACACCGAATAGCCGGTGGACACGGCATTTTGTACGGTGCTGAGTTGGGAGTTGATCAGGTTCAGGGAGGAGACGGCCACCATCGCCGCAGAATTGGTAACAACAGAGCTAATTACGCCAGACATGGTTTATTCCTTCAGATAGTCATTTCGTATTTTCGCTTTTTGCGAACTCAGCACATATTGTGCCGAATTTCTTAACACTACGTGAACGTGATCCCTCAAATATATTGCGTGAGGGACATTGTTTTCATCGCAGCGATGAGCTGGTATGAAGCCTGCAACTGGGTCTGCACCGAGGATAGATCGGATAACGTCGTTGCCATATTGACTTGATTGAGGCCCGCTTGCTGAGTGGTTATGCCAGTGATGGTTTGTTGTAAGCCTGTGGCTTGGGCCGTCATCGCGCTTTGCGTATTGCCGAGCACGCCGGCATCTTGGTTCAGCGTATCGATAGCAGTGCCGAGCGTCGCTGCGGTCGATTGGGCAAAGCTTGTATAGGCGGGGGAACTCATTGAATTGGTTCCGAGACTAGCAACACTCGCGATTGTGGTCAGAATGTCACGCATGTACGACCCCGTTGTTCCGGCGCCATTGCCGGAGGCGCTGGAGGCCACAAAGCCGTTCGCGTTCGCGGCGATCCCGATCATTGCGGTCGTACCATTTCCAAGTGCAACCTGAGGCAAAGCTGAGTTGGCATCGAGGGATGGTGCAAAAGGGGTTGTCCCTGCGGCGTTTGACTGTCCAATTGCAAGGATCGTCGCCGAAGTAGCACTGGCGCCACTGGTTGTGAGGCCAGTGACGGCGGCGGCAATTTGGGTAGCGAACCCACTGCTGTTGATCGCGTTTGGGTTTGGGATTGGCGGCACGCTACTATTTTGGCCACCGAAAACATAGACATTGCCGTCTTTTGTGTCCAGCATATTGGCCACTTGCACGAGTGCTTGCTGCGCCGAGCTCGCGATCACGGCCAAGGATTGGGGATTGGTGGGGTCGGCACTTTGCAGCGCACTCATGACGCCAGAGGCAATCGAGCTGATGTTGGCAAGCGCGGTTTGTTGCACGCCCATGCGCCCGGTGGCGGCGTTAATGTTTGTTACAATCGACGTTAATCCAGTGATCTGACTGCCAAGCGCCAATGATGATTGAGTGGCACCAGCGCCGCCACTCGCAGCATCCACGCCGGCATAGGTTGTGGCGACATAGCCGCTGGATGCTTGGGTGGTGAGTTGGTCAAGACGGGACTTGGTCGATGCCGCTTGCTCGATAAGTTGTTGCAACGTGCCGCCGCCCGTCATTGCGCCAATCGTTCCGCTCATGGGATCATCGCCTCCATCGTTTGCATCATCTGTTGAGCAATCCCAACGACTTTAGCGTTTGCCGCATAGGCATTCTGTAGCGATACTAACGTGCCCATCTGCTGATCAATGCTAACGCCGCTGGTCTGGGTTGCCTGGGCTTGGAGTGCTGATTGTGTTTGACCGGCCTGGGTTGAAGCTGATTGTGAGGACGCGCTGGTTGCCGCCTCGTTCGCGACTACGCTGGTTGCGAGATCGCCGATGGCGGCGTTGCCCGAATAGCGCAGGGTGGTATTGCCCGCAGGTCCAAGACTTGTTGTGGGTGCTGGCGATTGCGGGACGCCGACTTGAACTTGGTTGCCGAACGAAAAATTCACGATTCGGTCAATCAGTGTTGAAAAGCCGGCGGGTCCACCCGGTGGATTAGGCGTGAAGGACGTTGCCCCGGTGGAACTGCCTGTGATCGTATTGGTTCCGTCGCGCACCAGCGCTGGATTTGAGACGACGGCTTGGTTCACAGTGATTGCGTTGGCAAACCCAATCATTGACGATGTTGGCGGAACTGCGCCCGTTGGGTCACTGAATAGCGTAAGCCCTTGGCTTGCAAAACGTGATGCCAAGGTCTGCGAAAAACTATCAAGACTGGCTTGCTGAGCGGGTAATATTTGATCGCGTAGCGTAATTGCTGCGCCAATCGACCCGCCGCCAATCCCTGTGGTTACATCTTGGCCGTTCATGGTGATCGCTGGAATGGTTCCAGGGTATGAATCGCTGGCACCAATTGCCGCGGGTGACGTCTGGAACGCCGGCCCTGTTGTTGGTAACTGAAGCCCTTGCGCGGTATAGAGGGAGATTGCGCCATTTGAGATTGAAATCGATTTGGCACCGGTTAATTGCGCGACAGTTTGAACAAGACCTGCGCGCTGATTTTGGAGATCCGCGCTGCTTAAGCCTTGTTGGTGAATGGCGATAATTTGCTTGTTTAGGCTACCAATTTGTGCAAGCGATGTATTGAGTGTTGTGATGGAATTAACAATTTGATCCTGCGCGGTCTGACGGGCCGACCCAATTGTATTGGCAATCGTATTGATTTGTCCTGTTAGTCCCTGTGCCGCCGATATAACCGCATTTTGCTGCGCCGCGTTCGATGGATCATTCAGCAGTGCAGTGAAGCTTGATTGTAAGCTAGCCGTTAAACTTGACAAATCATTACCTTGGCCAGGTGTGCCCATCACCTGATCCAGGCCGGTCATGGCGTTGGCGATGGTTCCTTGGTAAGAGGCTGTGCCGGTAGAGTTCATCAGCGCGGTCTGGACTGCATTATTGATATTCAATGTTGCCGGCGCAGAAGCGACACCTGAGCCAACACCGGCGGCACTCTTGCTTGTTAATGCTGATGATTCTGCCGCATAGCTCGGTGTGCTTGCGTTCGCGATATTCTGCGAAATCAACGCGAATTGCTGGCTGATTGCGGCAAGGCCGCTATTAGCAATAGCGAGGCCGTTATCAAGACTCATGGCGATGTACTCTCTCTAATAATTATGGCAGCATATTGATTGTGGTCTGTGCCAGTTGGTTGGCAGTTGTGATAACTTTGGAATTGGCAGAGTAAGCTTCTTGTGCGGCAATGAGCTTGGTGAACTCGGTTGCGATATCAACATTTGAACTTTCAACCGACCCGGTATCGATCCCACCGCTACCGTTGGTGCCCACTGCATTGACCGACGCGCCGCCAGATCCCTGGCTGGCGGTAAAGAGTTGGGCACTCTGATTTTGTAGCGCGTCGGGCGCGTGGAACGTCGCAAGGGGGATTTGGGCAACCGTTTGCGAAAATCCATTACTGTAATTGACGGCTACGTTGCCTTGGCTATCGATTGTCACATTGCTGAAACTGCCTTGCGGCATGCCGTTTTGACTGGAGCCGAGCAGATTGAAGCTAGTGCCAGCATATTGAGTTAAGCCGGTGGTGCTGCCGAATGAGCCAAGATTGAGTGCGATTGGCTGTGCGCCGCTGCCAAAATTGGCGCTGAGGCTGAGCGTTGCCGCACCACCACTCGCATAAGTTGATCCAGCTAGCGCACCGGTGGCGTTGGTAATGCTGCCAATGGTTCCAGCGGCAACGGGGTTGCCGCTCGTGTTGCCGAATTTGATCTCAGCGGTGCCAATCGTCGAGGGGGTTGCATCCGGCGAGGAGATCGTGACAGTCCAATCATTTGTCGCGTTTTGGGTCCAGTTCAAGTTGAGCTGATGCATGGTGCCAAGGCTGTCATAGACGCTGATCTGGGTGGATACTGGTTGGCCTGGCGTCGGGGTTGCGGGTAATTCAGCGGAAAGGCTGGCCGTGCTCGTGGCGATGGGAGCGACATTACCCTGCGGCACCTGAATGGGGGCGAGTGAGGCCGTGTTTACCGCGCCGGTGGTTGGATTGACGGCCCAGCCGTCGAGATAAGCGCCTTCACCGTTGACCAAATAGCCCTTATTATTGAGCGTAAAATCGCCAGCGCGAGTATAGTATTGCTGGCTTTGAAATGTTTGCGTTGTTGTCGATGCACCCGTAGCATTAGCGGCAGCTTGGCTCACCGCAAAAAATCCGTTGCCGCTAATCGCCATCGCCAACGGGTCGGTGCTCTGGCTGACGGCGCCCTGCACATCATTGGTATATTGCGGCTGAGCAACCACGGCATCCGAGCCGTTACTGGTCGGAGTGCTTTGGGTTAGATAATTGATAAAATTCGTGTTGACGCCCTTATAGCCAACCGATTGGCTGTTGGCGATATTGTCGCTAATATTGGTGAAAGCGCCCGATTGCGCTTGCAGGCCGCTAACGGCGGTATCTAAAGCTCCAAAAATTGACATGCACCCTCACTGCTGAGCGATCAAGCTTTGCGCCGCGCCATCACGGTCGCTAACCTCGATCAAATGATAAACTCTGCTCTGCATCTTTCGTGCCAAAGCCAAATCTGGCGGATTATGGTCGCCGCATGACGATGCCGCGGCAAAAATAGCCCACCGTGCACGGTTTGTGCTGCATATTTTGCCCACTAATCGGCATTTTTTGCCGCGTCAATCGATGGATGAACATCAATAATTAGTAAATTTATGCGATTTACATCGATCAAAATGGTTATTTTATCTTGGCATGAACTTTGCGCTTGGACAACTATGACTTTTCCAACGTTTCAAGCGCCGCCGCTCCCGGTCCTTGCCGGATCATCCTCCGTCGCGCCGCCAGCGCCATCTCCGCGTATGGCGAAGGGGGGGGCGGCGGTAGCGACCGCTTCCCCCTTCGATGCAACCTTGCGTAAGTTGTCCGGAGGAGCCGCATCGTCCGTAAAGGGCGCGCTGGTGGCCGCGCAGCCTGGTTTGCTAACGCCCGCACTAAGCGGCGGCCCGGTAACGGGGATGGGGAGTCGGTCGCGTTCAGAGTTACCGAAGTCTAGCGTCACATCCGCAACTCAATCGACGGCGCCGATTGCAATCAATAGTCTAACGAGTGGAGTCGATGTCACGGCACCGCCGCCGATTATTGCGATCAAAGCGGGGGCAACCAAATCAAGCGAGCCGGAGCATCATTCTGCGGGCAAATTGGCACGTACGTCAGGCATGTCGGTCGGGCCAGGCCAGCAGCCAGTACAGCCACCGCTCACGCTGGCTGTTGCGCTGCCCATGCCGGTTGCACCTGCAATTCCGGTCACCACGGCTAACGTTATTCATGGGCATGCCGATACGCCAAGCACTGGTGCAACGAACGCGGCGGGTGGGCTATCGGCCAGCAGCGCGCAGACCAGTTTGCTCAAGCCGGATGGGCGTGGATTGACGCAATCGGCACCAAGCGATCACGGCGTCTTGCATGGGTCAACAGGAGCAGGGGGCGCGTTGCCGAATCTCGGCAAAACTCCCACCCTGGCCTTAACGTCGCATCAAAACGCGTCTGCCCCGATCGGCGCACCCGTCGTTGCGGCATCAGTCCCCCCTGCTGCCAACGCCGCCGCACCATCGGCGGGCGCGCCAACACCTACCCAGGCAACGGGGCCTAACCCGATTAACGCTCAGGTGAGCGCTGCCTTGGTTGCGTCTGGGCCGCTCAGTGCCGATGGTTCGCATCAATTGACCATTGCGCTGGCGCCACCGGCCATCGGGCCTGTGACCGTCGCGATTAATCGCCGCGCCGACGGTACTGCGAGCATAGCGATTAGTGCGGTCGATCCGGTCACCTTGTCCGCGCTGCGCAATGACCATGCTGGCATTACCGAGGCTCTGGCCCAAGCTGGAATTGCCGCACACGAGTCGGGGATCAGCTTTCAATTGGTGTCCACTCATGCGGCCACCGAGATCGCGGTGGCCGCGCAAAAAGCCAGTGGGGGCGGCACCAATTCGGATGCGGCGCATCATCCGTCACAATCCCTATCCATGGGACAGGGATCTGTTGGCCAACAAAGCACTGGCCAACAGGGCGCGGGCCAATCCAATGACGGCCCGCCAAGCGACCGCTCGCGGCTGATCTCCCACTTAGGCATACAATCGAGCGTCGCGGGCGTCTCGGAGACTGCTTTTCCATCCCTTCATTCATCAAATCTAAAGAAATTTGGCCTAGATGTCACAGCGTAATAACTCGATCATCAGGATTGCATCATGACCATTGCCGCCGTCGCTAATCAGCAAAGCCAACTCGCCGCTGCGGCAAATAACGCGGCATTCAGCGTCAGCAACACGGCAACGAGCATCAGCGGCTCTTCGGGATCATCCTCCGCGACATCCAGCGCCGGCGCCAATTCGCTCGGCTCGCTGAGCACCAATTTTAACAGTTTTCTGAATTTGCTGATGACCCAGCTGAAAAATCAAGACCCAACCAGCCCGCTCGATTCGAACCAATTCACCACCGAATTGGTGCAATTCTCGCAAGTGCAGCAGCAAATCAGCACGAATTCCAGCCTAGGCCAACTCATCCAGTTGACCCAAGCCGGAGACCTCACGCAAGCCAGCGGGATGCTCGGTAGTTCTGTCACCGCCCAATCTAGTCAGATCCCGCTACAAAGCGGTAAAGGCCAACTCACCTTCACGTCTCCCGCTGCCGAACCAGCTGCTATCGCCATTTATAATTCGGCGGGCCAGCAAATTCTCAATACAACAATCAATGCGCAGCAAGGCAGCAATAGCTGGACCTGGAACGGTCAAAATAGCAATGGCACCACGGTGCCCGACGGCGCTTATAGCGTCGCCGTGATCGGAGCGAACCCGGATGGGTCAACCTCGGCCCTACCTTTCACCGTCACGGGTACCGCAACCGGTGTTACAACCTCCAATAATGCCCTCTCGCTCAGCCTCGGCGCACTCTCCATTCCATTCACCGCCGTTCAAAGCGTTAACAAAACTGGGTAAGGCACCAAAATTGAGCCGACAGGTAATGTCTATGGTTAAAGATCAGTTACAGTCATTGCCGCGCAGGGTGAAGGAACGCACCAGCTTGCCTTGAAGGGCAAAGGTAGTGGTGCAGCTTTCGCTGTCATACTCGGGTGGGAAACCACCCCCCGCGAACGGACCATAATAGGCATAATAGATCGGCCCTACCCCATACGAGCCCGACGTGTAGGAAACGTGGTGCTTAACATACGCAAAATAAGTCACGCCATCCACGGTGATCCGCCGATTGGGAACACCGAGTCGAGCTACCAGCACGGAAACTGGCTGACCAACAAAAGCGGACATTTTCTCCGCATGAGTGGGCCCCATTGTGCAGCCGACTAGGCCAAGAGCCATTGCCGGGAGCGCGAGTGCAATGCTATTCATGGTAATCTCCTTTCGAACATAACTATACTCTGGTGATGTTTCGCCAATATGTCAGAGCCAACACACATCTGTGATACGCGTAGCACCGCTAGCAATCATCGTCAGCCGGTCAAAACCCATGGCAATCCCGGCGCAGGGTGGCAAATGCGCGACCGCTGACATGAAATCTTCATCAATCGGCCAATCATTGTGCCCGTTAATCTGATGTCGCCTTGCGCGATCAGCTACAAAGCGCGTGCGCTGCTCGGTCGCATCGGTCAATTCAACAAAGCCATTCGCTAGCTCCATGCCACACAGATACAGTTCGAATCGCTCAGCGACCCGTTCATCGTACTGATTGCGTCGCGCCAATGCAGCCAGAGGGGCGGGCCAATCGGTAATCAAACTCGGACCATCGCGCCCCAAATGCGGCTCGATCGAGCGTAACATTAACCGGAAAAATAAATCATCCCAAGCCTCATCTGCGCGCAGCGTCACCTGTGCATCAGCGGCCAACTGGGCCGCGTCGCCAATACTCGCCAACACATCGACTCCAAGATAGCGCGAAAACGCCTCAGCGACGCTGATCCGCTCAACCCGGTCCAAACGGCTGGTCACACCCCGGCAAGTCACTTCTGGCGGTAACACCGCCCGCAACAAGGCGATCGTCTCCTCCATCAACGCGACCATATCTGCATCGGTGCGATACCATTCAAGCATGGTGAACTCCGCCGCATGCGTGTCTGACCCCTCGCCGTTGCGCCACACCCGGGCGAGCTGAAAAATCGGTCCCACCCTGCCGGCGAGTAGTTTTTTCATCGCGAATTCCGGACTGGTATGCAGCCAGAGCGGTATGCGCGACCCATCGGTTTCCACACGCTCGGTGGCGAATGCCGAGAGAAACACTTCTTCGCCCGGCGCGGCGACGGCGTAGGGCGTTTCCACCTCGCAATAGCCCCGCGCCCGGAAAAACGCCCGTGTCGAGTCGCGCAGCAGGCCCCGGCGCTGCAAATAGCCCCGCCGCGCCGCCAAACGCTCCGGCGCCCAGCGCATTTGCGTCAAATCCGGTTCATGCGGCTCTTGTCTGCTCATCCGCCGCACGATAGCACCGAGCGATGTCCAAACGAACCCTGCGCAGCGCCGACGATCTGATCGAAGCCGGCTTTGCACCGGCCGACCAACGTGACGCGCTCAACCGCGTTGCCGCACGCTATGCGACCGCCATCCCGCCGCAATTCGCGGATCTGATCGTAACCCCTGTCGATCCGATCGGTCGCCAATTCATCCCCGACCAAGCTGAATACCGCACCGAGCCGCATGAAAGTGACGATCCAATCGGCGATGACGCACTCTCGCCGATCAAGGGCATTGTTCATCGCTACCCGGACCGCGCCTTGCTCAAACCAACGCTCGCCTGCCCGGTCTATTGCCGATTCTGCTTTCGCCGCACGCATGTCGGCCCCGATGGCGGACTGCTCACCACAGCCGAACTCGATGCTGCGTTCGCCTGGCTGGCCGATCATCCGGCGATCAAGGAAGTCATTCTCACCGGCGGCGACCCGCTCTTGCTGTCTGATCGCCGCATCGCGCTCCTGCTTGAGCGCCTTAGCGCGTTACCGCATGTCGAACGGCTGCGCATCCATACCCGTATCCCGCTCGCAACACCCGAGCGGATCACCGAGGCGCTGGCTGAGGTGCTCGATATCGAAACCCCTCTATTCGTCGTGCTGCATGCCAATCATGACCGCGAATTCACCGATGCCGGCGTCGCGGCGCTCCGCCGCCTGCAACGGCGCGGCATTCCGTTGTTGGGTCAATCGGTGCTGCTGCGCGGGGTCAATGACAGCGCCGAAGCTCTCCGCGCCTTATTCACCGCGATGCTGTCGGCGCGGGTAAAACCCTATTACCTGCATCAGCTTGATCCCGCTCCCGGCACTGCGCGGTTCCACGTGCCTATCGCCGAAGGCCGCGCCCTGATCGCGGCCCTGCGCGGCACTCTCTCTGGCATCGCTTTGCCCAGCTACATCCTCGATTCCGCCACCGGCAAAGCCCCGCTCGAACCGAGCCCGGTTTGACGGATCGCCCTGCTGTGCTAGGCGCCCTTGCATGACCGCACCTCTGATTGCCGTTTTTAACGGCCCCAATCTTAATCTGCTCGGCCTGCGCGAGCCCGAAATTTACGGCATTCAAACGCTGGATGACCTCGAGGCGGTCTGCGTCGAGGCCGCCGAACGGCTGGGCATCGCGATCGATTTTCGCCAAACCAATAGCGAGGGCGAACTCATTAGCTGGGTCCATGAATGCCGTGGCCGGGCCGCAGGCATCGTGATCAACCCGGCCGGCTATTCGCACACCTCGATTGCCCTCATGGATGCGCTGGCGGCGGTTGATCTGCCGGTGGTCGAAGTCCATCTCTCGAACATCCATCAACGCGAAACTTTTCGCCATCATTCCTACGTGTCGGTCGCCGCTCGTGGTGTCATTTGCGGTTTTGGCTTCACCGGATACCGACTCGCCCTGGACGCCATCGCCGAAATCGTGGAGCAAGAATCATGAGCCTCACCTTCGACCCTGACGCGCTACGCGCCCTCGCCACGCTGCTGATCGATAGCGGCCTCACCGAGATCGAACTCGAAGAAGGCGATCGCCGCCTGCGCCTTGCGCGCACGCTGATGCAAGCGCCCGCTCCGGCGCCGATCATGGTGCAGGGTGGCCATGAGGCACCAATTCCAGCCGCCACCAGCGCCCCAGCCGCCAGCGCCGACGCAGCCGATCCCGCCCGTCATCCGGGTGCGGTGAAATCACCGATGGTCGGCGTCGCCTATCTCGCTCCAGAACCCGGCGCAGCACCGTTTATCGCCATCGGCCAAACGGTCAGTGCGGGCCAGACCTTGCTGCTCATCGAGGCGATGAAAACCTTCAACCAAATCAAGGCGCCCCGCGCCGGGACCATCACCCGCATCCTGATCACTGCCGGACAGCCGGTCGAATATGACGAGCCTCTTGTGATCCTGGAATAAGCCCGTGTTCTCAAAAATCCTGATTGCCAATCGCGGCGAAATCGCCCTCCGGGTGCTGCGTGCTTGCGCAGAAATGGGTATCGCGACGGTCGCCGTGCATTCGACCGCCGATGCCGAGGCGATGCATGTGCGCCTCGCTGATGAAAGCATGTGCATCGGCCCAGCCGCCGCCCGTGATTCCTATTTGAATATGCCGGCCATCCTCTCCGCCGCGCTGATTACCGGCGCCGAGGCGATCCATCCCGGCTATGGCTTTCTGTCGGAAAATGCCGATTTTGCCGAGATGGTCGAAGCACACGGCCTGACCTTTATCGGCCCCACGGCCGCGCAAATCCGCACGATGGGCGATAAAATCACCGCCAAATCCACCATGGCGGCCCTCGGCGTGCCCCTGGTGCCAGGGTCGGCTGGCGAAGTGCCCGACCTTGCCGCCGCAATCGAAGTGGCCGAGGCAATTCGCTATCCAGTGCTGATCAAGGCCGCTGCGGGCGGCGGTGGTCGCGGCATGAAAGTCGCGCATGACGCAGCCGGCCTCGAAGAAGCGTTTTCTCTCGCCCGCGCTGAAGCAGCGGCCGCTTTTGGCAATAATGCGGTCTATATCGAAAAATATCTTGATCGGCCCCGCCATGTCGAATTGCAGGTGCTCGGCGATCATTTCGGCACCGTCGTGCATTTGGGGGAACGCGATTGCTCGCTGCAACGCCGTCACCAAAAACTGCTCGAAGAAGCGGGCTCGCCCGGCATCACCGCCGAAGAACGCACGGCACTCGGGCACATTGCAACCCAAGCGTTGGAAAAATTCGGTTACCGTAATGCCGGTACGCTGGAGTTTCTCTATCAAGACGGCCAGTTCGCCTTCATTGAAATGAATACCCGCCTGCAAGTCGAACATCCGGTCAGCGAAATGGTCAGCGGGATCGATTTGGTGCGCGAGCAAATCCGCATCGCTTACGGCGAGCGGCTCGGCTACACGCAAGACGACATCCATTTGTCCGGCCATGCGATCGAATGCCGGATTACCGCCGAAGATCCAGAAACATTCGCGCCCTCGCCGGGTTTGGTGTCGATGTATCACGCCCCTGGCGGCTTGGGTGTGCGCATCGATTCAGCGCTCTATGCCGGGTACCGCGTGCCACCACACTATGACAGCCTCATCGCAAAACTCGTCGTTTATGGCCGTAACCGCCCCGAAGCCATCGCTCGCATGCGTCGCGCCCTCGATGAGTTCGTGGTCGCCGGCGTGAAAACCACCCTCCCACTGCATCGCCGGATCATGCAGGACCCAAAATTTATCGAGGGTGATTATGATATTCACTGGCTAGAACGCTTCGTCGCCGCCGATCACGGGTAAATCCCGAGCCGCCGGAGTAAAAAATACTCGTTGAACGGGCGCTGATCCGACAAAGCTGGTATCGGCGACGCTGGCTTTGGCAGTAATGCCCGAAACGAGATTCGGCTGCCAATAATACGCGTTGCAACCTGCTGGATTGTTGTCCCCGGCGTGCGCCAGCGCAAAATATCCTGCTTTGCGCGAGCAGGCAGGCGTGCCACGAACGCGGCGGGCGTCAGCATTGGGATCGGGTGCATCGAGGCGATGAAATGAATCCCGAATTGCTGATGATAGCCGCGATAGGCCACAACATAGGGAAATGAACGATGCAATGCCAGCGCGATTGATTGCACGATCGGGCCGGTATTGGCCGGCACCCATTGTTGCAACAGCGCATCCGGCGTCATCCTACGCTTAGCGATGGCATAGAATTGAACCGAATATAACAAGCTCGATCCAGCGGCGGCGATTGGCGGCGGCGGATCAATCGTGATCACATCGAAACGCTGATGCGTGCGCGTGAGAAAGCGCCGCCCGTCATCAACCACGATGCGATTATCCGAATTTGCCAAAATCTTTGCGGCATCAGGGTAGAAAAACCCAAAGGAGCGCGTGACCGCCGCCGAAAGATCAACCGCAGTCACATGCCCACCCCAAAAGGTCAGGGTGCGAAACGTCGTGCCCATGCCAAAGCAGATATCAAGCACGTGGTTCGCATGGCCTTGAATCGCCATCGGCAAATCAGCCATAATTTGAGTTTCAATGGTCTTGGTGGTGATCGGGATTGCATTAACCGTGAGCATCGCAGCGCGCCCCCGTCCACTGGCCACCACCGAGGCGACCACGTCGCGACGCACCTGCACCGGCTTGGGATAAAGCCCTGCATCATCATAAGCCCGGCTAAACAGCACCGACACCAACAACACACCCACACCAACAACGAGCGCTAGTCGATCAATTCGGCCACCGCCTGCCTCTCGATCGGCACCAACCAGCCCCAGAATGGCCAAGGGCAAGGTAAGCACGATCATGGCCCAGCGAATCCCCAGAAATGGCAGTAAAATATAGGCCGCCATGAGCGGCCCGATGATCCCACCCGCGATATTCAGCGCATAGAGCGCGCCCGCAAGCACCGGGTCACCCGCGGCATGGCGATCAATCAGGCTGGGTGTGATCACCCCGAGCACCATACTGAACGGCAACAAGCTGAGTAACGGCAATCCGATAGACAAGCCAAGTCGTGGGTCGGCGAGCACTACCGGCAGGAGCGCTGCTGGGAAAGTCAGTCCCAATAGCCTGCTCATCGCAACGTTTTGCCCGCGCTGGATTGCCGAGCGATATAATTGCGTACCGATTGCCGTGCCAATCAAATAAGTCGCCAAAATTTCCGCAAACGCATAAATCGTGGTTTTCAAATCAATGGTGAAATCGCGAGTCCAGCAAATTTCCAAGCCCAGACAGGACAGGCCGGTTGAAAACAAAATCATTCGCACACGCAGCGGCACAGTGCGCAACGACCGTGTTGGCGCGAGCGACGAAACGTCTGATTGACAATGGGTCGTCTGCCCCCAGCGATAGGCGAGGATAAACGCCATCAGTGCAATCAGCAGATTGATCAAGGCGGCCAACCGATAGGTGCCATCAAGGCCGAAAATCTCGATCAGCGCAATCGCCGTCGCCAGCGTGCCAACCAGCGCGCCGGTCAAATTGGCAAAATACAGCATGCTGAAACTCTGCTCGGTCGCTCTACGGCGCAACTGTGCCATCACTACCGGCACCGTCGTGCCCATCGCGATGCACCAAGGCAACATTGCCCCGGTCATCACCAGGGCAGATATCAGCAGATACGGCGCCGATGCCGCGCTATCCAGCCTAAGCAAAAAATCTTGCCCTGCCTTGAACAAGGCTGGCACCAAAAAAGCCCCGATGGCCGTTAGCGCCTCAGCGCCAGCCCAAAACACCAGCGGCGAAACGCCGCGTCGCGCGGCGGAAGCTGCCCAGCGTCCCCCCCAAATCGACCCAATTCCCAAGCCCAGCATGAAGACTGACACAACCACCGACAGCACCGGCGTGATGATGCCAAATGCTGCAAAAGCGAGCCGAGTCCAAACGATTTGATACAGAAGCGAACAAAAGCCAGAGGCAAAAAATCCAAATCCAATCGACACCAGATAGAAATCAATCAACCGCGGCGCAGCCACCTCGAGAGTCGTCGTCTTTGACATGATGAACCAGCCTCTATTTCAGTATAACAATGATGAACGATCTTTAATGCACCGAAAACACAAAATCCGCCAGAGGAGCGCGCTTGGTTGCACGGGCAAAGGATGTGGTCGAGCCGGGCCAGTTTGCGGTTACCTTGCCGCCCTGCGTATACCAACTCTGACATCCGGCGGACCACACCATGGTCGCGAGATCACGTTGAATTTCCTCATTGAATTGCGCCGTCGCGGAGGGGCGCACCATCACCTGATTGGCACCACGGGTAACGGCTTCGTCCAGCACCCGTCGAATCAGGTGGAACTGGCACTCCATCATGAACAGGATGGAGGAATGGCCCAGCCCCGTATTGGGTCCATAAATCGTGAAAAAATTCGGATAATGCGGCACTGCTGTGCCCAAATATCCACTCGCGCCCTCCGCCCAATCCGCCCGCAATTGGTGACCATCGGCGCCCGTAATGTCGATCGCGGTCAACGCCTCGCTCAAATCAAACCCGGTCGCGTAAATGATCGCATCAGCCTCATGCAGCGCACCATCGCCGGTGCGCACACCGCTCGGCTCGATCGCCGCAATCGGCGCGCTCACCAAATTCACGGTGGGGCGCGAAAAAATCGGCAAATAATCATCGGTCAGCAGCATGCGCTTGCAGCCAAATGCATAATCGGGGGTCAATTTCTCGCGCAAGGCCGGGTCCGCCACCTGTCGGCGAAGCTGCCATCCGGCAATGGCGGTCAATAGCCGGTTGGCCAGCGTATTGCGCCGAAATCCGCGATACACGGCGAAATCAACCACCCCATAAATCCCCGCCCGCATCGCCAGCCGTGCCCCCGGCAGGTTCCGGAACAAAAACCGCTCGACCCCACTATGCGGGCGATTAAAGCGCGGCATAATCCAGTTCGGGGTGCGTTGAAACACGGTTAATTGCGCCGCCCGTGCCGCTAATTCCGGCGCCACCTGCACGGCACTTGCGGCCGAGCCGATCAGCGCGATCCGCTTGCCCGCCAGCGCCACGCTTTCATCCCAGTGTGCGGTGTGAAATGCAGCCCCCGCAAAGGTTGCGCGCCCTGGAATATCTGGCAATTTCGGTCGGCTGAGCTGGCCCAGCGCCGAAATTAGCACATCAAATTTCCGTGCCGCGCCATTGGCCACGTGGACGACCCATTCGGCTTGCGGGGCATCCCATCGGGCCGAGGTGACTTTGGATCGATACTGGATGCGCGACCCAAGCCCGAAATCACGGATCGTACGCTGCAGATGCGCCAAAATTTCCTGCTGTGGCGCAAACGTCGCTGACCAATCCGGGTTCGGCGCAAACGAAAATGAATAAAGATGCGCGGGCACATCGCACGCCGCCCCCCAATACCGATTATCCCGCCAAGTTCCACCCGGCCCATCTGCCGCTTCCAGGATCGTTACATCGGTAAATCCAGCTTGGCGGAGCGCAATCGCCGCACCGATGCCGCCAAACCCCGCGCCGATAATCCCGATCCGCCAATCGCTCCGCTGGCGCGCGACCCGCGCCGCGCCGACTTGCGCACTCACCTGATCCATCATGGCCTCCTCGCCCCAATGGACCGCAGAACCGGCTTGTCAGCAAGGGCTCAGTGAGCGGTCATACCGCCCATCGGCACGCGGGCGATCAAACGAAAATCCGCGCCCGGCGCGTCCTCGCGAAACAGCGCCAACGCTCGAACCTCTCGCGTCAGCCCCAAACTCGCGGCAAAATAATCACAAGCCGCGCGGAACATCGCCTCCGGCGCACCCCGATCGCTTAAAGTCAGGTGAAACCGAAACCGCTCCATGACGTGCGGATAGCCATAGCGATCGAAATAATCGATACCGCGCGGATCCAACCCCTCGATCCGTTTGAGCCGATCTTCAGGCCGCATGCCTGCCCGGTGCCGGTCCAACCCGATCACGCAGCGCGCCGCGAGACACCGCAAGGCAGGCGACTCCTCGATGGCGCACAGGGCGATAAACCCGTCCAGCCGCGTCACCGCCAACCGTGGCAGCGTGAACGGGCGCAGCCGCGCCGCCAGCTCAGCGACCGCAACGATCAATGCCGCCTCGTCAGTCCCGATCGCAAACGGCGCTTTCAGGGTCGCGTGAAACCCATAGCGCCGCGCCGCTGTCGTGCGGGTGGCGATATCCGGCACGGCGGGCGGCTCAAGGTCAAACCCCGTTTCCGGGTCGCGGCCCAACCACCGTGTCCCAGCCTGCCAGAGCGGATCGTCATGCTCCGGTGCGTAGTACAGCGCGTAGCGCACCGCAGGCCCAAACTCAGATCAGGACAGCAGCGCCGACCAAGAAGGATCGGTCGCGTTGGTCGGCGTCGGCGTAATCCGCTCATTGAAGCCATCCGCGCCAATCGTCACCAAATGCGAAACATTGCCGAAATGCAGCGGGGTTTGCCGGTAGAACATGATCACCCGACCATTGGGGCAGAAGCTGGCAGATTCTTCGAGATAACCCTGCGACAAGAGCCGCTCACCCGAGCCATCCGGCTTCATCACCCCAATGCCAAAACCGCCGGAGGTCAGCCGGGTAAAGGCGATCATATCGCCTTTGGGCGACCAATCAGGCTCGGCATAGCGCCCGCTGCCAAAGGAAATACGCTGCACGCCCGACCCATCAGCGCCCATCACAAATAATTGCTGCGAACCATCGCGATCCGAATTGAACACGATCTTGCTGCCATCCGGACTATAGCAGGGGGTCACATTGATCGAATCGGAATCAGTCAGGCTCTGCATCCGGCGGCTGGCCAAATCCAGCCGCACAATCGCCGCCCCGCTGCCGCGTGCCACCGAGAATAGCAAAGCCGATCCATCCGGGCTGAAGCGCGGCCCGAAGCTGAGCGAGCCGAATTCACCCACCAATTGCCGCGCCCCGGTCGCCAAATCAAACAAGAACACTCGCGGCCGATTATCCTCAAAGCTGACGAAGGCGAGTTGCTGGCGCACCGGGTTGAACTCCGGCGACAACGCCATCCAGCGCCCATTGGTCAAGAACCGGTTATTGGCACCATCATAATCCATGATCGCCATGCGCCGCACCGGCGATGTCGGTGAACCCGCTACCGAAATATAGGCGACGCGCGTATCGAAATAGCCTTTTTCGCCAATTAATTGCTTATAAATATCATCCGCCACGATATGCGCGATGCGCCGCCAGTTCGCAGAGCTGGTGGTGTACGCGGTGCCTTGCACCTGCTTCTGATCAGACACGCTCCAGAGCCGATATTCCACCCTGATCGAACCACCGCCCTGATTGGTCACCGCGCCGGTCACCAATGCCTGCGCACCCAAAATCGACCAATTCTTCCAAACCGGAACCCCGTTCGCCACCGAGTTCGGCACAAAACTGGTCGGATCGATGGTTTGAAACAGCCCACAATGATCCAAATCCGCCGTGATCACCGAGCCAATTTCATTGCCCAACTCGGCATTCCCGCCAGCGGCATCACCAAAACCAGAAATCGCAATCGGGATCGGCGCATTATGCGCGCCCGATACGTTGATCGTATCGGGCGGCGTTCCCCCCGCCGCCTGCGCACGGGCAAGGCCGGGCACGATCAACCCGCTCGCTGCGAGCGCCATGCCGGTGCGCAGCAAACGCCGCCGTGCAAACGCATGGCCGCCGAGAGGCTCAACCAGCGTGTCGGTCAAATACGGATGCACCAATATTTTCGGTGGGTTTTCCAAGGTCATAGTGATCCTCATGGTCATCGTGTCAGGGCGTAAAGCGAAAAATAAACGTATGAACCGCGCCCAACATATAGGGGGGCAGGGGCAGTTTGGCACATTGATAACTCTTAACCGCGTTCACCGCCCGTTGAGCAAACGCCGCATAGGCAGGATCGCCCAGTAGACCCTGATCAGCAGGGGCCACTTCGGCTTCGCGCACTGTCCCGGTCTGATCGGTGGTCACTTGCAGCAATACTGAAAGTTTCGATACCCCCGGCAAGCCAGCATCAATGCCCCAGCAAGGCTGCACCTCACTCGCAATCGCATTGCGATCGGCGGACGACAGGCCGGAATTGGCCGTGCTCATCTTGGTTCCACCGCCATTTGGTGCGCCGCCTTGTGCGGGGTTGTAGCGCGCAGTCGGCGCCTTTTTCTGCTTTTGCAGCGCGCGTAATTTTGCCAGCGTATTCAACACCGATTGGCTCATCGGCGCTGGGGTTTTCACCACATGCTTCTGGCTGGTCGGGCTTTTTTTCGCCGGGGTCGGCGGTTGTTTCTTGGGCGGCAGCGGCAGTTTTTTCGGCGGCGTCACCGAGGCCTTGGATGTGTGCTTCGGCTCGGGCGGTGGTGGCTTGGGCAACGGCTCCGGCACCTTGGTCTGCGGCGGCGGGGGCGGCGAGGGGGCAGGTGGCTTGGGCAGCTTCGGCACCGATTTTGGCGTCGGTGGCGGTGGTGGTGGCGGTGGTGGTGGCGGAATATTCGGCTGAGGCTTCGGCTGCTTCTTGGCCAGATGCGCTTTATTCACCGTTGGTGTGTTGGCGGGGGCTGGCACCTTTCCCTTGTGCAAGGCTTGCTGCGGCACATGCGGCCCCACCAATGTCACATCAACGGCGGTCGAGGCCGGCGCGGTTAATTTCTCCTGCGGCAAGGCGATAACCAGCAGCAAAATCAATGCAAGATGCGCTAATGCCGAGGCAATAGCGGTGCGTTTAAGCCGAGGCTCCATCACTCAGCCCCGCGCCACGCGGTGCATCACCGCGCGATTTGCCAACCCGTGCGTCAAGGCTCAGTGCCCAGTCGGCGTCGGCTGCTGGGCCAGCAGCGCTACCTTGGTAAAGCCGCCCTGGGTAATCGTCGCCATCACTTTCAACATCGTGCCATAGGGCACGCTGGTATCGCCGCGCACGAAAATCCGCCGATCGGTGTTGTGTTTCGCGATTTGCTGCAATGTCGCGACCAAATTCGAGAGTTGAACCGGCGAATCCTGCAAATACACATCACCCGTGGATTTCACCGTGATCGTGATCGGCGTCGCATCGGAATTCACCGGCTGGGCGTTGGTTTTCGGCAAATTCACCGTCACCCCGGAGGTGATCAGCGGTGCGGTGATCATGAACACGATCAATAGCACCAGCATCACATCCACCAAGGGCGTGACGTTGATTTCCGCCATCGGCTTATAGCGCCGCCCGCCAGAGCGCCCGTTATTGCCGGGAATAAACCCCGCCATTCACCCGCGCTCCTCGGTTTGACGTGACAGGATCGCGCTGAATTCAGCGCCGAACCCTTCGAGCCGGAACGCAAACCGCCCTAAATCGGTGGAGAGTTTGTTATAGGCCAGTACCGCCGGGATCGCCGCGATCAAGCCCATCGCGGTAGCAAACAGCGCCTCGGCAATACCCGGCGCAACGACGGCCAAATTGGTGTTATGCATCGCCGCAATTGCCGAGAATGAATGCATGATGCCCCAAACCGTGCCGAACAGCCCGATGAACGGCGCTGTCGAGCCGACCGAGGCCAGAAACACCATCTGCCGTTCCAGCCGGTCCATCTCGCGCATGGTGGTTACCCCCATCGCCCGCTCCACCCGCTGATTGACGCTGGTGCGCGATACATCCGCGCCAGCCACCCGTGCGCTGCGTCGCCATTCGCCCATCGCAGCACCAAACACCGCCGCCAGCGGATGCGTGGGCTCGGCGCCCTCAACATCGTAAAGCTCCTCCAAGCTGCGCCCGGACCAGAATTTATCCTCGAATGAATCGGCTTCCCGATTGATCCGGCGGAGCGTGATAATTTTCTCGATAATGATCGCCCATACCCAAATACTGGCGGCCAGGAGCAAAAAGATCACCAGCTGCACCACCAGTCCGGCATGCAAGAACAGCCCCACCAATGACAGGCTCGATCCTGGCGCCGCCAACCCCGAACTACTCACAGCCTGATTCACGCTCAAAACCCTTCCAGAGCAGCAGCGCCGCCCGTTATATGTCGCGCCGCTGACCCGCCATCGGGATCCCCAGCCAGTCGCATCTTCTCCAAAACCGCGCGCATGTCGCCGGGCAGCCGTGCCGCCCGCCCATCCGCCACGCCAACACACGCCAAAAACAGTTCAATCCGCACCAGCACCACCTGATCCGCCCGCTTGATCGTTTGATCAAGCGTAACGCTCGCGCCGGTCAAGGCCAGTGTGCGAGTCTCAACGATCAAGCAATCATCGAGTCGCGCGGGCCGCTCATAGTCGATTTTTGCGCGCCGCACCACGAACATACGCTGGTGGCGCCGCATCATCTCGGCATGGGGCATCCCCAGCGCACGCAAGGCTTCGGAGCGGCCGCGCTCGGCGTAGCGCAGATAATTGGCATGATAAACAATGCCTCCCGCGTCGGTATCCTCAAAATAGATGCGCAGATGATGCGCATGCACCGCCCCAACAGCCTCAGCGCCTTGCGAAGAATTCATCTAGAATCAATCCCTTGTATCACAATCCGACCTGATCCAGCGGTAAATCGCCCTGTTCGGGTAGCGCTGCGGGCGGCATCAACCCTAAATGCACCCAACCATCGCGCCCCAGCATCCGCCCGCGCGCGGTGCGGATCAAAAATCCCGCCTGCATCAAAAACGGCTCGATCACATCTTCCAGCGTATCGCGCGGCTCCGAAAGCGCCGCCGCTAGCGTCTCCACCCCGACCGGCCCACCTTGGTGATGCTCGGCAATACGCCGCAAATAACGCCGATCCATGGCATCCAAGCCGCGCCGATCAACATCCAGCCGGGTCAAAGCCGCATCGACGGCGCCACGATCAATCACCGCTTGGCCCTGCACGGTAGCAAAATCGCGTATGCGCCGGGTCAACCGCCCGGCAATGCGCGGCGTCCCGCGGGACCGCTTAGCAATTTCCTGCGCCGCCTCGGCGGTCAAATTCATCCCCAAAAGTGCCGCCGCCCGCGTGACAATTAAGGTCAGTTCCGCCGGCGTGTAAAAAATCAGCCGGATCGGAATGCCAAACCGATCAAGCAACGGCTTCGCCAATAAGCCCGAGCGGGTGGTAGCGCCAACCAAGGTAAAGCGCGGCAAATCAATCCGCATCGAGCGTGCGCCCGGCCCGGTGCCGATAATCAAATCCAGCACGAAATCCTCCATCGCTGGATAGAGAATTTCCTCAATCGCGGGTTGCAGCCGATGGATTTCATCGATGAACAGCACATCGAATGGCTGCAAATTGGTCAAAATCCCGGCTAGATCGCCGGCACGCTGCAAAATCGGCCCGGAGGTCGCTCGAAACCCGACGCCCAATTCTTTCGCCACAATCTGCGCCAAGGTGGTTTTGCCCAAGCCCGGCGGCCCATGCAGCAACACATGGTCCAGTGCCTCGCCCCGGCCACGCGCGGCGGCAATGAAAATCGCCAAATTCTCCCGGCTGGCCTGCTGGCCGATAAATGCTTCCAAACTTTGCGGGCGCAGCGCCACATCGGGCGCATCGGCCGCCTCCGCCTGCGGCGAGACCAGCCGTTCGGCCTCGTCAAACCCGCTCATCGGGCCAAGCGCCGCAGCGCCTCACGAATAATGGCATCCAAGCCAGCACCGGAACCGGCCTCTGCGACGGCGGCAAATATTGCGGGTTCTGCCTCGGCGCGCCGATAGCCCAAATTCACCAAGGCCGATAACGCCTCACCACCGACGCCCCCGGCTGGACCCGTGCTGGTCAACCCGGCATGGCGGACCCTTTGGTCGGCGTTGGCGGCAAGCCCCCGCGCTGCGGCAAATGCGCCCAATTCGGTCACCAACCGCTTCGCCAAATTCGGCCCCACCCCGGAAACCCGCCGCAACGCCGCAGCATCTGCCCCCGCGAGCGCCAATACCAGCGCATCCGGCGCCAAAGCCGAGAGCACCGCCATCGCCAATTTCGGCCCCACGCCCTGCACGGTCACGAGTTTATTGAACCAATCGCGTTCGTCGCTATCGATAAAGCCATAGAGCGTGATCGCGTCCTCGCGCACCTGGGTTTCAATCAACATCGTGCTCAGCGCAGGTGGTGCTGACACCGCGGCCAAGCTGCGCGCCGAGCAAAACACCACATACCCCACACCGCGCACATCGATCAGGCAGCGCCCGTCCTCGATCTGCTCGACCAACCCGGTCAAGCGCCCAATCATGCCGCCCCCTTGCGCGCCGACGCCATCAGCGCCGCATTACCCAAATGATGGGCATGGCAAATCGCCACCGCCAGCGCATCCGCCGCATCGGCGCGGGTGAGCACCGCCCCAGGCAATAAACGCCGCACCATCATCGCAACCTGCGTCTTATCCGCCGATCCGGTGCCGACCACCGAGCGCTTCACCGTCTTCGCGCCATATTCCGCAACCGGCACACCCGCCCGCGCCGGGGCGAGCAGTGCCACGCCGCGCGCATAGCCGAGCTTCAGCGTCGCGGTCGCATTCACATTCACATAAGTCTCTTCAACCGCCGCATAATCCGGGGCAAACCGCGCGATCAACGCCGCCAGCGCCGTATCCAGCGCAAATAATCGCTCCGGCACCGATGCGGCACTATCCGTGCCAATCACCCCGTCCGCGACATGGCGCAACGCATTGCCCGCGAGCGATACGATGCCATAGCCGGTAAAGCGCAGCCCCGGATCAATCCCCAAAATGCGCAGCGTGCGAATCGTCATGACCGCAGTAAACCCCATAACTGGGGCAGATTATAGGCAACCCGACGATTCGCCCGAAATCACTTGCGCGCTGGGTTGGACGGCGGCAGTGCGCCAAATAAAGCATCCGGAGACGGATGCTCGCGATTAGCGAGCGTTGGTGTCTGGCGCGCCTGCTTGTTTGAGGGGGGCCGCCTTGGCGAAGGCTTCGTGCGCTTGGCACGCGGCAAAAATCCGGTCGCTTACCGGCGTGTCGGTGATGTCGATCTTGAACAAAGGCAGCACGATCCGAATGCTGGCGAGGCAAATGTCAGCCATACCAATATCATCCCCATGGCAGAACGTGCCGGTTTCCGCCTCAGTTTGCAGCCGCTGCTCGAACGCCCGCAGGCCGGTAGTCAGCCAATTCACCCGCCAGGCCCGCAGCGCGGCATCGTCAAACTTCGCCGTCTCGGTCAAATATTTGATCACCCGTGGCGCAATCAGCGGATGGGTATCAGCGACCAGCATCGAGGCGAGCGAGCGCACGCGCGCCCTGCCATAAACATCGCGCGGTAAAATCGGCGACGCGGGATGCACCTCATCCAAAAACTCCAAAATCGCGAGCGACTGGGTGATCGGTGGCACCGGCCCTGGCGCTTCTCGATCGATCATCGCCGGGATCGCCCCCATCGGATTAACGGCCAGAAATGCCTCGCTGCGATGCTCATTGCCATCTAAATCAACAATTCGCTCCTCAGCAGTGATGCCCTTCAAATTCAACGCCACGCGCACCCGATAGGTGGCCGATGTTCGCCAAAACGCAAATAATTCAAATCGCGCCGGTTTCGTCATTGTTTCGCTCCTGATTGCCTGAGAGGGTCGGTTTCCCTCCCCGGGACATGGGGTGGTTCCGGGCAAAGAGGCCGAAGATGAACGGATTTTTAGGTGGTTTCACTGAATGCGCGCGGCGCTAACCCGCCAATGCCTGCATCACCGCGTCGGGGATCTCGAAATTGGCATAAACATTCTGAACGTCATCGCTTTCTTCCAGCGCATCGATCAATTTGAACACCGAGCGCGCCGCCTCCTCATCGAGCGGGGTGCTGGTGGTCGGGCGCCAATCGAGTTTCGCGCCCTCCGCCTCGCCGAAACGCTGCTCCAGCGAATCGCGCACCGCGAAAAACGATTCCACGCCGCACAACACCTCATGCCCCTCAGCGCCGCTGACCATATCATCGGCACCTGCCTCGATCGCGGCTTCCAGCAACGCGGCTTCATCCACCGTCGCCAGATAGCGCACGACGCCAACCCGGCTGAACATGAACGATACCGAATTGCTCTCACCCAGGCTGCCGCCATGCTTAGCAAACGCCGTGCGCACATCCGAGGCGGTGCGATTCCGATTATCGGTCAGCGCCTCGACAATCACCGCAACCCCGTTGGGCCCGTACCCCTCATAGCGCACCTCGACATAATCCTGCCCGCCCGCCGCACCGCTGGCTTTTTTGATCGCCCGCTCAATCGTATCGCGCGGCATGTTCGCGCCACGCGCCGCCGCACAGGCCGCTCGCAGGCGCGGATTGGCCGCCGGGTCCGGCAGACCTTGTCGCGCCGAGACGGTGATTTCGCGAATCAGCTTGGCAAATTGCCGTGCCTTGCGCGCATCCTGCGCACCTTTGCGGTGCATGATGTTCTTGAATTGTGAATGTCCAGCCATGGTCCCGTGATCCGCCGTGAAATTAAGCGCGACTGCGCCTTACCGTCCTGCCACCATCCGCATCGCCGCGGCAAGTCTTGGCGCGGTGCCGCTCAGCGCATAATCGACCGCAACCCGTGCGCGCGCTGCCAGCGCCATGCGGTTACGCAAGCCCGGATCATCGCGCAATCGCCGTAGCGCGACGAACCATTGCTCCGCATCACTCGCCAGCAAGCCCGTGATACCCTCAACCACGATGGTCCGATTGGCACCCACCGGGCTCGCCACGGTCGCACGCCCAGCCGCCATATATTGCACCAATTTATAGCCCGATTTCCCGCGTGACCACGCATCATCCGAGAGCGGCATCACCCCGACATGGCATTGCCCCAGCAACGCCCCCTCGGCATTTTCGCTCCACGGTAAATGACGGCAGGTCACGCCCGGGATTCGTAAATCCGGCGCGCCGATGATCAATAATTCCAACGGCTGCTCGGCCGCCAAGCGGCGCAGCGGCGCCTCGATCGCTTGCAAATAGGGCGCTGTCACCGGCGTGCCGATCCAGCCGACGGTGAACGGGCCCGCCGGTTCGGGCAGCACCGGATATTGATCCAAATCGACCACCGTCGGCAACAGCAACACCTCACGCGCCCCCTGCCGCACCGCCCAGTCATGCAAGGTCTCATTGGCCACCACGGTCAAGGCGGCGCGGCGCACCAAAGCGGTGAATTTGCCGCCGAGCAGCCAGCGCGCAGGCAGGCTTTTGGCCGTCTGATAACGCAAAAACCAGGCATCATCGAAATCCAGAATGAATTTTTTCTCCCCCAGCAGCGCCCGCTCCAGCGCCGCCGGCAAGAACGGCAATAATTCCTTCTCAACCCAGATCAGATCATGCGCCCGAATCGCCCGCGCCAACCCAACAGCCCGCCCATAGGCCGCAAGCGCGGAGGGTAGCCGCGCGCCGTTGCCGTATAAAGCCGACACATAGGCATCTGATAAAAATGGTCGTGCCGTGCATTCAATGCCGAGACGATCCAGCGCCGGTGCGTATTGCAGCAAGCGCAACCGGCTGCTCGCGCCAAGCCGCCCATAGCGCGTGGCCATCAGCACCCGCAGCGATGCCTCGGTCGCCTGCCCATGCGCGACCACGCCGTCCTGCGGCACATGGTCGCCCCTCATCAATTCACGGCGCACACTCATAGACATCGGGATCGGTGATCGCAGCTCCAATACATCGCACGATCAAAGCGAAATTCGCGCGGAAAGGGCATGTGACGGCAAAACCCCGCATAATTCAAGGGGCCGAATTATGCTGCACCGGCGCCGCCCGCCAACTCGCCACCAAGCCCGTCGCCGCCACCAATAAAATCGCGGCCAACACGAACGGTGCGCCGGGAAACCGCCACGGCCCGGGTCGGCTGAACAGGTCAAACACCGCCGCCCCGGTCAATGGCGCAATAATGGCGGTCAGCCCCTCCACCGAGGAGAGCGCGCCATTCATCCGCCCCTGCTGATCAGCCGGTAGCGAGCGCGACAGGATCGAGCGGATCGCCGAATTACCAACCGAGCCGAGCGCCACCAAAATCACACCCAGAAACATGAAATAGGGCAGGGGCGAAATCCCAATCAGCAAAAACCCCGCCGCATTGAACATAAACCCCACCAACGCCGCGCCGCGCTCACCAAACAGCTGCACCGCCGGCTTGACCAGAAATAACTGCACCACCGAGGAGCTGACCCCGACCACGGCAAAGAAAATCCCATTTTGCACCGGCCCCCAATGGAAGCGTAATTCGGTGAACAGCACCACCACCGCCTGCATAGTGCCAATACCAAACCAGCGCGTGCACCACGACGCTGCCAGCCGCCAGAGGCGCGGCACGGTCAAGAACAGCCGCATCGATCCGAGCGGCGTCGCATCGCGCAGCCGCAATTCGCGCCGCCGCTCGACCGGCAGCGATTCGGGGAGCACGAAAATCCCGTACACCACATTCACCGCAACCAGCCCCGCCGCCACCAAAAACGGCAGCCGCAAATCAATCGCACCCAAAAATCCCCCCAAAGCGGGGCCAATCATGAAGCCAAACCCGAACGCGGCACCAATCATGCCAAAACGCTGGGCGCGCTGCTCCGGGGGGGTAATATCGGCAATATAAGCGCTCGCCGCCGAAACATTGCCCGCCGTGGTCCCGGCCAGCAACCGGCCCAAAAACAACCAGCCGATCGACGGGGCAAAGGCGAGCAGCAAATAATTCGCAGCCGCCCCCGAGAGTGAAATCAGGATCAATGGCCGCCGACCAAACCGGTCGGAGAGCTGACCCAATACCGGAGCTGCAAAAAATTGCGCGCCGGCAAAGGCCATGCTCAGCGTGCCCACCCAGAGGGCGGCATGTTCGGGCGGTAAGCCGGTGAGTTTTTGCACCAGGCGCGGCAAAATCGGCGCAACCAGCCCAAAGCCGAGCGCATCAATAGCAAGCACCGCGAAAATGAATCCCATGATCCGCTGCCCGCCCCTATTCTCATGTGCTTATGCCGGGTTTCGCCTACGGATCGGCCAAAAATGGCTCCCAGAGTAGGACTCGAACCTACGACCGAGCGGTTAACAGCCGCTTGCTCTACCAACTGAGCTATCTGGGATCCGTGGGCGCGTCATAGCCAACCCGCGCACGGTTGGCAACATCGCGCGGGCGATGAATTTACCGGCGTCAAGCATCGCCCCGGTTGCACCGCCGTCAGCGCTGGGATACGCCGCAGGAAGCAAAATCAGGAGTGCGCCATGTCCGATATCGTCGACATCATTGCCCGTGAAATTCTGGATTCCCGGGGCAACCCGACCGTTGAGGTCGAAGTCACGCTGGAATCCGGCTCGCTTGGCCGCGCCGCAGCCCCCTCAGGCGCGTCAACTGGTGCCCATGAAGCGGTCGAGCGGCGCGATGGCGATGCCAAACGCTATGGCGGCAAGGGCGTGACCAAGGCGGTCGGCGCGATTGAGAGCGAGATTTTCGATGCGCTCAGCGGACTGGAAGCGACTGAGCAGGTGATGCTCGATCAAATGATGATCGATCTGGATGGCACGCCGAACAAATCGCGCCTCGGTGCCAACGCCATCCTCGCCGTCTCGCTCGCCATCGCCAAGGCAGCGGCCGATGAGCTGGGCTTGCCGCTCTATCGCTATGTCGGGGGTGCCTATGCGCGCACCTTGCCAGTGCCGATGATGAACATCATCAATGGCGGCAAACATGCCGACAATCCGATCGATATCCAGGAATTCATGATCCAGCCGGTCGGCGCCACCGATTTGCATGATGCGGTGCGGATGGGCGCCGAAGTGTTCCACGCGCTGAAATCCCTGCTGCACAAAGCCGGGCATAACACCAATATCGGCGATGAAGGCGGCTTCGCGCCGGGCTTGCGTTCCGCCGAAGAGGCGCTCGGTTTCATGATGCGCGCCATCGAAACCGCAGGCTATGAGCCGGGCGAGGATATCGCCTTCGCGCTCGATTGCGCCGCGACCGAGTTTTTCAAAGACGGGCGCTATCATCTCGAGGGTGAAGGCAAAATTCTCGATGCCGGCGGCATGACCGATTACATCGATCATTTGGCAAAGAATTTCCCGATCATCTCGGTCGAAGACCCGTTGGCCGAAGATGATTGGGCAGGTTGGGCCCATTTTACCAAAACACTCGGCCACAAGCTGCAAGTTGTGGGCGATGATTTATTCGTCACCAACCCCGAACGGTTGCGCCGGGGCATCGCCGAGCGCTCCGCCAACGCGATTTTGGTCAAGCTCAACCAAATCGGCACCCTCACCGAAACCTTGGAGACGATGGAGCTGGCGCATCGCGCCGGTATGGCCTGCGTGGTGAGCCACCGCTCTGGTGAGACCGAAGATGCGACGATTGCCGACATCGCAGTCGCGGTGAATGCCGGGCAGATCAAAACCGGCAGTCTTGCGCGCTCGGATCGCACCGCCAAATACAATCAATTGATGCGCATCGAGGACGATTTGGGTAACGCCGCACGCTTCGCTGGACGAACAATTTTGCGGATTTCGCGTTAGGTTTTAACAGGAGTTTTGATGGACGCAGCCGTTAGCGCTCCGCTCGCGGAGGCGCTGGATCTCGGAAAAGTTTACGGCGCGAAAACCGCGCTGCAAAACGTCGATTTGTCGGTGGGGCGCGGCGAAATCGTCGGCCTGCTCGGCCCCAACGGCGCGGGTAAAACCACGCTGATCGGCTGCTTACTCGGGTTTTTGTTGCCCAGTGCGGGAACCGTGCGGCTATTTGGTGAAACCGCCAGCGAATTGCGCCCCGGCCTGCGCGGGCGCACCGGCTTTGTGCCGCAAACCATGACCGGCTTCACTTGGTATCGCGTGGGTGAGCTGATCAACTATCTCGGCCGGTTTTACGCGCAGGCCCCCGGCGAGGTGCCCGATTGGCTGCTGCAATGGGCTGATTTGGATATGCGTGCCCGGGTTAAATCGCTCTCGGGTGGGCAAAAGCAGCGCCTCGCCATCGTGCTGGGCATGCGCCACACGCCCGATCTATTGATCCTCGATGAGCCGGTGGCGAGCTTGGATCCGCAAGCCCGGCTGGATTTCATCGCACTCCTGACCGATTATTGCCGGGCGTCCGACCGCAGCATCATCATCTCCTCGCATATTTTGTCCGACCTCGAAAAATTAGCCACCCCATGACGTGCCCATGGAGCGTTTTCGCACCGCCACGCGCTGGATCGCCCGCTCCGATGGCGGATCGCTCCAAGCAATGCTGCCCCCGTCGATCAGCGTGTTGGGCAGCGCGCGCGACAGCAGCGCGTTGCTGGTCGATGGCTGGGATGAAGCGGCGGCGGCCGATTTGCGGGCGCGCGGCAGCGGTGAGTTGCTGGTGCGCAGTCCCGATCTGGAAACCGCGTTCCTGGAAATGACCCGATGATCGCCGCTTTGCGCAATTACCTCTCCATCGTGTTTTTGCGCGAAAATCCATTGGTGATCACCGCCGTCTGGATCATCGCCTCCTCAACCCTGATGGCGGTCTTTCAGCACGGCGACCCGATCGCGCTGCTCGATCATGATCGCGGCACCGTCTATTTGCTGTGGGGCTCCTGCTGGATTTTGCCCAGCGTGGTGCTCGCTCAATATTGGCGGCAAGTCCTGGCGCCTCATGCCCCTGCCGTGCCCGGGTTGCTGATCGCAGAATTGCGTGCAGCGTTGGTGATGTTGGTCGTGGTGATCGCCGTGATCGATGCCCCATTGGCGCGGCTCGGTGCGCCGATCAGCGGGCTGGTTGCACTCACCCTCGTGGGGGTGGTGATCAGCGGCAGCATGGTGCCGCCCTTGGTCTCTGCGCGCGGCATGCCGGGGCCGCTCTGGCTTTGGGCGACACGCCTGCGCCTTGCCCTCCTCGCGGGCGTGGTGCTGTTCGGCTTTCAAAATCACTGGTTCGGCTGGCTGGTCGCAGCCAACCCCGCGCTGACGATCCCGCTCAGCCTGCTGATGATCGCGGTGATTATCGGCGTGTTATGGCGCGTACCAACCTTCATGCGCCACCTGAATGCGCGCAGCACAACCCGCCCTGATCTGCAACAATCGCGCCCCACGCCCGCCCGCCTCATGCTGGCCCGCCTCGCGAATTTCGTGCGTTGGCGCCCCGGCTTCTGGCCGGATGCTCCGGTGCCGGCGCAATTTGCACTGGCCACCGGGCCGATCGGCCTGTTGATCAATATTGCCGTCCAATATGCCATCATCTTCGGCGTCGATTTCGCCGTCTATCATAATATGGCGAGCACACGGGCAACCGGCCTGCATATGGCCGCCGAGCAATCGATGGCCCTGGTCGCGGGCCTCACCGTCGCTCAGCTGTCGCAATCGTTGCTCAACCGCTCAGGCTTTGCGCTGACCTTTCTCGCCGGGCGCTATGGCGGACGGGCGCAGTACAGCCAATCGGTGTTTCGGATTTTTCTGATCAACGGGTTCATCCGCTGCGCCGTGGTCGCGGTGGTCGGCATGTCGATCGCCGCAGCCCTGCACATGGTCAGTATCGAGGTCGCGATCATCGATGGTCTTTTGATTCTGGCCACCATGCTCGGCAGCAGCCTATTCGGCGCACTACCGCTGTTGTGGCATGATTTCGGCGGCATCGGCGTCGCCGCTTTCTGCGCGATGAGTGGTTATTTATTTTGCTATAGCGGCGTCTTCGCCGCCTTGACCGCAACCGGCATGTTCGTCATCGCCGTGCCTGCCGTTATCGCGACCATTGCGGTCATCGGCGGTGCAATCATTTGGATGTTTGCGCCGGGACGTTTGGCGACCATGGATTGGCCCATCGATACCGAGGCGGTTTAAGGAAAAGCCGAGACTTTCCGAAGAAAGTCTCGGCTGAGCGCGTCAGACCAAATCAAACCGGTCGAGATTCATCACCTTCGTCCAAGCGGCGATGAAATCATGCACGAACTTCGAGCCCCCATCCTGGCTCGCATAAACCTCGCTGAGCGCCCGCAGTTGCGAGTTCGAGCCGAACAGCAAATCAACGCTGGTGCCGGTCCATTTCACCGCACCGGTTTTACGATCGCGCCCTTCGAACATGTTTTCGCCGCTCGCGTGCCAAACGGTGCCCATATCCAGCAGATTGACAAAAAAATCGTTGGTCAACTGCCCGGGCCGGTGGGTCAACACGCCATGCTTGCTCTTATCATGGGTCGCGTGCAGCGCGCGCATCCCACCGATCAGCACGGTCATTTCCGGCGCCGACAGGGTCAACAGATTAGCTTTATCCACCAGCGCGTCCTCGGCTTGGCGAGCCGTGCCTTTGCGCTGATAATTGCGGAACCCATCGGCCAACGGCTCTAACACCGCGAACGAGGCTGTGTCCGTTTGCTCCTGCGTCGCATCCATGCGCCCCGGCGTGAAGGGCACATGCACATGATGCCCAGCCGCTTTCGCCGCCTGCTCAATAGCCGCCACACCGCCCAACACGATCACATCCGCAAGCGAAACACGCTTACCGCCCGATTGCGCGCTATTGAACGCCGATTGCACGCCCTCGATCACGGTCAGGATTTTCGCGAGTTCGGCCGGCTGATTGGCTTCCCAATATTTCTGCGGTGCGAGGCGAATGCGCGCGCCATTGGCCCCACCACGCTTATCGCTGCCACGGAAGGTCGAAGCCGAGGCCCAGGCCGTGGTCACCAATTGCGACACGGACAGGCCGGATTCGATAATTTTCGCCTTCAGCGTAGTAATGTCAGCGGCATCGATCAGCGGATGATCCACCATCGGCACCGGGTCTTGCCAGAGTTGCGCGGGCGGCACTTCCGGCCCGAGGCAGCGCACATGCGGCCCCATATCGCGGTGCGTCAGCTTATACCAAGCCGCCGCAAAGGTTTTCGCGAACTCCGCCGGGTTCTCATGGAACCGCTTGGAGATTTTCGCATAAACCGGATCAACCCGCAGGGCAATGTCCGTGGTCGCCATCATCGGCGCATGACGCTTGGAGGGGTCGTGCGCGTCCGGCACCGTGCCGTCCGCAGCGCCGCCTTTGGGCGTCCATTGATGAGCGCCAGCCGGGCTTTTGGTCAATTCCCACTCATAGCCAAACAAATTATCGAAATAGCCATTATCCCAAAGGATCGGGTTCTTGGTCCATGCCCCTTCGAGACCGCTGGAAATGGTGTGATAGCCCTTGCCATCGCCATAACTGCTCTTCCAGCCCAAGCCCTGATCCTCAAGCCGTCCGCCTTCGGGTTCAGGCCCGACATATTTGCTGGGATCAGCCGCCCCATGGCATTTGCCGAACGTATGCCCGCCCGCTACTAACGCGACGGTTTCTTCATCATTCATCGCCATGCGCGCAAAGGTTTCGCGAATATCGCGCGCCGACGCCATCGGGTCCGGATTGCCATTCGGCCCTTCGGGATTGACGTAAATCAGCCCCATCTGCACCGCCGCCAACGGGTTCTCCAACTCACGATCACCGGTGTAACGCTGATCGCCGAGCCAAGTGGATTCCGGCCCCCAATAAATATCTTCCTCAGGCTCCCAAATATCCTCGCGCCCGCCAGCAAAGCCAAAAGTCTCAAAGCCCATCGATTCCAGCGCGCAATTGCCCGCCAAAACCATCAAATCTGCCCAAGAAATCTTCTGGCCGTATTTTTGCTTGATCGGCCACAGTAGACGCCGCGCCTTGTCCAAATTAACATTATCCGGCCAGCTATTGAGCGGCGCGAAACGCTGCGCGCCGGACCCTGCACCGCCGCGCCCATCGCCAATCCGATAGGTGCCCGCGCTATGCCACGCCATACGAATGAAAAACGGCCCGTAATGGCCATAATCCGCCGGCCACCATTCTTGCGAATCGGTCATCAGCGCCACCACATCGCGCTTCAACGCCGCAAGATCGAGCGATTTGAATGCCTCAGCATAGTTGAAATTCGGGTCCAGCGGGTTGGTCACTGGCGCATTTTGATGCAGAATTTTCAAATTGAGCTGGTTGGGCCACCATTGTTGGGTGGATAGCGAGGTCGAGGTCATGCGCCTGTGCGCGCCGCCCATGACGGGGCATTTGCTTTCGTCGTCCATGATCGCTCCGTTCGGATTGAGTTGGTTATGCGCTCTTGTACCGCAGTTAATATATAGGTCAAATAGATTTTATATGACATAATAATAGGAATAACCGATAGATGGGGTAATTGTCATGGTTGCCGCGATTGCCCTGGTCACGCATGCGCTGCTAGCACAAATTATGGTCGTTGATGGCGTGGCGGGCTGGATCGGAGGGCAGGCGTCAATGCTGCGCTGGGGCTTGTTGGCCCCGGTCGCACTGGTCGCACTCGCCGTGCTGATCGCCGCCCCGCGCGGCGGGCGGCTGCGATTATCCTGCATCACCGCCGGTCTCATTTTGGCGTTTTGGGCGCCGGACCCGCTCGTGACCGGCTTTGGGCTTTTGACCGCCATCATGCTCGCCGCCTTCTGTGCTGACGCTCAGCCCCTCCTGCTCGGCGCAGCCCCTGCACTCATCCTCGAAGCGATTGGCGCGGCAATCATCGCGCAGCATGGCCTGATCGCCTCGGTCAGCGCCGCCGCCTGCCTCGTCCTTGCGGCGCTGCTCGCGCCGCTCGGCGCCCTGTTCGCCCTGCGCGCCCATGATTTTACCGGCCTAGCGCGGGGATTTGTGCTTGGTCTGTTCGGCGTGGCGCTGGGCGGTGTGGGGCTGGGACTGGCGTCGGTCACGCTCATCGCCTCGGCGGGCGCTGCGCTGATTGCCGGCGGGTTACTCCTCATCGAGCAGCGCTTGACCGAAACTGCTGGCCATATCGCGCTCGATTGGCTGGGCGGGCTCGCGCGCGGCATGCCGGAGTTGAGCTTCGTGCTGCTGGCTTTGATGCTCGGCGTATCCGTTCTGCCGCCAGGGCCTGCCTTCGATTTGCTGGTGCTGATCGCGCAGGCGCTCGGCCCCGCCCCCTCGTTGAGTGCGGGCGCATTTTTTCTCGGCACCGCGTTGTGGGCCGCTTTATCCTCGGTCGCGGCCTTGCGCGGCTTCGCGCTGGTTGCACTCGGGCGACCACGCAGCCTGCGAGCCGCCGCCGCAGAAGACCAGCGCGACCGGCTCTGGATCGCGATGGCGAGCCTCGCCGCCGCCATGCTGCTACTCGGGCTGATCGTGGTGCCGGATCGGCTGGTGGTCATCTTGATGACCAGTTGCTGCGCCGTGCTGGTCGCCCTGCTGGTCGCCTCGGTGCGAAAACGCCGCCTGCTCGAACTGCCGCACTGGACCGAAGGCTTCGCCAAACCGCCACTCTGGCTCCCGTTCGATGATCCGAAAACCCAAATGACCGCCACCGGGTTTGCCGCCATTACGCTCGGCGTCGGCGTTTCGCTCCCAGGCTGGCTGCGCGATCAATCCAACGTGGTGCGGCTTTGGCTCCGCACTGTGCTGGCGCCATGAGCCTGCTGGCCGCCCTGCTGGCTGAATTAATCGGTCTCGTGCTGATCGCCCTCGCCATGCTGATCCCACCCGCTTTGATCACCTTCTGGTCCGGCTGGCGCGCCGGGCTCGGCTGGCGCGGCATCACCCAACCGTTGCGCGAATGGCGCTGGCTTTGGCAGCAACCCAGGCTCGAATCCGATTTTGCCTCACCCTTGGCGCGGCTCTGGCCCGCCATCGCCCTCGCCGCCACCTTGATGGCCGCCGCACTGGTGCCAAGCTTTGCCAAAAATATCTGGACCGGCGTGCCTAGCCTCGCATTTTGGGTCATCGGCCTGCTGGCTTTGGCAAGGATGGCGCGGCTGCTCGCGACGCTGGATGCCGGGCAGGGCGCGCGCGGCCTCGCGGCGGCGCTGGCGGCGCGCAGTTTCTGGATGGTGCAAACCATTTTGCTGATCGGCACCCTCGCTGCAGCCAGCGCGGTCGGCTCGATATCGCTTGGCACTGGCTTGCCGCTGGGCGGCGCAGGGCTGAACCGGCTGGTGCTGCTGCTCGCCCTCGCCGCCGCCATCGTGGGTTTGGCAAACGATCAATCCGCCCCTGAAGGCGATTTGGCCGGCCCCGATCTCGCCATGCTGCGCCTGGAGGCACGATTACGCCCCGTGATCTTGCTGCTCCTGGTGTTTGCTTTGTTCGCACCGCTCTGGCTCGCCACCGCGAACCGCCCATCCAGCTGGCCGCTCGGAGTGCTCGGCTTCTGGCTGCGCTGGGGCCTTGGCACTTTAGCCATCGCGGTCGCCCCGCGCGGCGCCTGGCGCGCCAGTCTGATCGCGATGCTGTTGATCGGCTTGGCCGTGGTGATGGTGCTGCCGCGATGATCATCGCACCCCCCTCGACTCGGATCATCGCAATCACCATCGCGGCGTGTCTGCTCGCCTTGGCGCTCGCCCCCAGCCGCGATTTGGTGCTCCCGGTCGGTGCGCTCGCGGCAGGGGCGGTGCTGCTCTGGAACGGCTATTCCGCCGGGCTGGTGCTGGAATCTGCGGCCAGTATCGCGATACTGGCCCTCGATTTTGCGCCCGGCACTGGCACGCTGATCATCGTGGTGGCCGCACTCACGCTGAGCCGCCCGCTGACCGCGCCCCACTGGCCGATTCCCGACCGGGTCTGGCTCGCCATCGCCACCGCCGCACCCCTTGCCGCTATCGCCGCGCCCAGTAGCATGTTCGGCACCGCGCTGCTGGGCGTGACCTTGCTCAGCCTGGGCGCACATCCCCCGACAATCACGGTCATGCGCGGCGCGGGCTGCGTCATGCTCATGGCCATCGCGTCCGCGATCACCCACACCATTGGCGCTGGGGCCGATGCTTTGCCCGCCGCCCTGCTCTGGCTGTTCGGCGGGGCGGGTTACGCGCTGATCACGCTCGAAGCAGGACCGCGCGCAGCCTTGGCGCCGGTCGCTGCCCTCGCGCTGCTCTGGCGGTGGCATCCTGCGGGTCTGCCCGCATCGCTCTATGCGGCGCTCGGCCTGATCCTGGTGCTCAGCGCCGTGGCCCTCTTTGCGCTGCGCCCGCGCTGGGGGCTGCGCTCGCCCTGGTCCTGTCTCGCAATTGCCCAAATCGGCGTGATCATCGCGACTGCCGGGCTTGATCGCGGCTGGCCCACCCTCTGTCTGCCAATCGGCTTCGCACTGGTGCAGCTCTGGCGTGCCCGCAACCCCGAAGCCCCCTGGGCGTTGCTGGCGCTGGCCGGCTTCCCGCCCTTCGCCCTGTTCGTGGGCGATGTCGTCACGCTGCAAGCCCTGCGAACCCAGCAAAGCGGCATCGCCTTCGCGATGGCGCTGGCGTTACTCACGATGGCGATGATCGCGCTCATCCGCCTGCGCGGGGTGCGGGCATGACCGCGCCGCCGGATGATTTGGTCGCCCTGCTCTCCCGCGCAGCGATCGAACCCGCAGCACCCGAGCCCTTGCGGGTGCTGACGCCGCAAGATTGGGCCAATCTCGCCACCATGCAAGGCTACCAACTCGCTGCACTCTGGCTGGAGCATGATCGCGTCCTCGGGCTCGTGCTGTTGGATGACTGGGTTTTGCCGGTCGCAACAATCGGGGGCGAATCCGCCATCGCCCTCATGCGCAGCGCGCACCCAGCCTTGGCGCTCGCGCAACGCCATGGCGATTTTCCCGAAGCGTCGGGCGAGGGGATCTATCAAATCGGCGAAGGACCGGTGGGTGGCGTGATCGCCGAGCCGATGCACCGGCGCCTTCATCTCGCGGGTGACTGCGTCGTCCGCGCCGATCATCGGTTTGGCTACGCGCATCGCGGCATTCTCGCGCTGATCGGCGGTAAATCGCCGCGCGCCGCAGCGCGCTTCGCGGCGCGCATCGCCGGGGTCAGCGCGGTCGCGCACAGCCTCGCCTTCGCCCGCGCGGCCGAGGCGGCGAGCGGTGCGGTGCTGCCCGCGCAGATCGAGCCGTTGCGCGACGGCATGGCGGCAGCGGAACGCTGCGTCGCGGCCCTGCTCGCTCTGGCCCGACTCGCCGAAATCTGCGCGGCACCCCGCCTCGCGGCAACCCTCATCGCCTTGCGCACGGATATCGCCAATGCAGCGGAGCAAATATTCTATCACCGCCTGATGATGGACATGGTGGTGCCGGGCGGGATCGATACCGTCCCACGCCTGAGTGCGCTGCCGAGCCTCATCGCCATCTTGCAATCCGTGCGCCCCGCCCTGCAACGCTTCGGCGCCTGGCGCTGGCGGCGGCGCTGGGCTGACCTTGCCGCGCCGGTGCGTCTGCGCGTTTGGCAAGCCATTCACGCGGCCGAGGCCGCCTGTGCTTCATTCGCCCGGTTCGGTGCCGCGCCGAGCACCGAACCCTGGCTGGTGGCGTTGCCCAGCATCAGCGGCGCGGGCTTCGGTCAGGCGCCGGGGCTGGACGGCCCGGTCTATTGCTGGATGCGGCTCGAAGCTGGCTTCATCGATTCCTGTGCCATCGCCAATGCCGGCCTCGCGGCAATCGCATCGCTAGAATCAACCGCCCCCGGATTAACCCGTGTCGCATTCGAGCGCCGCGCCACCCTCCTGATGCCGCCCATCGGCATGATCGATCTATGAAAATTCCGCACCCCGATCCCACCATCGGCGCCGCTTTGGCGCAGCGTCTCGCGGCGGAAGGCCGGGTGCGCCCTACCGGCGGCCTCGCGATCCGCCATATCGATGCGGGCAGTTGCGGTGGCTGCGAATTGGAATTGCGCAGCGTGCGCGCCTGGCAGGCAGGCCTCGCCGCCTATGGCATCCGCTTCGTGGATGATCCGCGCACCGCCGATATTCTGCTGGTCACCGGCGTTGCCACGCAAGGCATGGCCGAGCCGCTTCGCCGCACCCTCGCCGCCATGGCCGGGGCCAAGCTGGTCGTGGTGATGGGCGATTGCGCGGTCGATGGCGGGGTGTTCAAAGACAGCCCCGCCGTGCTCGGCGGTGTCGCACGGCTGATTGCCGTGGATCTCGCTTTGACCGGCTGCCCGCCCGCGCCCGAGCAGGTGATCAATGGCCTGCTCGCGGCGCTCGCATCATGACCGGTCCGCGCCGGATCGGCCTCGCGTATGAGCAGGCCTGTCGCGGGCTGGTCGCCGGCGTCGATGAGGTCGGGCGCGGCCCGCTCGCCGGCCCGGTATTGGCCGCTGCGGTCATTCTGCCCACACCGCTCGATCCTGCGTTAGCCGCCCGGATCGATGATTCCAAACGCCTGCGTGACGCCGAACGCATCGCGGTCGCCACATTGCTGCGCGGCTCCGGCGCCATTTGGGCGGTCGCCAGCGCCTCAGTGGCCGAAATCTCCGCGCTGAATATTTTGCAGGCAAGCCTGCTGGCCATGCGCCGGGCGGTGCTGCGGCTCGCTATTGCGCCCGATCACGTGCTCGTCGATGGCAATCGCACGCCGGATTTACCGATGACGTGCCGTGCGGTGATCGGCGGTGATGGTGTTTCGCTCTCGATTGCCGCCGCCTCGATCATTGCGAAATGCCATCGCGACCGGCTGATGCAGCTTCTCGATGCGCGGTATCCGGGATATGGCTGGGCGCGTAATGCGGGCTACGGAACCGCCCAGCATCGCGCGGCGATCGCCGCGCTGGGACCAACCCAGCATCATCGTCGTGGCTTTGGCCCGCTGCTACCCCGCTAATCAACGCGCCCGCTCAATCGGCGCGACTCGGCGAAAATCTTAGTGTCCCGATTCTGAAATCCGTTGGATTTCGGAATCAGAGTGGACACTAGAGCAACATCCGATCAGGTGGAATCACCTGATCGGATGTTGCTCGCCAAAACAATGAGCTGGAGCATTGTTCGTGAGCCAATGCGAACGGACAATGCTCTAGCCGAATTTCTGCTCCGGATGGCGCAAATGCCAAAGCCGCTCATGCGCGGCAACGAGACTTTCAATTGCTTTGCGTCGGTTTGCATCAACCGGCACGGTGCGCCGGGTCAACATTTGCTCTAAAATACCCAGCAATCGCTCGGCAACTTCAAAATCTTCCTGATCGCACCCATGATGAAAGGCAATGAAAACCTTATCCGAAAGCCGCCGCGTATAGCGCGTCGCAGTGGCCGCACCTCGGCTCGGCACAGCAGCATCGTCATCGAAATCAGAGTCGTCGGTCACATCATGATCCTGGTGGCTGGTTGAGCTTCAAACCGTATCATCATTACTTATGAACGAATCTGCGACCAAATGCCAGTGGAATTAAATTGTTAACGTTCGCACATTGGTTGACGCGGCAATGTGCCCAGTGCCGTTCTGGTTCGATCAAACATGCGTCAACCGGTCAAATCCTGTTTTATCTCAGCAGCATGAGCCATCAAGCGCGGTTCGCAGCCGATCACCAGCGTCAGATGGAACCAGGCCTTCCCGGATCAGCCAATCGATTAACACGAGATTCACGTTAAATTTAATCTCATCTCCGGCCAGCATCATCTGCACAATGCGTTCGGCGGGCCACAACGCGAACGACTCTACTTCGCCATCGGCGGCGCGCGGCGTAAAACTCTCCGGCAGCGCCAGATCAAAACAATAAAGCCGGTCCCGGCGCAGCCCTTCCGGGCGCTCCATCGCGTAATCGATCCGCGAAACCAGCTTGGCCTCGGCAATCAACTCAGCCGGAATCGCGGCTTCCTCCGCCGCTTCCTTCGCCAGTGTTTCGGTCGGGCTCAGCCCGGCGGACACACCGCCGCCGACCAAATTATCATATTTGCCTGGGTCCAGTTTTTTCGTCGCACTCCGCTTGGCAATCCACAAATACGGCCCGTCGGCCCGGCGCACCACGCCGTTCAAATGCACCCCCGCGCCCAGCACCCCGAATGTCGGCACCGCCCCGCGATCCAAAACGCTCAAAGCACGCTCGGCGTTGGGATCGCGCACATCAAAATCCTCGCCGCGCAGCGAAAACCCGAATTGCGGTGCCAAGGCCCGCGCCGCCGCATTCAGCCGCCCCGCCGCGCTCGGCGCCAGCTCAATCACGTGGTCCGTGCGGTGTACATCCGCACCAAAATAGGCGCAAAAGGCTGCGGCGAAATCTGGTTTGAGAAACCCAACGGATGCGTCCCCGATGCGCCATTCCAGCCGATCGCCAGGGAGCTGAGCGGTCTGGCAAGCGGCAATATGGCCGAGCAGGGGGGTAATGCTAGTCAGGGTCAAGGGCGGGTGCATTGGCAATCAAGGGATCAAGTGCCATGTCCGGTCAATGGACCCGCGATCACAAAATCAATCACCCATCACCCTACCCGCGCAAACGCCCGCGCAAACAGTTGAAATCGCCCGCACCCGCAGTAGTTGGCAAACCGTGCGCGCCTTGCTGCCTTATCTCTGGCCCAAGCACGAATGGGGGCTGCGGGTGCGCATGGTGCTTGCCGTCGCGGCCCTGATCGCGGCGAAAATCGCCATCGTGCTGATCCCCATCATCTATGCCCGTGCGGTCAATGACCTCTCGCCGAAAACCGGCACGCTGCTGCTCCCGGTCGCTTTGGTGATCGCCTATGGTCTTGTGCGGGTCATGTCATCGGGCTTTGGCGAACTCCGCGATGGCCTATTTTCCGCCGTGCAACAACGCGCGGCCCGGGCGGTATCGCGGGAGACGTTCGAGCATTTGCACCGGCTATCGATGCGCTTTCATCTCGATCGGCAAACCGGCGGCCTGTCGCGGGTCATTTTGCGCGGTGCCACCGGCATCCAAAACGTGCTGCGCCTCGCCACGTTCCAGGTCTTGCCCACCATTCTCGAACTGACGCTCACCATCGGTATTCTCTGGCACCTGTTCGGCTGGCACTATGCGGCGGTCACCCTGCTCACCGTCGCCACCTACATGACCTTCACGCTGTCCTTCACCGCCTGGCGGATCAAGTTCCGACGCATGATGAACGAGACCGATAACGCCGCGCAAACCAAAGCCATCGACTCTCTCCTCAATTTCGAGACGGTCAAATATTTCGGTAATGAAACCCACGAATCGCGCCGCTTCGATGAGAGCCTGACCTCGTACGAAAAAGCCGCCGTGCGCTCGCAAGTTACCCTCAGCATGCTGAATTTCGGCCAGGCGATGATCATCGCGGCCGGCGCGGTCTCGCTGATGCTGATGGCCGCCTCCGGCGTGGTCGCCGGGCGGATGAATGTCGGTCAGTTCGTATTGGTCAATGCCTATTTGCTGCAATTATACCAGCCGCTCAATTTGATGGGCTTTGTTTATCGCGAGTTGAAACAAGGGCTGGTCGATATGGAGCAAATGTTTGCGCTCCTGCGCACCGAGGAGGAAATCGCCGATCGGCCCGGCGCCAAAATCCTACCCGCCCATGGCGCCCCGGTTGCCGTGCAGTTTGATCATGTTCGCTTTGGCTACAATGCGAACCGGGAAATTCTGCACGGGGTCAGCTTTACCGCCGCCCCCGGCCGCAAAATCGCCCTAGTCGGCCCCACCGGTTCGGGTAAATCGACGATTTCGCGCCTGCTATTCCGCTTTTACGACGTCACCGGGGGCGCTGTGCGCATCGATGGCGTGGATGTGCGCGATATCACCCAAACCAGCCTGCGCGGCGTGATCGGCGTAGTGCCGCAGGATACCGTGCTGTTCAACGACACGATCCGCTACAACATCGCCTATGGCCGCCCCGGCGCCACCGAGGCCGAGGTAGAACAAGCCGCCCGCCTCGCGCAAATCCATGATTTCGTGCTCTCGCTCCCCGAAGGCTATGCCACCCGGGTGGGTGAGCGCGGCCTGAAACTCTCCGGGGGCGAAAAGCAGCGCGTCGCCATTGCACGCACCATTCTGAAAAACCCCCGTTTGCTGATTCTCGATGAAGCCACCAGCGCGCTTGATACCGCGACCGAACAGGATATCGGCACGGCGCTGCGCCAAGTCTCGCGCGATCGCACCACCCTGGTCATCGCCCATCGCCTATCAACTGTGATCGATGCCGATGAAATTCTGGTGCTGCGCGAGGGTGAGATCGTCGAGCGCGGCACCCATATCTCGCTCCTAGCCGCAGGCGGTGTCTATGCCACGATGTGGCAAGCGCAATCCGAAGCGATGGAGGCCGCACCCGCCGTGCGCGCCGCCGAATAAAGCCCAATTGTCTCAACCAACCCGATTATCTTAACCCAATGGAGCCGAACGACATGGAAGATCACCTGGATGACCCGATCGATCACGAGGCGGTCATGAAAGCCGGTGTCATCGTCGATCGCTTGATCGAGAGCATGGTCAAGCAGGATTTGCCGCAAATCGCGATCGCCTCAGCCCTGCTCGGCGGCGCGCTCAACGTACTCTCGGCCAATTTGCCCGATGAAGCGGTGCTGCGGATTTTGCAAAGCGCGATGGATAGCGTTGCCAATGGCGAGTTGCGCGAAATCGACCAGCCTCGGCAATAAAATACCGCGCCGCCGGGGGCTTGCGTAACCCGCCCACCCGGCGCAGGCTCGGCCATGAAGCATGGGATGAGGAGCGAAAAATCATGCGAATCAGCGCAATCCAATTGGCCCCCGGATCGGACAAAGCGCAAAACATCGCCCAAGCGCGGCGCCTGATCGAGCAAGCCGTCGCGGCGGATCGGCCGGACCTCGTGGCCCTGCCCGAAATCTGGACCTGCCTCGGCGGTGACCGCGCCACCAAATTCGCCGCCGCCGAAACCCTGCCGCGGCCCGGATCGCCGGATCAGGGCGGTGATGCCTATGAATTTCTGCGCGACATGGCCCGCACCCACCACATCCATGTGCATGGTGGCTCGATCGGCGAGCAGGGCGGCGCGTTACTGTTCAACACCAATCTGGTTTTTGCCCCCGATGGCCAGGAAATTGCCCGCTATCGCAAAATCCATCTGTTCGATATCGTAACGCCCGACGGTCAAGGCTACCGCGAGAGTGCTGTGTATGGCGCGGGCGATCAAGTGGTCACCGTGCCGATCGGCGATCATCGCATAGGTCTCACGATTTGCTATGATGTGCGCTTCCCCGAACTCTACCGCGCTTTGCGGGTCGCCGGCGCCGACATTATTTTCGTCCCCGCCGCCTTCACCCTGCAAACCGGCAAAGACCATTGGGACGTGCTGCTGCGCGCCCGCGCCATCGAAACCCAATGCTATATCGTCGCCCCTGCCTGCACCGGCACCCATTATGACGGCTCGAACGAACCGCGCGTCACCTTCGGCAATAGCCTGATCGCCGACCCGTGGGGTGCCGTGATCGCCCGCGTCTCCGAAGGGCCAGGCTTTGCCACCGCCCGGATCGACCCGGCGATGATTGCCCGCATCCGGCGCGATATGCCCCTGCTCGAGCATCGGGTGCTCGGCATGCCCGCCCTCGATCATCGAAAACGCGCTTGATCGCCCTGCATTTCGCCGCCGCCCCAACCGATGCCGCCCGCGCGGCGTTCGACCGGCTAACCGCGCGCTACGGCCAAGCCTCGGTCGAAGCCGCCGAAATCATCGTCGCCCTCGGCGGTGATGGGCTGATGCTGGAAACCATCCACGCCACCCTCGCACGCGGCGTGCCGGTCTATGGAATGAATTGCGGCTCGGTCGGCTTTTTGATGAATGATTATTCTGAAGCCGGGCTGATCGAACGCGTCGGTCGCGCCCTCGGCAATGATCTGTTTCCGCTGCACATGCATGTGGTCACCATGTCCGGCGCGGTCGAGGAGGCGTTGGCCTTTAACGAAGTCAGCCTGCTGCGCCAATTGCGCCAAGCCGCAAAAATCCGCATCGCCATCGATGGCACGGTGCGCCTGCAAGAATTGATCTGCGATGGCGTGCTGCTCGCGACCCCCGCCGGCTCCACCGCCTATAATCTCTCGGCCCACGGACCAATCGTGCCGCTCTCGGCCAATCTGCTGCCGCTCACGCCGATCTCGGCCTTCCGTCCCCGGCGCTGGCGCGGCGCGCTGCTCGCGAGCAATAGCGACGTGTTGTTCGAAATCCTGGAGCCCGAAAAACGCCCGGTCGCCGCCGTCGCCGATTTTACCGAAGTGCGCGATATTCTCACCGTCGCCGTCAGCGAAGACCGCACCGTGCGCGCCCGCATTCTCTCCGACCCCGACCGCGCGCTCTCCGAGCGGATCATTCGCGAGCAATTTACCGTCTAAAGCAATATCCACCCCCACCCTATGGCGCCGCCCCCATCAACCGCGTCACCGTCGGCGCTAAATTCTGCGCAATCAGCGTCATCCCGTGCCGGTTCGGATGCAAAGCCGGTTCGGGCTTGGCAAAAAACGGATCGATAAACAAATTCCGATCCGCCCGCCCATCACGCAGCAGCACGACCCCCGGATTGCGGAACGTCACCAGCCGATTATGCCGGTAAATCCTTGCCAGCGCGTCATTAATCCGCACCGTCTGCGCGCTCACCCACGCTGATCGGATCGAGGGCAAAACCCCCAACAGCAAAATTTTGGCCCCCGGCGCATGGCGATGCACATCGCGCACCACCGCCTCAATCCCCGGCACCGTCCGCCGCGCGCCCCAATGCGGCAAGCCCAGATTATTCGCGCCAATCAAAATCACAATCAGCTTGGGATGCAGCCCCGCCAACTGCCCATGATCCACCCGCCAGATCACACTCGCCGTGGTATCGCCAATAAAACCGAAATCCAGCGCATGATACGGCGCATAATAATGCTGCCACACCGGCAAAATCGTCTCGCCAGCGACCGGCGCGGTGCGCGTCCAATATTGGGTAATACTATCACCGAGCCAAATCAGTTTTGCACCCGGGTCAGCCCGCGCTTCAGCCCGCGTTTGCGCAAAGCGCGCCCGCCACCATGGCAAATCCATCCGCCCGATCGGCACCGCCGCCAAATTAACCCGGGGCCGATGCGCCCCCGCCTGCGCGTGCGCCCCCGTCTGTGCGTGCGCCCCCGTCTGTGCGTGCGCCCCCGTCTGTGCGTGCGCCCCCGGGCTGAACAGGCCGAGCAACGCCCAGAGCAAAAAACCCAAACGCAAAGCAGTCATGATGGCCTCGATTGATCATGGTTGGAAAACGCCAGCGGATACAGCACTAAATAGGCCCCCTGAAACAGCCCAGCGATCAAAAACGGCGCGACCAGCGCACCCTCGGCGAATAATGCGCCCGCAAAGGCCGGCGCAATCCCACGCGGCGCCATCATCGACAGCGTATTGATGCTCGCCGCCAACCCGCGCCGCTTGCCACGCACCAGCCCCAGCGCCACCGCCTGGCGCGCCCCCGCCGTGCCGCGATTCAACGCCGAGCGCAGCGTATATAACAAAACGGCGGCGGCAAAATTCGGCATGAACGGCAACGCCAACAAGCTCACCAAACCAAGCCCGCGCATCACCACCACCGTGCGCACCGTGCCATAACGGCGCGTCAGCCGCCCCGCGACCAAGGACGCACTCCCCGCCGCGATGAACCCCGCCGCAAAAGATGGCCCAATCGCCCCCGCCCCAACCGCGAAACGGGTCGCAAACCACCAGGACATAAACGGCCCGACCATGCCAATCCCCGCCCCGTTGAGCAAATTAAGCCCCGCCAGCCGCCACAGCAGCCCGCGCTCCACCCGCACGGTCGCGTCCTCCGCTATTTGCGCCTGCCCGGTGAAAATTTCCACGCGCCTTTGCGGGTCTGCGCTCAACCACAGGAGCGAAAACGCGGCCAATGCCGCGCCGAGGGGGAGCAAAAACATCGCTTGCACCGGCCCGATCAATCCGGCCAGCACCGCGCCCACCGCCATGCCAAAAAATCCCAGGCTGGCATTGAGCGACAGCAGCGCCCCCAATTGTTTCGGCGCAATCAGCGATGAAATCCACGATTGCTCCGCCGGCGCAAACGGCCCCGCCGCGCCATTGGCGCCGCGCCCAAACCCGCCAATGATCGCCGCCACCGCCAAGGGCAAAAACGCTCGGCTATTCAGCGCGATAATCGCTGTGCCCATCGAGAGAATTTCATACACCAGCAGAAAGCGCCGCCGCCCGAACCGGTCGCTCGCTGGGCCAATGCCGGCCGTGAGCACCACGGAAAACCCAATCGCAATCGCAAACACCAAACCGAGCCGCGTCGGGCTCCAGCCGAGTTGGCGCGCATAGAGTGCAAAATCCACCACCAGCGCCCCTTGCGCAATGCTGCGCGCCAGCCGCGCCGCCATCAACCGCAGAACCGTCGGTGATAAATCCTTGATCAAATCCCAGCCGATAACAGCACCAAGCTCAACACGCCCATGCCCGCGCAATAGGCCGCGAACGGCCCGAGAGCCCAGCGTTCATGATCGCGAAAATAGCGCATCAAAAATGCCGTGGATAAAAACGCCACCACCCCCGCCACCACCGCGGCGATGATCGCAAGCCCCAAAATCCCGCCGCCAAACACATGATGATGGTGCAATAATTTCGGCACCTCCACCACCGTCGCCCCAGCAATCACCGGCGTCGCCATCAAAAACGCAAACCGCGCCGCCTCGCCATGATCCACCCCACGCGCCAAGCCGCCCACCATCGCCGCCCCCGAGCGCGACAGCCCGGGCAAAAACGCCAAACACTGGAACAAGCCAATCACCAGCGCATCCAGCGCCGTCAGCGCCTCAACTGATTTCCCACTCACCCGCCGCCGCAGCCGATCGCCGCCCAGCAGCAACGCCGCATTCACAATCAAAAACCCCGCCGCAATCATCGGCGAGGCAAATAAATGCTGGATCGGCTTTTTCAGCGCAAAGCCAATCACCACAGCGGGCAGGGTCGCAATCACCAAATTGACCAACAAGCCGCGCTGCGCCTTCGCGTTCGGGCTTTGGCTCCGGCTGACCAACGCCTGCGCCATCGCCCACCAATCCCGCCAAAAATACGCGAGCAACGCCGTCGCCGTACCCACATGCAGCATCACCACAAATGGCAAAAACGATGGCGCATGCTGGTTAACCCGCCAATGCAGCAGGCTCGGCACAATCACCGCATGGCCCAGGCTGGACACCGGAAAAAGTTCAGTCGCCCCTTGCATAATCGCAAAGAGAATCGCGGCAATTAGGGTCATCGAGGCTCCATCCATCAGGCGAATCGCCCCGATCGGGGCAGTCAGTTGGGTTTATAGCCGATTTGCGTCACCAGGATACCAACCAGGATCAGCGCCACGCCCACCCAAAACCACGGGCCAACCCGCTCGTGAAACAGCTTGATCGAGAGCATCGGCACCAGCGCAATGCCCACCGCTACCCATGGATAAGCCCGGCTCAGCGGCACCCGCGAGAGAATCCAAATCCACAGCACCGTGGCAATGCCATAAAGCAGCCCCGCCGCATAAATCGAAGGCTGGCTTAGCACCGTGGTCAATGCGTCCATCGGCGGTCGCCCGCGCAGCGACAGCCCCACCTTCTTGAACAAAAGCTGGCCACTTGCCAGGATCACGGTAAACAGCAGCAAAGCGATCGTGTTAACCATGCTGATCACCCCCCAGCCGATCACCCCCCAGCCGATCACCCCCGAGCCGATCAGGCCGCATCCCATTTGGCCCAATTTTGTCGGGCCCCATCTTGTCGGGCCCCATCTTGTCGGGCCCCATCTTGTCGGGCAGCGTCGGAAAAATCGCACTGCTCGGCACGCTCGCAATATCATAGCCAATGAACGACAATAACAGTTGCAATCCCAAAATAATCGGCAGTGCCGCCAGCATCACCGTGCCCGAGCTGGTCGTCACATTCAGCAAGCCGTTATGGATCCAAAAATACAGCCCCGCCAGCGTGCCAAAGCCGATCAGCAGCACGCCCGCCACAAATTCCAGCGACGCCAGTGAAAAATCCCGCAAAAAATAATTATAGACCAGCCGCTTGGTAAAATTACGCGCATGGCCGCGCAGAAATTCCGGGATCACTTTTTTGATGTTCATATTACTAACTTCATCACCATATACGGCTGCCATTGGAATATCCATCACACAAGCGCGCAGCGTGCCCAAGCGAAACAACATGTCGGACTCAAAAAAATAACGGCGGGGCAGGGCGTCCAGCGGAATGAAATCGATCAATTTCGCATGGATCGCAGTATAGCCATTGGTTGGATCAAACAAGGTCCAATAGCCCGAGGATAATTTGGTCAAGAACGACAAGCCCGCATTGCCAAACACCCGCACCGGCGGCATCGGCTTCAGCGCGGTGATATCGAAAAACCGATTGCCCTTGGTGTAATCAGCGCGCCCCGCGATAATCGGCGCGGTGAAATGATCGAGTAGGCTGGGGTCCATCTGCCCATCGCCGTCGATTTTCACAATAATATCCGCCCCATCCGCGCGCGCACGCCGATACCCCGTCACCATCGCCCCGCCGACGCCCTGATTCTGCGCATGACGCAGCACCATCACCCGTGGATCAGCACAGTCCGCCTCGATCAAATCGCCGCTGCGCTCCGGGCAGCAATCATCAACGGCATAAATCCGCGCAACGCTGGGGCCAATGCCCGCCAGCACCACCAGAATATGCGGCCGCACCTTAAAACACGGGATCACCACAGCGATGATCGGCAGCTTCGCGGACTTCATCGATAAAATGACCTCATCAACATATCCGGCAATTGATAGGCCGTGATCAGGGCCATCGCGACCACCGGCAGCATGCACAAAGCACGAACCGTGTCGGCACAATAGCGCCAACCTGTCCACCGGTTAAGCCAGGCGCCGATGCGCGGCACGATCAGCAGCACAAACGGGGCGATCACCAGATAGTAGCGTCCCTGCACCCCAATGATCTGCGCACCACCCACATTGGTCCAGTCCAAATAGAGCGATAATTCCACGGCAATGATCGTTGCCCCGATGAGCACCAGAATAAACACCGCATCCTGCCAACGCCAACGCACCGCCCCGAGCGAACCGCTCACCAACGTCGCCAAAGCAGCGGCGATCAACGCATCGCCCCAACCATGATACCAGCTATTCGGCAGGTTCAGGTTGAGCCAGCCCAAGACCCCAATAAACTGCATTCGAAATTGCCCGAATTGATGCACGATATCGAAATAGGGCAGGGTGAGGATGCGTAGCGGATCAGCCAGCAACACCCGCACCCCACCCGCCGGATCGGTGCTGTGCAATAGCAAATGAGGGTCGCCCGGCCAAAGCGGTCCCGGATGATAGGGCTTGCGCCGCACCGGCGTAAAAGTGAACCGCATCATCGCGAGCACCCAGAGCAGGGCAGGGAGGCCAAAAGCGCCTAGTCGAACCAGTCGGCGCGGCCCGTCGCGTCCCGCCAGCGGAACCAGCGCACAAAACAACAACAACCCATAAGGCGGCTTGGAGCAGAGCAGGACCGCAAATATCCCAGCGGCGATCCACCGCGCCTGCGGAAACGCCGCCCGATCCCAGGTCAGCAACGCCCCGCACAACGCAGCCGCCGCAATCAACTGCCCATCCTGATTGAACGAGGCAGCCAAACTCACCGACATTGGCAGGCTGAGCAGGGCAAACAGCAAGGGTTGGCCAAAACGCGCAAGGCTCAGCGCAAACGCCCCGATTACGACATAGCTCAGCAGCATGAACAGCCGCCCGGTATACAGGGCCGCGAGCGGGCGCTGCCCCGCGAGCGCGCCCGCCTCAACCCCGAGCGCGCCGGGCAGATAAAAGGCCGGAAAATACTCGACCGCGCCACTCGCCTGCACATAAATCCGCTGTCCACTCCAGCTTATCGCCCGCGCCGCCGCCACCCGCCTTGCGCCGATTTTCGGCGACGTGCTCACCGCCCCCGCCGGACGCGCCACCGTCTCCGCCCGTGCCGCGCGCGCCAGCCCGCTATCGATCAATACGCCAGAATCCTCCCCACGCGCCGTCATGTGCCGAACGCCAAAAATCTGCCCATGCAAAAGTGCTACGCTGCGGGCAATATGAGCGGGCTCATCCGCCACATCCCCAATCGGCGTGCGATAAGCGAGCTGCAAGCCAGTATAAAGCGTGATCGCCACAAACAGCAGCGTCAGGCCGTGCGACCATCCCCTCGCAACGCCGGATCGAACGGAGCGAAACGCCGTTACCATCCGCGCGCTCAGGAAAACCGCGAATAGATCAAGTTAGGCAGATAAAACATATCATAAATCGCTATCGCAACCGCAGGCAGGGTCAAGGCGGTCTCCAGCGAGAGAGCCGAATAGCGCCATTGCGTCACGCGATTGATCCAGCCGCCGCAGCGCGGCAGCGCCAGGATTAAAAACGGCATGATTTCGAGAAAATACCGTCCCTGCACACCCGAAATGGTGGCCGCCCCAACATGGGTCCAGGAAACATAGAGCGACAATTCCATCAAAATCACGGTCACCACCGCAAGCCCCAAAATCCCGAGCGCGTCGATGACATGCCATGACAGGCTCCTCGCGTTCGCGCCGGCGATGCTGGCAAGCACCGCCGCCGCAAGCACTGCCTCCCACCAGTGATAAACATGATCAGGCATCACAATGGTCAGCCAACCGAACGTGCCAAAAAATTCGTGGATCAAAGCGGTAGAGTCGATAATAATATAGTTATACGGGAGCAAAATCATTTGCAGCGGGTGCGCGAATAGTACTCGAGCATTAGCGGCGGCATCCGGGGCGGTGAACACATCGCTCGCCTTGCCCGGCCAGAGCGGCCCGGGATGGTAGCTCGCCCCCCATGATGGCGTGAATGAGGTGCGCAGCATCACCAGCACCCACATGATCGAGGGGATCGCAAACAGCGACATCAACAAAAACCGTCGCCCCAACCCGCGCCATTGCAGCGGGATCAGCGCGCAAAACAGCAATAATCCGTAAGGCGGCTTGGAGCAGATCACGGCGGCAAAAATTGCGGCGGCGATCCAGCGCGCTTTTGGCGCGGTCGCCGCCTCCTGGGTGAGCAACGCCACGCAAAGCGCGCAGGCGGCAATCAACATTCCATCCTGATTGAACGACGCGCCCAATGATAGGGTCATCGGCAGTGCGAGGAACACAAACAGCAAGGGGCGGCCAAAGCGCGCCACCTGCAGCGCGTAGCCACCCATGAGCAAAAATCCAAGCAGCATCAATAGCCGCCCAGTATACAAAGCCTGCAACGGCGATTGGCCAATCAGATGCCCAATCCCAATCCCCAAACTGCCCGGAATGTAGAAAATCGGCAAATACTCAACCGAACCGCTCGCCCCGTCGAACCACAGCTTGTTGGCCCATTTGATCGCCTGGGCCGATTTGCGCTGCGCGGGCGGAATATGCACATTCAGTCCCGGCGGCACCAACTCCGCGTTCGAGGCGTCAACCAGCCCTTGATCAACCATCACCCCTGCGACTTTACCTATATTAAATTGCACTTTGCGGCCAATCACAATCCCGCGGGTAAGCGCCGCCGCACGCGCAATATGCGAGGGTTCATCAGCCACCTGGCCCATCGGCGTCAGGTAAACCAAACGCAGACCGGTCAACCCGCAGACCAGTAAAAACACCAATACCAGCCAATTAATCGCGCCGCCACGCTGATCGGCTTGCGCGCCGGCTAGCGACACGCGCCAGTGCGGTATCGAGAACCGCTTTGAAATTCCGTTCATGATCGCTCCGCAATGCGCAGCGTTCCCTGCCGTCTGCACGCCAGCCTGTCAACGTGCTCAGTCAACGCCAACCGTAACAACCGTTGGTATCACCGCACAAATCCGCTAGGAGTGAAGCATGATCTCCATCGTCGTGCCGTTTCATAACGAGGCCGCGAACATCACCCCGCTCTATGAGCGTCTCAGTGCGGTCCTAGCCGGTGAGGATTGGGAGCTCGTCTGCGTCAATGATGGCTCACGTGATGACACGTTAGCCCGGCTGATCACCCTCAGCGCTCAAGATCCCCGGGTCCGCGTGCTCGATCTCGCCCGCAATTTCGGCAAGGAAGCCGCCCTCACTGCCGGGCTCGATCACGCCCAAGGCGACGCCGTGATTCCGCTGGATGCCGATTTGCAAGACCCGCCCGAACTCATCCCCGCAATGATCGCCAAATGGCGCGACGGGTTTGACGTGGTCAACGCCGTCCGCGCCAGCCGCGACAGCGATGGTTGGCTCAAACGCACCACCGCGCGCAGCTTTTACCGGGTGATCAATCGCCTCAGCGACGTGCCAATCCCCTCCGATACCGGCGATTTCCGCCTGATCGCCCGCCCGGTGCTCGAGGCGCTGAACGGCCTGCGCGAACGCCGCCGCTTCATGAAAGGCCTGTTCGCCTGGGTCGGGTTTCGCACCATCGATATTCCCTATCACCGCGCCCCCCGCCATGGTGGGAAAACCAGTTGGAATTACTGGAAACTCTGGAATTTTGCGCTGGAGGGCATCACCTCGTTCTCCAGCGCGCCGCTGCGCCTCGCCTCGTATCTTGGCGTCACCGTCTCGATCTTCGCCTTCATCTACGCCGCGATCATCATTTTTCGAAAAATCATGTTCGGCAACGCCGTCGCCGGCTATCCGTCCTTGATCGTGGTGATCCTGTTTCTCGGTGGCGTGCAGCTGCTCGCCCTCGGCGTAATCGGCGAATATCTTGGCCGCATCTATGAGGAAAGCAAACAGCGTCCGATTTACCTGATCCGCGCGCGCTGGGAAAGCTCAGATCGTGCGCGGCCCCCGCGCGATCGCGGCAACCCCGGTGCGTGACACTTCCACCAAGCCGAGCGGACGCATCAAATCCAAAAACGCATCGAGCTTATCGGTCGCCCCGGTCAGCTCAAACACAAAACTCTCGGTCGTGGCATCAATCACCCGTGCGCGAAACGCATCCGCAAGCCGGAGCGCCTCGGATCGGTGCTCACCCGTGCCAATCACCTTGATCAGCGCCAATTCCCGCGCCAAATGCGGCCCCTCGCGGGATAAATCCGCAACCCGATAAACCGGCACCAGCCGATCAAGCTGGGCCTTGATCTGCTCAATCACCATCTCGGTTCCATTGGTCACAATGGTAATCCGGCTGCGCCGCCGGTCATCGTCCACCGGCGCCACCGTCAAGCTCTCGATGTTGTAACCCCGTCCGGAAAACAGCCCGATCACCCGTGCCAAAACCCCAGCCTCATTTTCCACCAGCACCGAAATAGTCGCCGAGCGCAGTGCTTGTTGCACAATCGCGTTCATACCAGCACCAATCCCTCATCGGTGATCCCACGCGCCTCATCCTCATGTTCCGGCCCCAAAATCATCTCATTATGGGCCGCACCGGAGGGGATCATCGGGAAGCAATTCTCCCGTGGATCAACACAAATATCAGCAATCACCGCCCGGTCCGTCGCCAGCATCTCGGCAATCACCCGGTCCAAATCATCGATGGTGCGCGCCCGCAGCCCGGTCGCATGAAAACTCTCCGCCAGCTTGACGAAATCGGGTAGAGCCGCCGAGTAACTCTCCGAATAGCGCCCGCCATGCAGCAATTCCTGCCATTGCCGCACCATGCCCATATACTCGTTGTTCAAAATAAAAACCTTCACCGGCAGCCGATATTGCGCCAGCGTGCCCATTTCCTGAATATTCATCAGAATACTAGCCTCACCGGCAATATCGATCACCAATGCATCCGGATGCGCCACCTGCACCCCCATCGCCGCCGGTAACCCGTACCCCATGGTCCCCAACCCGCCCGAGGTCATCCACCGGTTAGGCTGCTCGAAGCGGTAATATTGCGCCGCCCACATCTGATGCTGGCCCACCTCGGTGGTAATATAGCTCGATCGATCACGGGTCATTTCCCACAGGCGCTGGATCGCATATTGCGGCTTGATCACCGCCCCCGGCTCAAACGATTGCGTAAATTTCAGCGAATCCTTCGCCCGCCAGCCATCAATCCGCCGCCACCATGCCGCCAACGCCGCCCGATCCTGCGGCGCCTCATCGCGTTTCCACGCCGCAATCAACGCCCGCAGCGCCAGCGCCGCATCCGCGACAATCGGCACATCCACCGGTACATTCTTGTTGATATTCGCCGGATCAATATCGACCTGGATTTTTTTCGACCCCGGCGCAAACGCATTCAACCGCCCGGTCACCCGATCATCAAACCGCGCCCCCAAATTCACCATCACATCGCAGCCATGCATGGTTAAATTGGCCTCATACGTCCCATGCATCCCCAACATGCCGATAAATTGCGGATGCGCCGCCGGAAATGCCCCCAGCCCCATCAGCGTCGAGGTGACCGGCGCGCCAATCAGCGTCGCAAACTCAATTAACAGCGTCGCCGCCTCCGGCCCCGCATTGATAATCCCGCCGCCCGAATAAATCACCGGCCGCTCGGCCCGCTTGATCAGCGCCACCGCCTCGGCAATCCGCGCCGGGTCCGGCTCGGTGCGCGGCCGATAGCTGCGATGCGGCCCAGCCGCCGGCTCCGCATAGGGTGCCGGATTGATCAGCACATCCTTGGGCAAATCAATCAGCACCGGCCCCGGCCGTCCGGTGCGCGCCACATAAAACGCCTCATGCACCACCCGCGCCAAATCTTCCGAGCGCTTGACCAAATAATTATGCTTGGTCGCTTGGCGGGTAATGCCGGTCGTATCCGCCTCCTGAAACGCATCATTGCCAATCAAATGCGTCGGCACCTGCCCGGTCAAACACACCAACGGGATTGAATCCATCAACGCATCAAGCAGCCCGGTCACCGCATTGGTCGCCCCCGGCCCGGACGTCACCAGCACCACCCCAACCTTCCCGGTCGAGCGCGCATAGCCCTCCGCCGCATGCACCGCGGCTTGCTCATGGCGCACCAAAATATGCCGGATCGCGTTTTGCTGAAACAACGCATCATAAATCGGCAAAACCGCCCCACCCGGATAGCCGAAAATAACCTCGACGCCCTGCGCCTTCAGCGCCTGCAGCAAGATTTCAGCCCCAGAGGTTCCAGCCTGTTTGGTATTGGTCACGGCGTTCATCCAAAATTTCCTATTTGAGCCCATCAGCGGTAGCCCGGCGCTATCCCCGGCGTCAACCAGAGTATTTAATAAGTGACATGATTTCGTCTAGGGTTCTTTCCAAAAATTGCGTCGAATCATCGATCCGCGCATTGATCACCTGCGTCCGACGCGCATCCGCCAATCGCTGATGGCGGAACCAGGTCGCCTGGCGCTTGGTGTAGCGCGCCGTCGCGTCAATCGCCGCCGCCGTCGCCGCCGCCAAATCCAGCGTCCCCGCCAAATAAGCCCGCAATTCTGGCACCCCATGCGCCCGCCATCCCGGCAAATCATCCGGCAATCCATTGGCCAAACCCCGGGCCACCACCGCGCGCACCTCCTCAACCGCCCCCGCCGCCAGCATCGCATGAAACCGCCGCTCAATCGCCGCCCGCAACGCCGTGCGCGGCGGGTCCAGCAAAATCACCACCGGCGCGAAACCCCGCAACGGCTCGGTCGGCTGCGCGTGCCAATGCGCCAAGCCGTGCCCTGTGCCGAGCAACACCTCGACCGCGCGCGCCACACGCTGCGGATCAGAAGGCCGCAACCGCGCCGCCGTCACCGGATCGTGCATGGCCAGAAACCCATGCAACCATTTTGCGCCATGCGCCGCCAGCATCGCCCGCGCCTCCGCCCGCGCTTCCGGGGCAAAATCCGGCACCGGCGCCAACCCCTCGATCAACGCCCGCAAATACATCCCCGTGCCACCGCATAGAATCGGATTTTTCGCGTCCGCCATCACCGCCAACGCCGCCTTGCGCCACCACGCCGCATCCACCGCCTGATCGAGTGCGCGCACCCCATACAGCCGATGCACCGCTGCCGCCTCATCCGCCACACTCGGCCGCGCCGTGATAATCCGCCAATCCGCATAGCATTGCATCGCATCCGCATTCACGATCACCCCGGCCAGCCGCGCCGCCAAGCCGAGCGCCAAAGCCGACTTGCCCGAAGCCGTCGGCCCCACAATGATCGGCAAGGCCCTTGCTTGATCCCGTTCCAGTGCGCTAGCCGCTTCTCTCATGAAATTCCTATTGGTCCTCGTTGCCGCACGACACAAGATTTCCCTGACCGACGCCATGGTCGCCCGCGTGCGCGATGTCATCGCCGGCGGCAACCCCGCCTGGCTCGCACCGGGCGAGGCCGCCGAAATCCCCTGCATGATCGAGCCCAACGCCGCCGCCGTGCTCGCCGCCCTCGACCACCAACCCGTCGATTTTTTCGCCGTCAAAGCCCGTGGCCGCCGCAAAGCCGTCCTGATCGCGGACATGGACAGCACCATCGTCACCTCAGAAACCCTCGATGAACTCGCCGCCGAAGCTGGCCTCGGCACCCAGGTCGCCGCCATCACCGCCCGCTCCATGGCCGGCACGATCGATTTCGCCCAAAGCCTGCGCGAACGCGTCGCCCTGCTCAAAGGGCTCGACATCACCGCCCTCGACCGCACCTGGCGCCGCACCGAATTCTCCTCCGGCGCGCGCGAACTCGTCGCCACCATGCGCGCCAACGGCGCCCTCACCGCCCTGGTCTCCGGCGGCTTTACCTATTTCACCGCCCGCGTCGCCGCCGAACTCGGCTTTGATCTGCACCGCGCCAACACCCTGCTCGATGACGGCTCACGCCTCACCGGCCTCGCCCAAGAACCCATCCTCGATCGCGACGCCAAACGCACCGCCCTGCACGAACTCGCCGCCCAGCGCGGCGTCCAACTCCGCGCCACCCTCGCCGTCGGCGACGGCGCAAACGACCTCGCCATGATCGAAGAGGCCGGCGCGGGCGTCGCCTATCACGGCAAAAATATCCTGCTCGAACGCGCCAAACTCCGCATCGACCACGCCGATCTCCGCGCCCTCCTATTCCTCCAAGGCTACCCCGCCTCGACATTCCGCACCTAACCAACAATCGACTTGCCAGCCCGGTCAATCCGGTCGCGACCTGATCGGCCCGCACCCCTCGCTCACATCACCGGCCTGATCGCCCATATCGCCACAGCCTTCATCACCGCATTCCGCGAAAAATTCGGCCACTATGTCCATAACGGCTACGGCCTCACCGAAACCAACTCCCCCACCCATGCCGTCCAGCTCCCCCGCGAAGCCCCGGTCGATCCCGCCTCCAGCGCCCTCGCCATCGGCGTGCCCGTCTATAACACCGCGTCATGGCTCCGCGATGACGCCGGCAACCCCCTGCCGTTAGGCGAAACCGTCAAAACCGTCATCAGCCTCAAACCCGGCACCGAAATCACCCCGGAACAAATCATCACCCTCTGCAAATCCCGCATGGCCGCTTAAAAATATCCCCGCTCCGTCGAAATCATCCCCGACCTCCCCAAAACCGTCACCGGCAAAATCCTCCGCCGCGAACTCCGTTGATTTTCGCGCCGCTCCCCTCCTAATCCAAAATGCGGGGAGGGCAGGGGCGTGCAAGAGTGGCATTTTCAAATTTGGGCCGATTGTGCAACAAATACGAAATCACTACGCGGTCCTATACCATCCATAACCAATCATGCGTCGCCAGGAGATCAATAGATGAAACCGAAAATCGGCCTCATTACCCTCGGGGTTGCCGACATCGCAAAATCGTTAGCCTTCTACCGTGACGGTCTTGGATTTCCGACCCATAACTTCAACGAGGGCGATGACGTCGTGTTTTTCAAGCTCGAGGGTACATGGCTATCAATTTATCCCCGTGAAAAACTCGCCGAGGACGCTCAACTCCCGCCAAATGGTAACGGATTCCCCAACATAACACTGGCGCATAACGCCGAGTCCAAACAAGCTGTCAATGCCGTTTTTGACCTCGCTCTAAAAGCAGGCGCAACACCAGTCAAAATACCCCAAGACGTATTTTGGGGTGGCTATTCCGGATATTTCGCCGACCCCGACAATCACCTGTGGGAAGTTGCGTGGAACCCTTTCATTGACCTGACCTAAAAATACCGGCAACCGCAACGCCTTCTCAAACGGCGGCGGCGCACTAACACTCCACCCCGATTTCGCTCAAACACTCCGCGAACAAACCAGCTGCGCGCCCTTCGCCGAATCCGGCCCCGTGGTGGAACAAACCCGCGCCCAAATCCTCGCCCGCACCCACCAACCCCTCACCACCGACCCCGCCCTCACGCTCCACACCAATCAGGACGGATCGGTCACCATTCACTCGCGGAGCGGAATCCCCGGTTATTTCTCTCCAGACCCGCGCGACCAGCGCACCCTCGGCGTCAAAATTCTTTCGCTCCGCGCCGGAGCACAAAAAATCCCGCTCGATCACCCGCTCCTCACCGCAGGCTGGCACACAACCGAACCAGACGGTCGCTTGACCAACGGGCGCGGAATCATCCCCGCCAGCCTCGCCAAAGGCGGCCCGATCACCCTCGAACTCGCCGCCACCACCCAATACCCCACCCAACACCCAAAACGCAAAGCGCGTAACCAAAAAAAGGGTGGGATGCCGCCAAGCATCCCACCTGTTTTTGCCCCTTTCGCACCCCGCCGCTCCTATGCAATATTAACGCATGGCGAGTGATATTAACACCCACGCACAATCCCTCACCGACCGTCTCTCGGCCATTTTGCTCATGCTCCGCCAAATCCTCGGCACCCACGAACAATCCCGCGCCATCGAGCAAACCCTCA
>NCBV01000080.1 GCA_002279355.1 Acidiphilium sp. 37-60-79
GATACATTCAACGGGCATCCGGTCATGCTCTGGCAGGTCGCCACCTGGTGCGGCAGCTGCCGGGCAGGGTTGCGCACCTTCGCGCACGAGAAGGCGCTGATCGATAAATCGAATATCCGGGTAATTGTTCTGCGCGACTACAAAAATGGCGGCTATCCGGGCATTGGCATCAAAAAATTTGCGGAGCAGACGGCGCCGAGCCTCATACACGACCCCCATTTCGTCTTCGGCGATGATACCAAGGCGCTCTATACGCTCTACAATCCGCATCATTATGTCGATGTCTACGATCTGATCGGCGCGGACGGCAAAATCAAGACCGTCTCGTCCACACCTTCGGCCACTTTCGGCAAGATCAAAGCTTTCATCGCGTCGGAACCAAAATCATGATGGCTGCAACGATCCAGAATATCGTCAAGATGCCGGTTGCGATCCGGTTTGCGCTCGCGGATCGGCGAGCGCGGGTCTGGGGCGCGGCGACCTTCCTGATTGGTCTTGGCTTCTATCTGCTGGTTCTGCCAGCAACGGATACAGGCGGCGCGATCGGACTGGTCTCACTGCGTTTTCTCACCTTGGGCGAGGTTGGTCTTGCTCTGATCATGGCAACCTTGCTCGGCCTGACGACCGCGCTCGGAATCTACGGGCTGAGGCAGGGAGCTCCCGCTACATCCGGCAAGACGATTTTGGGCGCGATTGTCGCGATTGTACCCACGCTTCTGTGCTGCTCGCCAATTCTGCCCCTAGGAATCGCGGCGATCGCATCGGTGCTGCCGGCGGCAGGGACGCTGGGCCTGCCGATCCAAGGTTTCATCGCCACGCATGAAGCGTGGATCTATGCAATCGCAATCGCCTTCATGGCCTGGGGATTCTACGCCAACGCACGACGCGCACTTTACTGCGCATGCTGATGGATAAGCAAACCCTTGGAGTAGAGGACAAGACTCGCTTCCTGGAGCAGTCTGTTCTTTATAAGGCGATGAATCCCGGGTAGCAGCGGAGCAATGATCGGAGGGGGCGGACAACCGGCTCATCCCTCGACAGGTAACCCTGCGGCTTTCCACTCGGGATATCCGTCTTCCAGCCTGTATGCTTCGACGCCGTGCAAGCGTAGCTTGGCAACGGCCTCGAATGAAAGAAGGCAATATGGCCCGCGGCAATAGGCGACCACCGTGTGATCCGTCGTCAACCCCCCAAGCGCAGCATCGAGTTGATCAAGCGGGATGTTGATCGCGCCTGGCAGGCGACCGAGCGCGAATTCATCCGCCGGGCGCACATCTAGTAGGGTCACAGTTCCAGCATGCAGCCGCTCGAGAAGCACCCCCCGCGGCACCGCTTCGAGCGCATCCCTGGAGTGGAAATACGTCTTCATGATCCGCTCGATCTCGGCGACATTACGCTCGCCCACCCGACTTAATGCCGCGAGCAGGGCAATCACTTCGGTTTCGCAAATCAGGCTGTAGAGCATCCGCTTGCCCGCGCGCCGCGGTTCCGCGAGGCGCGCGCGGCGCAATACCTGTAGATGCCGCGAAGTGTTTGCAACGGAGAGGCCGGTGCGGACGGCAAGATCTTCCACGCAGCGCTCGCCCTGCGCAATCAATTCGAGAATTTCGAGACGATGCGAATGCGCGAGCGCCGCCGCAACCTCGGCGAGGTGGGAGAAAATCCGCTGCTTCGGTCCATTGCTTGACACTAGCCACCATATATTCAATTAATATCGATAGTAATAGACTTTTGGAAGGCGGCAAACAAGATCGCGCCCGAGCCAACAAAATGTGCCGCCAAAATGGAGGAAATCACAATGATTCTGCGCCAATTCTTACACGCCGAGCCGACCGCCGCATCCTATCTGCTCGGCTGCGTCGGCAAGGGCGTCGGCGTAGTGGTCGACCCGCTCTTCCCGATCGAACCCTATCTCGATGCCGCGGCAGCCGCCGGCACGCCAATCTCACTTGTGATCGATACGCATCTCCATGCCGATCATCGCTCCGCCGGTCGCGCGCTGGCCGAAGCGGCCGGAGCCGAATACGCGCTCCACGCATCCGCCGATGCCAGCTACGCCTACAGACGCCTTGTCGATGGCGAACAGATCGAGCTCGGCAACGTGGTGCTCGATATTCTACATACGCCGGGGCACACGCCAGAGCATCTTTGTCTTCTGGTCACTGACCGGACGCGCGCGGATGAGCCATGGTGTCTCCTTGGCGGCCATACGCTCATGGTCGGCGATGTCGGTCGTACCGAGTTGGCGGCGGATGCCGCGACCGGTGCACGCGCCCTGTTCGCCAGCCTGGTCCGGCTGAAGGCGCTGCCTGACTACGTCGAAGTCCTGCCCGGCGCCCTGGCCGGCTCGGTCTGCGGCCGGGGGCTGTCCGGCAAACCTGGCTCGACCATCGGGTTCGAGCGGCGGCACAATGCCGCGTTGCAGATCGACGATCAGGACACGTTCGTCGCGTTCATGCTCCAGAACATCCCTCCCGCGCCGCCGCAGGCTGTCGAGTTGCGCACTTGGAATGCCGGGACACTGCCGAAGCACGCGGCCTGACCCCGGTGGTCGTGCCTGTGGCCTCGCGGTTGGAACGTGGCATCGCCGCCAATCGCGGTCAGTTTGCCCTGCAGGCATTGCAAGTTTTTTTTGTCGGTTTGGTGATCGGCATGGAGCGCGCCGTGTTGCCGGACGTGGCACGGAATTTCGGGGTGGCGCCGGAGGCGTTCCTGTTCCTCGCGAGTTTTGTTCTGTCATTCGGCCTGGTGAAGGGCGCGCTCAACCTTGTCGCTGGCGGGCTTGCCGACCGGTTTGGCCGCAAACCGGTGCTGGTCGCCGGCTGGATCGCCGCGATCCCGGTCCCCTTGCTGATCTATGTCGCGCCGAACTGGTGGTGGATCGTCGCGGCAAACGTGTTCCTCGGCATCAGCCAGGGCTTCACCTGGACGATGACGGTAACCAGCCAGATCGACCTCGCCGGCAGCCATCAGCGCGGCCTCGCGGTCGGAATCAACGAGGCAACCGGCTATGTCGCCGTCGGCCTCGCTGGGTTCGGC
>NCBV01000020.1 GCA_002279355.1 Acidiphilium sp. 37-60-79
CAGACCCTGTTGGGGGAGGGAGCAAAACTATTCGACGGTGACGGATTTGGCGAGGTTGCGGGGTTGATCGACGTCGGTGCCTTTGAGGGTGGCGACGTGGTAGGCGAGCATTTGGACTTGCATGGCGTAGAGGATGGGGGCGACGAAGGGGTCGCAGGTGGGGAGGATGATGGTGTGGGTGGCGATGCTGGCGAGTTGGGCGGCGCCGGTGACGTCGCTGAGGATGATGATGCGGCCGCCGCGGGCTGCGGCTTCTTGGAGGTTGGAGGCGGTTTTTTCGAAGAGGGGGCCTGAGGGGATGGCGGCGATGATGGGGACGGCGGGGTCGATGAGGGCGATGGGGCCGTGTTTCATTTCGCCGGCGGGGTAGCCTTCGGCGTGGATGTAGCTGAGTTCTTTGAGTTTGAGTGCGCCTTCGAGGGCGATGGGCATCATGGAGCCGCGACCGAAGAAGAGGATGTCGCGGCTTTCGACGATGGCGGCGGCGAGGCTGCGGATGTCGGTATCATCGGCGATGAGTTGGGCGGCTTTGGCGGGGACTTCCATGAGGGCTTCGACGAGGTGGGCGATGGTGGTGTCGGGGAGGGTGGCGCGGGCGCGGGCGAGGGCGAGGGTGAAGGCGGCGAGCACGGTCATTTGGGCGGTGACGGCTTTGGTGCTGGCGACGCTGATTTCGGGGCCGGCGATGGTTTCGAGGGTGAAGGTGCTGTCGCGGGCGATGGTGCTTTCGATGGCGTTGACGACGGCGATTGTTTGGCAGTTTTGCTCGCGCATATAGCGAAGGGCGGCGAGGGTGTCGGCGGTTTCACCGGATTGGCTGACGACGAGGCCGAGGGTGGCTGGTTCGAGCGGGGGGTTGCGGTAGCGAAATTCGCTGGCGACGTCGGCATCGGTTGGGATGCGGGCGTATTCTTCGAGCCAGTAGCGGCCGACGAGGCCGGCGTAGAAGGCGGAGCCGCAGGCGGAGATGACGATGCGGCGGATGGCGCGCAAATCGAGATTGAGGCTGGGTAGGACGGGCATGCGGGTGGCGGGATCGATCATGCGGTGGAGTGTGTCGCCGATGACGACGGGGCTTTCGCAGATTTCCTTTTCCATGAAGTGGCGGAAATTGCCTTTGCCGATGGCGGCGCCGGTGAGGCGGGTGATTTCGATTTTGCGGTCGACTTGTTGATCGGCGGCGTCGAAGAAGGTGGCGCCGGTGCGGGTGAGGGCGACCCAATCGCCATCGAGGAGGTAGGTGATGCGGCGGGTGAGGGGGGCGAGGGCGAGGGCGTCGGAGCCGAGATACATTTCGTCATCGCCGAAGCCGACGGCGAGGGGGGCGCCGCGACGGGCGCCGATGATGAGTTCGGGGTGATCGGCGAAGATGAGGGCGAGGGCGTAGGCGCCTTCGAGGCGGCGGAAGGTTTCGGCGGCGGCTTGCAGGGGCGGGAGGCCACGGGCGAGGTGATAATCGAGGAGTTGGGCGACGGTTTCGGTATCGGTTTCGGAGGCGAAGATTTGGCCGGCGGCTTCGAGTTCGGCGCGGAGCGACAGGTGGTTTTCGATGATGCCGTTATGGACGACGGCGACGCGGGCGGTGCCGTGCGGGTGGGCGTTGGCTTCGGTGGGGGCGCCGTGGGTGGCCCAGCGTGTGTGGCCGATGCCGGTGGTGCCGGGGAGGGGGGTCGCGGCGAGGGCGGCGGCGAGGTTGGTGAGTTTGCCCTCGGCGCGGCGGCGGGTGATGGCACCGTTGACCAGGGTGGCGATGCCAGCACTGTCATAGCCGCGATAGGCGAGGCGGCTGAGGCCGTCGAGCAGGAGGTCTGAGGCGGGTTGGGTGCCGATGACGCCGACGATTCCACACATGTCACTGGTCCTTGGGTTTGCTGCGTGCTGCGCGGATGGCGGCGGCGCGGTTGGGTTTTTGCACTTGCCGGGCGCGGGCGATGGCGAGGGCGTCGGCGGGGATATTATCGGAGATGGTGCTGCCGGCGCCGATGATGGCGCCGTTGCCGATGTCGATCGGGGCGATCAGGGCGACATCCGAGCCGACGAACACGTCGGTGCCGATGGTGGTGCGGTGTTTGGCGTTGCCATCGTAATTGCAGGTGATGGTGCCCGCGCCGATATTGGTGCGGGCTCCGATGGTGGCGTCGCCGAGATAGGAGAGGTGATTGACCTTGGCGCTGGGGCCGAGATGGGTGGCTTTGACTTCGCAGAAATTGCCGACATGGGCGCCTGCGCCGATGACGCTGGCGGGGCGGATGCGGGCGAAGGGGCCGATGATGGCGCCGGATTCGATGGTGCAGCCCTCGAGGTGGGAGAATGCGCGGATGGTGACGTTGCCCGCGATGGTGACGCCAGGGCCGATGAATACGTTCGGCTCGATGGTGATATCGGGTTCGAGGATGGTGTCGGCGGCGAGAAAGACGGTTTCCGGGGCGGTCATGGTGACGCCGGATGCCAATGCTGCGGCGCGCAGGCGGGTTTGCAGGGCGGCTTCGGCGGCGGCGAGTTCGGCGCGGGAATTGACGCCGAGGCAGAGCTCCCAGGGGGCTTCGATGACTTGCACGGCTTGGCCGTCGGCGTGGGCGCGGGCGACAAGGTCGGTGAGGTAATATTCGCCTTTGGCGTTGTGATTATCGATGGTGCGCAGCCAGCTTCGCAGGGCGGCGGCTGGGGCGGTGAAGCCGCCGATATTGCAGAGCGTAATGGATTTTTCTGCTGACGTGGCTTCGGCGCTTTCAACGATGCGGGTGACGTTGGGGCCGTCGGTGATGATGCGGCCGAAGGCGCCGGGATTGGGGGGGTGGGTGCCGATGAGGGCGAGGCCGGCTGGGTTGGGGCGGCTGACGGCATCGATCAGGGCCTCGAACACGGGTGCGGTGAGGAGCGGATTGTCGCCGTAGATGATGGTCACGACGCCGTCGCCGAATGCGGGTTCGGCAATCAGGGCGGCGTGGGCGGTGCCGAGGCGTTCGGTTTGGATGATGGTGCGGTGCGGGGCGGCGAGGGCGGCGATTTCGGGCATATCGGGGCCGGTGACCACGATGATTTGATCATAGAGCGGGGTGAGGCTGGTGATCAGGTGGGTGAGCATGGGCAGGCCCGCGATGCGGTGCAGCACTTTGGGTAGGCGCGATTGCATGCGGGTGCCGAGTCCGGCCGCGAGGATGATGGCGGTTTTGTGCAGTTGCGTCATGACGATGCGGTAGCCTTGGGGGGCGTGCCGTGTCAAAGGAGCAGGCGGTCAAGATATTTATCGGAGTTTTTCATGGTGGGTGCGGTTTGCGCCAAGCGGGCGGCGATTTTTGATTTGGATGGCACGCTGATTGATAGTTTGCCCGATTTGGCGGCGGCGTTGAACCGCTCGTTGGCGCGGCATGGTCAGGCGGCGGTTGAGGCGGCTGCGGTGAAGCCGATGATTGGCGATGGGGCGCTGATGCTGCTCAAGCGCGGCTATGCGGTGCGCGGGTTGGTGCCGAGCGATGAGGATGTGCGGGTGTTTCTGGCCGATTATGAGGCACATGTAACCGACTTGACCACAGTTTTTGCGGGGATTCCGGCGGCGCTGGCGACGTTGGCGGCGCAGGGCTTGGTGCTGGCGGTGTGCACCAACAAGCCGGAGGCGTCGGCGCGCAAGGTGTTGGCGGCGCTGGATTTGGAGGCACCGTTTCAGGTGGTGATTGGCGGGGACGCCACACCGTTTCGCAAACCCGATCCGCGTCATTTGCAGGCCGTGCTGGATGCGATTGGGGTGTCGGCGGCGTGTGCGGTGATGATTGGTGATCATCCGAATGATCTGGCGGCGGCGGCGGGCTGCGATGCTGCGGGGATTTTTTGCAGCTGGGGCTATGGGCAGTCGGATGCGGTGCATCGAGTGGATACGCCGGCGGCGTTGCCTGGGTTGATTGGGACGATTTTACCGGGCTGATAAAAGGCTTGACGTCTGGGCTGGTATGGCCCATTTCAATTAGGACCGCTGTTGTCCCCAATTGAGATTGCCCATGCTTCGTTTGTCACGCCTCACTGATTATGCCGTGGTTGTGCTGGTTCGCCTGGCGCAATCGGGGGATATTGAGACATCGCCGGGGATTGCTGCGGCGATTGGGCTGCCGGAGCCGACGGTGGGCAAGGTGCTCAAAGGGTTGGCGCAGGCGGGGCTGGTGGCGTCGCAGCGCGGGGCGCGAGGCGGGTATCGGTTGATCCGGCCGTTGAGTGCGATTCCGGTGGCGGCGGTGATTTCGGCGATTGATGGGCCGATTGCGCTGACGGCTTGCGTCGAGGGGACCGGCGGATCGTGCGAGAGCCAATCGCTGTGCCCGATGGCGGGGCGTTGGAGTGTGGTGAATGATGCGATCAGCGAGGCGTTAGGCTCGATTACGCTCGCGGATATGCAGGTGGCGACTGTGCCGAAATCGATGCGTATTTCGGCGTCTGAACTGGATCACGGCGCGTTAGCCGTGTTGAAATAGGGGTTTTGATGGCTGCGATCACGGAAACACGCGAGACGATCGACCGGCTGGCTGAGAGTGGCTATCAGTACGGGTTCGAGACCGCGATTGATATGGATTTTGCCCCGAAAGGGCTGAACGAGGATATTGTTCGGCTGATTTCGGCCAAGAAGCAGGAGCCGGAATGGCTGCTGGAATGGCGGCTGAAAGCGTATCGGGCGTGGTTGACCATGGCGGACCCGGCTTGGGCGCGGATTGTGCATCCGCGGATTGATTATCAGGATTTGCATTATTACGCGGCGCCGCGCGCGCCCGCACCCAAATCGCTCGATGAGGTCGATCCCGCGTTGCTTGAGATGTACGAGAAATTGGGTATTCCGCTGAATGAGCGGGCAAGTTTGGCCGGCGTTGCGGTTGACGCGGTGTTTGACAGTGTTTCGGTGGCGACCACGTTTCGTGATAGTTTGGCGAAGGTGGGGGTAATTTTTTGCTCGATTTCCGAGGCGGTGCGCGAACATCCAGAGTTAGTGCGCAAATATTTGGGCAGTGTGGTGCCCGCGGGTGATAATTACTATGCGGCGCTGAATTCGGCGGTGTTTTCCGATGGTAGTTTTGTCTATATTCCGCAGGGTGTGCGCTGCCCGATGGAGCTGTCCACCTATTTCCGAATCAATGCGCGCAATACCGGGCAGTTTGAACGGACGCTGATTATTGCTGAAGCGGGGGCGAGTGTTTCCTATTTGGAAGGCTGCACTGCGCCGATGCGTGATGAGAACCAGCTGCATGCGGCGGTGGTGGAATTGGTGGCGCATGATGAGGCGAGCATCAAATATTCGACCGTGCAGAATTGGTATCCGGGCGATGCGGATGGCAAGGGCGGGATTTATAATTTTGTTACCAAGCGCGGCGCGTGCCGGGGGGCAAAATCGAAAATTTCCTGGACACAGGTGGAAACCGGCTCGGCGATTACGTGGAAATATCCGTCATGCATTTTGCAGGGTGAGGGTTCGAGCGGATCGTTTTATTCGGTGGCGCTCACTAATCATCGTCAGCAAGCCGATACCGGCACCAAGATGATCCATTTGGCGCCGAACACCACAAGCACGATTGTGTCGAAGGGGATTTCGGCGGGGCATTCGAACAATACCTATCGTGGGTTGGTGCGGATTATGCCCAAAGCGCGTCATGCGCGGAATTTTACCCAATGTGATTCGCTGCTGATTGGTGATCAATGTGGGGCGCATACGGTGCCGTATATTGAGTGTCGCAATCAGAGTGCGAAGGTGGAACATGAAGCGACCACCTCGAAAATTGCGGATGATCAGTTGTTTTATTGTCGGTCCCGCGGGCTTTCGGAAGAGGATTCGGTCGGGCTGTTGGTCAATGGGTTTTGCCGCGAAGTGTTGAAGGAATTACCGATGGAGTTTGCGGTGGAAGCGCAGAAATTATTGGCTGTTTCGCTCGAAGGTTCGGTAGGGTAAGGATAGTACGATGTTAGAGATCAAGGGTTTGACGGCGACGATCGAGGATAAAATTATTCTCAAGGGCATTGATTTGGTTGTGCCGGACGGCGAGATCCATGCGATTATGGGGCCGAATGGGGCGGGGAAATCGACTTTATCTTATGTGCTGTCGGGCCGCGATGGTTATGAGGTGACGGGCGGCAGCGTGTTGTTCGATGGCCAGGATTTGCTGGCGATGGAGCCGGAGGCCCGGGCTGCGGCGGGGGTGTTTTTGGCGTTCCAATATCCGGTGGAATTGCCGGGTGTGGGCAATGCCAATTTCATTCGCACGGCGGTAAATGCGGTGCGCAAGGCGCGCGGTGAGCCCGAGATGGATACGGTTGCGTTTTTGAAAGAGGCGCGGGCGGCGATCAAGCGGCTTTCGATGCCGGAAGATATGCTCAAGCGAAATGTGAATGTCGGGTTTTCGGGCGGAGAGAAAAAGCGCAACGAGATTTTGCAAATGGCGCTGTTGCAGCCGCGCTTGGCGTTGTTAGATGAAACCGATTCCGGGCTTGATATTGATGCGCTGCGGATTGTGGCGGATGGGGTGAATGCGGCGCGCGGGCCGAATTTTTCGGCGTTGGTGATCACCCATTATCAGCGCTTGCTCGATCATATTGTGCCGGACCGGGTGCATGTGTTGGCCGGAGGGCGGATTGTGCGTTCGGGTGGGCCGGAGTTGGCGCTGGAGCTTGAGGCCCATGGCTATGCAGGGTTGGAAGCCGCATGAGCGAGCTCGATTTTCTTGATCGGATCGATTTAGCATCGGTTTCGGAGCATCCGCACCGGCTTGCGGCACTGGATGCGTTCCGGGCGGCGGGATTTCCGACGCGCCGTGATGAGGCTTGGCATTTTACCGATTTGAAGGCGCGGATGCGCGATTTCGATTGGGCACAGAAGGGCGATCAGGCGGTGTTGGCGCTGCCGGATTTATCGTGGGCGGGCGTGGTGCTGCGCGATGGGATTTGGGATGCGGCGTCATCGCGTCCGGCGCCGTTTATGAGCCGTCTGGTGCGCGATGAGGTTGTGCGGGCGGGTTCGACGGCGTTAGTTGCGCTGAACGCTGCCTTGGGTCAGGACGGGGTGGAGATGGTGCTCCGCGATGGCGAAGAGGGCGGCACGGTGATGATGGTGGCGCAGGCGGGTGCGAGCGCGCAGCCGATTACGCCGCGATACCGAGTGGTGCTAGGGGCGCAAGCGACCTTGACGATCATTGAGGTGGCGCAAGGCTCGGGCGCTTATGTGCATGATCCGGTTTGGGACATTACACTCGGGCCGGGCGCACGGCTGGATCATTATCGGTTGCAGGATGAATCGGTGCAATCGGTGCATATCGCGACGGTTTTCGTGGCGATGGGTGAGGCGGCACACTATAATGGTTTTACCTTGGCGGTGGGGGCATCGCTGGCGCGGAGCGAGTTTCATGTGGCGCTGAATGGGGCGCGGGGTGATGTGCATTTGAATGCCGCGCAATTGCTGACGGGGCGTCAGCATGGGGATGTGACCACGGTGATTGCGCACAAGGCCCCGCTCGGCGCATCGCGCCAGACGGTGAAATCGGTGATTGACGGCGCGGCGCGGGGGGTGTTTCAGGGCCGGATCGAGGTTGATCGGATCGCGCAAAAGACCGACGGCTATCAGATGAACCAAGCCTTGCTGCTTTCGCCGGAGGCGGAAATTGATAGCAAGCCGGAGCTCGAGATTTTCGCCGATGATGTGAAATGCAGCCATGGTGCGACGATCGGCGCGTTAGACCCTGAGCAGATTTTCTATTTGCGCAGCCGGGGCATTGCCGAGGCGGATGCACGGGCGCTGCTGATCAGGGCGTTTTTGACCGAGGCGTTAGAGCCGATTGGCGAGAGCATGGCGCGGCCGTTATTTGAGGCGGCGATTGAGGGATGGTGGCGGAGGGCGGCGTTATGAGTGTTGCGGTGGCCGTGCCGTTGTTTGATGTGGAGCGGATCCGGGCAGATTTTCCGATCCTGAGCCAGAGCGTGCATGGCAAGAAATTGGTGTTTTTGGATAGCGCCGCTTCAGCGCAAAAGCCGCGCGCGGTGATTGATGCGATGGTGCGCACAATGGAGACGCGCTATGCCAATGTGCATCGCGGGCTGCATTGGATGAGCGAGCAATGCTCGGATGATTACGAGGCGGTGCGCGACAAGGTTGCGCATTTTATCAATGCCAGCCGCGATGAAATTGTTTTTGTCCGCAATGCGACCGAGGCCGTTAATCTGGTTGCCCATAGCTATGGGCGCACCGCGTTGCAGGCGGGTGATGCGGTTGTGGTGAGTGAAATGGAGCATCACGCGAATTTGGTGCCCTGGCAGATGCTGCGCGATGCGCATGGGGTTGAGCTGCGGGTGGTGCGGATTACTGATGCGGGGGAGATTGATTTTTCGCATTTGGAACAGCTTTTTGCCGATGGCAAGGTGCGGCTGCTCGCGGTGACTCATATGTCGAACGTGCTCGGCACCTATACGCCGGTGGAGCGGCTGGCGTCGTTTGCTCATGCGCATGGGGCGCGCATTTTGCTCGATGGGGCGCAGGCGGTGGTGCATCGCGCGGTGGATGTGCGGGCGATTGATGCGGATTTCTACGTGTTTTCCGGCCATAAATTATACGGGCCGACCGGCATTGGTGTGCTGTATGGCAAGGCCGAATTGTTGGAGAAAATGCCGCCATTTTTGGGCGGTGGCGAGATGATCGGCACGGTCAGCTATCAGCACTCCACATGGGCCAAGCCGCCATTTCGTTTCGAGGCCGGAACGCCCGCGATTATCGAGACGATTGGGCTGGGTGCGGCGATTGATTATGTCAATGCAATCGGGTTTGCAGCGATTGCGGCCCATGAGCGCGAGCTGACCGACCATGCGTTGGCGGTGCTAGCGCCGATCCCCGGGCTGCATATTGCGGGGGCCGCGCAGGATCGGGGCGGGGTGGTGTCGTTCACGCTCGATGGGGTGCATGCGCATGATGTGGCGACGCTGCTGGACAAGCAGGGGATTGCGGTGCGGGCGGGACATCATTGCGCGGAACCGCTAACACGGCGGTTGGGGCTTGATAGCACGGCTCGGGCATCGTTCGGGGTGTATTCGACGCTTGCGGAAATTGATGCACTGCGCACCGGGCTTGAGCGCATTCGAAAGATGTTTAGCTAATGTCCGATGATGCCAGCGATCTATATCAAAGGCTGATTATGGAGCGGGCGCGTCATCCGTTGCATGCAGGGCGGGTTGAAGCGGCGCAGGCTGAGGCCGAGGGCAATAATCCGATGTGCGGTGATCGGGTGCGGCTGTCGCTCCGCTGCGATGAGGCTGGGGTGATTATTGAAGCGGCACACGAGACGCGCGGCTGTGCGATTTGCGTGGCCTCGGCGGATGTGTTGGCGGAGACGGTGATTGGGCGGGCCGGCAGCGAGATGGCGCCGCTTGCGGTGGAATTCGAGACGATGGTGCAGACTGGTTTGGTGCCAGCGCGTGAGGATTTCGCGATGTTGCAGGCATTTGCAGGGGTTTCTGCCTATCGCTCGCGTCATCGCTGCGCGACCTTGCCTTGGCAGGCGCTAACGGCGGCGATGAATAAGCGAAGGGAGCTGGAACATGGATGATAAGCCGGTGATGGCGACCGAAGCGGCGAGCGTCTGGACGCCGACTGGGGAGACCGCACCCGTGGTGAGCGAGGCCGATGTGGTGAGCGCGATTGCCAGCGTGTATGATCCGGAAATTCCGATCAATATTTATGAGCTCGGCTTGATTTATGCCGTCGAGATCGAAGGCAGTGCGGTCAAGGTGGAAATGACGCTGACGGCGCCGGGTTGCCCGAGTGCGCAGGAATTGCCGGAATCGGTGCGGCTCGCGATTGGCACGATTCCAGGGGTAAGCGAGATTGATGTGAGCGTGGTGTGGGACCCGCCTTGGGACCCGAGCCGGATGAGCGATGAGGCGAGGCTGGCGCTGAATATGTATTGAGCGCTGCGAGACAAGGATGGTGCTGTGATGAGTGTTTCCGAAACTAATAAATTCCCGACGCGGCGCAGCTTGCCGCCGTTGCTAACGCTTACCGATGCGGCGGCGGAGCGGTTGCGTGGGCTTTATGCCAATGCCGAGCAGGGTAAGTTGCTGCGGGTGAGCGTGGGCACCAAGGGCTGTTCGGGCATGTCCTATGTGATGGATTGGGTGCAAGCGCCTGCGCCGTCCGATGAGGTAATCCGTGATCATGGATTGACCGTGTTGATCGATCGCAAGGCGACTTTGTTTTTGATCGGCACGGTAATGGATTATAAGGTCGAGAAATTCTCGGCCGGGTTTACGTTTGAGAACCCGAATGAAAAAGGCCGCTGCGGGTGCGGCGAGAGTTTTCACATTTAGGGTTTGGGCGCGTCGGTCTGCGCGCCCGAGATGACATCATCGGGCTGAACGCGCTGGAAAAAGCAATTATGCGCGCCGGTATGACAGGCGGGACCGGTTTGATCGATGAGCAGTAAAATGGCATCGCCGTCGCAATCGAGGCGCATGTCGATCAGGTGCTGGGTGTGGCCGGAGGTTTCGCCTTTGCGCCAGAGCTGTTGGCGGCTGCGGCTATAATAACAGACTTGGCCGGTGCGCAGCGTTTCCGCGATCGATGCTTGGTTCATCCAAGCCAGCATGAGCACTTCGCCGGTATCGTGTTGCTGGGCGATTGCGGGGATCAGGCCGTCTTCATTAAAGCGCAGGCCGGTCGGGGAAGAGTTCATTTTAATTGGTCGGCGCGGTAAAGATCGGTCATTTCATCAGCGAGGCAGGGCGGTGATGCGCAAGCCGTGCGGGTTTGGCTGCGCAAGACGGTGAGACCTTGGGTGAGATCAGCGATCAGATCATCGGGATGTTCGAGGCCGATTTGCAGACGCAACATTTCGCCACCGAACCGGCCAGTGCCTTCGCTGCGGGTGACGGTGAAGCTGGTGGGGAGTGCAAGGCTTTCGTAGCCGCCCCAGGAGGCGCCGATGCCGAATAGTGCTAACGCATCGACCATGGCGGCGACGGCTTCATAGGTGACGTCGGGTTGGAACACGATGCCGAACAGGCCGCTGGCGCCGGTGAAATCGCGCTGCCATTCGGCATGGCCGGGGCAGGAGGGCAGGGCGGGATGCAGCACGCGGCTGATCTCAGGGCGGGTGGCAAGCCATTGGGCGATGGTCAGGGCGGAGCGTTCTTGATGGGCGAGGCGCACGCCCAGCGTGCGCGCCCCGCGCAGCGCCAACCAACAATCATCAGGCGAGGCATATTGGCCGAGATCAAGCGCACCGGTGCGCAGCCACTCCCAATCATCCTCGGTATTCACCGTGATTGAGCCCAGCACCAGATCGGAATGGCCGCCGACATATTTTGTGAGAGCCTGGATCGAGACATCGACGCCGTGGCGGAAGGGCTGGAAGATATGGATGCCCCAGGTGTTATCCATAAAAACTTTGGCGCCATGGCGGTGCGCGACCCGCGCGATCATCGGCACGTCTTGCACTTCGAATGTGTGGCTGCCGGGGCTTTCGACAAAAACCACTTTTGTGTTGGGCTGGATGTGTTGTGCAAGATCGGCTTCGTTCAGGAGCGGATCGTAATAGGTGGTGGTGACGCCGAAGCGGCGGAGTGTGGTGTCGCAAAAGCGGCGGGTGGGGCCATAGATTGAGTCGGGCACTAACACATGATCGCCAGATTTCAGATAGGCGAGGAGCGGCACGGTGATGGCGGCGAGGCCGGAGGAGACGATTTGGCAATGGGTGCCGCCTTCGATGCTGGCGACCATATCTTCCAGGGCGAAATGGGTTTCGGTGCCGTACAGCCCGTAGATTTGTTCTTGTTCCAGGCGCTTTTTGCCAATTTCGCGCCGTTGCGCACAATTTTGGTAGAGCACGGTAGAGCCGCGCACCAATTTTGGATTAACAAAGCCGTGGCTTTTGGTGGGGGCGCGGGCGCCATGGACCAGTTTGGTGTCGGCGTGATGTTCGGTCATGCGATGTTATCCGTTCGCGGTTTCGATGGGGGTGTCGGCGCGTCCGCCCCATTCGGCCCAGGAGCCGTCATAGAGGCTGCCGATCGGCAGGCCGGCATGATGCAAGCCGAGGGTGAGAATAGCGGCGGTGACGCCAGAGCCGCACATGGTGATCACCGTCTCTGTGCCATCAACGCCGTGTTCGGCGAATAAAGCGCGCAGAGTGGCGGGGGATTTCAGGGTTTGATCGGCGTTGAGCAATTCTTGAAAGGGCAACGAGATGGCGCCGGGCACATGGCCTGCGCGCATGCCGGCGCGCGGCTCGGGTGCGGTGCCGACGAAGCGGGCGGCGGCGCGGGCATCGAGCAGGATGGCGTTGCGCTGATGGGCGACCGCGAGAATGTCATCGCGGTTTCGCACGAGGGCGGGGTTGAAGTGGGCGGTGAAGCAAGCGGGGCGGGGTTGCGTCGCTTCACCATCGGTGAGGGGGCGGGATTCCGCACGCCATTTCGGCAAACCACCATCAAGCACTGCAATGCGCTGATGGCCGAAGACATGAAACATCCACCAGACTCGGGCGGCGGAGAACAGGCCGCGCTGATCATAGACCACAATCGCGGTATCATTGCTGATGCCGAGCGCGCCGATGGCGGCGGCGAATTCTGCGCTGTTGGGCAGCATGTGAGGTAGATCGGTGGTCAGATCGGCGATGGTTTCGATATCAAAAAACTGCGCGCCGGAAATATGGGCCTGCTCAAACAAGGTTCGTGGGTTGGTTTGCTCGGTTGGCAGGTAGAAGGAGGCATCGAGGATCGCGAACGGGCGTTCCCGGCGCTCGAGCGCGCGGGCGAGGGCATCGGTGGTGATCAGATGATCCATGGAACGAGCATACCGTGATTTTCGCGGGCGTCTATCGGGGTTCAGGCGGAGCGGAATGGCATGAGCAGCATGACGGCGGCTTGGGCGGCGATGCCTTCGCCGCGCCCGGTGAAACCGAGCCGCTCGGTGGTGGTGGCTTTGACCGAGATGCGATCAAGCGGCAGGAACGTCAGTGCGGCGAGGCGGGCGCGCATTTTTTGGGCATGCGGGGTGATTTTCGGCTGCTCGCAGATCAGGGTGATGTCGATATTGGCGATCGCGCCGCCCCGACTGGCCACCAAACTCACGGCGTGGCGGAGAAATTGCGCGGAATCGGCGTCTTTCCAACTGGCTTCGCTGGGCGGGAAATGGCGGCCAATATCGCCCTCGGCCATCGCGCCATAGAGCGCATCGCACAGCGCGTGGAGGCCGACATCGGCGTCGGAATGGCCGGCAAGTCCTTGATCGAACGGGATTGTTACGCCGCACAGGATCAAGGGCCGGTCGGCGACTAGGGCATGCACGTCAAAGCCGGTGCCGATGCGCGGCATTGCGCCTTGCGCGATCAGTGACCCAATATCCAATCCAGTTTGCATGAGCAGCCCCCATCCGATGCGATTTGCGCCCTTCGCATGCGCATAGAGCGATTGCGCGTCAAGGGCTGGGCTTGTAGTGATTAAATGATGAGCACTGAGCCGCAGGATCGTGAGATGATTAAGCCGATTACGCTGCAGTCGGCGGCGAAATCCGTGCGGCTGGAGACGCCGGTGATTTTGGCGCCGATGTCGGGCGTGACCGATTTGCCGTTTCGCAGCATCGCCAAACGGCTCGGCGCGGGGCTGGTCGTGTCGGAAATGATCGCGTCATGGGCGATGGTGCGCGAGAATGCCAAGACCCGGCAAATGGCGGAAATGGCTGAGGATGGCGGGCCGTCCTCCTTGCAATTGGCGGGCTGCGATCCGGCGGCGATGGCGCAGGCGGCGCGCATCGGCGTGGCGCAGGGAGCTGATTTGATCGATATTAATTTTGGTTGCCCGGTGAAAAAAGTGGCGGTGGGGCAAATGGCCGGGTCGGCCTTGATGCGCGATGAGGTGCAGGCGGCGCGGATTTTGACCGCGACGGTGCAGGCGGTTGCGGTGCCGGTGACGCTGAAAATGCGTATGGGTTGGGACCGCGAGCATTTGAATGCGCCGCGCTTGGCGAAAATTGCCGAGGAGGCTGGCATCGCCATGGTAACGGTGCATGGGCGCACACGCCAACAATTTTACCAGGGCGAGGCGGATTGGGATTTCATTGCGTCGGTCAAGCAGGCGGTGCGGATCCCCGTGATTGCCAATGGAGATATCACCACGCCGGAGAAGGCGGCGGAGGCGTTGCGGCGCTCGGGCGCGGACGGGGTGATGATTGGGCGCGGCGCTTATGGGCGGCCTTGGTTTTTGGCGCAGGTGGCAAGCTATTTGCGCACCGGGATGGTGCCTGCGGCGCCGCCTTTATTGGAGCAATGCGCGATTTTGCTGGAACATTATCGGGCGATGCGGGCGCATTATGGCGAAGGGGCGGGCTTGCGGATCGCGCGCAAGCATATCTCCTGGTATGTACGCGGGCTGCATGGGGCAGCGGAATTTCGCGAGACGGTGAACCGGTTGGATGATGTGGGTGCAGTCGAGGCGTTGATCGAGGCGATTTATCAGCGGGCGGTGGAACAGGGATCTGTCGGCGCACGTGAGCGTGCGGATGATGCCGCGCTGCGGGATGCGGCGTGAGCGGTTTTCGCGAGGCGTTGCGCCGGTTGCGTCCGAGTGGCCGGGGCGAGCGGTCCGCGGAGATTGCTGCCCCGTCGGCGCCATCGGCGTTGCTGGATGCGATTCCCAACCCGATTTTGGAGCTTGATGCGGAAAATCGGGTGGTGTCGGTTAATTATGCGGCAGAGGAATTGCTCGGCGTGTCGGCGTTGCGGCTGGTGGGGCGGTCGCTTGAGGATGTGCTGGCGCCGGATTTGCCGATTTTTTTGCTGCTGGAGCGGGCGCGCAGCCAGGGCGTGACGATTGCCGAGCATGATTTGGTGCTGGATGGGCCGCGTTTGGCGCGCCGCGTGGTGGCGTTGCAGGCGGCACCGCTGACCGGGCGGGCGGGGCATGTGGTGGTGGCGATCCAGGATGGATCGGCGGCGCGCGCACTTGATCAGCAGATTTCGGCGCGGAATGCGGCGCGCAGCATCAATGGCATGGCGGCGGTGCTGGCTCATGAGGTGAAAAATCCGCTATCGGGCATTCGTGGTGCGGCGCAATTATTGGAGGCTGGGGCGCGGCCGGACGATCGGGAATTGACCACGCTGATTTGCGACGAGGTGGATCGGATTCGTGATTTGGTCGAGCGGATGGAGATGTTTGGCGACAAGCCGATTGCGCCCAAGGCGGTGAATATTCATCGTGTGCTTGAGCATGTGCGCAGGCTGGCGCAGTCAGGGTTTGGGGCGCGGATCCGCTTTGTCGAGCTGTATGATCCCTCGCTGCCCGCGGTGCTGGGGCATCGGGATTTATTGATCCAGGTTTTGCTCAATCTGGTGAAAAATGCAGCCGAGGCGATTGCCGAGACCGAGCGATTGGACGGTGAAATTCAGCTTTTGACCGGGTTTCAGCACGGGGTCCGGCTGGGGTCGGGGCCAGCGCGGGCGCAGCGCAATTTGCCGGTTTTTGTTGCGGTGCGCGATAATGGACCGGGGATTCCTGAGGATATTCGGCGGCATTTGTTCGAGCCGTTTGTTAGCACCAAGGCGGCGGGGAGCGGGTTGGGGCTGGCGCTGGTGGCGAAAATCGTCGCGGATCACGGCGGTTTGATCCAGACCGAGAGCTGGCCGGGGCGCACCGAGTTTCGGCTGCATTTGCCGGTGTTTGAAGAGACCATGGACGAATTTGGGGATGGATCAGGCGCATGACCACAGTGCCGACAATTTTGATTGCCGATGATGATCGCTCGATCCGCACGGTATTGACCCAGGCGCTGGGGCGCGCGGGCTATCAGGTGCGCGCGACCGGGGCGGCGGCCACTTTGTGGCGCTGGGTTGAGGATGGCGAAGGCGATTTGGTGATTACCGATATTGTCATGCCCGATGGCAATGGGTTGGATTTGGTGCCGCGCATCCGGCGGGTCAGGCCCGATTTGCCGGTGGTGGTGATGAGCGCGCAATCGACCATTCTCACCGCCGTGCAATCAACCCAGCGCGGGGCGTTTGAGTATTTGCCCAAGCCGTTTGATTTGACCGAATTATTGAGCATTGTTGATCGGGCGATCAAGCAGCCGCTGCCAGGGCCCGCGCCTGAGGCCGTGGCGGGCGATGATTTGCCGTTGATTGGCCGTGCGCCGGTGATGCAGGAGATTTACCGGGTGATTGCCCGGCTCACCACGGCGGATTTGACGATTATGGTGACGGGCGAATCAGGCACCGGCAAGGAATTGATTGCGCGGGCGCTGCATGATTATGGGCGCAGGCGCCAAGGGCCGTTCGTGGCGATCAACATGGCGGCGATCCCGCGCGAATTGATCGAGAGCGAATTATTCGGCCATGAGCGCGGCGCCTTTACCGGGGCGACCAATCGGCATATTGGCCGGTTTGAGCAGGCGGCGGGCGGGACGTTGTTTCTCGATGAAATCGGCGACATGCCGCAAGAGGCGCAGACGCGGCTGTTGCGGGTGTTGCAGGAGGGTGAGTTTACCACGGTGGGGGGGCGCCAGCCGATCCGGGCGAATGCGCGTATTGTGGCGGCGACCCATCGGGATTTGCGGGTGTTGATCCGGGCCGGGCAGTTTCGCGAGGATTTGTTTTATCGGTTGAACGTCGTGCCGATCCGGCTGCCGCCTTTGCGCGAGCGACCGGGCGATATTCCGCTGTTAGCGCAGCATTTTCTCTCCCGTGCGCAGAATGAGGGGCTGGGTGCCAAAAGCTTGGCGCCTGAGGCGATGGCGCGGCTATCGGCCTATCGGTGGCCGGGGAATGTGCGTGAATTGGAAAATCTGATGCGCAGGCTTTCGGCTTTGGTGCCACAGCCGGTGATCACTGCTGAGATTATTGACCAAGCACTGGCTGAATTGGTGCATGCCGAGCCGGTGCTGGGTGGCGAGGCGGCGACGGCGCAGCCGATTGAGCGGGCGATTGAGCAGCATATTGCGCGGGTGTTAGCCGCGATGCGTGGCGCCGGCGAGGAGGGGTTGCTCTATGACCGGATTTTGGCTGATTTCGAGGCGCCGCTGATCCGTCAGGTATTGGCCGAAACACGAGGCAATCAAATTCGCGCGGCGGCGATGCTCGGGTTGAATCGCAATACGCTGCGCAAGAAAATTCGCCTGCACGAGCTTGACGTGGCCCGGCGGGTTGGATGAGCCGGCGATGAACCGGATCGCCCGTCCGCCGCGCGATCCACGCACCCCGGCGGCGGGGGGTGGGCTTGCACGGGCGATTGATGTTCTGGTTGGGCGGGTCGCGACCTTGTTGCTCGCGGCTCTGGCGCTGACATTGGGGATTGGCAGTTTCGCTTATTTGGCCGGAGGAATTCGGCTCGGCGTGCATTCGGGTGCGGCGGTTGGTCTCGCGATTGGTGATATCGCGATATTGCTGCTGCTGATTATCGTGCTGGTGGCACGGGTGACGCGGGTGGTGCTGGAGGCGCGGCGGGGTGCGGCGGGGGCGCGGCTGCATGTGCGCCTGGTGCTGTTATTTGGCGGGATTGCGGCGGTGCCTGCGATATTGGTTGCGATTTTTGCAGCGGTATTCTTCAATTTTGGTATTCAGGCTTGGTTTAATCAACGGGTGCGCACAGCGCTTGCGGAAAGTCAGCAGGTTGCTGTTGGGTATATGGATGCGAAAAAGAACAGTATTCGCGTCGATGCGTTAGCGATTGCCAATGATTTGAACCAGAATGGGCCGATTTTTTATGGCAGCGCGCAGGATTTTTTCGATCAGGGCTTTCTCAATGTGCTGATCGCTCAAACCGCGTTGCATGGGCTGACCCAGGCGGTGATTTTTGAGCCGCTGACCGATAAGGTGATCGCCTCGGCGGGGCTGTTTGCGGGCACGGATGTATCGCTGCCACCGCAGGCGCAGATTGATCTGGCGGAGAAGCATCAAATTGTGGTGTGGAGCACACCGCATTCAACGCTCGAACATGCGATGGTGCAGCTTGAAGCAGCGCCCGCGTTGATGCTGATGGTGGAGCGGCCGATTGATCCGAGCATTTATGCGCATGTGAAACGAACCGAGAAGGCGCTGGCTGAATATAATCGGCTGGAGCATCAGCGCGGGCAATTCGAGCTATTTTTTGCACTGATTTTTGTGACTGTGGCGCTGTTGGTTTTGTCGGGGGCGGCGCTGATCGGGCTGGTATTTGCCAATCAGATTGCCCGCCCGATTGGCCATTTGATCCGCGCGGCGGAGCGGGTGCGCGCCGGTGATTTGCAGGTGCGGGTGCCCGAGGGCGATTCCGGCGATGATGTGGCGGGATTATCGCGCGCGTTCAACCGGATGACCGGGCAGCTTGCCGCACAGCGGGCGGAATTGATGAGTGCTTATGGGCAAATTGATGAGCGGCGGCGCTTTACCGAGACGGTGTTAGCGGGGGTTTCGGCCGGGGTGATCGGGCTTGATTCGCAAGGGCGGATTGAACTGCCAAACAAGGCGGCAGCGGATTTGCTGGGGATTGATTTGCTCGCGCATATCGGCACGCGGTTGGCCGAGTTACTGCCTGATTTTGCCGCGTCGCTTGCGTTGGCTGAAGCAACGCCGGATCGCCCGATTACGGCTGAAATTGCCTATTCGGGCCATGGCGCGAAGCGGATTTTCATGGCGCGGATTGGCGCTGATCGGCATGGCGATCGGGCGCCGGGCTTTGTGGTGACGTTTGATGATATTACCGATTTGCAGACCGCCCAGCGCAAGGCGGCGTGGGCGGATGTGGCGCGGCGGATTGCCCATGAGATTAAGAATCCGCTGACACCGATCCAGCTTTCGGCGGAGCGGATGAAGCGGCGCTTTGCCAAAGAGATCAAGTCCGATCCTGAGAGTTTTGCGCAATGTGCTGATACGATCGTGCGGCATGTGGGCGATATTGGCCGGATGGTGGATGAGTTTTCCGCCTTTGCGCGGATGCCGGTGCCAGTGATGCGCGATGAGAGCCTCTCGAAAATTCTGCGTGAGGCGGTGATTTTACAGCGCACTGCGCATGCGGAGATTGATTGGCGGGTGGAGTTGCCCGCCGATGATCCGCGGGCGCATTGCGATGCGCGGTTGATTGGCCAGGCGTTGACGAATTTATTGCAAAATGCAGCGGATTCGATCGCGATGCGGCCGACACAGGCGGCGCCGCTGCCGCGTGGCGAGGTTATTTTGCGAATCACCAAGGATGCGGCATGGTATCGCGTCGAGGTAATCGATAACGGGATTGGATTGCCCGAGCACGATCGTGACCGGCTGACCGAGCCTTATGTGACGCATAAGGTGAAGGGCACTGGTCTTGGGCTCGCGATCGTGCGCAAGATCATGGAGGATCATCACGGTGCGCTGGAATTGGCGAGCCGGGTGGATGGCGCGGGTGCGGTGGTGACCTTGCTATTGCCGTCGCAGGCCCTGGTAAGCGACGGCGTGTCGGCAGGATTGGAGCGGAATGACTGAGATTCTCATTATCGATGACGAGCCGGACATTCGCTTTCTGGTTGATGCGATTTTGCGCGATGAGGGGTTTGACACGCGCAGCGCGGGCTCATCGGACGAGGCTTTGGCGGCATTCGCCGAGCGCCGACCCGATTTGGTGATTTTAGATGTGTGGTTGCAGAACTCGGCGCTTGATGGGTTGGGGATTTTGCAGGCGATGCGCGCCGAGGTACCGACGCTGCCGGTGGTGATGATTTCCGGCCATGGCACGATTGAAATGGCGGTGCAGGCGATCCAGCACGGTGCTTATGATTTCATCGAAAAGCCGTTCAAGTCCGAGCGGCTCTTGCTGGTCATCCAGCGCGCGCTGGAGGCGGCGCGGCTGCTGGCGGAGAATGCTGAATTGCGGCTGCGCACTGGCTCGGAAAATCGGCTGACGGGCTCGAGTGCGCCGATCAATGCGCTGCGCCATGCGGTGGAAAAAGCAGCGCCGACCGGGTCGCGGATTTTGATTACCGGTGCGCCGGGCGTGGGCAAGGAGGTGGTGGCGCGGATGATCCACACCCAATCCAAGCGCGCGAGCGGGCCGTTTGTGGTGCTGAATTGTGCGACGCTGGCGCCTGAGCGGGTTGAGGCGGCGCTGTTTGGCGTGGAGGCGGGGGCCGATGGGGTGAGCCGTCCGGGGCTGCTCGATCGGGCGGATGGGGGAACCCTGCTGCTCGATGAGATCGCGGATATGCCGTTAGAAACCCAAGGAAAAATTGTCCGCGTGCTGCAAGATCAGCGGTTCGAGCGGCTGGGCGGCGGGGCGCGGGTGAAGGTGGATGTGCGTATTCTGGCCAGCACTGCGCGGGATTTGCAGGTGCATATCAATGCGGGGAGTTTTCGGCAGGATTTATTTTACCGGCTCGCGGTGGTGCCGCTGCGGGTGCCGAGTTTGCGCGAGCGGCGCGAGGATATTCCCGAATTGACTGGCCTGTTTTTGACGCGGGCGGCGGAAACCTCGGGCTTGCCGCCACGCATTTTGGCCTCGGACGCGATTGCGGCGTTGCAGGCGCATGATTGGCCGGGGAATGTGCGCCAGCTGCGCAATGTGATTGACTGGCTGATGATTATGCATCCGGGCGAGGCGGGCGAGCCGTTTCACGCGGCGCAATTGCCCGGCGAGATCAGTGCGCATGCGCCGCGCGCTTTGGCGATTGATCCGTTGGCCGATATTATGGCGCTGTCGCTGCGCGATGCGCGCGATGTGTTCGAGACCCAGTATTTGCAGGCGCAATTGCTGCGGTATGGCGGCAATATCAGCCGCACCGCGCAATTTGTCGGGATGGAGCGCAGTGCCCTGCATCGCAAGCTCAAGCAATTGGGCGTGGGGGCTGAAGACCGACAATCGACGGGCTGATTGTTGCGGCTGGGTTGAACCGAGGGCGCGGAAACACCATTCCATCAAGGGTATCTCGATGAAGATAAGGAGCGTGTCCGATGGAACAATTTCGCGCCAAAGCCCAATCCAGCTTTAATTCGACAAAAATGGCAGAGGATATCGAGCGGCTGGTTGGTCAGCTCGATACAGTGCGCAACCGGATGGTGCATGTCGCCGATGCGGTGCTGCATGAGGTGCAGGACCGGCTGAAGGACGCAGCACCGGCGCCGAGCACGATGCGCCATAGTGTGGAGCAGCGGATTGAGGAATTGACCCGTGATTTCGCCCGCTTGAGTGACCGGTTGACTGATACCGGACGTGGCGCCTCGAACCGGACCGTGCGGTTTGTGCAGGAGCGGCCGCTGGTGAGCTTGGGTATCGCGTTTGGGGCGGGATTTTTGATTGCGCGCTGGCTTAAACGCGGCTGATGCGGTTTTTAGCGCTGATGGTCGACGCGGCGGGTTTGCGTGCATGGCGCGAGCGGGTGCTGCTCGGCGTGGTGGCGTTGGTGTTCGCGCTGATTGGGATCGTTTATTTGGCGGCGGCGGGATTTGGCGCCTTGGCGCGCTGGCTTGGACCGCTGGATGCAGATTTGATGTTTGGGGTTGGGTTTTTGCTGTTGGCGCTGCTGTGCTGGGGCATCACCCGATATCGCTGGCGCCGACGGCCACGGCCGGCGCAGACTCCGGCGCAGACTGGCGCGTTGCTCGCGGTGTTGGCCGAAGGATTGGCGCTGGTGCGTAGCTTGATGCGCAAGGATCCGGCAGTGCTCGCATTGCTAGCGATCCTGCTCGGCACGCTCCGGTCGATGTTGCAAAAAGGTGACTCACCCTCTGATTGAGTGGTTGATCATCGTTCAAGGCGTTTGATTTAATCTATTGACGATCACGTAAAGACAAAATAATCCATTTGGGACATTGGCTTGACCCGCCGACTGTCGTAAGTCTGCGCCTCCTCGCCCGATCGTTTTCATGGGACTGATCACATGTTTCGGCTCTCCGTGCCGGCTCGTTTGGTATTAGCGCGGCTGACCCTGCCGGTTATGCTGCTGCTCGCACTTGGATTGATGATCGCAGGCCGCGCCAATGGTCGGCTGACGGCGGCGCTTCGTCTCGGGCTTGACGATGCGTTGACGCCGGCGTTTCGGGTAATGTCACGGCCGATGATCAGCTTGACCCGCGATGATACGGCATTGGGCGCTTGGGTGGGCATGCATCGGCAAATTCTGGCCTTGCGGGCGGAGAATGCGCGGCTGCGGCGCTGGCAGTCGGTCGCGCTGGCGTTGGCCGCGCAAAATCAGGCGTTGAAATCGGCCTTGCATTTTGTGCCGACGCCGACGCCGGAATTTTTCACCGCACGCGTCATCGCGGATAATGGCGGGCTTTACGCGCGTTCGGTGCTGGTTTCGGTGCCATCGGGGGCGCCGAACCTGATTGACGCGATCGCGATGGATGGGCGCGGCGTGGTTGGGCGGGTGGTGCAATCGGGGCTGCGCAGCGCACGGGTGTTGTTGATCAATGATTTGAACAGCCGGGTGCCGGTGGCGATGGGCGCCGCTGGGGCGCATGCGCTGATGGTGGGCACCAACGGCGCGATGCCGAGTTTGCAATATTGGTCGCCCAATCATCCGCCGCATGAGGGCGAGATTGTGTTGACCAGTGCCGCGGGTGGGGTGTTTCCACCGGGCCTGCCGGTGGGTGTGGTGCATTATCAAGGGCGCAATAATCCGGTTGTGCTGCCGTTTGCCGGGTTGCACCGGCTGCAGCTCTTGCGGCTGTTTGACTATCACGCGGCGGGTCAGAGCCAGGCGCAGACGGCGACCGATCAGTTTGCAGGCAATGGTCCGTGATCACGTGGCCGAGTTTGTGGCGGGATCTGGATCGGGCGGCGCGGCATGCGTTGCCGGGCTGTTCGATTGCCCTCGTCATGGTGGTCGCATCCGTGCCGATGCTGCTGCCGGACCCCGGCGCGTTTCGCGCGGCCTTCGTGCTGATCTCGGTGTTTTTTTGGACCTTATACCGTCCGGCGGCGTTGCCAGCGCCGGTGGTGTTGATCCTCGGGGTTTTGCTTGACTTGACCGGCAACTCGCCGCTCGGCCTCTGGGCCGTGTTGCTGCTACTTAATCAGGCCATGGTTCTCGCACTTCGCCGGGTGCTAGCCAAGCAGGGATTTTTTCTGGTTTGGCTCGCGTTGGCGGCGGGTATAGTGGGCACCAGCGGGTTGGAATATTTGATCCGTTCGTTGCTGGTTTTGCAGTTTTTGCCGATTTGGCCGGTAGTGATCCAGGGGGTGATTGGCATTTTGCTGTATCCATTATCGGCCCCCTTGCTGATCCGCGCGCATCGTGGCGCTGCGGCACCTGAGCATGCATGAATGAGGCGCGAGACCAAACGGCGCTCGATATTTACCCGCCGGGCCTTGCTGGTGGGGGCAGCGCAGACAGTGGCGTTTGGCGCGATGGGTGCGAATTTATACCGGCTCCAGGTGCGCGAGCACGGGCGATTTGCCACGCTGGCGAAGCAAAATTCGATCAATGACCGGTTGATTGCGCCGGAGCGCGGGCTGATTACCGACCGTTATGGGGTGGTTCTCGCGGGGAATCGCCAGCATTGGCGGGCCTTGTTCATGATGACGCAGGCGCACGACCCGCAAGCGGTGATTGATCGGTTCGCCGCGCTGATGGCGCTGTCACCGGCGGAGCGCGCGCGGATTGCGCGGGATTTGGCGGGTAAGCCGCGCTATGTGCCGATTTTGCTCAAAGATGATCTCGATTGGTCGGATATGGCGCGGATCGAGGTGCGGGCGGTCGATCTGCCGGGTGTGTTTGTTGATGTCGGTGCGTCGCGCACCTATCCGCTGGGGCCACAGGCCTCGCATGTGATCGGCTTTGTCGGGCGGCCGACCCAGGCGCAGGCGCAGCGCGATCCCATGCTGGCGCTACCCGGAATGCGGGTCGGGCGGACCGGGATTGAGGGGGCGCATGATCACGCGCTCCGCGGCACGCCGGGGATTGTGCAAACCGAGGTGAATGTACACGGCTCGGTGGTGCGCGAGATTGATCGTGATAACGGCAAGCCAGGGGCGGTGGTGCAGACGGCGCTTGATACCGGGCTGCAAACATTGGCAGCGACCCGGCTGGCGGGGCAGGCTGGGGCTGCGATTGTAATCGATGCGGTGGCGGGGGAAGTGCTCGCGATGGCGAGCACGCCGGGCTTTGATCCGGGCCTGTTTGACACGGGCGTGCCGGCGGCGACTTGGGCGAATTGGATGCATGATCCGCGCCGGCCGCTGACCAACCGGGCGGCGAACGGCCTCTATGCGCCCGGCTCGACCTTCAAGCCCTGTGTGGCCATCGCCGCCTTGCATAGCGGGGCGATCACCGCGCACACCAAATTCACTTGCCCCGGCTATTTGAAGCTCGGCGATCATACGTTTTACTGCTGGCAGCATAGCGGCCATGGCACCATCAATGTGGTGACGGCGATTCAGCAGAGTTGCGACGTATTTTTCTATCACACTGCGCTGGCGGTCGGGATTGACCGGATCGCCGCGATGGGGCGGCGGCTTGGCTTGGTCGGTCCGCTGGATATTGGCATGCCCGGCGCGTCGACCGGTTTTTTACCCACGCATCAATGGGCGCGGCGACGCAAGCTGGTTTGGACCAAGGGCAATACCGTGATCCAGGGTATTGGCCAGGGTTTCACTCAGGTGACGCCGCTCGGGTTGGCCACGATGGTGGCGCGCATTTCAACCGGACGAGCGGTGCAGCCCCGCCTGACCCGCGCGATTGGCACAGTGCATCAGGCCGATGGGTTGGATTATGGCTGGCCCTCGCTCGGTTTGCAGGATCGGCATTTGGAGACGGTGCGCGAAGGCATGACCGAGGTGGTTAATACGCCATTGGGCACTGGCTATGCCTCGCGCTTGACGCTGCCAGGCGTGCGCATGGCCGGCAAAACCGGCACGGCGCAGGTGCATGATTTGTCGCAGGCGCAGGAAAAGGCCAATTATAATGACGCGAACTTGCCCTGGAAATATCTGCCCAATGCGTTTTTTATCGCCTTTGCTCCGGTCACGGCGCCGCGCTACGCGGTGTCGGTGGTGGTTGAGCATGGCAATGAGGGCGCTGCGGCATCCGCCCCGATTGCGCGGGATTTGATCACGCTGGCGCTGACCAGCACGGCGCAGCGCCCGGCGGCTAAGCCTGGATTTGTCGCTGGCTCCCAAACAGTGGCGATGGAGACGGCCTCGTGAGTGGTTTTGTCGAGTATCGGCCTTATTACGCGCGCTCGTTCGGCTTGGTGCGCAAGTTATTGCGGATCAACTGGTTGTTTGTGCTAGCCTGCTGCGCGCTGGCGGGGATTGGCTATGCGGCGCTCTATTCGGCGGCGGGTGGCCATGGCGAACCATATGCCACGCCGCAATTGATCCGGTTTTCCGCCTCATTGATCATGATGATTGCGATTGCGCTGGTGGATATCAGGCTGATCGCCAAGCTGGCTTGGCCGGCCTATGCGCTGGGGCTGGTGTTGCTGGTGGTGGTTTGGCGGTTCGGCCATGTCGGGCTTGGCGCAAAACGCTGGATCGATGTGGGGGGATTGCATGTGCAGCCCTCGGAACTGATGAAGCTGTTTCTGGCCTTGGCGCTGGCGGCTTGGTTTCAGCGGGCCAACTATGAGCGGGTGGGGCAAATTCCGTTCCTGATCCCGCCGATCATGGCGATTTTGGTGCCCGCAGCTTTGATCCTCAAGGAGCCTAATTTGGGCACGGCGGTGATCACCATGAGTATCGGCGGCACGATTTTGCTCGGTGCTGGGGTGCGCTGGTGGAAATTTGCCATTGTCATCGCTGTGGTCGCGGTCGCGGCGCCGTTCATTTATCATCATTTGCATGGCTATCAGAAACAGCGAATTCTGACCTTTTTGCATCCGGGGCGCGATCCGCTCGGTGCGGGCTATAACATCATCCAGTCGAAAATCGCGCTCGGCTCGGGCGGGTTCTGGGGCCAGGGGTTTTTGCACGGCACGCAGAATCAGCTCAATTTTTTGCCGGAGAAACAAACCGATTTCGTGTTCACCATCATCGCCGAGGAATTCGGCTTTGCCGACTCGATGGTGCTGATTACTGTGCTGTTTTCGATGATTGCGATGGGGTTTTACACAGCACTGCGCTGCCAGCACATGTTTGGGCGGCTGGCCGCGCTGGGGATTTCGACCAATTTATTCCTGTATTGCTTCGTCAATTTGGCCATGGTGATGGGGCTGATCCCGGTGGGTGGTGTGCCGCTGCCGCTGGTATCCTATGGTGGTTCGGCTTTGACGGCGGTGATGCTGGGGTTTGGGGTGCTGATGTCGATCCATGTGCATCGAGACGTTGAATTTGGCGTATCGGAGGAATAGATTCCGCTCAGGCTCGACGCTGGGTTGTCGGCGGTGCGCTCCATACATCGCGCTATTGAATTTTGAGAGGCATGATCGTGGATGATCCGTATAAAGCGCTCGGCGTGCCGCGGGATGCGACGCAAGAGGCGATCCGTAGCGCCTATCGCAAATTGGCCAAGCAGCATCATCCGGATTTGAACCCGGGCAATTCGGCGGCCGAGGAGCGGTTCAAGGCGGTGGCCTCTGCGTATGGGCTGCTATCGGACGCGGCCCAGCGGGCGCGCTTCGACCGGGGCGAGATCGATGCCAGCGGTGCCGAGCAGCGGCCGCAAGCCCAGGCGCATTCGGGCTATCGCGCCCATGCGGAATCCAGCGCCGGGCAGCGCTATCGCCATGCGGGCCCCGAGGCTGACGAGTGGAATGATCCTGATTTGGAAGCGATGTTTGCCTCGATGTTTGCTGGCGGGCGGGCCGGTCCACGGGCGGAGCCCGCGCAATACCGGCTGGCGGTGCCGTTGCTCGATGCGGTGAACGGGGCGACCAAGCGGTTGACCTTGCCCGATCAACGGGTGCTGGATGTGAAAATCCCGCCCGGCACCGATGCGGGGCATATGTTGCGCTTGCGCGGCCAGGCGACCAAGGCGGGTGATGGCAGCAAGGCGGGTGATATTCTGATCGAAATCGCGATCGAGCCGGACCCGCTCTATACCCGTGAGGGGCAGATCCTGCGGTTGGAATTGCCGGTGACGCTGAGCGAGGCGGTGCTGGGCGGGCCGGTAGAGATTGCCGGGCCGCGCGGGGCGTTGCGCCTGCGCATCCCACCGCATTCTGACACCGGCACCGAATTGCGGGTGCGCGGACGCGGGGTTCCCGCCCATGATGGCAAGCCGGAGGGCGATTTATATGTCCGCTTGCGCGTGATGGTTGGGCCGCGCGATCCGGCTCTGGATGCGTTTTTGCAAACATGGCAACCGGCGCGGCCATTTAATCCGCGCCAAACGACGGGTGCAGCGTCATGATGACCATTGACGGGGTGATCGCCGAAATCGGGCAAGTGGAACGGGCAGATTTGGAACGCTGGATCAGCGAAGGCTGGGTGCGACCGCAAGGCGAGCCGAATGCTTATCGGTTTGTCGAGATCGATGTCGCACGGGTTCGGCTGATTTGCACGCTGCGCGTGGATATGGAGGTCAATGAGGCCACCTTGCCGGTGGTGCTGTCGTTGCTCGATCAGCTTTATGATACGCGCCGCCAGATGCGCGCCCTGATCGAGCGCCTGCGCGAGATCAGCCCCTCCGACGCGCCCGATTAGATCAATATAGCATTAGGTTGGGTCACTCGACCCGACCTAATGCTATGAAATTGATCGAAAAAACAAACTTAGAGCGCGTCGTTGTAAAACGATCACGCTCTAGTGTCCTGCCCCTGAAATTCATTGGATGAATTTTAGGGATAAGCAGGCCGCTAAATCATTGAATTTTCTAGTGTCCACTCTGATTCCGAAATCCAACGGATTTCAGAATCGGGACACTAGTCGGGTTTGGCTTTACCGGCTGCGATCAGACAGCGACCCCTTGATAGCGAAACTCGGTCATCATGCCGGTCATCATGTGGTAGAGATTATGGCAGTGGAACGCCCATCGGCCCGGATTATTGGCATCGAATGCGATGCGCACATGGCCCATCGCAGGCACCAAGACCGTATCACGAACCGCCCCGTGGATGGGCGTTTGGTTGAGGGCGATGACTTGAAAGGCGTGGCCATGCAGATGCATCGGATGCGCCATCATTGAGCGGTTATGCAAATCGAGTACGATGCGCTGGCCGGTTTTGAGCATCAAAGGGGTGATGTTCGGCCATGTCTCGCCGTTCAGGGTCCAGACATAAGGCTTCATGCTGCCTTGCATCACGATTTGCTGGGTTTGATCGGGCGGGCGGGGTGCCAACTGGGTCAGAGCGGTGAGGCGGGCTTCCAGGCTGTTATCGATCGGCGGGGTTTGGTCGAGGCCAACGGCATCGATGCGCGGGATGGCCGCTCCGGCGGTTGCGAGAATGATGCCGGTGCGCTGGCGTGAGGCTTCGAGCCGGGCGAGGATGGGGAAGGCGCCGCTGGCGGGGAGGGTGAGCAGAATATCGACGCGCTGGGCGATGGCGAGGGGGATGGTGCGGGCGCTGATCGGGCGCACCGCATGGCCATCGACGGCGATGATGGTGCCGGTGAGCCCGCCGAGATCGAGCCAAAACTGGCTGGAGGATGACCCATTGATCACCCGCAGCCGCACCCGCGCCGAACGGCCGACGCGGACCACCGCAGGATCGGCCAGGGTGCGATCATTGGCGAGGAATGCATCATAAGCGATGTCATTGATATCCATCGCGCCCATACCACTCATCCCGCCCATGCCACTCATGCCACTCATGCCACTCATGCCACTCATGCCACTCATCCCCATGCTTGATCCGTCGGCAGGCTGGCGGGGTGGCAAGCTGGGGGCGGGGACAGATTCGGTGCTGCGGCCCATCGCATGCGCGGCGCCCGGGGTGATCCCGGCGAGCTTGGCGAGCAACGCATCGGGAGTGCGAAAACTGAAATCATGCAGCATCAGCACCACCTCCTGATGGTCGGCGCGCGAATCGGCGGCGCTATGGACAATCAGCGGAGCGGTCATCAGGCTTTGTTCCTGCATACCTTGGTGCGAATGCATCCAAAACGTGCCAGGGATTGGCGCATAATCATAGTTTCGCGTCCCGCCCGGCGTGAGCGGCGGTGTTTCGGGCCAGGGGAAGCCATCCTGGGTCCAGGGCGGCATTTGGCCGTGCCAATGAATTATGGTGTGATTGCGGGTTTGGTTGACCAGTTCCACACGAAACCGCTCAGTCGGCGCCAGCACGATCCCCGGCTGGCCGGCCTCATCGGTGAGGCCGAATAGTGTCGCGGCCCGCTTATTGACCTCAAGGCTGCGTGTGCCCGCGATCAAACGACGAGGGGCGGCGCTCGCCGCATGAGCCAGATCCGGCCAAAGCGGTGCCGTGCCAAGCGCCAGGGCGCTGCCGAGTACACGCCGTCGTGATGGGTGTTGAGACATGGTTTGCTCCTGTTTGCGCCGGGTCGCATTCCAATCAGATATAGGCCTAACCCGAAAAATCGCTAGCATGATCAGACGGCGATGATCCCAGGTCCGCGTTGCGTTTACCGTTGACGCTGATGGTTTTGCTGATAGTCTCGGCTACACTCCGCCCGGTATTTTCCGGAGAAAAAAGAGCGGAGAGGAAACGGAGCGGACAATGAGCCATTACGTAATTGTGGGTGCCGGGTCGGCGGGCTGCGTGCTTGCGGCGCGGCTGAGCGAGGACCCAGCCGTGCAGGTCACGCTGATCGAAGCGGGCGGGCCGGATAGCGCGCAGGAAATTCACATCCCGGCGGCGTTTCCGCAGCTTTTCAAGTCAGAATATGATTGGGATTTTTCCAGCGAGCCGGAGCCCGGCTTGGCGGGGCGGCGGATTTATTTGCCGCGTGGTAAAATGTTGGGCGGTTCCAGTTCGATGAATGCGATGGTGTATATTCGCGGCAACCGGGCTGATTATGATGGCTGGGCCGCCGAGGGCGCGACGGGCTGGGGCTTTAACGATGTGCTGGCCTATTTTCGGCGGGCGGAAAATAATGAGCGCGGCGAGGATCAGTTTCATGGCAAGCTTGGCCCGCTATCGGTGTGCGAAGGCCGGTCGCGCAATCCGTTGATGGATGCTTTTGTGCAAGCAGGCGTGCAGGCGGGCTATCCGGCCAATCCCGATTTCAATGCCGCCGAGCAAGATGGCGTTGGGTTGTTTCAAAACACCCAGCGCAACGGCATGCGGTGCAGCACCGCCGTGGCGTATTTGCATCCGGCGATGGCGCGGCCAAATTTGCGGGTGATCACTGATGCGCTGACCACCCGGATTTTATTCGATGGCACGCGCGCCAGCGGTGTGGAAATCGTGGTGAATGGGCAGGTTGAGACGATCCATGCCGAGCAGGAAGTGATTTTGGCTGCGGGTGCCTATAATTCGCCACAATTGCTGATGCTCTCGGGTATCGGGCCGGCGGCTGATTTGGCGGCGTTCCAAATTCCGGTGCGCGCGGATCTGCCGGTGGGGGTCGGCCTGCAGGATCATCCGATGACTTTGATGACCTGGTATACCAACACTGAAACGCTGATGACCGCCGCGACGGCGGAAAATGTCGAACTATTGACCAGCCAGGGACGCGGGCCGCTCACCTCGAATATCGGCGAGGCGGGTGGATTTTTCCGCACGCGCGATGGGTTGGACGCGCCGGATGTGCAGTTTCACGCGGCACCGGTGATGTTTTATCAAGAGGGAATGGGCGTGCCGACGGCGCATGCGTTCGGCTTTGGGCCGTGCGTGTTGAAACCCACCAGCCGGGGTAAATTGTCGCTCCGCTCGGCCAATCCGCGCTCCAAGCCGCGTATCACCCATAATTATTTTGCCACCGCCGAAGATCGGGCGAGTGCGCTGGAGGGGATGCGGATTGGCCTTGAGATTGCCAAGCAACCTGCTTTGCAGGCGCATATTACCGGGCCGCATCAAGTGCCCGCCTCAGAATCGGATGCGGATCTCTGGGATTATATCGAGCGCTATACCCATACCGTGTATCACCCGACCAGCACCTGCGCGATCGGGCCGGTGGTGGACCCGGCCTTACGGGTGCATGGTGTGCAGGGGCTGCGGGTCGTCGATGCCTCGGTGATGCCGAGCGTGGTGCGGGGCAATACCAACGCGCCCACCATCATGATCGCCGAGCGCGCAGCCGATCTGATCCGGGGGGCAGCCTCTTGATCGGCCGCCCGGCCTGCTAAAATCCGGCGAGGGCGCGAAACTCGGCTTCGGTGAGGAGCGCAATCCCCAAAGCGGCGGCCTTGGTCGCTTTGGACCCGGCATCGGCGCCGAGCACCACGTAGTCGGTGCGTTTGGACACGCTTTCGGTCACTTTTGCCCCGGCCGCCTCGGCGCGGGCTTTGGCTTCGGGGCGGGTGATGGTTTCCAACGTGCCGGTAAAGACGATGGTTTTTCCCGCGAGTGGGGTGTTTTCACCGGGGCCGGTATCGTCCTCGATGCTGAGTTGGGCACTCAGCGCATCAAGGAGCGCGCGATTATGCGGCTCGGCGAAAAATCCGACCAGCTCCTCGGCGATTGAGGGGCCGATGCCGGAAATGACCCCGAGTTCAAGCCGCGCATCCGAGCCGATGATCTGGGCTGCGATCATCGCGTCACGCCAGGGGGCAAACTGGCCATAATGGCGGGCGAGCAGTTTGGCGTTGGCCTCGCCGATGCGGCGAATCCCGAGCGCATAGATGAACCGGGCGAGCGGGATGCGCTGTCGCGCGCGAATGGCTGCACTGAGCTTGGCGGCCGATAAAGTGCCCCAGCCATCGAGGCCCGCAATTTTTGCCTCGAGATCAGGCAGTGCAAAAATATCAGCAACCGTGTTGAGCCAGCCCAGGGCATGAAATTCACGCACGGTTTTTTCGCCCATGCCTTCAATATCGAAGGCGGGGCGCGCACAAAAATGGATCAGCCGCTCCACGATTTGTGCCGGGCAGGACAGGCCGCCAGTGCAGCGGCGCACCACTTCACCCTCTGGGCGGATCGCCAGCGCACCGCAGATCGGGCAATGATCGGGGAAGCTGAATTTGACCGCGTCGGGCGGGCGCTGCGCGGCGAGCACCGCGACGATTTGCGGAATAACATCGCCGGCGCGTTGGATTTCCACCATATCACCCACACGAATATCCTTGCGGGTGATTTCGTCTTCGTTATGCAAGGTGGCGTGGGTAACAATCACGCCGCCGACATTGACCGGGGTGAGCGTTGCGCGTGGGGTGAGGGCGCCGGTGCGGCCGACTTGGATATCGATCGCTTCCAGCCGGGTGATGGCCCGTTCGGCGGGGAATTTCCACGCGACCGCCCAGCGCGGTGCGCGCCCAGCAAAGCCAAGCCGATCCTGCAAGGCGAGATCATCAAGCTTATAGACCACGCCATCGATATCATAGGGCAGATCTGCGCGCAGTGCGCCAATGCGCGCCTGGAAATCAGCGGCGTCGGCCTCGGTGATCGGGGCGGCCAATGGATTGACCTTGAAACCCCAGCGCCGCAAACTATCGAGATATTGCCAATGGGTTTGCGCCACCGGCACGTTCGCGGCGCCGCGCGCATAGGCAAAAAGCGACAATTTGCGGCTGGCGGTGATGCGCGGGTCAAGCTGGCGCAGGCTGCCGGCGGCGGCGTTACGCGGATTAGCGAACGGGCGCGCTTGGGTGGCATTGAGGGCGATGAAATCAGCGCGGGCCATATAGATTTCACCGCGAATTTCAATCAGCGTTGGCGCATCCTCAGGCAAATGCAGCGGCAAATTGGCGAGGGTGCGGACATTATCGGTAACATCCTCGCCCTCTTCACCATCGCCCCTGGTGGCGGCGCGGGATAATTGGCGGTTCTGATAGGTGAGCGAAATCGACAACCCATCGATTTTCGGCTCGGCAACGAAATGCAGCGCGCTGGCATCAAGCCCGAGGAAGCGGCGGATGCGTGTGCAAAATTCGGTGAATTCTTCAGGAGCGAACACGTTATCGAGCGATAACATCGGCTGCGCGTGCCGGATTTTGCCAAACCCGGCGGCGGCGGGTGCGCCCACCTCGGTGAGCACGGCACCGCGCCGTTCGGCTTCGCGTTTGAGCGCGTCATAGCGGGCATCATCGATGATCGGGCGATCATCGCGATGATAGGCCAAATCGGCCTCGGCAATTTGCGCTAACAGCGCCTCCAGCGTGAGGCTATCCAGCGGGGCCTCGCTCATGTCGGGCTCAACAGGCTGTGGGCGGCAGCGCGGGCGGCATCGGTGATGGTTTCGCCGGCGAGCATGCGGGCAATCTCCTCATGTCGCGCGGTGTGATCAAGCCGACGGACGGTGGTTTGGGCACGATTTTTGTTGGCCGATTTGGCCACCACGAAATGATGCGCGGCACGGGCGGCCACTTGCGGCGAATGGGTGACCATCAGGACCTGGGTGGCTTTGGCGATGCGTGCAAGCCGTTCGCCGACGGCCGCAGCGGTGGCGCCGCCAATGCCGCTATCGACCTCGTCGAAAATCAAGGTATCCGCTGGGCCAGCGCGGGTGAGCACCACTTTAAGGGCCAGCATCAGGCGCGAGAGTTCGCCGCCCGAGGCAACGCGGTCGAGCGCGCCGGGGGTATCGCCAGGATTGGTTGCCACCAGGAAGCTGGTTTCATCCATGCCCGCTTCGGACCAGCGCGAGTCCGGCAGGCTCGTGCAGGCGATGGTGAACCGGGCGCGATCAAGTTTCAGTGGCGGCAATTCGCGGGCGAGGGCGGCTTCCAATTTACGCGCTGATGCAAGGCGGGCATCATGCAGGGCATTTGCGGCCTCGGCGAAATCGGCGCGGGCTTGGGTGGCGGCGATGGTGAGTCCGGCGATGGCGGTTTCGCTCGTTTCGAGAGCGGCAAGGCGGGCGGCGAATGTTTCGCACAAGGCCGGTAGCTCAGCGACGTTGGTGGTGTATTTGCGGGCGGCGGCGCGCAGGGCAAACAACCTTGTTTCAATCTGATCGAGGGCGCGCGGATCGGGGGCGGCTTCGGCGCTGGCGCGCGAGAGCAAGGTTTCGGCTTCGGATAAGGCCTCTTCGGCGCGTTCAATGGCGCTCAGCGCTTGGGCGGCGGGGCTGCCCGGCTCCGTTTCGGCGAGGCGCGACAGGCTGCGTGCGGCGCTGCGCAGTGTCACTGCCGGGCCACCGGAGCGGCGTTCACGCGGAGCGATTTCGCTCAGGGCGGCATCAATCGCGGCCGCGCGGCGTTCGGCACCTTGCAAATGCTGGCGCTGGCTGGCGAGATTTTGATCCTCATCGGGCTGGGCGGCGAGATCGTGCAACTCGCCATGGGCGTGGCGCAAAAACTCTTCATCGCGCCGCGCCGCTTCAATCGCGTCACGGGCTTGGCGCAGCGCGGCTTCGGCCTCGCGCCAGCCGCGCCACGCGGCGGCGGTGCGCTGGCGGAGCGAAACCGGCACGCCGAATTGATCGAGCAGGCGCAGTTGGGTCGCGGGTTCGGCGAGGGCGAGTGCGGCGTGCTGGCCTTCAATTTCGATCAGCGTTTCAGCGATCCGGCGCAGGAGCGACAGGCTGGCGGTTTGGTCATTGATCAAGGCACGAGATTTGCCATCGCGGGTCACGATGCGGCGCAGCACCAGCGCCTCATCGGACTCCAAGCCTTGGTCGGCGAGCAAGGCGTGGGCGGGATGGGCGCTCGGCAGCGCGAAGGCCGCGGTGACCACCGATTGGGCGGCACCGGCGCGGATCAGCCCGGCATCGGCGCGGGCGCCTAAAGCAAGGCCAAGCGCGTCCAGCAGGATCGATTTACCCGCCCCGGTCTCGCCGGTGAAGGCGGTCAGCCCCGGCTCGAACTCAAGGTCAAGCTGGTCGATCAGCACCACATCGCGGATCGACAGGGCGATGAGCATGGCGGGCGAGCGGCCGGGCTAGAGCAGTCCGAACAGCCAGCCGCCGGATTTGTGCGGCGGCGGTGCGGCATGGGCGAGCAACTTATGGGCGCGCATTTTATTGTAGGCGTCCTGATACCATGAAGAGCCGGGATAATTATAGGCGAGCACTGCGGCGGTGCGCCGTGCTTCGTCGGTGAGGCCGAGATCGAGATAGCACTCAACCAGCCGTTCCAGCGCCTCGGGCACGAAGGTGGTGGTTTGATATTGCTGCACCACTTTCTGGAAGCTCTTGATCGCGGCGGGATAGAGATTTTGCCGCTCATAGAAGCGGCCAATCACCATATTATGGCCAGCGAGGCGGTTTTCCGCGAGGCGTAATTTAATCCGCGCGTCGCTCGCATAGGCGCTGTTGGGAAAGCGGGTGATCACGTCTTGCAGCGCTTGGGCCGCTTCTTTGGTGTTGGTTTGATCGCGATGCACACCCTCGATTTGCTCATAATAGCAGAGCGCGCGCAGATAATATGCATAAGCGGCTTCCGGGCTTGCTGGGTGCAGCTGCACGAATCGGGTCAGCGAGGCGATGGCGGAGGGCATAGCCTTGCAGCAGGGCGGCATGGGTCGCCCAGGTTGAATAAGGATGATTGACCTGTACGGCGCCAAAGGCGGTCGCGGCTTTTTTGTTGTTGCCTTTGCGCAACTGCTCGATCCCGACCTCATATTGCGTGCTGGCCGAAAGCGGCGCGGCGGTTACCGCGTCGGCGCTGCCGAGCTTGGGTTTCGGATGGCTTGACCCAAACAGCCCGCAGCCGCTCAGCAGAAGCGGGAGCGTCAGGCAGATCGGCAGCAGCGGGTTCAAACGGCGCGGCGATGCGAAGCGAAGATCTCTCATGGGAGGGTTCTATAGCACGAGACGTCGCGGCGCGAAGCCTGCCCGGATGATCTTAAAATCGAGGTTGATTTGGCCAGATTGCCCTTGCGCAGGGTGGGTTTTATCGGTAAAGACGCGGTTAGCTGCGGCATGGTGCTTGCGGCTCGATCTGCTTTGGATCGTTATGATTAACCAAGCCGGCTGGCCAAGCCGTGCTAGACGTGGGTTTCTGATCAATCATCGATCATGGAGTATCCGCGCACGCCAACCCGATCGGCTTAGAGCCGATCTCGTTTCAAGGATCAACACCGTCTCATGGGTTCTACCGCAACTGCCACGCGCTCGCACGCTGATCAGCATGCCGCCGATAATGATTTTGCCGCGATGCTTGATAGCTCACTCGGCATCGATACCGGGTTTGAAGGCTCGGTCGTCACCGGCCACGTGCTGCGGATCGACGATGATTTTGTCGTTGTTGATGTCGGACTAAAGAGTGAAGGCCGGGTGCCGGTCAAGGAATTCGGGACGCAGGAAGTCAAGCCCGGCGATTCGTTTGATTTGTTTGTCGAGCGCTATGAGGACAAAGACGGCTCGATCGTGCTGTCACGCGAGAAGGCGCGGCGCGAAGAATCTTGGACCACGTTGGAACGCGCCCATGAATCCGGCGTGCGGGTCAATGGCGTGATCCATGGCCGGGTCAAAGGCGGCTTCACCGTCGATTTGGGCGGCGCCACGGCGTTTTTGCCGGGCAGTCAGGTCGATATTCGTCCGGTGCGCGATGTGACGCCGCTGATGGGCATGTCCCAACCGTTCCAAATTCTGAAAATGGACCGTGCGCGCGGCAATATCGTGGTGTCGCGCCGGGCCGTTCTCGAAGAAACCCGCGCCGAGCAGCGTTCAGAGCTGATCCAGGGTCTCAAAGAAGGCCAGATTTTGGATGGCGTGGTGAAAAATATCACCGATTACGGCGCGTTCGTCGATTTGGGCGGCGTTGATGGTCTGTTGCATGTGACCGATATTGCATGGCGCCGGATCAATCATCCGGCCGAGGCACTGACCATTGGCCAACCGGTGCGCGTGCAGGTGATCCGGTTCAATCCGGATACCCAGCGCATCAGCTTGGGCATGAAGCAGCTCGAGATCGATCCGTGGGAAGGTGTGGACGTGAAATACCCGGCCGGGATCAAGGCCGCGGGCCGGGTGACCAATATCACCGATTACGGCGCGTTCGTTGAGCTGGAAGCGGGCGTCGAAGGTCTGGTGCATGTGTCCGAAATGTCGTGGACTAAAAAGAACGTGCATCCGGGCAAGATCGTCTCGACCAGCCAGGAAGTCGAAGTCATGGTGCTCGATGTCGATGCCTCCAAGCGTCGCATTTCGCTGGGTCTGAAGCAGGTCAGTCGCAATCCATGGGAGCAATTCCTCGATGATCACCCGGTTGGCTCGGTGGTTGAGGGCGAAATTCGCAACATGACCGAGTTTGGCTTGTTCATCGGACTCGCGCCGGAAATCGATGGCATGGTCCATATGTCGGACCTGTCATGGGATGATACGGGCGAACTCGCGATGGCCAAGTATAACAAGGGCGATCATGTCAAAGCCAAGGTGCTCGATGTTGATGTCGAGAAAGAGCGCATTAGCCTGGGTGTGAAGCAGCTTGAGGAGGATCCCGCCGCTGGCGTGCTTGATCGCGTGAGCAAGGGCATGATCGTGACCTGCGTGATCACCGCCGTGCAAACCAACGGGCTTGAAGTGAAGGTCGATGACGTGTTGACCGGCTTTATTCGCCGCGCCGAACTGGCCCGCGATAAGGGCGATCAGCGGCCGGAGAAATTTGCCGTTGGCGAGAAAATCGACGCGAAAATTACCGCGGTCGATCGGGCGGCGCGCAAGCTGCAACTCACCGTCAAAGGCAAAGAGATGGACGAGGAAAAGCAGGCAATGGCCGATTTCGGCTCGGTCGATTCCGGCGCCTCGCTGGGCGATATTCTGGGTGCGGCGATCCGTCGTCGCAATCAGCAGGCACAATCCGAAAACTAATCGGACCTTCGTGCCGGTCGTTAGGAAAGCGCCGCCCCACCAGGGCGGCGTTTTTTTATGGCGTGCGGCGGATAAAATCACTGGACAGGGCCGTGAAATCCGGTAGGGTTACAACCTTAACGCGATTTTATCGGAAGGTTCGCGTCCATCGTGTGGGATCGATTGCTGAAAACCCTGCGCCGCGCCGAGGCAGAACCGTTTCCTGATGCGCCGATGCGTCGGGTGACCGGTATGGCTGAGCGCCCAGCGCCCGCACCGGTCCCCCAATCGGCTGACGCGGTGGGGTTCGCGTTGGATGCCGCGCCCTTTCCCAGCACCGGGCCGCAGGGCCATCGGGCGCGCATGCGTGAGCGCCTGTTGGAGCGGGGCGCTGAGTCATTGGCCGATTACGAGCTGTTGGAGATGTTATTGTTCCTCGCCTTCAAAAAGGGCGACACCAAGCCGCTCGCGAAAGCCTTGATCAACCGGTTTGGCTCTTATGCCGGGGTGCTGGCGGCGCCGCCCGATATTTTGGCGGTCGAGCCGGGTGTTGGCCCGCATAGCGTGGCGGCGATCAAATTGGTGCAAGCCTCGGCGGAACGGTTGGCGCGGGCGGAATTGGCGGATTTGCCGATTTTGAACAATTGGGAGCGGCTGATTGATTATTTGACCATCGCGATGGCGCGTGAGCCGGTCGAGCAATTTCGGATTTTGTTTTTGGATAATCGCAACCGGCTGATCGCCAACGAAATCGCCTCACGCGGCACGGTGAATCACACCTCGGTTTATGTGCGCGAAGTGGTCAAACGGGCGCTGGAATTGCACGCGACGGCGTTGATTTTGGTGCATAATCACCCGAGTGGCGACCCGACCGCGTCACGCGACGATATCGCGATGACCGGCGAGATCGAGCGGGCGATCAGGCTGATGGATATTGTGCTGCATGATCATTTAATCATTGGCAAAGGGCGGTTTTTGAGTTTTCGCCAAGAGGGTCTGATCGGCCGCCCGGCAGGACGGGCATGAGCATCGCCCGCATCCAGAGTTTTGCCTTTGCCGGGATCGAGGCCATGCCGGTCGAGGTGCAGGTGCAAATTGCGCCGGGCTTGCCGGTGTTTTTGATCGTCGGGCTGCCCGATAAGGCGGTGGCGGAATCACGTGAGCGGGTGCGCGCGGCCTTGACCGCGATGGGGCTGGCGCTACCGCCGCGCCGGGTATTGGTTAATTTGGCGCCGGCGGATTTGGCCAAGGAGGGCAGCCATCTGGATTTGCCGATTGCCCTCGGCGTGTTGACCGCGATGGATATTTTGCCGGTCGAGGAGATGGCGCATTTCGCGGCGCTGGGTGAATTGTCGCTGGATGGCAAGCTGGCACCGGTGAGCGGTGTTTTGCCCGCAGCGATTGCCGCTTCGGCGCGGGGTCTCGGCCTGATTTGTCCGGCACAGCAAGGCGCCGAGGCGGCATGGGCCGGGGATATTGGCGTGCTGGCGCCACCGGATTTGCTGGCCTTGATCAATCATTTCAAAGGCGAGCAGATTTTGCCGCCGCCGCCGCGCGGCGTGCTCGATCAAAGCGAGTCGGGCGGTGATTTGGCCGATGTGCGTGGCATGGAAACGGCGCGGCGGGCGCTCGAAATTGCGGCGGCGGGCGGGCATAATTTGCTGATGATCGGCCCGCCAGGGGCTGGTAAAACGATGCTGGCCTCGCGCCTCGCCGGGTTGCTGGCGGATTTGACCCCGCGTGAGGCCCTGGAAGTCAGTATGGTGCATTCGGTTGCGGGGATGTTGACCGAAGGCCGATTGATCACCAGGCCGCCCTTTCGCGAGCCGCATCATTCGGCGAGCCAGGCGGCGATTGCCGGGGGTGGCAATCGCGCCAAGCCGGGTGAGATTTCGCTGGCCCATTGCGGCGTGCTGTTCATGGATGAATTGCCGGAATTTCCGCGTGCAGCGCTGGAGGCGCTGCGCCAGCCGCTGGAATCGGGCCGCACCACGGTTGCGCGAGCGGCGGCCCATGTCACCTATCCGGCGCGGTTCCAATTGGTGGCGGCGATGAATCCGTGCCGTTGCGGGCATTTATTCGATCCTGCCCGCGCCTGTGGCCGCGCTCCGCGCTGTGGCGAGGAGTATCAGAGCAAGATCAGCGGGCCGCTCTTGGACCGGATTGATCTCGTTTTGGAAATCAGCCCGATTCCGCCGTCGGAGTTGCTGCATGCGCCGCAAGGCGAGACCAGTGCTGTTGTGGCGGCACGGGTGCGCGCGGCCCGGGCCCGGGCACAGGCGAGGGCGCAAGAGTTTGCCGAGGCGGCGGGTGGGGTTTTGTCGGACCTGCCGTCCAATAATGCCAACGCGCCGACCGATCAGATCTTGTTGCTCCCCGAGGCCAAGGGCTTTGCCGAGCAGGCGGCAGAGCGGCTGCGGCTATCGGCGCGCGGCTTTACCCGGGTTTTGCGGGTGGCGCGCACCATTGCCGATTTGGCTTGCGTCGAGCAGGTGCGGCGGGTCGATGTGGCGGAGTCGCTCGCCTATCGGCACCGCATGGCCGGGCGGGCGAATGTGGCCAGCCTGCCGGGGCCGACCATGCAGCGCCGAGGCTCATAGCGATCAGCTTTAGAGCGGCAGGGCGGCGCCATCGCGCAGGATATGGTCCGCTGCGGGAGCGAATCCATGGTCATCATGGAGCGTCATGCCGGCCAGCAGGCGCAACGGGGTGCGCGCAGCGAGGCTTCCTTGCACAATCATCAGCTTGGCCGGTTGCCCGGCGCGGGGCCAGAGCGGCATGATTTTCAGCGCGCCGATTTGGGTGTGGGCGCAGGCTTGCAGGATTGCTGACAAGCTTGCGGCAGGGAGGATCATGGTGAGGGTGCCGCGCGGTTGCAGCAGGGCGGCGAGGCTGGTGATCCAGCCTTCGATGCCGGGCGCTGTGGTGGTGCGCGCTAGACGGCGCAGCGGATCGGGTGAGGCGGTGTTGGCCGGATCGAACCAGGGGGGATTGGCCATCACGTGATCGAACCGGCGGCGTGCCAATGGGGCGGCGATCACATCGCCGACCAGGATGGCGCAGGCGCCAAAATGATTGGCTTGGAGATTGGCGGCGGCGAGGGCGGCGAGGCGTGGGTCGCGTTCCAGCCCAACCCCAAGGCCGAGGGGGATGCGGTGGGCGAGGCACAGCAGTCCGGCGCCGGCGCCGGTGCCGGCTTCGAGAATGGTTGCGCCGGGCTTTGCCGGGATGCTGGCCGCGAGCAGCACGGGTTCGATGCCGGTGCGATGGCCGGTTTCGAGCTGGCGATAGGACAGTTTGCCGCCGAGGAGGGTTTGATGGGCTGCCATGCTCAACCGATTTGCGCCTCATGCAGCACCCGGCGGGCTTGATCGGCCTGATGGCGGGGCACGGCGAGGCGGCGCGGGAAGGCGCCGATATTGCCTTCCACGGCGGCGATATGTTGATCGAGCAGCACCGGGTCCAGCCCGGCGTCGCGCAGGAGTGCAACCAGAAAGCTCAGCCGGATCGGGTCGGTTGAGGTGGTGATAATTTCCATTTGGCTTGACCCTATTTCCTTCGGACCGATATTCTGTGTATCGGATCGGTTTAACAAGAGCGGGTTTATCTGTGGACGGCATCGTAGCACCTGATCGCGATCAATTGGCCGACGAAAACGCTGTGTCGGCGGATGCGTTGTCGCGTCTGTCGCTGATGCTGAAGGATGATTTGGCGGCGACCAATCAGACGATTTTGGCCAATATGGCCAGTGATGTGCCGCTGGTGCCGCAATTGGCGGCGCATATTGTGGCGGCGGGGGGCAAAAGGTTGCGGCCTTTGCTGACGCTGGCGGCGGCGCGGCTCTGTGGCTATCAGGGCGCGCGCCATATCGGGCTCGCGGCCTGTGTGGAGTTTATCCATACCGCGACATTGCTGCATGATGATGTGGTGGATGAGAGCGATTTGCGGCGCGGCCTGGCGAGTGCCAATGCGGTTTTTGGCAATAAGGCGCCGGTGCTGGTGGGAGATTTTTTGTTTGCCCGCGCTTTTGAGCTGATGGTCGCGGATGGGTCGCTCGATGTGCTGCGGATTTTGTGCCGGGCGTCGGCGACGATTGCCGAGGGCGAGGTGTTGCAACTCGCCACCCAGAATGATCTCAGCACCGATATTCCGCGCTATTTCAAGGTGATTGAGGGCAAAACGGCGGCGTTATTCGCCGCAGCTTGCGAGGTGGGCGGGGTGATTGCTGGGGCATCGTCTGAGCAATGTGCTTGTTTGTCGCGCTATGGCAATGCGCTGGGGATGGCGTTTCAATTGGTGGATGATGCGCTCGATTATGCGGCGGATCAGGGCCAGTTGGGCAAGACGGTGGGGGATGATTTCCGCGAAGGCAAGCTGACCTATCCGATTTTGCTGGCCTATCAGGCGGGGGATACGCAAGAGCGGGCATTTTGGCAGCGCACGATTGAGCAGAGCGAGCAGGGCGAGTCGGATTTGGCTGAGGCGATGGCGCTGATGGCCCGGCATGATGCGATTAGTGGCACGATTGCGCGGGCGGCTTCGTTTGCGGCTGAGGCGCGGGCGGCGTTGGCGCTGTTGCCGGCGAGCGACCTGCGCGAATTACTGGCGGCGGCGGCGGATTATGCCGTTGCGCGGAACCACTGAATTTCGGCTATTGGCGGGCGGCGAGAACCAAAGCTTCGGCGGTTTGCGCGTCCATTGAGATTGCGTGTTCGGCGGTGGCGCGGTCAAAGCCGGCGCGGGCTAAGATTCCTAAGGTTTTCAAGCGGTCGCCGGGGGCGAAGGGCGGTAGGCGGCGGCGGCGGAGTAAAATACAGGCGCTGGTGAGGTCGCGCGCGGGGTCCGGCGGGAGGGCGCTGGCGGCGAGATCAGGATCGATCCCCTTGGCGGTGAGGTGGGCGAAGCTGGCGCTGCGCGATTTGCCCGACCGGGCGAGGCGCCGGGCGCGGCTTTCGGCGAAGGCTTGGTCGTTCAAGGCGCCGAGGCTGCGGAGTTGGGTGATGAGGGCGGGCAGGCTGGCGCGGGCGGTTTGTTGGGCGGCGTCGATGATGTCCGGGGCAATCCCGGCTTGCGCGGCGGCGTGGGCCCAGCGTGTGATACGGCGGGTGAGGATTTGTTTGAGGGTGGCCTCACTGGCGGCGAAGCGGGCTAAATGTTGGAGGGCGGCTTCGCGCAGGCGGGTGGCGTCGGGGGCGGGGCCGAGCTTGCGGGCGGGGTGTTTCATGATCTGTTCCTGCCATGCGGTGGCGCTATGCGAAACCCCCGCTTGACCGTTCTGGCTTGGGGGCATAGTGCCAGCTTATTGCACCCGGACTGCTCAAGGAGAATTTCCGATGGCCAAATCCCCCGTTCGTATCGCGGTAACCGGCGCTGCCGGGCAGATCGCTTATGCATTGATTTTTCGCATTGCCAGTGGCGCCCTGCTCGGCCCTGATCAGCCGGTTATTCTGCACCTCCTTGATCTGCCGCCGATGCAAGGTGCGCTCAAGGGCGTAATGATGGAGCTTGAGGATTGCGCTTTCCCGGCCCTCGCGGGGATGGTGGCGACCGATGATCCGATGGTTGCGTTTAAGGATATTGATATTGGGTTTTTGGTCGGTGCCCGGCCGCGCGGCAAGGGCATGGAGCGGAAGGATTTGCTGGGCGCCAATGCCGAGATTTTCACGGTGCAGGGCCGGGCGTTGAATGAAGTTGCCAAGCGCAGTGCGCGGATTTTGGTGGTCGGTAATCCGGCCAATACCAATGCCTATATCGCGATGAAATCGGCGCCTGATTTGTCGCCCGATTGCTTTTCGGCGATGATTCGGCTCGATCATAATCGGGCGGTTTCGATGCTGGCCAGCAAGGCCGGGGTGGCGGTGGCCGATATTGAGAAAATGGTGGTGTGGGGCAATCATTCGCCGACCATGTATCCGGATTACCGGTTTGCGACGGCGGGTGGGCGTGCATTATCGGCGTTGATTGGCGATGAGGTTTGGAATCGAGACGTGTTTATCCCGACTGTGGGCAAGCGCGGTGCGGCGGTGATTGAGGCGCGGGGCGCGTCATCCGCGGCGTCGGCGGCGAATGCGGCGATTGATCAGGTGCGCGATTGGGTGCTGGGCTCGCAGGGCAAATGGGTCTCGATGGCGATTGCCTCGGATGGCAGCTATGGCGTGCCGGAGGGCATTATGTTTGGCGTGCCGGTGACCACGGCGGGTGGTGTGGTGACCCGGATTGGCGGGCTGGCGATGGATGAATTTGCCACCGAGCGGTTTGCGATTACGCTCAATGAGTTGAAGGAAGAGCGCGACGCGGTGGCGCATTTGCTGGGTTAAGGAGTTCGAGAGCGGCCTGCGCAGGAGCGGGCCGCTCTTTTTTGTGGTTTTATCGTTGTTATATCGTAACAATCAGGGCGTGAATCGGCCTTATGCGCCGGGGGTTTCGCAAATTGAGGGGCGCAGGGGAGAAAAATTGCGGTGGGGTGAGGATTGCGGCGCGCGGTGCGGCAAGTGGGGCGGCGGCGTGCGGTGGTGGAGCGGAAGCGCAATGCCGAGCAGAT
>NCBV01000051.1 GCA_002279355.1 Acidiphilium sp. 37-60-79
GCCTCGTCAAAAATCTCACTCAATTCTTCCTGCATCATGCCGATCAAAATCGGCATCATACCGCCTCACGCCAACGAGGTCAGCGAAACAGCGCTTACCTCGTCACCGCAGCCGCCAAAACCTGGCGCAAACTCAATGGAGAAAAACAGTTGCCCAAGGTCATCCAAGGCATTACTTTCCGCAACGGCGTCGAGGTGATCGAGACGCCAGCACAGAACGCCGCCTGATCTCCACCGTCACCCAAATTCCACCATAGCTCCGGCATCGTCGCTTGGACACAGAGCCGCCAAACCAACGGCTTCATCGAAGCCCTCAACAGCCTCTTCCAGGCCGCCAAACGCAAGGCCAGAGGCTACACCCGAATAGCCACTATGCGCACCGTCCTCTTCCCCATCGCGGGAAAACTCGACTTCACGAGAATCAACCCGCATGCCGCTTAACCCACTCGAAATTAAAAAGAGCCAAAATATCCTTGCAATATGAGAAAATCCCGATAGCCCGCCATACCCCCACACACGGGGCACGATCATGTCCGTTCTGGCCTTAAACCGACATCTGCACGTAGGTCACATAAAAGCCTTTGATCGTTCGATGATCCTGCAATCGATCTCCCAATGAGAACCCCTCTGTCTTAATGGGGGGCTGAAAAATATCGAGGCCCCGATCAAGCACGATCTTCCAGCCAGTGTCGGTGACGATGTCGCGCGCATGAGCTGTGCCTGACGTGTCGAAGGCCCAGGTGAATTCAACACCCGTGCCCGTACAGGCTGTTGTGATGGATTCAAGAAGTTCACGCTGACGAGCAGTATTCCCCTCGTCTGGCCCTGTTACGAGATGAACGTTGACCTGATCCTCCGGCGGTTTTTTGCGGATCACCATCTCGACAAATTCCATCATGTTCCGAATCTGATAGAAAATCCGGATATAAGGGTCTGTAACGATTATGCGGCTTGCCCCCTCGATATAGGGACCGAAAAGTCTCTCGTAGCTGACGCCCTTGCGATTCTCAGTGAAGACGAAGTGACCCTCAGCAGGCTTGCGAACCGTGTTTTCTTTAGGCTGCGATGTTAGGACTGTTTCCGCTGCGCCATTTCTTTCTTCGGGTGAAGTGGCGTTGTTCGCCGCAGTGACGGGAGTTTGTTCCTGGGCTTGGTGGTCAAGGCCCGGCTTCAGATGATAGAACTGCGGATATTCCTCTTCCTCGACTGTGGTTACACTGCGTTTCTCACCGTCTGAGCCAACGTAGTGAAAATCGACCTCGGGATAGGTGCTGTCTATCCTTGCGAGCTGGTCCTTCACCCGCTTGCGGCTTTCCATGGTAAGATGCAGTAATTCCTCCACTTCCGCCTCGGTCTGGCTGCCATCGGGGAATATTAGCTTCAGAAAACCGGACATCGTCTTGTAGATAGCATCTCGGTCCCGGGTTGAAATTTTCTCACTGACCTTGAAGAATCGGTCTGGCCGATTTGAGAAATCCTCGGACCGCAGGTGACGCAGGATCTCCGCCAAATAATCGACTATAAAGCCATAGCCCTTGGTGAACATCTCGCCGCGGATGACATCTATTTCCCAACCAGGCAGATAGGCATGCAGGCGGTCGATAAAGGCCGAATCGTGGAACTGGCTCGGCAGCGCCTCGAAGAGATCACTATTCTTCAACATGAAGGGCACGTTGTGGTCAGTGTTTCCAACGAAGGAGAAGCTGGCCTCCGCCCCCATCGGACTGATCCCACGCGAGAAGGACTTGTTGGCCATGTAATTCTTCATGATATCGACAAGCGCCTTGTTCGCGGTCTTTTCTCGCCCGGCGAATTCATCGAAAGCCACCACGTCCCAGTAGCCAACCAGACCGATGCGGCCGTTCGAGTTGTTGACGAAGAGCTTGGGGATCGAAACCTCGCCCCCCGAGATCAGTTGACCGTGAGGAGAAAACTCGGAATAAATGTGTGATTTGCCCGTCCCTTTTGGGCCGAGCTCGATTAGGTTGTAATTGCGTTCAACAAAAGGGATCAGCCGCAACAACTGCAGCAGCTTGCTGCGTCGACCGAAAGCTTCCGGTCTGAACCCGATACTCTGTATCAGAAGGTCGATCCATTCATCGGTGGTGAATGATCTGCGCGCCTCGCGATAACGGTCGTAGTCGACCTTGGCGATCTGAATCGGTTTTATAGATTCGAGAAGCCAAGGGGAGATCCGCGCGTCCTCCGAAAACGCATATTGGACATCCGCGATGCACCAGACGCCGGTCACAAGCAGTTTTGGATGAGCCTTGACCGTATCACTATCGACTGCGACCTTCTTGATGCCAAGATTGTCGAACACTGCCTCGTAACTGTCGGTCTTTTCGTTCAGTGAGACACTGATTTGGTCGATAACCTTATAGCGTCCCTTTTCCTTAATGGTCGACTGGATGAGGCCTGCCTCGCTGCGATGGACGTAATGCTTTCGCAAGATGTCCTTTACAGTCTCAATACCCGTCTGGATCGATGCCTCGTCATCGGTCGCGCAGTACTGACCTAGTAAATATTCCAGTACATACGTGGGCACGATAGCGTTGCCCTTGACTGCTTTCACCAGGTCTTTTCGGACCACGAAGCCCGCAAAATGCTCGTTGGTCTTGGCGTCAAGATCACTCATATGCAGGCTCCTCAGAAGTCAAAGTCAGTGGTCATGCCGCGTCTCAACTGGAAGCGATGGCTGGCATAATCCTTGTAGTGGCTGGTTTTGCCGACCCGTTCGCGCAGCTTCAGGATGACATCCTGATTATTGAAACGGTCCGCTTCCCTCGATAGCAGGAACTTCCGAGGCATTTCGCGCTCGCGGGCGTTCTCGGATCTGAAGTCAAATAGGAGGGTGTATTCATCAGAGATCAGCGTGCCATCAATGGCATAAATCCCCGCCAGAACTTCTCGGGAGTGCGTTTTCTCCGAAACCGGCTGCGTTTGATAAAGTGTCACCGCCGTCTGGCCTGAAGAGATCAGACTGCGCCCGGTGACGAAGATCTGCACATCAACCTGGCCCACATCGGCTTCGCGCTGCTTACCGACACGGATAACGGGAATGATGACTTCCTGTAAGGTCGCCCCACCATGGACAAATCGGCTACCAGCGCCCTTCACCCGCATGCGATTGATCGAGTTCGGGATCAGCACTTCCAGATCCCCAGAAAGGCCCAAGTTCGTGGCCGTAAAATGTTTCATCCCAGCGGTCATGGCGAGGCCTCGACCAATAACAAATCGCCGGTTTCGGAAAAGTATCTCTGTCCCCTTCGGATCAGCGATAGCGAAATCGCTCTCTTCAAGGGGGCTTTGCTGATACAGGAACCCATGATCAGCGGTGATAATAATATTGGAGAAGTTGGCCGACGTCAGCTTGCGGACGAGCTTCGTAAGATCCTCGATTGCATCCTCGGCCGCCTCGGGAAGCCGGTCTTCCGTTTGCAGCTTGTCGCCAATCGCATCGATACGGTTATGGTAAACGTACACGATATGGTTATCGCGAAAGAGCGCCTTTCCCTCTTCGGCGCGCATGTTCATGACGTCTTCGTATTTCAGTGCTCTGGCGCTGTCACCCTTGCGTCCGGAAGCGAGTATCTTTTCTCGCGCCGCCAGCCCCTTAGTGCTCTCACCATCCGCAAGAATATCACCGCTGCCATCCTCGGCCATGGCCAGCCCGTTATGCGGCAAAAGCGATGCCATGCCGAGCTGGGTGTAGCTAGGAAGCGAGCTGATCATAGGCTTCAACTCAGCATCGAACCGGTCAAGCGCACGGATACGGCGCAGGCACTCCTCGGCCACCTCGTATCGCAGCGCGTCTGAGATGATCACGGCTACTTTCTGATCTTTGCGACGGTATTCGGCAGGCTGCTCTCGGTAGAAATCAGCCTGCGACGCGTATCCGGGGATTTTCCAATCGCTTAAGTCCGCAATCTGGTCCTGCCAGGCATCGTTCACTGCCAGAACGAAGTTGTTGGTGTAGCGGCTCTCGACCGAAGCATAGAGGTCGGCCAACAGGGAGGCCTGGCCGCTTTTCTGCATATGGTAGATGAATTTGCGATAAAGCTGATCCAACCGGTACCAGCTGTTCACATAGCGCCTCACGCCCTCGGCCGGGCTGGTCATGCCGAGATTCGCCTCTGCCATTGCCTGCTGAAACTCGGTCGCATAGCCTATCGCCTGATAGATATCCTCGTACTTGGGATACCAATGGCTCTGCCGCCGCTCGCGGACCCAGGCCAGCACCTCAGTGGCACCAACAGTCTGGGCCGCCATGGCCTGCACGATCTGGCGGATGATCTGGCGGTCGATCTCTTCGAAATGGTCGATGCCGACAAAGGATCGGAAGTCGCGTTTCCGCAAATCGGCGGGAATTTTCAGCAGCTCCTGATACCGGGCGGAAAGCGTCTCGAACGCTTCGGCCCAATGCCGGTTGTTCTTCCACCTGCGGAATACGAGCAGCGCCTCAGCGTTCAACGCCCCATCCTCACCCAGGGCACGCGTATATGCCGACTGGAAAAGGGTGATCGCGAAATCCTCGAAATCCGGCTCGTCCGATTTATAGCCATAGGCCTGGGCCGACTGCGTCCAGAACATCCCGGTCAGGTTTGAGCGCTCGATCAGTCGCAGGGCGTCGTCCTTGCCCGCGGCGAGCTCGCCCAGCAGCGCTTCGACCACCGTATCAAGCCCTCCTTCGGCCCCGGCGCAGATCGCCAGCATCCGCAGGCGCATCTGGGTCTGGGTGTCCGAGGCCTGCATCAGCAGCTTCAGCGCATCAACCCGGCCTTTGGCGCGGAAGAACTCGATATGCCCGCGCACGACGGTTTCGAATTGCAGGGGCAGACCCAACTCGGCCAGCCAGATCGCCGCCTGATCGGCCTTGAATACTGTGGTAGCCAATTGCACATCCAACAACCAGTTCTCAGCCATAGGCGGCTCCGGCCCGTCTTTGAACAGCAGGAACCGTCCGTGCGGCTCCTGCCGCAGGATGCGGTATTTCAACCCGAACTCGTTATTCGCAATCACCAGCTTGGTCACGCCCTCCAGGTCGAGCGCGTCGAACTCCGCCCGCATGTCGCGGTCGGCATCGTACCAGAAGACGATCCGGTTCTCTTCAAACTGCCGCCGCAGGCTTGCGGCGATGCGCTCACTCATCCGCCGCCTCCAGCCCCTTGATCGGCTTTAGCGCCGCGCCGAACAGCGGATAGTTCCGCTTCACCCCGTCATCCAGATCAATCTCGATCTTCGCCTGCGCCAGCGGGAAGATGACCTCACGCTCCCATTCTTCCAATTCACCAATCTGCTTGCTCACCCCACCCACATCCTTCAGAGCACGGGTGCGTTGGACCTGAGAGGCAGAAGGGTCATCAACCAGTTTTTCCAGCCGTGCGCGCTCGGTCCCGAGCTTGCGGATGAACTCGCGCAAATAATCGTTGAGCAGGACCGAAACCGTATCGGGCCGGTACCGGTGCATGTAGATCAGCGCCTGGAACGTGCCTTTGGGGCTGGAGAACATCCAGTAGATCGGCCGCTTCTTGTAGCGTTTCAGGTGGTCCTCATAGAAGCCCCGGGTGAAATACTTGCGGATGTCGCCAATCTGCGCCTCGATAAAGGCGAGGTTCTCGCGGAACTGCGCCTCGCCAAAGGTCACGCGCAGGAACTGACGGAAACGTTCGGTGATATCGTCGGCAAACCAGTCGCCTTCCAGCACGGGGATGACGTTGTCGGTGTCTGGCTCGAACGAAGGGGCTGGGACGCGGGCGAGGTAATCCTCCAGCCCCTCACCCTGATTGGCGAGGATCAGGCCCGACGCATCGAGACTGTAGCGCCCGAACATGCAGCCCACGGCATAGCTGAGGAACTCGGCCATAGTGTCGGCGCGCAAGCGGGCTTCACGCTCGTCTTCCGTGCCCTTCACGCCATAGCGATACGCAGGGTTGCATGTGAGGGTAATCTCCTCGATCGGCACCTCGGGGGACAACTCGCCAGCCAAACCGTAGGCATCGATGAAGATCCGGTTGACCTCTTCCTCCAGCCTCTTCATTTTATCCGTCATGGCCTGCCAGTGGGCGCGCAGGCGTGCATAGGTAGCTTCCAGCGTATGCGCCCGATGGTCGGGTGAGAGTGGCGGACACGATATGAAATCCCAAGAGGTTTCATAGCTGTCCCAGTCGGATTTGGCGATGGCGATAAGTGTTTTAGTCGGAGTTTGCAGGTGATCTTGCAGATCTAAGTCAAAGTTTGCGGGAAGCTTGGAAATATCGCCGGGTTGGTAATTCAGAGTTGGGGAGATTAAAGGAAACACTGCGCTCATTACAGCAGAATTGATAAAAGCCATAACAGCCTCTAAAAAATACCCATCCTTAGTAAAAAGAGAAGACCCCGCATTGTCGAATAATGAGTAGGAACTAAATCGCGCGGACGTCTTTCCACTTGTAAGTGCACTCCATGTAACGCCGCTCCTGAAGATAAAATCGAGATTGTAATTATGCGATCTAATTTTTCCGGAGTTTTCATCTTTGAAGTTTTGGATGCGCCTTCCGTCGCCTTCCCAATCAACAAGAAAGTAGCGATTCCCGTCCCATTTGCGAAAATCTCCACCCTTTTGGTATGGGAACCAGCGCAACTCACTTCGTTCAGCTTCTTCGCGACTGTTGGCAGTTCTGAAAGTTTTGTTAAAGGACACTTCCGACCATAGCCTGAGAAATTGGCTATTATCTGCGGTGGCCATTCCGAGCCGTGTAAAGGCTACATCCCCAAGAAGCCCTTTGTCAAAAAGGTTTCTAATATTTTCACTGGCTGAATAAGAAATTGGCCAACCTGGAACTCTGGTGAGCTCCATTTGCTTCACAGAAAATAATCCAGTCTTGCTATTACGGAACAATTCTTCGATCTCTTCTGAGCGCCTAACATCTACATGACGATCAAAAAGGCGCCGATACACCCCAACTGTATTCTTATTAGGTTCTGCCTTGCGTATACAGAATGCGACTGACCCGAAATCTGATCCAAAGATACCCCTCCCAAGGTGCAAAAGCGAGTTTATGCAACCCGTTTTGAGAAGAAGCTTTCTGTAATCTTCAAATGAAGATAAAAACATCCATGAGGGGAGGTTGATCATCCCCCAAGTGCCGAGGCTCAAAGAAAGGGTATTACATCGTACCATAAAGCACGTCATGAGGTCGGCTTTCGCATATGAATACTTATCCGAAATCCAGTTTTTAAGTTCACTGTTCATGTTGCTGCTACCCATATACGGCGGGTTGGCCACCACCACATGGTACTGGGGCGAGAGGGCCTCAGCCATCTCCAACACCTTCAACACCCGCTCTTGCAGTTCGCGCAGCAGCAGGTCGCCGCCGAAATCCTTCAGCCGCACAATCCGAAGGTTTTCGGCTGGGTCCCGCAGCTTTGGCACAATCAGCGAGCCGAAGTTCTTGGAACGCTCGAACTGCGCCAGTGTAACCCGTAGCTCGTCCGTGAACAGGTCGCGACCCACCACATTGATAACGTCCTGTATCTCGGCTTGGGTGAAGGTCACGTCATGCAGAACGACGATGTCGGGCTTCACCTCCATCCGCAGAAACCGCCGCCGCCCAAGCTTTGCCGCCGCCTTCATGGCCAGCGCGAAGGCGGCCAGCGCCCCGGCGCGTTCGTCGATCTCAACCCCCGTCAGATTGTGCTGCAGGATCAGGGCAGGGATCTCGGTCGCGTCATACCCCTCTTCCTCGTAGATCGAGTGGAGCAGGTCGAAGGCATAGGTCAGCATGTGCCCCGACCCGCAGGCCGGATCGCAAACCTTGATATCCTCAGGCTTGGCGATCTTCAGGAACTCCGTCTCCGGCTCCTCGGGGGCGATGTAATACTCCATCCGCTCGGCCAGCTTCGACCCCGGCCGGTTCAAAAGCCACAGGCGGCCCAGCGAATTCTCTACCAGGTAGCGGACGATCCAGTGCGGCGTAAAAAGCTGCGTCGCGGCGGGGATGTTCTCGGCCGTGATCTTGATGTTTTTCTTCAGCCCAGCGAAAACCTGATCTTTTTTCTCGCTGATATAGAACTGGTATAGCCAACCGATGATCTCGACATCGGCGCAGGCATCAGCGGCCATCGCCTCACGCAGGCGGGCGAGGATCGAGGTCGGCGAGAGCAGATCCTCGGGCATCAATAGTTCGGTGTAGTCGCCCACCTTTTCGAACAGGAAGGGCATCGGGCCGTTCCAGACATTGCAGGCATGGACGAGCAGCAGCCGATAGGCCTCCGCCTGCGGGTCGTTCGACGGAGCGCGGCCGTCGAGCAGGGCGGCAATGGCGGGGGACGCACCCTCGGGCAGATTGCCCGCCATCGCCTCGGCCAGAATCTCTGGCCTTGTGGCGCCCTCGGCGGGGGAGACTACACGCGGGTTGGTGTAGCCGTTCACATCCATAAAGCGCAGGGCGCTGAAGCGGTTGAACCAGGTATAGGCAACTTGTTCGATGACCTGGGTTTTGCCATCTCTACGAATGGCGGCCTCGAGCTTCTTCATCGCCTCGGGCTGCTCGCGCCGGGCCGGCGAGGCCGGATCGAGGACGAGGCCAAGTTTCGCGCTGACCTGATCGATCAAAAGATTGCGTGCCTGCCGCGCGACAAACAACGTGAGAATGCGCGTCAATCAACGTGAGAATCTGGGGTGGGGGCTGTGAGGGCGTAGCCCGAGCAGGCCCCACCCCAGA
>NCBV01000081.1 GCA_002279355.1 Acidiphilium sp. 37-60-79
CCCGAAAATAGCAACGATATTCCGAACTGGCCGACGCCGCCCGATGAAATCTATGAGGCCGCAGCCGCCCGCGAAATCGAAACGCCGCCCGCCAGTGACCACTCGGAAGGGGACGCGCAATGACCTCCATCGAATCCACCGCCGCCCGGTTAAACCTTCACCGCGCGGGGCGCGAATGGCGCGGATCATGTCCAGCTTGTGGATATGGTTCGGACGCCTTCACCCTAAGCGCCGGGCGCAGCGGCAGGCTGATGGGCTGGTGCGCCTCATGCAGAGATCAAACCGCGATCCGCGCGGCGCTGGGGGCCGCTGGAGCCGGTGAACGCATTGACCGCACCGATGCCGCCCGCGCCGCCTCCGAAGCCGCTGAGGACCGCGCAAAGAAGCAGCAACAAGCTATTTCGCTCTGGGATAGCGGCGAGGTTTTGACCGGCGATTGCCCGGCGTCCAAATATCTCCGCAGCCGTTGCCTAGAATCGGCGATTGGCAACCTTGCCTTGCGATATCGTGCCGACACCCGGCATCCGGTGTCTGGTCGCCATCCGGCCTTATTATGCCGGATCGATGATGTTGCTGGTAATCAAGTGGGTGTTCACCGGATTTTCGTGACTACCGATGGATACAAGGCCAACGTGACGCCTCCGAAGGCCGCTAAGGGGACCGTCTGGAGCGGTGCGATAAGGTTCGGCACCGGGCCTGAAATTGTGGTCGCTGAGGGGGCGGAAACCGCTCTTGCGGCAGGGCTGATCCTGGGCTTACCAGCATGGTCCGCAATCAGTGCCGGTAATTTGCAGAAGGGATTGGCATTGCCGCCTGAGGTGCAATCCGTCGCCATCGCGGCAGACCACGACAAGCCGGGCATTGACGCCGCGCAAGATGCCGCTCGACGTTGGCGGCGCGAAGGCCGAACGGTGCGGCTGGTGCTACCCGATGGCGAGGGCCGGGATTTTGCCGACTTGCTGCGCGTCGGGGAGGTGGCATGATGGACGGATACTCCGAAATCCCAGTCAATGACCCGCTTGCCAACTTGGTTGAACGCGCCGCCCTGAATCCCGGTGAACCATTCAAGCCGGAGGTGCTCGACGCGCTCGCCGAACTGAAGGCAGAAGATCGTGCTGCGTATGAGGAATTAAGGGCCGCGCTGAAATCTGCTAAGGTTCGCGTCACCCAACTGGATCAGGCAATCAATCAAGCCGCAGGCACCGAGACCGAACGCCAAACGCAGGCGGATATGTTGCTTGACCTCGCCGCAAGCGCCGAATTGTTCCACACCGGCGACAAGACGGCATATGCCGATATTTCCATCTCGGATCACCGCGAGACTTGGCCGGTGCGGTCTAAGGGGTTCCGGCGCTGGCTGGGGCGAGCTTTTTACATGGAGCATGGCGGCGCGCCGAACTCCGAGGCGCTGCAATCAGCGATCGCGGTGATCGAGGCTAAGGCGCATTACGACGCGCCAGAGCGGGCGATTTATCTGCGTGTAGGTGAGCATGGCGGCAATCTTTACATTGACCTTGCGGATGAGACTTGGCGGGCAATCGAGATTGACCAAGCAGGGTGGCGGATCGTGGCTGATCCGCCTGTTCGGTTTCGTCGGGCCGCTGGGATGCTGCCGCTGCCGGAGCCGGTTTCCGGCGGATCACTCGACCAGCTGCGCGCCTTGCTCAATGTCGGCAACGATGAAGACTTCACCCTAGCGACTGCGTGGCTACTGGCGACCTTCCGGCCATCCGGCCCGTTTCCGGTGCTGATCGTGTCAGGTGAGCAAGGTTCCGCAAAATCGACCTTTGTTCGGTTGCTGCGCTCCATGATCGACCCGAACGCCGCAGCGCAACGCTCATTGCCGCGCGAAGATCGAGATTTATTCATCGCCGCGAACAACGGTCACGTCTTGTCTTTCGACAATGTGAGCGGGCTACCGGCATGGATCAGCGACACCTTGTGCCGACTCTCGACCGGTGGCGGTTTCGCGGCGCGGACACTCTACACCGATAGCGATGAAATCTTATTCGACGCGATGCGCCCGATCGCGCTGAATGGGATTGAGGATGTTGTGTCACGTCCAGACCTTGCCGAGCGCGGCCTGTTCATCACCCTAACCGCCATCCCTGAGACGGCACGGCGCACCGAGAGCGAGATCAACGCAGCAATCGACGCCGCCCGTCCAGCCATCCTAGGGGCGCTCCTGGACGCGGTTATGACTGGACTAAAGCGACTGCCGACTACAAAGCTAGAGCGGATGCCTCGCATGGCCGATTTCGCTCTTTGGGCAACCGCCTGCGGGGACGGAACTCTATGGCCTGATCGTGGTTTCATGGCAGCGCACGATTCCAACCGAGCGGGCGCAGTCAATGACGCGATCGAGACAGACCCGGTTGCGAGCGCGATCAGGGGCTTGATGGACGCCGAACGGGCTGAGAGTCGGGCGCTATGGGCGGGGACGGCGCAAAACCTTCTGGCTGCATTAAAACCGATCGCGGGTGATACCGTGACCAAGAGCAAGACTTGGCCTGAAACGCCACGGGTCCTTTCTGGCCGGGTAATGCGAGCCGCCACGGTGCTGCGGGCGATCGGAATTGAAGTCATTCATAGAAAGAGCGGAGACCGCAAGTTTTTCCTAGCAGATAAGCGGGGGGATTTTGCGCCCGTTGCGCCCGTTGCGCCCGAAATGGCGGATTTCTGCGGTTTTTCACCGGGCGCAAAATCAGGTGATCGGGCGCAAACGCCATCGGACGGGCGCAAACCGGGCGCAAAATCGGGCGCAAGGGGCGATGATCGGGCGCAAACGCCATCGGAAAAATGGCAGTCTACTGCGGGTTTGGGCGATGCGGGCGCAAAGGGCGCAAAAATCCCTACCCAATCTGGAGCCGAAAAAACGCATAATGCCGGGGGTTGGATATGACCGCCAGTGACCTGATCGAGGCGGCGCGGCGCGCGGGGGTGACACTCCGCGCCCGCGTCTGGGCTGAGAACCCGGACCAATTACAACCGGAAATTAGGTCCGCAATCCGTGCTGATTTTGTGCGCCGCGTGCGGATCGGCGAGAGAGATTGTCGCCATCGAAAATCCGGGCGGATGGCTCTGCGACGGATGCGCGCCGGACTGGCAATACGTCGCCGATGAGCGCGCCGCCATCGTGACTGAGGGCGCGGATTTGTTACGTGATCGGAGGGCCGCATGAACGACCATCACCCGCTCGCCGAACTCGCCCAGCGCATCGGGCGGTTGCGTCCAGACTGGCAAAACCCCGAACGATTTTTTGAGTCTCGGAGCGAAATCGCCGCCGAACTGCGTCGCCTTGCCCGTGAACAATCACCGACACGAAACATCCCGCAAGCGCGACAATTTGACCAGTGGCGGGATTGATGACGTGAAAAATCTCAACAGGAACGATCATGAGCAATAAATCAAAAACCACCGCCATCTTGCCGGAAGCACAGCAAACCCCCGACGCGCCGCGAGAGGTTGCAAAATCAGTGGTTGATGCAAATGGCGTGCATCAGGTTGGTATATCTGAGGCGGTTAGGGGTTCGAAAAGTGATTCCTTCAATTCCCACATTTTACGGGAAACGATCTTTTCAATTTCGACAGCCAACAAAAATGCGGAGGAAATAAATAGCATTATTCAGGCCGCCGCCGCCGCGATCGGCGGGTTCAAGCCAAAGGACGAGATCGAAGGCATGTTGGCCGCACAGGCGGTTGCCCTACATTTCGGCGCGATGGAAGCCCTTCGCCGCTCAATGATCCCCAACCAGCCCAGCGAAATTGCCAGCAAACTCCGCAAAGATGGCGCCAACCTCGCCCGCGCGATGACCGATATGATTGACGCCCTCGACCGCAAGCGCGGCAAAGGGCCGCAGGTGGTGCGGGTTGAGCGTGTGGTGGTGAACGATGGCGGCCAAGCAATCGTTGGCACCGTAAACCCCAGCCCAAAGGTGTAGGGGGGGAGTGAACGAAAACCGGATGCAGGACCCCATGAAAGCAAAATGTGGAGCGCGCAACCGGGCTGGGGGTTCATGTGGAAACGCACCATTGCCAAATGGCCGTTGCCGCTTCCATGGCGGCCTGAGCACTGGACCGCGCACCGCTGAAGGAATCGAGCGGATCAGGACCGCGCGGACGAAACACGGGGCCTATGGGGCCGATGCTCGCGAAGTGCGGGCGATGATCCGCGTGTTGCTTGCGGCATTACCAGCCCTGCAATCGAGATGATGAAATGGTTCGGGTTACGGAGCGCGTCGCGACCGCAGGCGAAGCAATCATAACCAAAGGCGCGGCGAGGCATGTTTTGCCTTGACAGAAAAATCCATGGATCGTGTGGCCTAAACATATTGCCGTTGGATGATTTTAACATTTCCATACCGGGCAAAATTCGCTATCTCAGCGGTTTGAAAAAATCAACACAGGAGGATTTTATGGGCGGTCTTTCAATATGGCATTGGTTAGTCTTAGCGATTTACGCCCTTGTTTTAGGTGTGCCTTTTTGGAAAATTCTTCGTCGTGTTGGATTGAGTGGTTGGCTTGTGATTGCATTCGCTATACCGGGCATAAACCTTGTATCTCTATGGATTCTTGCATTTTCACGTTGGCCAGCAATCGATCGTAAATGAATTTTTTCGGATAATAGACTAAAGGCAAACTTACCGAGATCAAGCGCCGGTGGTGCGCGTTAAGGTGTGAGAAGCATCAAAACGCTCCCAACTCACCGCCGCGCGCGTGTCATCGGGCCGGATTGGCTGACTGAGCGTGACACTCGATGCCGCCAAGCTGGCCGAACTGCGCCGAGTTGCCGAGGATCACCTTGCACCGGCATCCGCACGGGTTGCAGCACGCCAAGCCCTCCGCGATCACCGGCAAGCCCAGATCAAGGCAAAAGCCGAGGCCGAGCGCCGCGCCCTGCTCGACGCGATCCAGGCAGAGATGGTGCGATAATTACGCGCCCGTGAGGGTGGCAACCCGCGCCAACCTGTGCGCCTTTATTCGAGCCTGTTCACCGCTATTCGCGCCCCCACTGAAACCCCAGCGAGACCTTGCGCGGAAATATCGCGCTGTAAGCGTTGTTTTGCCTACGTTTTTTCGCTTTGGATCAGGTGATTGCTAATCACCGGCTCTATGATTTTTGCCGTGTGAGACCCAGATGCAGCGACGACCACCTCAGCCCAGTCCGAGCGCTATCATGGCAGCCATCACGCCGCCGCGACTATTCGCACCAATCCGCATTGGTTCGCTCTGGGATAGTAGCCCCTTGCGTATCCCGACAGAATCGCAACGATTATTTATCGTGTATTATCAATGACTTATTGATGGAGTATGGCGG
>NCBV01000021.1 GCA_002279355.1 Acidiphilium sp. 37-60-79
ACATAGATGCTGGCCTCCAACCCAGCCAGCATCTTGAATCAGAAATCAGCCCGCGCCGGAATCCCGAAAATGAATCAATCAGAAAATATCAGACTCTAATACATCCGTAGCACCTCAGAGCGCGGTGCCGGCCTGATTGCGATAGTGAGGCGAATGGCTTTGCCCGCGATACGGACCGCGCCAAGCGCGTTACGGGCGCACTAAAATATAGCCTCGTTTGACTAACTGCATAATGCGCACCACGCCAAATGGGACTTTTTTCGCCGTTGGGTTGAGCTTGGGCGTTTTGCCGGTTTTTCGGGTAATGGTGTTGATCGTGTTCATGCAAACATCGAACTCCACGCCCTGGGCGGCGAGGCTATCCACGCCGACGCGCTCCGGACTATCGGCGAATAGCAAGGAGACACCCGGCCCGAACGCAACCACCACAATGGACACCGTATCGGGATAGGCCTTCAACACTGCATTCGCGTTGTTCAGCACTTCCTGTTGTTTGGCGGGCGTCGCATCCGAGAGCTGCAACACCAATTTATGCGTGGCGAATGGATTTTTGCCCGCCCACGCAATGACAGGCGATGCGGCGAAAGCAACGCCGCCTAAAAGCGCAAAACGTCGGTCCATCAGGTTTCGTAGCCGGGATTGCTCCCTATGCCAAGCAGTTTCACCTGGTTTGGTTTGACCACCTTGACCACCTTATGGCGGCGCAGGTTCGATGCAACCACATCCCAAATCGGTTTGCCATCCTGCGGCAGACTTACTGAAGCCCAACTGACGATTTTATAGGATTTATTAGCCTCAACCGGCTTGCCGCTATCGAGCACAATGTCCGAAATTCGCTGGCCAATCAGCTTGCCCGGCGCACAGGAGTAATTCATCCCGCCGACCCGGATCATATCGCCGCCTTGCTGATAGAACGGGTTCGGGTTGAATAGATTATCGCACACATCTTCCATCATCGCCTTGATCGCACTGCCGGTCATCATTTGTGTATAGGCCATCGGGTAGGTTATCGCTGTTTCGCTCAGTAAATCCCCCATGGTGAATGACGTGCCGGGCAGGAATGAATTGCCCCACCGAAAGCCGGGCGAGAAGGCAATTTCTGCGTCCATTTCCTCACGCGCGGCATTCATAATAAGCTGATCGACCGAACCATAGAAATTATTGCGCCGATACAGCAGAGATTCAGTTTCCGCCAATTTCTCGTTCAGCATGGTCTTGTAGGGCGCTTCGGATTTTTCGATCGCGGCTGTGACCAAAGGATCGGGTTTGATCATATCAGTATAGATTGGCAATAATTTATAATGCATATCGCGCAGCTTGCCCTTGGCCAAATCCAAATCCAGCACGGCGACGAACTTGCCAGCCGTGCCGGCATTGGTCACGATGGTGGTGCCGCCAGGGTTTTTCACCAGCACGGGTTGCGGCACGGCATCATGGGTATGACCGCCCAAAACAATGTCAATTCCACGAACTAACGAGGCCAGTTTCAAATCGACTTCCATGCCATTATGCGACAGGAGCAACACCGCATCGACCTTGTGGATTTCGCGGAGTTGATTGACCATTTTTTGCATATTGGCTTGGTGAATGCCAAAGCGCCAATCGGGCACAAACCGGCGCGGGTGGGCAATTGGCACATAGGGGAAGGCTTGACCAATCACGCCGACCCGGTGCGCGCCGAGCTCGCGGATCATATAGGGTTCAAACACCGAGCCGGAATTCGTGTTAAAGGCGGGCCTTCCCATCATGCCGGCTTCGGCGGATAAAAACACGTTCTGAGCCAGGAACTTGCCGTGCAGCGCTTTAACGATGGCCTCGACACCGTCTTGCCCGTAGGTAAATTCCCAATGCCCGGTCATCGCATCGATACCGAGTAGATTGCCGAGCTCGACCATGCTGAGCCCTTTGGTCAAATTCGCAACACCGCTGCCCTGGCACAAATCGCCGCCATCAAGCAGCAGCGATTTGCCGGGCCCCGCACTCGCGCGCAACTGATCGATCACCGTCTTGATGTGGGCAAAGCCACCGAGCGGGCCGTATTGCTGGGCGAGCTTGACGAAATCGAGGAAGGTGAAGGCGTGGGCAGCACGGCTTGCGGGTGCCATGTGATAATGCTGCAGGAATGCATGCCCGACGAAATGCGGCGCCTGCCCTTTCGCGGCACCGACGCCGATATTTTGTGAAGGCTCACGAAATTGCACCGGCCGCGCCTGCGCATGGGTATCGGTTTGATGAATAATCCGAGCATTGCCCTGCATGGGGATGTCGTACGGATCAGACGCCGAAAATGCGAAGCGAGGCAATAGGGCGGTGCTGCCCGCAGCGATCATAACTGCGCGTCGTGTGGCCTTCATCGAGACATTCCTTGGCGACGAGGCCGGTTGTTAATCCGGCCTCATGATTTAACCAATGCTATTTTATGACTTCGTTGACCCAGAGCTTCTTTTGCGCGCTGGCCTGCTGGATCGACAGGTTGGCGAGCGTGGCGGCGGTCATCGCCTTGGATTGGGCTAGCGCGAAATCACCTTTGGCCTGTGCTGCATTGGCTGCTTTGAACGCCGCCAGGGTTGCCAGCCATTGATCATTCATCCCCGCGGCAATCTTGATCCGTGCGGCTGCGCTGGCAATTGCCTTGGCCGAATTGGCCTTGCTGGGTCCGCCAGCCTGAGCCATCAAAGGGGCAAACATTATGGCCGCAACGGCCATCATGGCAGTTTTCCTCATGGCCGTGCTCCCGGACCGGATACCGGCAAACCATTATTCATATAGGTCAAGAAATAAGCGAGATCGCGATAGGCGGCGCTATCGGGCTTAGCCGGGACCGAATGCACTTTTTTATTGCAGCCGATAAAGCGCCGCACGAGCGTGCCCATATTGCCCCATTTCGAGCGATAGAGCGGGAAAGCCGCCGTCATGCCTAAGGCTGGCGCCAGTACATTCCCGCGCAAATGCATCCCGGCTTCCTGCACATGGCAACTCGCGCAAGAGAAGTTCAACTGACCACGCCGCGAGTAGAAATATTCTTTGCCAGCTCGGTACGCCGCCAAAGCTTTCGGATTGTTCGGCACCACGACATTAATGGGCTTACCATCCGAGGTCGAAGTCATATAGGCCAGAATATCGGCCATCGGCCCGGTGGTTAGTTTCAGCTTCTTCAAGCCATTGGCGACACGGCAGCGATTAATCGCGATCCCAAGCGTGACCACACGGCCGGTTTTCGGATCAAACATCGGGTAGTTCTGCGCGATTCCAACACCGCCATTCGGAAAGCATGAGGCGTAGTCCTTGCCGTTGGGAAATTTCGTATTGAACACGGATTTTCCGGTATCAAGGGCGAACTGGTAGGGCGGAAACTCCATGATCTGCTTCCACTGATCGGCTTCCGACTTGCTGAAATTATACGGCCCATTCACATAAGCCGCCAACGGCACTTTTGGAAAGCGTTTCAGGAAATAACCCTGAAACGCCTTCATATCTGCCTGCGGATTAATCGGCGTCGCCGCACGCGCCGAGGCCAGTGACCCAAACAGCGCGAACGATGCACCCATCAGTGCCATGATAATCAATCTCATTTGCGTTCCCTCCCTAACAGTCTAATCCGCCCTGATGATCGTGGAGCGAACTTACATGATATTCGAGCTGACGCTGGCTTTCTCGCCTTTATTGTCAACCCAGGACACGCTGATCGGATCGCCCGACTTGCCGCCCTTGAAGGAAAATTTGATGAACGGATTTTTTGAAACAGCGGGCCCCCAGAACCCCGTGAGCACGACCTTGCCGGCATGGGTGAACTCGATCACCTCGATATAATGCGGCGGAATAATTTTGCCTGCCTTGTCTTTGACAAAGCCAGAATCCATCGGGTGCTTGACCAGCGCTTCAACCGTCGTCATGCCGCTCGCGGTGGATGCATGAATGAGAATTTGATGTGCCATGATTCTACTCCTTAACCGCAACCGCCGAGCGTGACTTTGACCGGCTTGGACGCGCTGTATAATTTTCCACCTGACTGCACGACCGAGACGACTTTGGTGGTTTTGGCGAGCTTTAACCGGCTCGAAATACCCGGATTAGTGCCGGCTGGAATTTTATACGCAGCCGCCATGGTGAACGGGTTATCAATCGCGAGCAGTGCGACCGATGTAACATTGGCCATACTCGTATCAACCGTTACCGGCACCACGGCACCATTTTCGGCAATATCGGGCGCATTCATTTTGACAGCAGCCGAATGGGTCGGCGCCCCGCCATACATGATTTTCAACGCGGCCGCCTCGGTAGTTTGCGCAAATGCTTTGGCCGGATAGGCTGCGGCATCGGCGGTGACGGCCGCCTGTGCGGTGCCGGTCAAAACCGCTGGAGCAACCACCAAGGCCGCAGCCCCTGCCGCAGCACCGAGCAGCACTTCACGCCGACGCGGCGAACGTTCCATCATTGATAAAGTCTTTGTCACTGTTTCCTCGCTTATTTGGTGTACATGAAGTCGATAACGTCGTTGATCTGTTCCGGCGACAAAATATGATTTTTGCCAAATGCCGGCATCACGGTTTGGGGGTTGCGGGCTTCCTCATCATAGATGATCGCGTAGAATTCCTTACGATTTGGCACCATGGATTTTACGTTTTGCAATGCGGGACCAACATTTCCCGCCTCAGTCGCGCCGGTAAACATATGGCATGCGTCACAATTGCCCAGCGTGGTCGTTTCGGCAATTTTCTGGCCCGCCGCAATCTGAGCCGGCGTTGCGGCTTGGCCGACACCCGCCACACCCAGCCCCGCCAAAAGCGATAGACCCAACATTGATGCGCGCAAATTCATAATATCCCCCTCATTTGCCATTCTTCATATGGTCCACCGGACCGGTCAGGTGCGGTGTCAAATTCATCGTTACGGCATTGGATGTAATCTTCGGCGTGCCTGACCTCGCGCAATTACTCATACACGCAATATTATGCGTTGCAGGCCTTGGATCTTTCCAATTCCACCCATTTCGATCAGGCATTTTCACATCGGCCAAACTTTGTGCATTGGCCACGAAGCTCGAATGCACGATCCCATTCATATTTAGCAGATACGCCGTTAATGCATAGACCTGATCAGGCTTTAATGTGTGCGGGGCGTAGAATGGCATGGCGCGGTTGATGTAATCCCAAACCGTGTTGGCAAACGGCCAATAGCTCCCCATCGTCTTGGTTTGCGTCGCCGATTTCAGCGAGCCCACGCCCCCCACCAATTGCGGATAGCCATTTTTTCCCTCAGCGAACGTGCCATGGCACATCGCACAATTCTGGCCGTAAATTTTTTCACCCTGCGCAACGGTTCCTTGCCCGGGCGGCAACCCAACACCGTTCGGATAAACGGTGATCGTCCAACCAGTGATTTGCGCAGGCGTGGGAGCGGTGCCAATTTTGTAAAACCCCGGCACATGGAGCGGTTTTTTGACCGGATGCTTGCCGAAATCCGAGGCCTCCGCGTTCCAGGTGCTCAGGTCGGTCGCGGGGATCGGGGCTGGTTTGAAGGGCGGCGCGGCAAGCGCCCCATGCGCGCCCACGCCGATCAGAACAGCAGCGCCAAACAGGCGATTAAGAAAGCTGGACATTATTCACCTTTCCATTGGCCAGAATTTGCCAAGTCTGGATGGAATTATTTTCGTAAATTGGATCATTTCCCCAGAATTTATGCTTCTGCACGATCGTCGGCTGGACATAGCCGGTTTCGTCGGTCACGCGCGATTGGATCAGCGCCGGCTTGCCATCCCATTGCCACGGGAAGGTGAAGCGCGTGAGGCATTTTGATAGGACCGGATCATCGAGCTTGGCGGGCCGATAAGTCTTGCCGCCATCCACTGAAACATCAACCCGCTTGACCTTGCCGCGACCGCTCCAGGCGAAACCGCGAATTTCATAAAAACCGGGGCCACCTTGCAAGGGCTTTTCCGGACAGGGGAAGGTGATCACTGATTTTGCATCCATGACCCAGGTAAAGCCCAACGCCTCGCCCGAGGGCAGCAATTCACTATACTCGCTGGTCTCTTCGCGCGTGATTGCAGGAATTTTACTGACTTCGATCTGTCGAAGCCATTTGATATTCACATTGCCTTGCCAGCCCGGCACCACCAAGCGCACCGGATAACCCTGTTCGGGCCGCAGCGCCTCGCCATTCTGGCCGTAAGCGATGATGCAATCATCGAGACATTTCCAAAGAGGCAGCGAACGATCCATATGCGCACCATCTGAGCCCGACGCGACGATCCAGCGCGCATCCGGCGCGACCCCGACCTCGTCGAGCAAGGTCGAGAGTTTCACGCCCGTCCATACTGAACAGCCGATCATGCCATGGGTCAGTTGCAACGAATTGACTTGCGCGGCCGGCCATTCGGTTGCGCCGTTCGCCGGGCACTCGATGAAATGAATATGCGAAACCGAAGGGAAGCGCATCAGATCATTGAGCGTCAACAGCAAGGGTTTGCGCACCAAGCCCGAAATCATCAAACGATATTGGTCTGGATTGATCGTTGGCCTGCCGGAGTGATAGCGCTCGAAAAACAGCCCGTTCGAGGTGATGATACCAGGCTGATCCTGGAGGGGGGTGAAACTCGCATCGGCATCGCGCGTTGGCGATAGCCACGGGATATACCGCCGCACAACGTTTTTCTCGAATCGCGATGGCTGCCCATAGGGCCGCGAATCCACGCCATGGCCCAGCGAATTCGACCAAGCATTATCGGCTGGCGGCGCCGATGGTGCGCCCGCAGCACGGGCCGATGCGGCAATCATCGATGCACCCGCTGCGGCACCAACCTTAAACATGTCACGGCGATTTGGTTTGGTCATTTCCCCTCGATCATCTTTGTATCGTCTTGGATCTGCAGAACTGACGGTGTTGGACGGCACCGCAGCACTAAACTTATAAAGTTAGGTGTATTACGTATGAAGAATATGTCAAGCCGAATTCATCTTCGATCCGTTGCTTTGAACTCTGTTGCATACGGTGTAGCCTCTTCGTGAAGAGAGTTTGTTGCATATATTCGTTAAGGATCGATAAATTGATGTCAAACTCATCATCGGAGCGATCATGATAGGCTGGATCATCCCAATCGCGCTGTATGGCGCGCTCTGGATCAGTTTTGGCCTCAGCCATAGTTTTTTTGCCGCATCTCCCGGCCGATCCTGGCTCACCCGAATGGCCGGCCGGCGCGAACGCCTGCTCTATAACGCGATTGCGCTACTTCATTTGATGATTGTGCTGGCCCTTGGGGTGATTCTGTTCAGTGCCCATGCGCCGTTTCACCTGCCACGCGCACTGCACGCGCTGATGGATGGCATCGCTCTGCTTGGTGTTCTTATTCTGTATCGCGCTGGTCGATCCTATGATCTCGCTCGTTTTCTCGGCCTCACCCATTCAGAGACGATTGAGCCCCTTGCCGTGACGGGCATGAACCAGATTGTGCGTCATCCGCTCTATCTCGGCTTGATCTTGTTGCTGTTGGGTCTCAGTGCAACGCCGCTCAGCCTTGCGACGACCATTTGCGTGGTGATCTATATTTTGATTGGAATTCGCTTCGAGGAACGCAAGCTGCTCGGATTATATGGCGCCGCTTACCGCGATTATTGTCGTGCTGTGCCCATGCTGATCCCGCGCTGGACGCGATCACATAACCGATCGTAACAAACCCTTGACATTGACGGATATTCTATTTATCGAATATGCATAAATAATGAATATATGAGTGTTCACCATGCATCAATTATTTTTGCCCGCGCCCGCACCAACAGCCTTTACCCCTGGATACGCGCTCGTCGGTGGCTTGATGATCGGCTTATCCGCTGCGTTGCTGTGGTTGAGCATCGGACGAATCGCCGGAATTAGCGGCATTATTGGTAATATTTTTGCGCCTGCCGAGCGGAACTGGCGCCTTGCCTTTCTCGCGGGCCTGGTCGTTATGCCCTTGGCTGCGCGTTTGTTCGGTATTGCGCCGACCGTGCATTTGCAGGGATCACCTTCGTTGCTGCTGGCGGGCGGCGTGCTGGTCGGGGTTGGCAGCGCGCTTGGCGGCGGATGCACGTCGGGTCATGGGATTTGCGGCCTGTCACGATTCTCGACCCGCTCGATTGCCGCAACCGGCACTTTTATGGCCGTCGCCGTGATTGTGGTTTTATTGACGCGGGCCGTGTTCTGATGCGCAATTCTCTCGCGGGTCTGGTATCGGGCATGTTGTTCGGCGTGGGGCTGATGGTGTCGCGCATGGCAGACCCGGCGAAGGTTCTGAATTTTTTGGATATTGCCCGGCATTGGGACGCAAGCCTCGCCTTTGTCATGGGCGGTGGGGTCGCGGTCGCGAGTGTCGGCTTCGCCCTAGCGCGGCGAATGGAACATCCATGGTTCAACCGGCAATTTCCAGTCCTCGCGACCGCCGGCATTACGCTGCGATTGCTCGTGGGCGCTGGTTTATTTGGCATTGGCTGGGGTTTGATCGGTCTCTGCCCTGGCCCGGCTTTGGTCGCGCTGGTACTGGACCCACGGCCCGTGGCGATTTTCGTGGTGGGGATGCTGGCCGGGTTGTGGGGTGTGCGTTTCCTCAATCAACGTCGTTGAGCGATCTGCACGACTGAAAACCAAGGGACCAGAAAGCTTAGTTGCGTGATTGCTGATGATTTGTGTAGAACTAATCAATAAATCAACAAATCGGGGGAAACACAATGTCGGCGGTAAAATCAGCGGAAATCGCGGCGCGGCTTGATCGCCTGCCCGCCTCGCGCACGGTTTGGACCATCATCATCCTGATCTCGCTCGGCGGTTTATTTGAGTTTTATGATCTATTTTTCACCGCCTATGTTGCGCCGGGCATGATCGGCTCGGGCCTGTTCAAACCGGCCTCGCTCGGTATTTTCGCCTCACTCAGCGCAATCAGGCTCGCCGGTTTCGGCAGCTTCGTGTTCGCCACCTTCTTTGGCCTCTGGGTTGGGGTGCTGATCTTCGGCCAAGTGGCGGATCGCTACGGACGTCGGTTAATTTTTACCATGGCGCTGCTGTGGTATTCGGCCAGCACGGCGATTATGGCCTTCCAAACGACCGGCTTTGGCCTTGATTTATGGCGCTTTATCGCCGGCGTCGGCATCGGCGTCGAATTAGTCACCATTGATACGTTTATTTCCGAACTGATGCCCCGCCGCGAGCGCGGGCGCGCATTCTCGATCAATCAATTCATCACCTACCTGGTCGTACCTGTGATCGCATTCCTGGCCTTCGCGCTTAAAGGCTCAAAGCCATTTGGCCTCGATTATTGGCGGGTGGTGATCCTGGTCGGCTCGCTGGGGGCGCTGGTGGTGTTTTTTATCCAGCGCAACATCCCCGAAAGCCCGCGCTGGCTGGCGCGGCGCGGCCGCGTTGATGAGGCCGAGCGTATCGTCGCCGATATTGAGCGCAAAGTCATGGCGGAAACTGGCCAAAACCTGCCCGATCCCGCGCCTGCGGTGATTGAGGAAGACGGCAATGGCACGCTCTCGGAAATTTTTGCACCGCAATATCTGAAGCGCACCATTCTGCTCTCGATATTCAACATGGCCCAAGTGATCGGCTTTTATGGCTTCGCCGCCTGGGTGCCGACCTTGCTGATCCATCGTGGAATTCATGTAACGGCGAGCCTGGAATATGCCTTTATCATTGCCATCGCCAACCCGTTTGGCCCGCTGTTTGGCACATTATTTGCCGACCGAATCGAGAGGAAAACCCAAATTATGGGCAGTCTTGCGATGATGGGCGTGGTTATGGCGCTGTTCGCCATATCGAACGCGCCCGCCTTGCTGATCGTGCTGGGCGTGCTGTTCACCTTAGCCGCCAACGTCATGTCCTATGCGTTTCATAATTATCAGGCGGAGCTGTACCCGACCCGGATACGGGCCCGTGCGGTTGGATTTGTTTATTCCTGGAGCCGGTTAGCCGCCGCCTTCGCGGGTCTGGCCATCGGCTCGTTGCTCACAGCGGGTGGCGTACCCTATGTGGCGGTGTTTATTGGGATTGCGATGATCATTGGCATCACGGCAATTTCCTTTGGGCCGTCAACCAAAGGTCTCGCACTGGAGCAGATCAACCATTAATCGCAACCAGCGGTTGGCGCGGGCTGGTTTTTCCGCTAGTCAGCGGCGATGAACCGCATTGCGCAGATATCCCGCACGACGGCTGAGACCGCCATCGAGATCACGCTCGATCTTGATGGCAGTGGCCGCACCGACATCGCCACCGGCATTGGTTTTTTTGACCATATGCTGACCGCCTTTGGTCGCCACGCCATGCTCGATTTATCCGTGCGTGCGACGGGCGATGTGCATATTGATGCGCATCACACGATCGAGGATGTCGGCATCGTGCTCGGCCAAGCGCTGCGCACGGCCTTGGGCGATAAGGCTGGCATCACCCGTTTTGGCCAATCGCTGCTGCCGATGGATGAAGCCTGCGTGCAAGCGGCCCTTGATTTGTCCGGACGTGGCTTTTTGGTGTTCGAGGTCGCCTTCGAGCGACCGATGCTCGGCACCATGGACACCCAGTTGATTGAAGAGTTTTTCCGCGCCCTCAGCGCCAACGGCGCGTTCGCGCTTCACCTTTATCAGCGCGCAGGCAGCAACGCCCACCATGTCGCCGAAGCCACATTCAAGGCGGCCGCCCGTGCATTACGCCAAGCGATCGAGCCCGATCCGCGCAGCGCGGGCGCGATTCCCTCGACCAAGGGATCGCTGTGATTTGCGCCGTGATCGATTACGGCAGCGGCAATCTCGCCTCCGCCGCCCGCGGCTTGAAAATTGCCGCCGAGCGTGCCGCTTGTGCTGCCGAGGTGCTGATCACCGATGATCCGGCGGTGGTCGCGCGCGCCGAGCGCATCGTGCTGCCCGGCCAGGGCGCGTTTGCCGATTGCGCGGCGGGATTAGCCGCACGCCCTGGTTTGCGCGCGGCCATGCTGGACCGGGTCGATCAGGGCGTCCCGTTTCTCGGTATTTGCGTTGGCATGCAGCTCATGGCCATGCGCGGGCTGGAGCATGAAATCACCCCAGGTTTCGCGTGGTTGGCCGGGGATGTCGCGCCGATCGACGCTCCTGGGCTGCGTATGCCGCATATGGGCTGGAATAATCTCGATTTTATCGCCGGAGCGCATCCGCTGCTCGCTGATCTGCAGCCGGGTGATCACGCGTATTTCGTGCATTCCTACGCCCTCACCGGTGCTGATCGCGCAACGGTGCTGGCCCGCACCGAGTATGGTGGTGACGTGGTGGCGATGGTGGCCACCGGCAATCGCGCTGGCACGCAGTTTCATGTCGAAAAAAGCCAGGAAGTTGGCCTGACGATTCTCCGTAATTTTCTGCGCTGGGATGGAATAGCGCCAAAAAGGATGCCGCAATGAGCCGCACGCCGAAGCTCCGCGAGCCGAAAAACGATTTACCGGCCCCCGATAGTCTCGCGGTTGAGCGCCTTACCGCCATCGCCGATGACGATATGCAGGCATTATGCGAGGCCGCCGATGCGGCGATCATTGATGGCGGTGGCTTCGGCTGGCTTCGCCCACCCGGTCGGGTGCCGCTAGAGCAATATTTTCGCGGGGTCGTGTTGGTTCCGGAACGCGAATTATTTGTCGGGCGGATGGATGGGGTGATTTACGGGGCCGCCCAGCTGGTGCGCCCCCCGCGCAACAATGAGGCGCAAGCCTTCGGCGCGACCCTCGCCCATAATTTCGTGGCACCCTATGCGCGCGGCCATGGCTTGGCCCGCCTGCTGATCCGCCGGGTTGAGGAACGGGCACGGGCCCTGGGGTTTCAGGTGCTCAATCTCGATGTGCGTGAAACCCAGACCGCCGCCATCGCGCTATACGAGGCGGCCGGATTTATCCGCTGGGGCACCCATCCCGCCTATGCCCGCGCAGAAGGGCAAACGCTGCGTGGACATTTTTATCATAAATTACTGCAAACAGGCTGAACCATGGCGTTGACTCTCTACCCGGCAATTGATCTGAAAGACGGCGTTTGCGTGCGCCTTGCCCGCGGGGATATGCAGCGCGCAACCATTTATGCCGAAGACCCCGCTGCGCAAGCGAGCGAGTTTGTTGCGGCTGGATTTATGGCTTTGCATGTGGTTGATTTGAACGGTGCCTTCGCGGGCGCTTCGGTCAATGGTGCTGCGGTGCGCGCTATTCTCGCCGCCGTGAAAGTGCCGGTGCAACTGGGCGGCGGCATCCGCGATATCGCCGCGATCGAATCTTGGCTTTCCCTTGGAATCGCTCGGGTGATCCTGGGCAGCGTCGCGGTTAAAAATCCAACGCTGGTGCGCGAGGCAGCGCGGCAATTTCCGGGCCAGATCATTGTCGGCATCGATGCGCGCGATGGGATGGTGGCGACCGAAGGCTGGGCGGAAACCTCCAGCATGACCGCCGAAAATCTGGCGGAGCAATTAGAAGATGTCGGCATTAGTGCGATCATCCATACCGATATTGCCCGTGACGGCATGTTATCGGGTCTGAATTTGGTGGCCACCGAAGATTTGGCACGGCGCGTGACAATCCCGGTGATCGCTTCAGGTGGTGTTGCGGGACTTGGCGATATCGCGCTGCTGCGCGATTGCGCGATGCGGGCGCGTAATATCGAGGGCGCTATCATTGGCCGAGCCCTTTATGATGGCCGGATCGATCCCATCGCTGCCCTGAAACTGGCCGCCTGATGCTCAAACTCCGGGTTATTCCCTGCCTCGATGTAAAAGATGGCCGGGTGGTCAAAGGGGTCAATTTCGTCTCGCTCCGCGACGCGGGCGATCCGGTGGAACAAGCCGCCTTGTATGATGCCGCCGGGGCTGATGAGCTGACTTTTCTGGATATTACTGCAAGTCACGAAAATCGTGACACGATTTTGGACGTGGTTTCACGCACCGCCGCCCGGGTATTTCTGCCGCTTACCGTGGGGGGTGGCATTCGCTCGACCGAGGATATGCGCAGGCTATTGCTGGCGGGGGCGGATAAATGCAGCATGAATTCGGCGGCGTTGGCCAGGCCGGATCTGATCAACGAAGCGGCTCATAAATTTGGCAGCCAATGTGTTGTAGTCGCCATCGATGCGCGCGCGACGGCAAATGGCTGGGAGGTGTTTACCCATGGCGGCCGCCGCCCCACCGGAATTGACGCGATCGACTGGTGCCGCCAAGTCGAAGCACGTGGTGCTGGCGAAATTTTGCTGACCTCGATGGATCGCGATGGGACGGGCAGCGGCTTTGATTTGCCGCTCTTGCGCGCTGCCTGCGCTGCTGTGCGTTTGCCGGTGGTGGCTTCCGGCGGCGTTGGTGCGCTCAGCCATTTCATCGAAGGCGCAGAGGCGGGCGCCACCGGCTTGCTCGCGGCGAGCGTGTTTCATTTTGGCCAATTCACCATCGCGCACGTCAAGGCAGCACTCGCGGCGGCAGGCCTGCCGGTGCGTTTGGTGCCATCGCATTTGCCCGACGCGGCGCGGCAGGATTAGAAAAACACATGTCCAAGAAATCCACCATCACGCTCCCGGCAAAGCCCATTAAAGCCAAGGCAAAGCCCCCCAAGGCCAAGGCGCCGAAAGCCAAGCCGGTCAAGGCCAAGCCGGTCAAGGCCAAGCTGCTCAAGACCAAGAGGGCGAAAACGCGGGTTCAACCCCCCGTCACCGTGCCACCCGTGCCGCCGCTCAACCCTGACGCGCCTGATGCGCGGGTGCTGGATCGGCTCTGGTCGATTGTGTTGTCGCGCAAATCGGCCGATCCGCTGATCAGCCATTCGGCCCGTTTGCTCGCCCGCGGACCCGCGAAAATCGCCCAAAAATTCGGCGAAGAGGCGGTCGAATGTCTGATCGAGGCGGTGTTGGGTAATCGCGACGCGCTAATCGCTGAAAGTGCCGATGTGCTCTATCACATGATGGTCATGTGGGTCGGTTGCGGCTTACGGCCCGATGATGTTTGGGCCGAGCTTGGGCGGCGCGAAGGGATTAGCGGTATTGCCGAAAAAGCGGCGCGGCGGGTGCCGGTCGCCATCGCAGAAACAAGGAAAATACCATGAATTCAGAGGGTCGTAACCAAATTCTTCGGCGCGGTGTCAGCGGTGTGCCGCCCTATGACGATAACAACATCTTTGCCAAAATCCTGCGCGGCGAAATCCCCAACCGGACAGTGTACGAAGATGAATGGGCGCTGGCCTTCCATGATATCAACCCGCAAGCGCCGGTGCATATTCTGGTGATCCCCAAAGGCAAATATGTCTCGTTTGCCGATTTTTCGGACACCGCCAGCGATGCAGAAATCACCGGCTTGATCCGGGCGATCGGCCATGTTGCGCGCATGCTCGGCTATGAGGCGAGCGGCTATCGATTACTCTCGAATATGGGGCCGGACAGCCACCAAGAAGTGCCCCATTTGCACGTGCATCTGTTCGCTGGACGCCCGCTCGGACCGATGCTGGTCACCTGAACGCCCATGCTGATCGCGGCCCCTGCCCTGCTCCGCGATGGATCGATAACCGGGCCCGGCGTGGTCGAGATCGCCGATGGATTAATCACCGCGCTGCATGACCACCCGCCGCCGGATCGCCCGGTTATCAAGCTCGATCGCGGCATCCTCGCCCCCGGCCTGATCGATTTGCACATGAATGGCGCGTTCGGCGTCGATTGCGCCTGCGCAACCCCAGCCGAAATGGCTTATCTCTGCCAAAAGCTGGCCGCGTGCGGCGTGACCAGCTTTCTTGCCACCATCATCACCGCACCGATCCCTGATTTGTTGGCGGCAACGGCCCGATGGGCCGATGCCACACCAATGACCGATGGTGCCGCGTCGCTTGGTATGCACTGGGAAGGGCCGTTTCTCGCGCCGCTTCGGCGTGGCGCGCATCGGCTCGATGATCTTGCTTTGCCAGAGGCCGGCATCATCGATGGGTTGTTGCAGGATCGTGCCGTGCAGCGCGCCGTGCGGCTGATCACACTGGCGCCCGAATTGCCGGGCGGCTTGGCCGCCATCACCCGCTTGGCGCAGGCGGGCTGCACGGTCGCTCTCGGTCATTCGGACGCCGATGCCGCAACTAGCTTGCGCGCCATCGATGCGGGCGCCAGGCTGGTTACGCATGTATTTAACGCCATGCGCGGCCTGCATCATCGCGATCCCGGCTTGATCGGTGTGGCGCTGAGCGATCCGCGTCTATGGCCCTGCTTTATCACCGATTTGATCCATGTCGATGCAATGGCGCTGCGCCTTGGCTTCGCCGCAGCCGGGCCGCGCGCCATCGCGGTGACCGATTCGATCAGTCTGGCGGGCTTGCCCGAAGGCGCCACCCAAATATTCGGCGGTACACCCGCCTTTGTGCACGATGGTGCGGCGCGGCGCGCGGATGGCGCGCTCACCGGGGCGAGCATCACGCTGGATCAGGGTGTGCGGCGGCTGATCGCCCACGGTATCACCCCCGCCGCCGCCCTGGCTGCGGCCAGCGAAACACCCGCAACCGCCATGGGCTTGCTGGATCGAGGCCGCATCGCGCCCGGACTGCGCGCCGATCTCATTTGGCTCGATGATGATTTTTTGCTCCGCGAAACATGGATCAAAGGCCGCCCGGTGCTAGGCCAAGCGCCGCAGCCAGGCACGTCGCGTCGATCTTGCGCGCCGACCGAGCAAGTCCACGCCAGCGCCGCAGCGCTCGATGCGCTTGCGAGCGATCAGATCATCGATGCGTTGCTGCGCCAGGAACAACGAAGTGTGCAGGCGCTCAGCGCATCAATTCCCAGCTTGGCGAGGCTCGCGGACCAAATGGCCGCAACGATTGCGCAGGGTCACCGGGTATTCACTTTGGGCGCTGGCACCTCCGGGCGGCTCGCGGTGCTCGATGCGGTTGAATGTGGGCCGACCTTTGGCCTGCCTGCGGGCGTATTGATCCCGGTGCTGGCTGGTGGCCCTGCGGCGGTCACTGGCGCTGTCGAAGGTGCCGAAGATGATGGCGCCGCCGCGATCGCGGCACTGCACGCGCATCACCTCACGCGCGATGATTTAGTGCTCGGCATCGCCGCGTCCGGCAATACCGAATTTGTCCGCGCAGGAGTAGCGGCGGCGCGCGCGCTTGGCTGTGCGACCGCTGCGATCAGCAATAACCCGGATGGTAAAATTCTGGCGGTCGCGGACATGGTGGTGATCTTGCATAGCGGCGCAGAAATTCTTGCCGGATCAACCCGGCTTTCGGCTGGCACCGCGCAAAAAATCGCGCTCAACGCATTATCCACCACCGCAATGATCCGGCTCGGCAAGGTCTATGGCCCATATATGGTCGACATGCGGCCCACCAACGCCAAGCTGCGCGCCCGCGCGCGTGGGATTGTCGCGACCCTCGCGGGCTGTTCACCAGAAGCCGCCGAGGCCGCCCTCGTGGCCTGCGGCGATCAGATCAAACTTGCGGTGATCATGCAACGATTAGGCGTGACCGCGCAGGCCGCTCAAGCGCGCCTCGATGCGGCGGACGGGCATTTGCGCGCCGTGATTGGCGCTGTCGGCCTTCAGCCCGGATCAAGCTAATCCTTGATCGAATGATGACATTATCATGCTCGACGTGATGGACTTTTCATCCCAAATCGGCGCAAGGTTAGTGCCCGGCGCACAATGAGCCGGGAGCTTTATCGAAAGGGAAGAAAAAATGTCCAGAATCGCATTAGTCACCGGCGGAACTCGCGGTATTGGCGCAGCAATCAGCATCGCGCTGAAGGCCGCGGGCCGCACCGTGGTGGCGAGCTATGCCGGCAATCAAACTGCCGCCGAAAATTTCACCGAAGCTCATAAAATCGAAGCGATCAAGTTTGACGCAGGCGATTTTGACGCCTGCATGAAAGCCGTCGAGCAAATTACCAACCGCCTCGGCCCGATCGAGATTCTGGTCAATAATGCCGGCATCACCCGCGATGGCACCATGTCGCGCATGTCACGCGATATGTGGGATCAGGTGATCGACACCAATTTAGGCTCCTGCTTCAACCTGTGCAAAGCCACCTTCGATGGTATGCGCACGAAAAAATTTGGCCGCATCGTCAATATCGGCTCAATTAATGGCCAGGCCGGGCAATATGGTCAGGTTAATTATGCCGCAGCCAAATCCGGCATTCACGGCTTTACCAAAGCCCTCGCCCAAGAAGGGGCGCGCTTTGGCATCACCGTCAATGCCATCGCCCCTGGTTATGTCGATACTGATATGGTGCGCGCCGTGCCACCCGACGTGCTTGAAAAAATCATCGCACGAATTCCGGTTGGCCGATTGGGGCATGCCGAGGACATCGCCCGTGGCGTGCTGTTCCTCACCGCTGATGACGCTGATTTCGTGACCGGCTCAACCCTGTCGATCAATGGCGGTCAGCATATGTATTAAAGCGACCATCCAATCGGATGTTGCTCTAAATCGCGATGGTCTCAACCCGCTTGCCACGCGCCACGAGGGCGATTTTGCCCGATTTGAGCCGCAGCGCGTCATCGCCGAACACGGTGGCGCGCCAGCCGGTCAGGCAAGGCAAATCGGCATTGTCATCACCCGCCAGGCGGTCGATATCATCGGAGGATGCGATCAATCGCGCCGCAACATGATGCGCATTCGCCCGCTCGGCGAGCAGCACTTTCAACAAAGCCACCAAAGCCGGTGATGGTCGCGCAGAGTCATGGTTGCTCGGCAGATTTGGCAATTCACCATCGGGCATGGTTTTCGCCTCAGCAATCACCGCGAGTAGCGAGACACCTGATTTACCTTCCGCAAACCCTTTGGTTAGGCCCCGCACGCGGGTTAAATCATCGGCATTGGCCGGGGCAATCGCTGCTAATTCCGGGATTTGCTCATCCTTGATCACGCGCTGGCGCGGAATATTGATTCGCGCCGCCTCACGCTCGCGCCACGCGGCGATGGCTTGCACCAAAGCAAGCTGGCGCCGGTTCGCGCCGCGCAGCTTCAACCGCCGCCACGCATCCTCAGGCTCGGTGCGATATGTGCCCGGCTCCGCCAACTGCCCCATCTCCTCGGCGACCCAGGCGAGCCGACCATCGCGATGGAGCCGCTCGCATAACGCTTGATACACCAATCGCAGCCACGTCACGTCTGCCGCCGCATAGCTGATTTGCGCCGGTGACAAAGGCCGTGCCTGCCAATCGGAAAACCGATGCGCTTTATCAATCGCGCCACCCGCCAAGGCCGATACCAGCGTATCATACCCAACCTGATCGCCGAATCCGGCCACCATCGCTGCCACTTGAGTGTCAAAAATCGGTGTCGGGACCTCGCCAAATTTAAGCAGAAAAATTTCTACATCCTGGCGGCAAGCGTGAAATACCTTGGTAACCGCTGGATTAGCGAGCAGCGTGCCCAAAGGCGCCAAATCCAACCCCGGTGCTTGCGCATCGATCACCGCGACGTCATTCTCGCCGCCGAGCTGGATCACGCAAAGCTCAGGGAAATAGGTGCGCTCGCGCATAAACTCGGTATCGACCGTGACAAAATCCTGCTGCGCCAATCGCGCGCACAAGGCGGCGAGGGTCGCGGTTTCTGTGATCAAAACGGGCGTGGCAAACGCGGTGCGAGATTTCATTCTGGGTCAGTGGCACGGGCTGGCTTGACAGGAAAGAGGGTGGCCCGTCATTTGCGCGACCACCCTCATCAGGACTGACGCTCATGCATGATTATCGGACCCATTCTTGCGGCGCTCTGCGGAGCGAAAATGCTGGGATTACCGCTCGCCTTTCGGGCTGGGTGCATGCCAAGCGCGACCATGGCGGTTTGCTCTTCATCGATGTGCGCGATCATGCGGGGTTAACCCAATGCGTGTTTGCCCAAGGCTCGGCGTTGTTCGCGCAGGCCGAGTCGCTGCGGGTCGAGAGCGTGATCACCGTCACCGGCGCCGTGGTGTTGCGCGCCGAAGGCACGGTGAACCCCAAACTGCCCACCGGCGCCATTGAGTTGCGGGTCGAGGCCATGGTGGTGCAATCGGCGGCGGAGCAACTCCCCATTTTGGTCGCCGGAGATGCGCAATTCCCCGAGGATTTGCGGCTGCGCTATCGTTTTCTCGATCTGCGCCGCGAAAAACTCCATCGCAACATCATGCTACGCGCCAATGTGGTGGCTTGGCTGCGCCGCGAAATGACCGCGCGCGGCTTCACCGAATTCACCACCCCGATCCTCACCGCCTCGTCGCCCGAAGGGGCTCGCGATTTTCTAGTCCCCGCCCGCCTGCATCCGGGCAAATTTTACGCGCTGCCGCAAGCGCCGCAGCAATTCAAGCAATTGCTGATGGTCGCCGGGTTTGACCGCTATTTCCAAATCGCGCCCTGCTTTCGCGATGAAGCGAGCCGCGCCGACCGCGCTCCCGGTGAATTTTATCAGCTCGATTTCGAGATGAGCTTCGTGACGCAAGAAGATGTATTCGCGACGATCGAGCCGGTCTTGGGTGGCTTGTTCAAGGAATTCTCCGGCGGCAAAACCGTCAGCGATTGGCCGTTTCCGCGCATCCCGTATGACGATGCGATGCTCAAATATGGCTCCGATAAGCCCGATTTGCGCAACCCGTTGATCATTGCGGATGTCACCGAACCATTTCGCGATTCCGCCTTCGGCCTGTTTGCCAAAATCGTGGCATCCGGCGGCGTGGTTCGCGCCATCCCGGCCCCCGGCTGTGGTGCGAATCCACGCAGCTTTTTCGATAAATTAAACGAATGGGCGCGCGCCGAAGGGGCGGGTGGTCTCGGCTATATCCAATTTGATGCCGAGGGCGCCAAAGGCCCGATTGCGAAAAACCTCGAAGCCGAGCGCGCTGAAGCGATCCGCCAAGCGGTCGGCGCCAAGCAAGGTGATGCGGTATTTTTTGCCGCTGGCCCGCGCGACCATGCGGCCAAATTTGCTGGCGCCGTGCGCACCAAACTCGGCACTGATTTGAGCTTGATCGATCCCGATAGCTTTAAATTTTGCTGGATCGTTGATTTTCCGATGTATGAATATGACGAGGAGAGCAAATCTATTGCCTTCTCGCATAACCCGTTCTCCATGCCGCAAGGCGGCCTCGAGGCGCTGAACGGCCAAGACCCGTTGACCATAAAAGCCTATCAATATGACATCGTGTGCAACGGCATCGAGCTCTCCTCCGGTGCCATTCGCAATCACAAACCCGAAATCATGATCCGGGCTTTTGAAATCGCCGGGTACGGCGCCGATGAGGTCGAGGCCCGGTTTGGTGGCATGCTTAATGCGTTTCGCTACGGCGCCCCACCCCATGGCGGTTCCGCGCCGGGCATTGACCGCATGGTGATGCTGCTCGCCGATGAACCTAATCTGCGCGAAATTATCGCTTTCCCCCTCAACCAGCAGGGCGAAGATTTGATGATGGGCGCCCCGGCCGAGATCGCACCCGCCCGGCTCAAGGAGCTTTCGCTCGCGCTGGCTCTGCCGCCGAAAAAAGCCTGATCACCGCCCCATCGGCCGTCCCGCGATCAAGCGATACTTGGCTCACCCGGCATCGGCGTAATCCCCTGCGCCACGATCAACGCGCTGCATTCGGCAATCGCCGCATCGAGGGCCGCAATATCGGTCCCCTTGGCCACCATCGCCACGCCCGAGCCCGACTCGCGGTAAAACGGATAGGAGCCCAGATCGAGCTGCGCGAACCGCGCCTGGATCGCCCCGAGCCCCGCCGCAATACTGCCTTCCAGGAGCCCAAACCCATGGACCGCCCGCATCGCAATCGGCGTGCCGCGCGATAGGCTCGGTTCCAGAGCGACAAACATCGATTGCATGATGCGCGGCACGCCCGCCATCACATGCACATTGGCCATTGAGAAACCCGGCGCGACCGAAATCGCATTGGGGATTGGCACGGCACCGCGCGGCATCGTCGCCATGCGCTGACGTGCTTCGTTGAAGCGCTCTCCCAAATGCTTGCGCATCGCTTCAAACGTTGGCGGATGCGGCTCCCAGGGCACGCCAAATGCCGCCGCGACGCATTCGCTGGTAATATCATCATGGGTCGGACCAATCCCGCCGGTGGTAAACACATTGTCATAGGCCGCCCGTAATTCATTCACCGCACTGATAATACGGAGCGAAATATCGGGGATCACCCGCACCTCTTCGAGCCGATGGCCGATGGCCGCCAAGCGCTGGGCGAGAAATTGCACATTGATGTCCTGGGTGCGGCCGGAGAGAATTTCATTGCCAATAATCAGGATCGCGGCGGTAGGATTATGTTGAGTCATGTCAGAACCTTACAGGAAATCGCGCAGCATCGGGATAAGCGGACGGTCTGCCGGGGGCAGCGGATATTCATCAAGCCGGTGCGGCGCCACCCAGGCCAGCGCCTGACCCTCGCGCCCGACTGGCTCACCGCGCCAACGGCGGCAGAGATAAAGTGGCATCAGCAGATGAAAATCGCCATAGGCATGCGAGGCAAACACAAACGGCGCCAGATCGCCCATGTTCACACCAATCCCAAGCTCCTCGGCCAATTCCCGCACCAAAGCCGCCTCAGGCGTTTCCCCGGCGACCAGCTTGCCGCCGGGAAATTCCCACAACCCCGCCAAACGCTTCCCCGGCGGACGACGGGCGAGCAAAATATCGCCCGCCTGATTGATCAGCGCACACGCCGCCACCAGCACCACCGGCTTTTCAACCCGCTCCGCATTCGCCGGCGCCGCAAAACCCTCATTCAAATCGCGCAGGAGCGAAAAATGCAGCACGGCGATCCGTTCATTCGGCTTGCCGATAAACTGCGCCTGCCCCGCGCCGGTTTGGCGAAATCCCAGCCGCGCCAGCAGCGCACAAGAGGCGTGATTATCCTCAGCCACATCCGCAGTGATCGCGCTAATCGGCAATTCGGCAAATCCCCAGGCGATCAGGCTTTCCAACGCCTCACGGGCAAAACCTTGGCGCCAATGCGCCCGCCCGGTCCAATAACCCAGGCTCGCCGTGTCAGCCCCCTTGGCCAGCCGCAGACCGGCGCTGCCAATCAGCCGATCATGCGCTGCCTCTATCATCGCGAACTCGTAAGCCGTGCCCTGGATGCGATCGGTAATCGCCGCATCGATCCAAGCCCGCGCCAGCGCTTCGGGATACGGATAGGGCGATTGCGGCAAGCGCCGGCATATTTCCCAATCATTGATCTGGCGATGAAAAGCCGCCTGATCCTGCACGGTGAAACCACGCAAGCGCAACCGCCGGGTCGGCGCAGGTTCAGGATGCAGCGGTCCGACCGCGCGGGGAGACATGCGTCTCAGATAGCCGTTTCACGCCCATGCCGGAAGGGTGCCAAGCAGCGCTATGCACGATTTCGCCCCCGCCATGACCAAATGAATTTTGCCGAGCCGCTCAACGCGGCCATCTAAGACCGATCCAGTTTCGATGTGACATATGTTGTGCAACACTCCACCAAGTCGGCCAACGTCATCGTCGCGGTGTCCAAGAGCAGGTGATCATCATCGCGCGGTTCAAACATATGGCGCATGACCGAGCTCCAATTCGGTAAACGATGGCCCGGAATGTCAGCGGAGCGCTCGTCCACCCGACGTCGATGCTCGGCGGCGTCAGAGCAAATCAGGTGGATATTAATCAACTCTGCAGAGGCCTCAGCCGCCACTTTGCCCCAGCCGAGCCGACTTTCTCGCACCGGATTGACGCAATCGGCCACGATGGAGTGGCCCAGCAGGAGATTTGCGCGCGCCAAACCATTCGCGACAGCATATCCCGACGGGCCAATCTGTTTCGCACCGGCCGCTCGCATGGCTTGCTCGATCGTATCGATGCGCAAATATACCGCGTGGAGTGCGGCGGCGAGCATGGTCGAGATTGTCGTCTTTCCGGTGCCCGGTAATCCACTGAATACAACCAGAAACGGCTGTTGATTTTTTGTCATGGACGGAGTTTGCCGATGAGATCGATGATTGAGAAGGGGGAGCGCAATGATGGCTGATGCCGCGTCAACCGAGCAGGGAGTTGATTTGCGCCCAAGCTCGGCGCACCCTGAGCCGATTATGGATCACGCCACCGCTTCGGACCCGCTCATCGAAATATTCGGCGCCCGCGCCCGCAGCGCCGGAGCGCTTCTGGCTCGCTCGAGCACCGGTCAACGCAACGACGCGTTGCGCGCCGCAGCGATTGCCCTGCGTGCGCACGCACCTGCAATTCTCGAAGCAAATGCACGAGATTTGGCGAATCTCGACCCGCACGGCCATCGGGCGAGCGAGGCGTTCCGCGATCGGCTGCGCCTCACGCCCGCGCGTGTCGCTGCGATGGCGGATGGCGTCGCGGCGGTGGCTGACCTGCCTGATCCGCTCACTAAAATCCTCGCCGAGTGGGCGCGGCCCAACGGGTTGGTCATCCGGCGCGTACCCCAACCGATCGGCGTTATCGGCATGATCTATGAAAGCCGCCCAAATGTCGGCGCGGATGCTGCCGCCCTGTGCCTGAAATCGGGCAACGCCGTGCTGCTCCGCGGCGGCTCGGAAAGTCTTGGCTCCGCCACCACGATCCATGCGGCCATGCAAGCGGGGCTCGATGAAGCCGGCCTGCCGCGCGATGCGGTCCAAATCGCGCCAAGTGCTGATCGCGCCTTTGTGGCGGCGATGCTCAGTGCCAGTGGCCTCATTGATCTGATCATTCCACGTGGCGGCAAAAGCCTAGTCGAACGTGTGCAACGCGAGGCCCGCGTGCCGGTTCTCGCTCATGCTGAAGGGCTGAACCACACTTATATCCACGCCGAGGCCGACCCCGCCATGGCCCGCGCTGTTCTCGCCAACGCGAAAATGCGCCGCCCCGGCGTTTGCGGCGCCACCGAAACTTTGCTGCTAGACGCCGCCATTGCCCCTGCCCTGCTGCCGCTGCTCATCGCGGATCTCGCTGCTTTGGGCTGCGTGTTTCGTGCCGATGCGCGGGCGCGGGCGATCCTGCCGGATTTGCCTGCCGCTGCTGATACTGATTTTCACACCGAATGGCTGGATGCGATCCTATCGATCAAGCTGGTCGATGGGGTGCAGGAGGCCCTCGCCCATATCGCCGCCCATGGCTCCTCGCACACCGAAGCCATCGTAACGCAGGACCGTGCAACGGCGGAGATATTTCTCGCCGGAATCGACGCGGCCGTCGGGCTGTGGAATGCCTCGACCCAGTTTTGCGATGGCGGCGAATTCGGCTTCGGCGCTGAAATCGGCATCGCCACGGGGCGGTTGCATGCGCGTGGGCCGGTTGGGCTCGATCAACTGGTCACCTATCGCTATCAAATTACCGGCACCGGTCAGGTGCGCCCCTGACTCGATTTGGCGATAAAAGGCGCATGCGCATTGGCCTCTTGGGCGGCAGCTTCAATCCAGCCCATGCGGGCCACGCGCATATCGCCCGCGCAGCCTTGCGCCTGCTCCGGCTCGATCAAGTGTGGCTGCTCGTCTCGCCCGGCAACCCGCTGAAATCCGGCGTGGGCATGGCGCCCTTGGCCCAACGCCTCGCCTCGGCTGAACGCCTCTGCACCAATCGCCATCTCCGCGCCACCGATATCGAGGCGCAACTTGGCACCCGCTATACCGCGGACACATTGCGGGCATTGCGCCAGCGCTTTCCCCGCGCCCGGTTCGTTTGGCTGATGGGGGCCGATAATTTGCGCCAATTGCCCAGCTGGAAAAGCTGGCAGCGCATCACCCGCCTGATGCCCATCGCGGTCCTGCCGCGCCCCGGCTCAACCCGAACCGCCCTGGCCAGCCAAGCCGCCCAGCGCCTGCGCCATGACCGGCTGCGCCCCGGTGCCGGGATTTTACTCGCACGCAGTGCCGCGCCGCGCTGGAGCTTATTGCCGATTCGTGAAAATCCTTTATCAGCAACCCAGATACGATCGCGGCGCCAGAGGCTTCGCTCGGCCGCCTCACCCAAGGAGTTCTGATCATCGCTCGAACGCCCTCCCGCACGTCGCCGCCGGCGCCCGCAACCCCGCGCACGCGGGCGCCACGCAAACCCCCCAAGCCCGCCGATGCCGCGCCCAAGGCACCCGGCACGCCGCGCAAAAAGGCCGTAATTGCTGGCCCGAAAAAGCCGACCACACCGAAAAAAGTCGCCAGCCGCAAAGTCGCGCCGGATCGGCTCGCCCAAATGCAGGCCGTGATTGTCGCCAGCCTCGATGACGACAAGGCCGAAGAAATTGTGGTGCTCGATTTGGCCGGCCGCGCCAGCTTCGCGGATCGCATGGTCATCGCGACGGGCCTCGCGGATCGCCAAATCGCGGCGATGGCCACGCATCTGATCGATAAGCTCGCGGAAATCGGCGTGAAACGGGTGCAAACCGAGGGCGCCTCCGGCTCGGACTGGGTGCTCGTCGATGCCGGTGACATCGTGGTGCATTTGTTCAAGGCCGATGCCCGCGCCCTGTATGCCCTGGAAAAAATGTGGGGTGCCGACCTCGACGAGCCGGTCTGACCCTGGGGCCGCGCCATGCGATTGAGCCTGCTCGCCATCGGTCGCGACCGCGCAGGTCCGGAATCGGACCTGTTCAACCGCTATGCCGTGCGGATCAATCCGCGTTTGGAACTGATCGCCTTGGCCGATGGCGTGGGTAGTCCTGCCGAAATCAAAAATCGCGAAGCCACCGCTCTGCTGGGGCGCATCAAACCCTCCCACCACGTCATCGCCCTCGATAGTGGCGGTGTCGCACCCGATACACTCGGTCTCGCCGCCCAAATGGGCCAATGGCGTGAGGCTGGGCGCGATTGCGCCTTTATCATCGGTGGTGCGGAAGGCTTGGCGCAGAGCATTCTGGATCGCGCGGATCTGGTGCTCTCGCTCGGCAGGCTGACGCTGCCGCACATGCTCGCACGCGTTATTCTGGCCGAACAGCTATACCGTGCGCAATCCATTCTTGCGGGGCACCCCTATCACCGCGCCGGTCGGCCATGAAACGCTATGCCGGATTCGTGCTGATCGCGATCGTCGCGCTGGTCGCTTCACTTGCTTTCATCACCCTCCGCGCGCCCAAAGATCAGGCCCGCAACGCCGCGTTCGGCAATCCGGTCGATGGGTTGGTGCTCGGCCTGCGCGCCGAACTCGGTAATCCGGACGCGCAATTCTGGTATGGGGTGACTTGCCAATATGGTTTTGGCCGGGCGCAGAACATCAAAGCCGCCAAACATTGGTATCGGCGTGCCATCGCCCAAGGGAACGCGCCCGCCGCGTTCAATCTCGGCAATTTATACGAGCAGGGCAAATACGTGCCGCAAAACCTCGCCCGCGCCGCCTATTGGCTGAAAATCGGTGCCAAGCGCGGCAATCCCGAGGCGGAAAATTCTTTCGGCTATCTGTTAATGACCGGCCAAGGCGTCACGGCCGATCCGAAACAAGCATTTTTCTGGCTGGCGCGCTCGGTTCTACAAGGCAACGCCATTGCCGCCCGCAATCTGGCGCTCATGTACCAGCAAGGTCTGTTCGTGCCGCGCGATCAGCAAGCTGCGCGCTTTTGGCGCGAGCGCGCCCGCCACATGGCCGCGAATGGCCCGGAAAGCCACAAAATCCAATAGAATCTGCGGCGATTTACCGGTAAGGAGACACCATCATGCGCCCCGTCATGTTAACAATTCTGGATGGATTCGGCTGCCGTTCAGACAGCGCCGATAACGCCGTCGCCCTGGCGCGCACCCCGCATTTCGACCGGCTCTGGGCAACATCTCCGCATGGCCACTTGCGCACCTGCGGCCTTGATGTCGGCTTGCCTGACGGCCAAATGGGCAACTCCGAGGTTGGCCATACCAATATCGGCGCGGGCCGCGTGGTGATGCAGGAATTGCCGCGCATCGATAATGCCATTGCCGATGGATCACTCGCAAGCAATCCAGCACTCGGTGCGTTCATCGCGGGCTTGCGCCAAAGCGGTGGTGCTTGCCATTTGATCGGCCTCGTTTCCCCCGGCGGCGTGCATGCCCATCAGCGCCATATCGCCGCCCTAGCCACCATCATCGCGGCCGCGGGCATTAAAATTTGGGTGCATGCGCTGATGGACGGGCGCGATACCCCACCCCAATCCGGCGCGGCTTGCCTCGATTGGCTGCAAGCATCCCTACCCCCAACCGCGCAAATCGGCACCCTCTGTGGCCGCTATTTCGCGATGGACCGTGATCATCGCTGGGAGCGGGTGCAGCGCGCCTACGATTTGCTCATTGCCGCCCAAGGCACCAAGGCCGAGACCGCTCAGGCCGCAATCCAGGCCAGCTATGCGGCTGGCCAGACTGACGAATTTGCGCCTCCGTTCGCGATGGCCGATTATCCCGGGATGCAGGATGGTGATGGCGTGCTCTGCGCCAATTTTCGAGCGGATCGGGTGCGCGAGATCCTCACCGCTTTGCTCGATCCGGATTTTGACGGTTTCAACCGCGCCCGATCCTGCATATTCGCGGCAACCCTCGGCATGGTCGCTTATTCGACCGAGCTAGACCGATATATGCCAGCCTTGTTCTCGCCCCCGCCGATGGATCAATTGCTCGGCGCGGTGGTGTCCGCCGCCGGGATGACCCAGCTACGCGCCGCCGAGACCGAAAAATACCCGCATGTGACCTATTTTCTCAATGGCGGCGCCGAGCAGGAATATCCCGGCGAAGAGCGGATCATGGTCGCGTCGCCCAAAGTCGCGACCTATGATTTGCAGCCCGAAATGTCCGCCCCCGAACTCACCGAAAAACTGGTCGCCGCCATCGCATCGGGACGGTTTGACCTGATTGTGCTGAATTTCGCCAATCCCGACATGGTCGGCCATACCGGCAATCTCGCAGCGGCGATCAAGGCGGTCGAAGCCGTCGATACCGGCCTGGGTGCCATCGCCGATGCCATCGCCGGGCAAGGCGGCGCGCTGCTGGTCACCGCCGATCACGGCAATTGCGAATTGATGAAAGACCCGGAAACCGGTGGCCCGCACACCGCCCACACGCTCAATCAAGTGCCGGTGCTGCTGGCAGGCGCCCCTGGCGTCACCGGGCTACATGACGGGCGGCTTGCCGATATTGCCCCCACGCTGCTGGCCTTACTCGGCTTGCCGCAACCGGCCGTAATGACCGGCCAAAGCCTGCTGGTTCACGCCGATGCGCCAACGTCGCGTGCGACCTGACCATCGCCTCATCACGGGGCTGGCGCTGGGCGCTGCTTTAGCCGCTGCCCTGGCAGGCCATGCTCATGCTGCCCAGCCGAGCCTCAGCCGTGCCGAGCAGCAGCGCGCCGCCGTCCTCGCGCATGCCCATGCCGATCAACAACGCGCCGCCCGCGCCGCCCGCGATGAAGCCGCCGCGCAGCAACGCGCCAACGCGCTGGTCCATCAGGAAATCACCCTCAACGCCACCTTGCGCTCCACCGAGGATCATACAGCGCGCATCACCGCCCGCCTCGCCACCCTGGATCAAGCGATGATTACAGCCGATGCGACCCGCGCCCATGACACCGCATCGATCCGCCCGCTCATTCCCGTGATGCTGCGCCTCGCGCTGCACCCCACAGCGAGCCTGCTCGGCAGTGGCCGCGATCTGGGCAGCGCCGTACAAGGTGCTTTGGTGATGCGCGGCCTGACCCGCGAGATCAATCAACGCGCCGCAGCCTTGCGCGCTGTGATAACCCAGGATCAGGCACTCCGTCAGCAAATCGCCACACAGCAAACCGCGCTGCAAGCCGCCACGACCCGCCAAACCACAGCGCGTGACCAGCTGCAAACCGCCATCGCCGCCGCTCAGACCGCACAACGCGCCGCCAGTGCGATCCAATTGCGTGCGCAACGCGCCGCCGCGGCGGATGCCGCCCGCGCCCGATCGCTCGGCGGCCTCATCGCCCGCTTGCAAGCCGCGCAACGCCAAGCCGCCGCCCGCGCCGCCGCCGCGCGGATCAAGCCATTTGCCCCCGCGAACAACCATTCCAAGAGCAGCGCCCCCACCGATTTGCGCGGCGCACCAGTGGCTGGGCGGTTGATCCGCCAATTCGGCGAGCAAACCATGGCCGGTCCTGCGTTGGGCGACACATTCGCCACCACCCCCTCCGCCATGGTGAGCGCCACCTGCACCGGGCGCGTCGCCTTTGCCCGCCGATTCCAATCCTATGGTAAGCTGCTGATCCTCTCTTGCGCGGGCGGCAACGATTTTGTGATCGCCGGCGTTGACCGATTTGTGGTGCAGGTTGGTCAAAAAATCGTGCCCGGTCAGCCCATTGCCGCCATGGCGGCACACGGCAACCATGGCGCGGCTGCACCGAAACTCTATGTAGAATTGCGTCATGATGGTAAGCCAGTGAACCCGGCGTTGGGATTTGGTGTGGGACGCTAGTGTCCTGCCCCTGAAATTCATGAGATGAATTTCAGGGATAAGCAGGCCACTAAATCATTGAATTCTCTAGTGTCCACTCTGATTCCGAAATCCAACGGATTTCAGAATCGGGACACTAGCCAGATTGCGATGGCTGGACTTCCGCGCCAAGCCCCCGCATGATGCTGCCATAGACAAAGGATTGAAAACGGATGACGCGTAAGGCTGGATTATTAGTGTCCTGCGGATTTGTGCTCGGAATTGGCGTTGGCACCATCGCGCCTGCGTTCCACGCGGCCTTGGCCGATTCGGCACCTGGTTCGAAGACCGATCAACAACTCAGCCTGTTCGGCGATGTGTTCGAGCGCGTGCGCGCCGATTACGTTTCGCCCGAGCCCGCCCGCAAACTGATCTATGGTGCCCTCAACGGCATGCTCGCGGCACTCGATCCGCATAGCGGCTACATGAATAAGCGCCAATACAAGGACATGCAGGCCGAAACCTCAGGCCAGTTCGGCGGGTTGGGGCTTGAAGTGTCTGAAGCCTCCGGCTTCATCAAAGTCATCACCCCGATCGATGACACCCCCGCCGCCAAGGCCGGCATCAAGCCCGGTGATTTGATCGTCGCGATCAACAACAAGCCGCTGGTCGGATTGTCGCTCAATCAGGCGGTCAATGACATGCGTGGCAAGGTTGGTTCGCCGATCACCTTGACAATCAAGCGCGCTGGTATCGAAAAGCCGATTACGGCCACGCTGGTCCGCGCGATCATCCATGTCAAAGCCGTGCATAGCCATCTCTATGGTTCCATCGGCTATATGCGCCTGACCAGCTTCGCCCAAAACGCCAATCGCGATATCCGCCGCGCCGTGCGCAAGCTTAACAAGGAAGCCAAAGCCAAGGGCCACCCGATCACGGGTTACGTGCTCGATTTGCGCAACAACCCCGGCGGCTTGCTCGATCAAGGCGTCGCCGTCGCCGATGATTTCCTCAATTCAGGCGAAATCGTCTCGACCCATGGACGCCATTCGGAAGATGATGCGGTGTGGTATGCGCATCCGGGCGATATTCTGCATGGCAAGCCCATGGTCGTGCTGATCAATGCCGGCACCGCCTCCGCTGCCGAAATTGTCACCGCCGCCTTGCAGCAAAATCGCCGCGCCGTGGTCATGGGCACGCGCAGCTTCGGCAAAGGCTCGGTGCAAACTATTTTCCGCATCCCCGGCCACGGCGCGTTGCGCCTGACCACCGCCCTCTATTACACGCCGTCCGGCAAATCCTTGCAGGATTACGGCGTCACCCCGGATATTGTGGTGCACGAAACCCGCAACCCCAAGGATCATTTCCCGAAAGTGCGCGAAGCCAATATGCCCAACGCTTTTCACAACCCATCCGGCCTGAAAGCACCGCAACTGCCTCCCAAAATCACGTTGCCGCCGATGGTGCAAACCATCGATCCGCGCCCACCAACCGGCTTCCCCGCCCTGAAACCCGGCGTAGCCGCCACCGACTATCAGCTGCAAACGGCGCTGAAACTGGTCGGGGCAATGGCCTCCACACCGGCATCGGCAAAAGCGCCCTAAATCGTGGCTGTGCGGCATCAATCACCATCGAGCCTTGGCCGCCCGCGCCAGCGGACGGCCAAGCACGATAAATCGGGGTCAATGAAACGTGACGTCGGTGACCGGTGAATTGGCAGCGCTGCCACGCGGGGTAATCTGGTTCTGGGCGGTCATTCTCGGCGCCGCCGCGATAGGTGCCGCTTGGCTAGATTATCTCGGCCCCCCATCCGCCCTCACCTCAACCGCCCTCACCTCGGTTGCAGCGATCCACCGGCCCAGCGCCGCCCTATCGCGCCCCAGCCGGTACAACGCCGCTTGGTCAGTGCCCCGGCCCAGCCCCTATGGCGTGCTGCCCAAGCAATATTACGGCGCCCCCACAGCGCCGCTGATGCGCCATCAAGCGCCTATAGCCTTGTTGGTTACCGGCTTTGGCGGCTTAAACGGCCCGGGCAGCGCCGCGATCAACGCGTTACCGGCCGGCGTGTCAATCGCGATCACACCGTTCGGTTTGGGATTGCACCAACTCGCCCGCACGGCACGTCGCTCAGGTCACGAAACCCTGGTCAGCCTGCCGGTCGGCGGCGTCTCGGCGCGACAGGAACCCTATATCCTCAATATCGGCAATCAATCGGACGTCAATGGCCGCGCCTTGGACTGGGCGCTCTCGCGCTTCGAGGGGTATGTCGGCGTCACCGATGCTGGCGCCTTGCCCAATAGCGGGCGGTTCTTGCAAGACCCGGCCGATGCGTTCTGGCTAATCAACAGTCTGAAAGCGGATGGGCTGTTTATGCTCGATATCAACCCTGCTGCCGCCCTGCCTGACGGCCCGGATGCCGGGCGCGCCAGCGTGGTGATGGCCGCCGATCAAGGCGTTGTCGGCCTCAAGGCGGGTCTGGCCCGGCTCGTCCGCATTGCGCATCGTGGCGGCAGCGCCATTGGCGTGATCGAATCGCCCAATACCGCCGAATTAGCCGCACTCGCAGCCTGGGCACAGCACTTGCCCGCCGCGACCGCCTTGGTTCCGGTCAGCGCGGTCATGGCCAACGGAGCCAGCCAGTGACGCAACCGAACGCCCAGCCAAGCGCCCTGCCCTATCGCGCCAATGTCGGCGCTGCTCTGTTCAATCGCCAGGGTGAAATTTTGGTCGCTCGCCGTGCGGATTTGCGCGCGTTCGAGCATTTTCCTTGGCAACTTCCCCAAGGCGGCATTGATGCCGGCGAAGATCCGCGCCGCGCCGTGGTGCGCGAATTGCGCGAGGAAATCGGCACCGATGCGGTCGAAATTATCGGCGAAATCCCCGATTGGCTGACCTATGAATTCCCTGATGAGGTCGTGCAAAAATTCGGCAATCGCCATCGCGGGCAGCGCCAGCGCTGGTTTGCGCTGCGTTTTCTCGGCACCGATGATCTGATCCGGTTGGATGCCGATGCGCATCCAGAATTCTCCGAATGGCGCTGGGTTCCCTTGGAATCGATCGTGGCTCTGGCGGTTCCGTTCAAGCGCCATATCTATCAACGCATTGCTGATGCTTTTTCACAATTCACCACACCGAATGGAGCGTAATAATGGGTGAGATGATCGAATTAACCGCCTCTTGCGGCCATAAATTTGCGGCCTACGCCGCAGGCGAGCCAACCGCCCGGCGCGGGCTCGTGGTGGTGCAGGAAATTTTCGGCGTGAATAGCCATATGCGCCAAATCGCCGATCATTTGGCCTCATTCGGTTATCGGGTGATCTCGCCTGCCCTGTTTGATCGTGCTGAACGCGGCGTCGAACTCGCCTATAATCAGGAAGGTATCCAGAAAGGCTTGGCACTGCGCGCAGCAATCGATGAAGCCGACGTGATGCGCGATATCGAAGCCTCAGCCGCCGCCCTCTCGCCGCGCCCGACCGGCATTATCGGCTATTGCTGGGGCGGGACGATCGCTTGGTGGGGTGCCACGCGCAGCAAAAGCTTCAAGGCCGCAATCGGCTGGTATGGCGGGGGCATCGCCGCCAGCAAAGACGCCGAACTCCATTGCCCGGTGCAATTGCATTTCGGCGCCGAGGATAAAGGCATTCCGCTCACCGATGTCGAAGCGATTCAAAAATCCCACCCTGAGCTTCCGATTTTCATCTATCCCGGCGCCGATCACGGCTTTGGTTGCCATGATCGCGCCAGTTTCAACAGCCAGGCTAACGAAATCGCCGAGCATCGCAGCCTCGCTTTTTTCGCTGAACATCTGGTCTGACCCGAACGCACCACGACAGAGATTGAACCGCACGGCGGGAAGTGCTCATAGATCGCCATGACCGAGCATCATCACGCCGAGCGGATTCTCATTCTCGATTTCGGCAGCCAAGTAACCCAACTCATTGCCCGCCGCCTGCGCGAAGCCGGTGTCTATTGCGAAATCTGGCCGTTTGACGCTGATCCTGCCCGCATGGCGGCGTTCGGCGCGCGCGGCTTTATTCTGTCGGGCGGCCCCGCCAGCGTCAGCGAGGCCGGTTCGCCCCGCGCCCCTGATTTGGTGTTTCACGCGGGCGTGCCGGTGCTGGGCATTTGCTATGGCCAAATGACCATGTGCGCCCAACTCGGCGGCGATGTGGATAGCGCGCATATCCGCGAATTTGGCCGCGCAACTGTCCAAATTACCGAAAATTGCGGCCTGTTCGAGGGGGTTTGGGCGGCTGGCAGCCAGGAAACCGTCTGGATGAGCCATGGTGACCATATCAGCGCGCCACCACCCGGCTTTCGCACCGTTGCGGTCAGTGAAGGCGCGCCCTACGCCGTCATCGCCGATGATAGCCGCAAGTTTTACGGGCTGATGTTCCACCCGGAAGTCATGCACACGCCGCACGGCGCCCAATTGCTCGGCAATTTCGTTCATCGCGTCTGCGGCCTTGCGCGCCGCTGGACCATGGCCAATTTCCGCGACACCGCCCGTGCGGCGATCAAATCCCAGGTTGGCGCCGGCCGGGTCATTTGCGGTCTCTCCGGTGGCGTCGATTCCGCCGTGGCCGCTGCCCTGATCCACGAAGCCATCGGCGAGCAGCTGGTCTGTATTTTCGTCGATCACGGCCTATTGCGCGCCCATGAGGCGGATGAGGTGGTGAGCCTGTTCCGGGATCGTTTCAATATCCGCCTGATCCATCGCGATGCGTCGGATTTATTTTTCACCGCCCTCGCGGGTATCAGCGATCCGGAGCAAAAGCGCAAAATTATCGGCGGGCTGTTCATCGATGTGTTCGAGCAAGAGGCCCAAAAGCTGGGCGGTGCCGATTTCCTTGCCCAAGGCACGCTCTATCCCGACGTGATCGAAAGCGTCTCGGTCAGCGGTGGACCCAGCGCTGTGATCAAATCACATCATAATGTCGGCGGCCTGCCTGCGCGTATGCGCCTCAAATTGGTCGAGCCGCTGCGCGAGCTCTTCAAAGACGAAGTCCGCGCCTTGGGCCGCGAATTGGGCCTGCCCGAAACATTGGTCGGCCGCCATCCGTTCCCCGGCCCCGGCCTCGCGATCCGCATCCCCGGCCCGGTCGATCGTGAAAAAGTTTCGATCCTGCAAAAAGCTGACGCGATCTACCTGCATGAAATTCGCGCAGCCGGCCTCTATGACCAAATCTGGCAAGCCTTCGTCGCCCTGCTGCCGGTGCGTAGCGTCGGCGTCATGGGCGATGGCCGCACCTACGATTATGCCTGCGCCCTCCGCGCCGTGACCAGCACCGACGGCATGACCGCCGATGTATTCCCCTTCGAAATGACCTTCCTCAACCGCGTCGCTGGCCGCATCGTCAATGAAGTGCGCGGCATCAACCGCGTAACCTACGACATCACCAGCAAACCCCCCGGCACCATCGAGTGGGAACATAAGATACTGATATAAATATATATTCTGTCATTCTCTATCGACACCTATCGGGGCGCAGTGCTTCGCGCTCACGGCTTACCTGACGGTATGCCTAGATATTGCGTAAGGCCGAAAACCAGAATACCGTCAGAGGTGTTGAGGCTCTTGACGGTATTCTTTCTAGGCTAATTATCTGGAAACAAAGTGAAATCTGATCCAAGAGCCTGTCAAAAGTGCGTGACGGTATTTTTGGAAAGGAGGCCGCGATGCTGACGGATGTCGCCATTAAGAACCTGAAATCACAAGAAAAACCATACAAGGTCACCGACCGGGACGGCATGTATTTGCATGTCGCTCCGAGTGGAGTGCTGACTTTCAGGCTGGATTACCGTCTCAACGGTCGCCGCGAGACGGTGTCGTTCGGAAGGTATGGACCAGGCCATCTGTCACTCGCACGAGCCCGGGAAATGTGCATCGACGCGAAGCGCGCGGTCCGCGAGGGGCAGTCGCCCGCGATCGAGAAGCAACGCGCCAAGCGGCGGCTGAAAGAAGCCAAGAGCTTCGGCGAATTCGGTGAGAAGTGGCTGACGGCAGGACCCATGGCCGACAGCACGCGCGCGATGCGCCGTTCAATCTTCGAACGCGAATTACTGCCTGTATGGCGCGGTCGCTTGTTGACAGAAATCACCCCCGACGATCTCCGGGCGCATTGCGGCAAAATCGTGGACCGGGGTGCGCCGGCTACGGCCATCCACGTCCGCGACATCCTCAAGCAGATTTACGGCTTCGCGATCCTGCATGGCGAGAAGGTGTCGAACCCTGCTGACGAGGTCGGGCCGGCCTCGATCGCGACCTTCGTCCCGAAAGATCGCTCACTGTCGCCTACCGAGATTCGTGTAATGCTTAAGCAACTCGATCATGTTGCTACGCTGCCAACGATCCGTCTCGGCCTTCGCTTGTTTCTTCTGACCATGGTTCGCAAGAGCGAGCTTCAGGACGCCACATGGGATGAGGTCGATTTCGAGAACGCGGTCTGGACGATTCCGAAAGAACGGATGAAGCGGTCGAAGGCGCACAATGTCTATCTATCGTGCCAGGTCCTCGACATTTTCATCGCGCTGAAGACGTGCGCGGGGAACTCACGGTATGTCCTGCCGTCGCGCTATGACGCTGATGCTCCGATGTCTCGCGCGACATTCAACCGAGTGACCTACTCCGTAGTTGACCAAGCCAAGAAGGAGGGGCTACCGCTCGAACCGTTCACGGTCCACGATCTACGCCGGACCGGATCGACATTGCTGAATGAACTCGGCTTCAACAGCGACTGGATTGAAAAATGCCTCGCGCACGAGGATGGGCGGTCGTCGCGCGCCGTCTACAATAAGGCGGAGTACGAGATCCAGCGGCGGCACATGATGCAGGAATGGTCGGATGTCGTCGAAGCCTGGGTCTCGGGTCGCAAGCGAGCTGCTGTACTTATGCCCCCTCCGATGCCGGTCTTGGAGCCCGATCCGGCTCTCTGACCGGACGGGTGCGGCGTTGATTGACGTCGGGGCCAGGTGCAAGGAGAATTGGTTTTGAGCGACGGGCGGCGAGCCATGCCTGAACTTCGCCCAGGTCCCAAACCACGCATCGGGGGGTCAAAGCGAAGCGTCGCGGAAATTCTCCTCGCTGCTCCATTTCGTAGATCGTGCTGTCGGCCAGCGGCACTATCTCGCGAAGCTGTTGCCGCCGGATGGTTTTCGTAATCGCGGCATCTCGTTCTCCAGGCATCTCGATCTCCTCGGGCGTTGATGTTCCAATAGAAATCGATAGCTTCTGGTAATTGGAAGGCCCTTCAGCACGGCGTAGGGCTAGGGCGGGCCATCGGATATAAATAGGACGTATCGCCTAGGGGGCAGAGCTCGCGCGGCGACAGGTGGCGTTGACGGCTCGCGCGGCTGGGGCGAGTACCTTCGGTCTAAGTCGTCAACTTGGCCCGCCAATAAATGTATAGCGTCACTTGACGCTATGCGGGCGTTTCGTTAGCTTCAGGCATGAGGATTAAAAACGTGGTCCACGAGGGGCTGCGCCGGTTCATCGCGGATGATGACGCAGCCGGTCTCCAGGCTGCCGCCGTAACGAAGGTGCGGCGAATTCTATCCTTCCTACAAGATATGGAGAGGGAAGATGAGATCGGGACTGTGCCGCATTGGAAAGCGCATCCGCGCGCTAGGGGCCGTTTGGCAAGCCGGAGCGTCGCTGTCACGGAGCACTGTCGGCTCACGTTTCAGATCGATCAGACCAACGCCGAGATCATTGATCTCGATTGCGGCGATTGCCGATAGGAGGCGGCGATGATGGCGATGGAAGGTATGAGGATGCGGAATCCTGCCCACCCAGGGGGATTTGTGAAGAGTGAAGTCATCGAAGCCCTGGGGCTTTCGGTGACCAACGCGGCTCAGGCGCTTGGCGTCACACGGGCAGCGTTGTCGGCCGTGCTAAACGAACGTGCGCATCTTTCACCGGAAATGGCGCTGCGGCTCGAAAAGGCGTTCGGGGTGTCGATGGATACGCTGATGCGAATGCAGAACAGCTATGACATCGCCCGGACCCGAGAGCGAGAGGCGGAGATCAGGGTTACCCCCTTCAAGGGCAAGCCGTTCGATCCACAACCGGGGCTCAATTGAGGTTATCGGGTAGAATTTTTAGGGATGGGACGACGAACGAATGAACGCTGTAGAGATCGAAGAAGCAATATCGGCGCTGGCGGAGCGCCCCTTCGACTCTGACGAGTTCCCCTACGCATTCCTCGAAGCCTTCGGGAACAAGGAAACGACGCTCAAGCGCTTGCGCAAAGGCGAGTCCAACAAGTCCGATCTGGGCGGCGTGCTTCAGACGAACAACATCCACATCGCCGTTTGCAAGCCTGGCGAAGTTACTCGTACGCTCGCGGCGTTGAAGGCCAGCCCGGCGACCGCGCGGGCGAAGGCGCGCTTTGTGCTCGCCACGGATGGCGATCTGTTCGAGGCTGAAGACCTCACGACCGACGACGCGCCGGTCTCCTGCACCTATGCCGATTTCCCGAACCACTTCGGCTTCTTCCTGCCGTTGGCCGGCATCACGACGGTCCGGCAGGTGCGGGAAAGTTCATTCGACATCCGGGCGACCAGCCGGTTGAACCGGCTGTATGTCGAGCTGCTGAAGGATAATCCCGAATGGGGCACCGTACAGCGCCGGCATGACATGAACCACTTCATGGCACGCCTGATCTTCTGCTTTTTTGCCGAGGATACAGAGATTTTCAACGGAGGCGGCGCGTTCACCTCTACCATTGAGACAATGAGCACAAGGGATTCGTCCAACACCCATGAGGTGATTCGCGAACTGTTCCGTGCCATGAACACTAAGACAACGGAACGGGTGAGAGCTGACACTCCGCGCTGGGCCGATGGCTTTCCCTATGTGAATGGCGGGCTGTTCTCTGGCAGCGCGGATGTCCCGCGGTTCAGCCGCATCGCGCGCTCGTATTTGCTACATATCGGCGGTCTGGATTGGAGGAAGATCAACCCGGACATTTTTGGATCGATGATCCAGGCGGTGGCAGATGACGACGAGCGCGGCGCGCTCGGTATGCATTATACAAGCGTGCCGAACATCCTGAAGGTGCTGAACCCGCTATTCCTCCAAGACCTGTGGCAGCAGCTTATGGAAGCCGAAGATAATACGCGCATGTTACTCAACCTGCGTAAGCGGATGGCGAAAATTCGGGTGTTCGATCCGGCCTGCGGCTCGGGCAACTTCCTTGTTATCGCCTACAAGGAAATGCGAGCGATCGAGGCGGAGATTAATCGCCGCCGCGACGAAGCACACCGGAGCACGGAAATTCCGTTGACAAACTTTCGTGGGATCGAGCTGCGCGACTTTCCGGCCGAGATCGCACGCCTAGCGCTCATCATCGCCGAATATCAGTGTGACGTGCTTTATCGGGGCCAGAAAGAGGCGCTCCATGATTTCCTGCCGCTAGATGCGCAGAACTGGATTACCTGTGGTAATGCTCTGCGACTCGATTGGCTTAGCATATGCCCACCGACCGGAACCGGCGTAAAGCATTATGCGGATGATCTGTTTCACACACCGCTCAACCAGGCACAGATCGACTTTGAGAACGAAGGTGGTGAAACATATATTTGTGGGAACCCCCCATATTTGGGCCAGGCTTGGCAAAATGCCGACCAAAAATCAGATCTTGCCGCAATTTTGGACAAATATAGAAGTAAATCAGCCGCAATCGATTACGTTTGCGCATGGCTTATAAAGGCGGCTGAGTACAATCAGAAAACGTCAGCAGCATATGCTTTTGTGACCACGAATTCCTTGTGGCAAGGGCAGCAAGTATCCGTACTATGGCCAATTCTGAGAGAATTAGAAGCCGAGATTGTGTTTGCCGAGCCGTCATTCAAATGGCGGAACTTGGCCAACTACAACGCAGGCGTTATCGTTTCCATTGTGGGGCTTGAGCACCGAACGAAACGTAGAAGGGTTTTATTCGAGGAAGCGGAGGTGGGGTCGGTCGGCGTTAGGGAAGTAACAAGCATAAATGCATATCTTGTCCAAGGACCTGATGTAGTTATAGAGGCACAATCTGCTCCGATCAATGGTTTATCACCGATGTTATACGGCAACCAGCCACGAGATGGCGGACATCTCTGCCTTGACTGGACCGAAGTGCAGAAGTGCAAAGAAACGTTTTCAAAGGAGGCTCACTGGTTCAAACGATATATTGGTTCCGCTGAAATGATACGCGGGCAGATGCGCGGCTGTATCTGGATTCCCGATAATGAGGCAAAGGAAGCAATTAAACATCCCTTTGTCGGTCCCAGACTAGCACTTGTAGCGAAAATGCGTGCAGAAAGTCGGGCACCATCCACTCAAGCTTTTTCATCTCGCCCACACCGTTTTGTTCAAATACAAGGTGTAGCAAAAAATTATACAATAGCGGTCTCTAAAGTATCCTCCGAGCGGAGAAAATATTTGCCTGCTGACATATTCGACAGCGAGACAATTATTAGTGATCTTTTATTTGGGATATACGATGCTCCACTTTGGAATTTCGCTATCATCTCTTCGTTGATGCATACAGTTTGGATTGGCGCTGTATGTGGAAAACTCAAAACTGATTATCGATATTCAAACACGCTTGGCTGGAACACCTTTCCAGTTCCAAAGCTCACAGAGAAAAATAAGGTCGATTTGACGCGTTGCGCTGAGGATATCCTCCTTTCACGCGAATCATATTTTCCATCTACAATCGCGGACTTGTATGATCCAGATAGCATGCCCGATGACTTGCGCGCGATGCACTTGAGAAATGACGAAGTGTTGGAGCGTATTTATATTGGTAGGTGCTTCCGAAATGACACAGAGCGGCTCGAAAAGCTTTTCGAATTATTCTCAAAGACACGTTGCGCAAGGTTGTAAATATGAAGGTATCCTCGTTTATACACTCAGATAGCGCCCATCCTACGACCTTGACTGAAATAAAGCGTATGCATGACCGTGTTTCGCCCACGGATTTTTTCGGCGTTTATGCATATGCAACGTCGTCGGGAGTTGCTTCGTTTGAATTAGAATTCGGTCAGAGTTTCTGGTTGGACGCACCATCAAGGTGGCTCTTCGGACTGGACTACGGGAGAACGCAACCACAGGCGCTCAGGAGGATTATTCAAAAGCCAAACACAGAAGTCAAGATTGTAGATGGAGCTTGGATAGTTGAGCAAGAAGGCTTTCTTCCGCGCCGCGACTTCCATGCGAAATTAGCTCTTCTTCGCAATCCGCAGGAAGTGCGATTCGGGATGGTCGTCGGCTCTGGGAACTTTTCCTCAAACGGACTAAAGAAGAGTCTTGAAGGAGGAGCAGTGATTTATGTAGACAATAAGGTTGACTACAATAAATGCTTGTCAAAAAGCTTCGCTATTGCAAAGGGGCTCTGGAAAAACGCGACGCCGGCCGAAGAAGTCTTGAGTGCATATGAAGAGCGCTGGACCAATTCCTTCTCGCGAGGTGTAGCAATCGCGGAAGATGGCATTTTTGGTCCTAGACAAATATTCTGGATCGAAGCAGGTTATGTAACGAAGAATAGGGGAGAATTCTCTCCAGGCAATCAAATTGATTTGCCTCGTGGCATGTCACGATTTTTTGGCTTCAATCCAGACAGAAATCTACCGTTGAATTCGATAATAGGAGCAGTGACCTTCCTTACACCCGTCGGCGGCCCGATAACCAGAAATTTAAGACTTGGAAATAACCAAATGGAAAAGATTACTCTTCCTATACCTGAAACCCATGGATTCGACATTTATGATGGCAAGGTTCTTGTATTTCAAACGCATGAAGATGGCTTCAAAACGAGGGCATTAGAGGGCGATGACTTTGAGTCTGCCTTTGGAGATAGATTAAAGGATGTCCGTGTCATGGGTAGTGGACGACGATACGGATATATTGAGTGAAGAAGACCTCTTGTCGCGTCTTGAGTTGTGATGAAATTGAGAGATCCTCCTATGAATAATGTCAAATCCGTACCTTCGGTATCTGTTCGATATTCGCAACGTGGAAGTTCGACTAAGGCTAATGAATTCGGTATGCGGCCGATGCAGGAGCGCGCCTTCGAGAAGCGCGGCGAGCAATATCTGCTGATCAAGTCGCCGCCGGCTTCGGGCAAGAGCCGCGCACTAATGTTTATCGCCCTGGACAAGCTCAGCAATCAGGGGATCAAGCAGGCCATTATCGTCGTGCCGGAAAAATCCATCGGCGCCAGCTTCCATGATGAGGATTTGAGTAAGCATGGTTTCTGGGCGGACTGGCATGTGGAGCCGAAATGGAATCTGTGCGACGCGCCTGGTAATGACAATGGCGGCAAGGTCAAATCGCTTGGCGCGTTCCTGGAGAGCGATGACAAGATGCTGGTCTGCACCCACGCCACATTCCGCTTTGCCGTAGAGAAATTTGGGGTTTCGGCTTTTGATGACCGGCTGATCGCGGTGGATGAGTTCCACCATGTCTCAGCAAATCCTGATAACAAGCTCGGCATTCATCTGGGTGATTTTATTAGCCGCGACCGCGTGCATATCGTCGCGATGACCGGGTCCTATTTCCGTGGTGACGCTGAGGCGGTCCTGGCGCCGCAAGACGAAGGCAGGTTCCAGAGCGTAACGTACACCTATTATGAGCAGCTCAACGGCTATCAGTATTTGAAGCAGCTCGACATCGGCTATTTCTTTTACTCGGGCGCCTATGCCGACGACATTCTGAAGGTGCTGAACGCGAACGAAAAGACGATCATCCACATTCCGAACGTCAATGCGCGCGAGAGCACGAAGGACAAGATTAAGGAAGTGGAGCATATCATCGAGACGCTGGGGGATTGGCAAGGGACCGATCCGGCCACCGGCTTCCAGCTTGTTAAGGCTGCGGATGGCCGGATTTTGCGCATTGCCGATTTGGTCGATGATGACCCCGCCAAGCGGGATCGTGTTTCCGCGGCGCTGAAAGATTCGAGGCAGAAGAACAATCGCGATTATGTGGACATCATTATCGCGCTCGGCATGGCGAAAGAAGGGTTTGACTGGATTTGGTGCGAACACGCGCTGACGGTCGGCTACCGGTCCAGCTTGACCGAGATCGTTCAAATCATCGGCCGCGCGACCCGCGATGCGCCGGGCAAGACCCGCGCCCGTTTCTCGAACCTGATCGCTGAACCGGCTGCCGCCGATGACATCGTGACAGAGGCGGTCAACGACACCCTTAAGGCCATCGCGGCGAGCCTGCTGATGGAGCAGGTGCTGGCACCGCGGTTTGAATTTAAGCCCAAGAACCCGCAGAACGGGCCAACGCCCGGTTTTGACTATGGCGAGGGCGGATACGACCCGAATAAATGCAATGTCGGTTTCAGCGAGGAATCCGGCAAGTTCCAGATTGAGATAAAAGGCTTGGCGACGCCCAAGAGCGAGGAGGCGACTCGCATCTGCCAGGAAGATTTGAACGAAGTGATCGCGGCCTTTGTGCAGGACAAGACGACGATCGAGCGTGGCCTGTTCGACGAAGAGCTGGTGCCCGAGGAACTGACCCAGGTGCGCATGGGTAAGATTATCAAGGACAAGTTCCCACAGCTCGACGCCGAGGATCAGGAAGCTGTTCGCCAGCACGCCGTCGCAGCCCTTAACCTGACCCAGAAGGCGAAGGAAGTGGCGTCCGGCAGTTCGCTTGGCGAGGAGAGCGCCAATACGGCGTTTGTCGATGGCGTCCGCAAGTTCGCGATGGACGTGCGGGAGCTGGACATCGATCTGATCGACCGGGTCAATCCGTTCGGCGAAGCCTATGCCATTCTCGCCAAGACGATGAGCGAGGAGAGTCTGAAGCAGGTTGCTGCGGCAATTGCCGCCAAGCGCACCAGCCTGACGCCGGACGAGGCGAAGGTGATCGCCAAACGCGCTGTTGAGTTCAAGCGGGAGCGCGGGCGTCTGCCGTCGATCAGTTCGGCCGACGCCTGGGAAAAGCACTTGGCTGAAGGCGCTGCCGCATTCGTCCGCTTCAAGGATGAGGGCCGCTATGAGTGACTTCGATCTTGACGAGCTGCGTGACGAACTGGCGGATTTCGCCCAGCCGGAAAAGAAGGGCGGCCGCTCGCCCCGCGAGGAACGCATCATCGCGGGCTTCGAGGAAATTCAGCGGTTCGTCGAAAAGAACGGCCATGCGCCCCGACACGGCGAGGACGGCGACATATTCGAGCGACTCTACGCCGTGCGGCTCGACCGCCTGCGCGCGCTGGACGATTGCCGGTCCCTGCTCACGCCGTTTGATCATCAGGGATTGCTGACGGGGGTGCCTGTGGCCTCTGCCGCGCCGGCGGATTTTATGGACGAGGATGAACTGCTCGCCGAACTGGAGGGTGCGGCAGGTTCATCCGACATCACTAGGCTGCGCCACGTGCGCACCAGCGCCGAAAAGCGCGAAGCCGAGGAAATCGCGAGCCGCGAAAAGTGCCTTGATTTCGAGACGTTCAAGCCCCTCTTCCAAGAAGTGCAAAACGACCTTGAAAATGGGCTGCGCACGACAAGGCGCTTTGTCAAAGATGCGGGCTTCCTCAAAGCCGATATTCAAATCGGTCAGTTTTTCATCCTTGGCGGCCAGACGGCCTACGTCGCCGAGGTCGGCGATCCGATAAAGGCGCCGAACGGGGAAACCGACGCGCGGCTCCGGGTGATCTATTCCAATGGCACCGAGAGCGATCTGCTGCTGAGGTCGCTCCAGCGTGCCCTCTACAAGGATGAGGCCGGTCGGCGGATCACCGAGCCCAGCGCCGGACCGCTTTTTGACGACCAGACTGGTGACGGCGATCAGGCCAGCGGCACGATCTACGTGTTGCGGAGCAAATCCGATCATCCGCTGGTGGTCGCGAACCGGGAAATTCTCCATAAAATCGGCGTGACAGGTGGAAGCGTGGAGCGCCGCATCGCCAATGCGCGCCTCGACCCCACCTATCTCATGGCCGAGGTCGAGATCGTCGCCACCTATGAACTCTACAACGTCAATCGGGCGAAGCTCGAAACCCTGATCCACAGGGTCTTTGGCGCGGCGCGCCTTGATGTCGAAATCAAGGATCGTTTCGGCCAGCCGATCGTGCCCAAGGAGTGGTTCCTTGCGCCTCTGTTTGCCATCGATGAGGCTGTTGGGCGGATCAAGGACGGCACAATCACCGGATACATTTACGACCCGAAGACCGCGAAATTGGCCCTCGCCTCGACGCATGATCGGTGAGGAACGGTCAATTTGTCGACACAAGTCCGTCACCTCAACTATGTCACGGAGGCGGCGGCGGAGGGCCGCTGATCAATCTGGCGCTAGTGCTTCAGAACACGATGCTGATATCGACTGTACCGGTTCCGACGACGTCCGACGGCGTGCTTGGTTGAACGCCCGGTCCGACGTCATGAACTGGGCAAGCATTGGCCCAACCAACTTGGCAGGTTGGATCGCAGGTTTCCCGCCTTCGCGGCCGAGGATTTCGCCGTAGGCGATGAGATCGCGGTGGACTGTGGCT
>NCBV01000052.1 GCA_002279355.1 Acidiphilium sp. 37-60-79
GGTGCGCGTTGAACAAACAGAGTTGCTGTGCGCCGTGGACGGCATCGAAGGTATCGTCGATGTCGAGCACGATGCTGTTGGGCACTCTGCGGAAACTCGCACAATAATGCTCGACCATCGCCATGCCCATGCGCAGCAGCGCGCGAGATCGTTGCCTGCGAGCACAAATCCCCCGCCTCGGTCAGGCGCGCCATCGCGAGCTTGAAGATCGGATCGCGGCGCAACCTGTCCGCTTCGTTGCCATCCTCGTAGCCGGCCGCGATCATCATCATGCGAAACCGGATGAGCTGGTCGAGCCCATGGACCACACGGCCGGGCGCGCGAGGATCATCGATGCATGCGGCCAAACGACTTGCGATGCCGAGCCGCTGCTCGATGGCGCGTAACCCCAGCAATCCCCCATCGGAGGAAAGCAGATCGCCGTCGAACCGGGCCTCGATCGACTTGCCGGCGACAGGTGATAGACCGGGGAGAATTGGCGTATTTGCAACCGAGGCGAGCATGGTGTTCCGTGATGGTGTGGGATGGATTCGACACAAACTTTCCACGTCACATCAAGGGTTTATGCTATGCTCGCCCGCCTACATCCATAATTCGGGCTAATTTGACTCTTCCGCTCCCCGACCATTTCGCCTAACGTATCCATCTTGAAACTCCGACGGACCGAATGCGCCCCGAACCCACCGCCTCCGACGCAGAAAATGTGGCCACACGCCAACCGCGAACCATCAAACCCGCCCACACGCAGCACCACCGCGAGCGCGATACGCCAGTCGGTCGAGAGGTATGAAAAAAACAAGCAGTTCTTTTTTGCAAAAAAGAACCAAAAAACTCTCGAAAATCTCCTGCGAGTTAATAATGGATAAAGAAAATGTCTGAGAACTCGACTAACCACGAAATCAAGGACCATGCAGCTAACGTTATCGTTTGCGACATTGAGGGTGGCGAGATCGACCTCTTAACTCATGCAGATTTATCCACGATTGACAGGATAGTAATGGCAATTCATTACCATATTAATAGGTTTCTAACCAAAAAAACGATTCGTAAATTAATTTATACCGGGTTCGACATAAATTTTGACCCGTCGGCTTATAGTATCGTTACCTGTGAGAGGCCTACGTAGAACGACCGCAGGTTTTATATACTGGCATCTTGAAAATTTCTTGACGGTGTTGATTCGGAAATGGATTCTATATTTGTAAGTTTAGGCGGCGACTGCGAAGCGGCATTCAACATCCGCGAATACAAGACCGTGGATCAAGCGCACTTTTTCGATTGGTTGATGACACCGATTAACGTTGTTAGGGAACTAGTCGAGACACGTTTTGCCTACTTCTTAAAGAAAGATATGTTGCTACGCATAGGTGATCGTGCGTTTCGTGATAAGCTATATAATATTGATATATTGCATGACTTCGATGATCTGGCCAACAACTACGACGACGTGAAAGGTAAGTATACATTTTTAGCGAATAGGTTCATTAATTTAATTTCTAATACAAATCAAAAAATCATATTTGTAAGAAAATACCATCCAGACCTTGACGGTCTTTGTGATGAGCATGAGGCATTTGAACTTTATAGATACTTTAGCACAATTTGTAACTGTTCATTTATATATATTCATCACGACACAGAGAAGGCAACATCAATCCGGGAAAACTTTATAACTTTAGCCCACTCAAACAATACAAAATTTGACTGGCGTGGGGATAGAGAACAATGGTTTCAGACGCTCGATTTTGTCGAGACTAGAATGGAATATCGACTAGATGATCAAACTAAATTAATTGAGATTCCACATCGTCCAGTTAATCATTATGAACTCCTGCCCAACCCTCCGCACGACCTTCCATTTTTTGCAGCCTGGGATCAGCACAGCGGATGGCACACAAATGTTCGAGAAAGTCCCATATTTTTTCTGGGTGACGCTAAATCGGAAACTCTATCCTACTTCTACAATGAGACGGGCATTCCAGAAACCGGAATATTTACTTTAAGCGATTGCCTCGTAACAAATGCCGGCTTGGTCATCAAAGATTCACGCTTTGTTGCATGCAACTACATTGGACACTCAGTCGAGTGGTGCAGACATCGGATAGAGCGCGATAATGTGTCATTAGAAAAAATTAATACAAAAAAAATAAAGGTGCAGAAGGCAATTTTAATGTTTGGGGGCGGCTATGATATTTATGGTCACTGGCTCGTAGATATTATCCCTAAATTTTATTTGCTCCATTTGTTAGGTATTGACTATAGAAATGAAAAGATTCTTACGCCTACTGATTTGCCACCTTTTGGTCGCAGCTTCCTCGAATTGTTGGATATAGAAAATAATCAATTGGTTTTCTATGATCCATTACACGATTTCGTTGCAGTTGATCAACTGTACGTCCCTACGCTTCTAAGAGGCGGAGACCGCACATCAGAAATATTCTCGCAAAGTATACATTATTTTCGTAGCCAAATCATCGATAAACTTGATTCCGGCACTTCGGAGTTCCATAAAAAGATATATGTATCAAGGAAAAACTCTGGTCGCGGGTCTCGCAGTTTGACGAACAGCGAAAATATCGAAAATATTGCGCGGGAGCTAGGTTTTTCCATCGTCTATCCTGAGCAGTTAACTATTAGACAACAAATAAAACTGTTTTCCGAGGCAGCGGTCATTATTGGCGAGTATGGCTCCGCCCTTCACAATTCCATCTTCTCCCCTGAAGGTGCTATCGTTTGCGCGCTACGTGGAAACCAAATACACCCAGCATTCCTGCAGTCAGGAATATCCGAAGCGCTCAAACAAAAAACATGCTATATATTCGGGAAAACAAACGACGATCCTATAAATTACTCTTTCAATATTGATGAATCAGTTTTTCGAAATGCAATATCGTTATTTGACAAAATTAAGTAGTTTAGGTTCACAGCTTTGATAAGAATTCCGCTTCCTCTGAGAAAGGTTTTATTCCAAATTTGACAAGAATATCACGATAAGTAGCTCTTTCTTTTGCAAGTGCTTGATGTTCAGTTTTAATAAGATGGTCGAACTCGCGAAACGCGACTTGAATTGCCGTTAGTGCGTCATAAACATTCCGTATATAATTCTTATTTTCAAGCAGTTTCTGATTATTGATTATAAAGTTCGGATAAGTGCAATCAATCGGCACATATTTTGCCAAGTGCCAGAAATTTCCGACAACATACCCTATCTGGATATGACGCTCCACGGCTCCGGGCGTGCGCATATACTCATGCCAACCATCAGTGTGCGAAAATGCGTTAAGCTTCGTCCTGATCTGATCAGCGCCGCCAAGATAGGTGAAATGCCATCCCGCCTCATCAACCTTCACGGCCCGATTCCCAAAGGCCGCGAAAACCTCATCCTGGTTCGTTCGAGGGATGTTGAAATCCGGAATTTCATCCAGCAGGTAACGCGAGAATGCAAAGGGCTTCGTCCACCCGCTCGGCTGCGCTTGCAAGTTAAGATAATATTGAAACATCGGCATATCAAGTTGAATAAAGCCGGTGATATGTCGAAGTATTTTAAGTGTGTTTCTTGAAATAATCTCGTCAGCGTCAGTTATTATGATAATGTCGTTTGGGTCAGCACCCAGGAAACCGTTTCTTAGATAATTACGTTGATAATGCTCGCGTGCCCATACGTTATCCGTGTCGGGAAATTGATCAATAACAAGATGGGTTATCTTGGGCAGATATTTTTCAAACCGTCCCCTATTCTCGTCGAAATAGAGTGGCTTTGGGTGACCCTGAAATGTTTGTCGCGACTCACAGATCACAAACTCGTCGACAAGCGCATACTCCTCTTCCAGCCGAATTTCGAGCAGGTCAAGTTCGTTAAAAAATGTAAAGCAATCCACGATGCGCTTCATAACGCCGCCGCTCCCGCCATCGGCAATTCCATGTCGAACGCCTTCTGGATCTCCGTCAACAAAATCAAATGACTGAGCGAACTCCAGCCTGGCACACCCGCCGCCGTCGTCGCCTCGGCCACCGATCCCGGATCAATCTCGAACGTGGCAGCAACCACACTCCGCAACCACCCCAAAATCACATCATCACCCATCAGCCCACTCCCAACATGCGCCGTCGATATCAAATTCCGCAAGACAGACACAGTATTTTCAGAAAAGCCAAAATTTTATCCGAGTCATCTCAAAGTTAAAACAAAACATAGATCCGCTTTGGTGCCTTTATTTCACGTGAAATAAACGACAGTTATTGTCGATAACCTTCTGTTATCACATCGCAGCCAACATCGCCCGCACCCCCGCCGCGGCACCATCCGGATGATGCCATACCGCACCGATCACCGCCAGAAAATCCGCCCCAGCCTCAACCAACTTCGCGCAATTCCCCGCATCGATCCCGCCGATCGCGACGCACGGCACCTCCATGATGCTCGACCACCATGCCAGAATCTCGATCTCGGCGTGGCTCTTGGCATCCTTGGTCGCGGTCGGGAAAAACGCGCCGAACGCCACGTAATCGGCCCCGGCCTCCGCCGCTTCCATCGCGAGATGCCGCGAATCATGGCAGGTCACGCCCAGGCTCGCATCCCGCAGCAACGCCCGTGCTGCCTTCACCCCGCCCTTGGGCAGATCCTCCTGGCCCAGATGCGCGCCATCGCACCCCAGCCGCACCGCGAGATCGGCCCGGTCGTTCAAGATGAAAGCGACATCGCGCGCCTGCACCACCGGCATCAGCGCCGCAACCGCGCGGCAGATATCATCCTCTGCCGCATCCTTCAGCCGCAGTTGAAACGCCGAAACCGCGCCGGCATCCAACGCCGCCGCCAGCGCATCGGCGAAGTCCGGCCCGATGCGCGGCGGCGAAATCAGATAGAGTGCGCTCAAGCCTTGCCCTGATAGATCGCGATGATCTGCGACAGCAGCGCCAGCGCCTCATCGCGCGGCCGGGTGAAGGAATTGCGCCCGACGATCGAGCCCGAACCGCCGCCGGCGTGCACGCCCTTGATGGTCTCGAGCAGGCTCGCCGAATCCGATGCCTCACCCCCTGAAAACACCACCAGCCGCCGCCCGGCGAAGCAGGATTGCACGACATGCTCGATCCGCTTTTCCATCGTCGAGATGTCGATTTTCTCGTAGGCCTTCTTTGCCGCCTCCAGCCCGATATGCGCGGTCGGCGGCTTCACCTTGATGATGTGCGCCCCCAGCAGTGCCGCCATATGCGCCGCATAGGCGCAGATATCGACGGCGGTTTCGCCCGCCTTATCGAGCAGCGGGCCGCGCGGATAGGACCACAGCACCACCGCCAGCCCGACCGATTTGGCCTCCTCCGCCAATTCGCGGAATTGCTCCATCAGCTTGAACTGGTATTCCGAACCCGGATAGATCGTAAAGCCGATCGCCGCACAGCCCAGCCGTCACCGCCTGGTCCTTCTCGGTCGCCAGCGAATTGGATGAATTGAGTTTCAGAATGGTTGGAATCGCGCCGGCGTAGCTGCCGGAAGCCGCTTCGAGCATTCCGAGCGGCGCGGCGTAGGCCGAAAGCCCGGCATCGAGCGCCAATTGGAAATGATAATGCGGGTCATAGGCGGGCGGATTGGCCGAAAAACTGCGTGCCGGCCCATGCTCGAACCCCTGATCGACCGGCAGGATCACCATTTTGCCGGTCCCGCCGAGCTTGCCCTGCATCAGGATGCGCGCAAGATTGCCCTTGCTGCCGGGGTTGTCGCTTTCGTACCAGTCGAGAATTTTTTTGACCCGTTGGGTGACGCGCATGATCATCTCCTGTGATTGTGCAAGGCGGACCTGACCTAGCCGGTTTCAGCCGCGCCACCAAGCCACCCCGCCAGGCGCCGGTCGGCGCCGCGAACCGCTAAGTCGAGCGCCGGTGGCGCGGTATCAAGCAGGAGCGCGCCACACTCTGCCGCGATCAGGGCGATGCGCGCGAAGTTTGGCGCTGACCGGCCCAGAATCACGCCGGGCAGCCCCAGGCGCAGCGCCTCCAGCGCGCGGCCGCCGGCATCGGCGCAGTCGAGCAGGCTCACCGCCTGATACCCCGCCACCATCGCCTGCCACCAGAAGCACCCGCCATAAACCGCAAATCCCGGCGCCGATAACAAGGTGACCGGCCGCCCCAGCGCCATGAGGGCGGCAATCTGCGGGCGGTCGTGCACGATGACCGCGGGCGGCAGCGTCGCGTCGCTAATCGCGCGTGCTCTCGATCAGGACCTCGCGCTTGCCGACATGGTTGGCCGGCCCGACCACGCCTTCTTTTTCCATTTGTTCGATCAGCTTGGCGGCGCGGTTGTAGCCGATTTGGAGGTGGCGCTGCACGAAGCTGGTGCTCGCCTTGCCCTCGCGCGCGACCAGCGAGACCGCCTGCTGATACAACTCGCCCTCGCCGGCTTCCGCGGCGGCGAGGCCGGGCATGTTCGGGGCATCGTCCTCGGTCGCTTCGGTCACGGCATCGAGATAGTCGGGTTCGCCCTGTTCGCGCAGGTAGGCCACCACGTCTTCGACCTCGCGGTCGGAGACGAAGGGGCCGTGGACGCGGGTGATGCGGCCGCCGCCGGCCATGTAGAGCATGTCGCCCATGCCGAGCAGCTGTTCGGAGCCCTGTTCGCCGAGGATGGTGCGGCTGTCGAACTTGCTGATCACCTGGAAGCTGATGCGGGTGGGGAAATTGGCCTTGATGGTGCCGGTGATGACATCGACCGAGGGGCGTTGGGTGGCCATGATGACATGGATGCCGGCGGCGCGGGCCATTTGGGCGAGGCGCTGGACCGCGGCTTCGATTTCCTTGCCGGCGACCATCATGAGGTCGGCCATTTCGTCGATGACGACGACGATGAGGGGGAGCGGTTCGAGGGCGAGGGGTTGGTCTTCGAAGGTGGGGCGGCCGGTTTCGGAGTCGAAACCGGTCTGGACCCGGCGGGTGACGACCTCGCCCTTGGCCAGGGCATCGTTCACGCGATCGTTGTAGCCGCCGATGTTGCGGACCGAGAGGCCGCTCATGGCGCGGTAGCGGCGCTCCATTTCGCGGACGACCCATTTGAGCGCGGCGACCGCTTTGGCCGGTTCGGTGACGACCGGGGCGAGGAGGTGGGGGATGCCTTCGTAAACCGAGAGTTCCAGCATTTTGGGGTCGATCATGATGATGCGGCATTGCTCGGGCGAGAGGCGGTAGAGCAGCGACAGGATCATGGCGTTGATGCCGACCGATTTGCCCGAACCGGTGGTGCCGGCGATCAAAAGATGGGGCATGCGGGCGAGATCGGCGATGACGGGTTTGCCGCCGATGTCCTTGCCCAGCGCGATCGAGAGTTTGCCGGCGCCGCTGCCCCAATCGGCCATGTCCATCAGTTCGGAGAGATAGACGGTTTCGCGCTTGGCGTTCGGGACCTCGATGCCGATGACGTTGCGGCCGGAGACGGTGGCGATGCGGACGGCGAGGACCGAGAGGCTGCGGGCGATGTCGTCCGCGAGGCCGATGACGCGGGCGGAGCGGATGCCGGGGGCGGGTTCGAGCTCGTAGAGCGTGACCACGGGGCCGGGGCGGATTTCGACGATGCGGCCCTGCACGCCGTAATCGCCGAGCACGGTTTCGAGCAGGCGGGCGTTGGATTGCAGCGCTTCGGCCGAGGGGCCGGTGGTGGCGCGCGGCGGGGCGGCGGCGAGCAGTTCGAGCGGCGGCAGGCGCCAGCCGGTGTCCGGCAGGGGCAGGCGTTCCTGTTTGGGCGGGGCTTTTTTGGCCGGTGCGGCCCGGGTGAGGCGCGTGGGGGCGGTGATGGCGGCGGGGGTGGGATGTGTGGTGATGGCATCGTTGTGGTGGGGCAGGCGGAGGCCGGTTTCGTCATCGGCCTCGAACGGATCGAGCATCGGCGGGGTGCTGAGGACCGGGGCGAGCCAGGATGACACCGCCCCCATGCCGCCCAGGGCACCGCTGCGCGCGCCGCGCACGGCACGGCCGCTATGGCGGGCGGACACCATGGCGGCGTCCTTGGCGCGGCGGCCGGCGGCGCGCCATTCGCCCGGACTGAGGCCGAAGCCGTAGAGCGCGCAGGCAAGGCCGATCACGGTGGCGAGGCCGAGGACGAGGCCGCGCCCGATGACGCCGAGCATCGAATGGCCGACCGCGGTGCCGATTCCGCCGAGCAACGCCCCGGCGACGCCACCGAGCCCGGCGGGCACCGGCCAATGGGTGGCGAGTGCCGGATCAATCGCCAGCGCGGCACCGAAGGCGGTGGCGAGGGCGGGCATGGCGAGCAGCGTGGTGAGCACGCGCAGGCGCCAGCGCGAGACGCGGCCGTGATTGACCAGCAGGAACGCCCAGGCGAGCAGGACCAGGCCGGGCAGCGCGCCGGCGATGCCGAAGCCTTGCAGCAGCACATCGGCCAGGGTGGCGCCGAAACTGCCGGCGAGGTTCTGGGCCGGTAGGCTCGATGCGGTATCGAACGAGGGATCGGCCACGTGGTAGGAGGCCAGGGAGACCAGCACGATCAGCCCGGCGAGCACCGCGAGCAAGGCGGCGATCTCGGCCAGATGCCGGGCAAAGCGCGCTTTCAGCGCCGGGGACAGGAAGCGTCGGGAGTCGGTGGTGGCGGACATCGGGCAATCAGGCTCCGGCTATGCAGATCGGACGTGTGCGAACGACATCAAGTATAACCCGAATCCTTATGATTCGACAAAACAAAACGGCCGGATGCTTGGGAGCACCCGGCCGTTGGCGTTATGGTGAGGCGGAAGGGCGGATCAGTCGCCCATCACCGGGACTTTCTGGCCATCGGCGTAGATCGCGTAGGCTTCTTCGCCATGCGCGGCTTCATCGCCCATTTTCAGCATTTCTTCGTCCATCCGCAGCGGCACCACCAACCCGATCAGCTTGAGCAGGATGAAAGTGCCGATCACGTTGATGACGATGATGTAGGCGGCACCATAGATTTGCAGCAGGACCTGATGGAAATTGCCATAGAGCCAGCCTGTCACGTTGACGTTGCTGTCCTTTTGCGTGCCGATATACTCGATCATGTGCGGGTTCGCGAGGATACCGGTGCCGATGCCGCCGATCAGCGCGGCGACACCGTGGGTGTGAATGACGCCCAACGTGTCATCGACCTTGCGCATGAACGCCATTTTGCCGAGCTTGTTCCAGGTGAACCAGGGCACTAGCGAGGCGACGATGCCGAGCACGATGGCCTCGGTGCCGTTGATGTAGCCGGCTGCCGGCGTAATCGCGACCAGGCCGCAGATCATGCCGTTGACCGCACCGAGCACTGAAGGCAGGCCGAACGACATGACATCGAGGGCGAGCCAGGTCAGCAGGGCGGCGGCGGTTGCGACGTTGGTGTTCAGCACCGCGGCCGAGGCATCCATGTTCGCGAAATACGGGTCACCGCCGTTGAAGCCGGACCAGCCGAGCCAGAGCAGGCCCGCGCCGATCAGGGTGATCAGCAGCGAGTTCGGGTGGAAGCTTTCACGATCGCGCGCCAGACGCGGACCGATCACCGCCGCCGCCGTGTAGCCCGAAGCGGCCGCGGTCAAGTGAATGACGTAACCACCCGAATAATCGACCACGCCCAACTGACCCAGCCAGCCGCCGCCCCAGAGCGAGAAGGCGCCGATCGTGTAGATGAAGGTCATCCACAGCGGCACGAAAATCATCCAGGCCTTGAAGCTCATGCGGCCGAGCACCGCGCCGGCCAGAATGATCACCGTGATGGCGGCGAAGACGAACTGGAACCAGACCATGGTGGACATCGGGAAGGCCAGCGGCGGCATGCCGCCTGCGGCATCCGGAATGATCGCCTGCTTTTCCAGATCGGCGGCCGAGGTGGTTGGGTGTGGAATGCCGAGGAAGTAATCCTTGCCGACATGCAGCCAATGCGGCCCGAAACTCATGTTGTAGGCCCAGAGCACCCACACGATGAGGACGGCGGCGAAGGCATAGAACACCATGAAGGCGGAATTGATCGCCCATTTTTTCTTGACCACGCCGCCATACAGCGCGGCAAGGCCCGGAATGCTCATCAGACCGACCAACACGCCCGACGTCATCTGCCAGGCGTTGTCTCCGGTATCGAGCCAGGCGGGGGAGGGTATCAGTGCCATTGTCTATTCGTCTCCATGCTTCCCAGCGATCATTAACGGCCACGGACGCAGCCGCACGACGACGCCCAGGCGCCGTTCATGCAATACCATGCAGAATTCATGCCAAACATTTCATGCGGACCCGGCGCTTACGAAAGCTTCATCCAATTTTTACATCGGACGCGACATTGATCACGAATTAAGCAGATTACTGGTCAATCAACCGGCAATCGCGCCGCAATGTCGGCGGTTATCACGAGACCGTGCGGTCAGTCTTGGAACTTGCACGTTGCGCAAGACGTGCGACATACGGGGAATGACGAAGAATCAAGTCGATATCGCCATCATCGGCGCCGGGCCGGTCGGTGCCGCCCTCGCCCTCGCGCTTGCCGACACGGGACGCTCGGTCCTGCTGGTCGACCGCGCTGCCCTGCCGCCGATGGAACATCCGGATTTCGACGGCCGGGCCTACGCCATCGCCGCCGGATCGCGCACGCTGCTCGATGACGCCGGATTGTGGGACGCCCTGCCCTTCGCCCCCTGCCCGATCGAACAAATCCGGGTCTCCGACGGCAAACCCGGCCAGCCCGCCTCACCCATGTTCCTGCACTTCGACCATCGCGACGTCGGCAATGACCCGTTCGGCTGGATCGTCGAAGCCCGCGCCCTGCGCATGGCGATCAATCGACGCCTCGCGGAGTCCAACATCGTTCTGCACGCCCCCGCCACGGCACACGTCACCCGGCACGACGATCATGCGACAATCGCGGTCAGCGGTGCCGGCACCTATCGCGCCCGCCTTGTGATCGCGGCCGATGGGAAAATGAGCAGCCTGCGCGCCGAAGCCGGCATCGCCGTCACCCGCTTCGCCTACCGCCAAAGCGCCGTCGTCTGCGCCATCAGCCACGAACGGCCACACGGCAACGTCGCCCTCGAACACTTCCTGCCCGGCGGCCCCTTCGCGCAATTGCCGATGAGCGATGCCGACAATGCCCATATCTCCGCCATCGTGTTCACCGAATCCCACGCCATCGCCCAACGCCTCGCCAGCATGGACGACGCCCGCTTCACCACCGAAGTCGCCCGCCGCCTGGGCAGCCACCTCGGCAATATCCACCTGGTCGGCAAACGCTGGACCTACCCACTCTCCGCACTGCACGCCCACCGCTACTTCGCCACCCGCCTCGCCCTGGTGGGTGACTCCGCCCACGGCATCCACCCGATCGCCGGACAAGGCCTCAACCTCGGCCTGCGCGACGCAATCGCCCTCACCCGCCTGCTCGCCACCACCGATGACCCCGGATCACCCGCACTGCTCGCCCGCTACCAACAAGCCCGCCGCCCCGATAACCTGATGATGCTCGCCGCCACCGATACACTCGACCGACTGTTCTCCACCAACTCACCCCCCATCCGCCTCGCCCGCGACCTCGGCCTCGCCGCCGTCAACCGCATGCCACGGCTCAAACACGCCTTCATGCGCACGGCCATGGGATTGGGTGGGCGGGGGTGAGATTGGGTTCAAGGAAGTAAGGCCAGGGGCTCTGCCCCTGGACCCCGTTAAAGGCGGAGCCTTTAAAATCCATTAGTTTTAGGCAAGGGGAGGGCGACCCAGGCCAGATCGACTGAACCACCGAGGCAGCGCCCTCCCCTTGCCTAAAACTAGCGGGTTCTAAGGGCTCCGCCCTTAGTGGGGGGTTCGGGGGGCAAAGCCCCCTGATCTTGCTTCCCTAACCTCACTCTCACCCCCGCTCCGCCCATGTCCGCATGAACCCGGGCACGGGAATGCGGAGTTTGGGGCGTTTTTCGGTGATGGCTTTGCGGGTTTTGCCGATGGTGGCGACGTTATCGAGGCGGCGGTCGAGGAAGGCGATGGTATCTTCATCGGACTCGGACAGATCGCGCAGCCAGAACAGCAGGGTGCTGGTATAGACGCCGGCGAGCAGGGCGCGTTTGGTGTACCAGGCGAAGTCGGCGGAGCGATCGCCAGCGGCGTGCCAGATGGCATCGACGGTGCGGGCGGTGATGGTGGCGGCGCGTTTGGCGTTATAGGGCAGGGCGAGCACGGCGATGGCGCGGCTGATGGCTTCGCGGTGCGGGCGGTTTTGTTCGAAGCGGAGCGAGATGATGGCGCGGACGCGGGCGGGGGTGCGGTAGGCGGCGAGGTCGGCGGCGAGGGCTGCGGCCTCCATGTCGCGATCGGCGAGGCAGGCCCAGGCTTCGATCATGTCGGCGGCGCCGCCGGGGAAGAGGAAGGCGGCATCGTCGGGGTCGCGGTTGCAGGCGGCGAGGGCGCGGCGCAGGGCGGTGCGGGTCCAGCCGTCGAACGGCACTTCGTTCAGCAGGGCGCGGATGATCGCTTCGTCGTCCGCCAGCATGGTGTCGCACGGGTTCATCGGTTCGATCTCCGGGGCTGGGTCGGGTTCAAAGTGTGGGATTGTGGTGGACCGCCAGGATATCCTCGCGGAATTTGGTGATTTCGTCGGTAAAGCCGATCATGCGCAGGTCGGTCATGCGGGTGGGGTAGAGGATGCCGTCGAGATGGTCGGCCTCGTGCTGGATGACGCGGGCGTGGAAGCCGGCGGCTTGGCGGGTGAATTTGGCACCGCTGGCATCGGTGCCGGTGAGGATGAGGCGCGCGGCGCGGGGGATCAGCGCGGTCATGCCGGGAATGGAGAGGCAGCCTTCCCAATCTTCGATCGGATCGCCGTCGAGCAGGGTGAGTTGGGGGTTGATGACGGCGCTGAGGCCGCGGGGCTCATCGCCTTCGATGGTTGAGACCCGGCGTTCCGGCACTTTATAGATGAACAGGCGGAGGGGCACGTGAACCTGCGGTGCGGCGAGGCCGACGCCGCCGGCATCGTCGAGGGTTTCGATCATATCGGCGAGCAGGCGGCGGATTTCCGGCGCGGTGGGGTCGGCCACCGGATCGGCGCGGGTGAGCAGAACGGGGTGGCCCATGCGGGCCAGTTTGAGGATCGCCATGATGCACAAATGGCGCAGTTGGCGCGTTTCGCAAACTGGCCCTGCGCGAAATCGGCTGAATTTCGAGGCGTTGAGGTTGGCAAAGCTGGGATTTTTGGTATACCGCTGCGCATGAGCCGAATCCAGATCGGCCCGTTCGTCGGCTGCGCTTGCCATGGCGCGGCTTTTTCTTGTTTTTTATCAATCGTCTATCACCCTTTTTCTACTTCACCAGCAACGGAGTGTCGGGCCAAGTGCAAGTTCTCGTTCGTGACAACAATGTCGATCAGGCGCTGAAGGCGCTGAAAAAGAAGCTTCAGCGTGAAGGCGTGTTCCGCGAAATGAAGTTGCGCCGCCATTACGAGAAACCGTCCGAGCGTCGCGCTCGTGAAGCCGCCGAAGCCGTGCGCCGCGCCCGCAAGATGGAGCGCAAGCGGATCGAACGCGAAGGCTTCTGATCTACGACTGATTGCTGGGTTCGACGAAGCGCGGCCGCAACGCCGCGCTTTTTGTCGTGCGCGGGTGATGGGGTGGGATGGGTTAAGTCAAGAAGGCCAGGGGCTCTGCCCCTGGACCCCGCTAAGGGCTCAGCCCTTAGAACCCGCTAGTTTTAGGCAAGGGGAGGGCGCTGGCTCGGTGGTTAAGCCGATCTGGCCTGTGTCGCCCTCCCCTTGCCTAAAACGAATGGATTTTAAAGGCTCCGCCTTTAAGGAAACTCTGAAAAACCCTTTACGATACGTTTTCGGTATGATTCATTGGGTTTGACAGAGAGGATTCCCCTGGATGCAGCGGAGTTTTGCTGAGTA
>NCBV01000053.1 GCA_002279355.1 Acidiphilium sp. 37-60-79
TTGCGGTGCGAAAGAATGGGCGAGGATGGATTGGACGGTGTTGTTGAAGGGGGCGGGGGAATTTTCGGCTTCGAGGCGGCGGAGGGCGGCTTCGCGTTGGGCGGTCCAGCGGGATTCGGATTGGTAGAGGAGCGCGATGGCGGCGGCGAAGGCGTCGGGGTCGTTGATCGGGGCGGTGGTGAGTTCGATGGTTTCGGTCCAGCCGAGTTGGTCGCGGAGGAGGGAGGTGGCGATTGCGGGGAGGCCGAGGGCGGCGGTTTCGTAGATTTTGTAGGGGGTGCCGGCGGCGTAGCGGGTGGGGGCGATGAACAGGCGGTGGGTGTTGTAGGCGTCGGTGGTGTCATCGACGGCGCCACGGAGCACGACGTGGCGGCTGGCGAAGGGGGTGAGGTCGATGCCGGGGGCGGTGTAGCCGATCACGGTGAGTTTGGGTGGGTCGATCAGGCGGGTGATCAGGCGGGGGAGGATTTCGGTGACGTACCAATGGAGGCTGTCATAGTTGGGGCTGTCGATTTGGTGGATTGAGGCGATGAAGAGCAGGCCGTCGCGGGCGGTGAAGTGGCGGGGGGTGGGGGCTGGTTCGCGGATGGTGCCGAGGACGGAGCATTGGTGCAGGCCGAGACTATTGAGGCGCGAAACTTCGGCTTGGTTGACGGCGGTGATGTGGGTGCAGAGGGAAGCGTTGGTGAATTCGCGGGCGAGGGCGGCGGCGAGGTCGAAAGGCGGGGAGTCGGGGGGCGGGGAGTCGGGGGTGTTGAGCGTGGAAGCGGCTTGGAGGCGGAGTGCTTCGATGGCTTCGGTGTCGAGGATGATGGGGGTGCGGGCGGGATCGAGCCCGGCGGCTTGGAAGATGGGGAGGGTGCGATCGAGATTATGGGTGCGTGAGACCCAGATGAGGTCGAAGAAATTGGGGCGTTCGGCGAGGAGGGTGGCGAGGTCGTTGATGGTGCGGTCGTAGAGGATTTCGACGGTGTCCGGCAGGTCGGACAGGAGGGAGATGATGTCGAGCGATGTGCCGTTGATCGGCAGGATGGTGAGGGCGTAGCCGGCGGCGGCGATGGCGCAGGCGACGTCGTTCGCGCGGACGAAGCCCGAGCCGAGGCGGCGGACGGGGACGGTGTCTTCGAGGTAGAGGATGCGTTTGGCGCGGCTGGGGGTGCGGGCGAGGATTTGGTTGGCGAGGGATTGGGGGTGTTTGGTGGCGAGGTAGTCGGCGTGTTTGGCGCGGAATTTGCGGCGGCCTCGGCGCATGAGTTCCATGGAGGCTTCGGAGCCGGCGGCGCTGCCGAATTCGAGATGTTGAATGACGACGGACGGGTCGTAGACGATGCGGTAGCCGAGATTATGCATGCGCACGCAGAGATCGGCTTCTTCGTAGTAGGCGGGGGCGAAGGCGGGATCGAAGCCGCCGAGGCGGCGGACGAGCTCGGTGCGGCAGAGCAGGAAGACGCCGGAGCAATAATCGACGTCACGGACGAAATTGGCTTCGGGGGCGAGGGGCGAGGCGTCGCGCAGATAGCCATCGGTGCGGCCATCGTCCCAGATGATCGAGCCGGCTTCTTGCAGGCGGGCGTGGGTGCGCATGATTTTGCCACCGACGGCGCCGATGTCGGGGGCGCTCGCGAGGCGGGCCAGGGCGCGGAACAGCGCGGCGTGGCCGAGGGTGATGTCGTTGTTCAGATAGAGCAAGGCCGGGGCGGTGACGTGCTCGAGGGCGAGGTTGCAGGCGCGCAGGAAGCCGAGATTTTCCGGGCTGTGGATGATGGTGGCGCCGGTGACGAAGCGTTCGAGGCGGGCGGTTTGGTCGGTGGAGGCGTTGTCGATGATGATGAGTTGGATGTCGGCGGGGAAATTGTCACGCAGGGAGGCGAGGGCCTGGAGCGTCAGGTCGAATTTGTTGAACAGGATCATGACGATGGCGACGGAGGGGGCTGATTTGGCGGTGAAATCGAGCCGATGGCGGGCGAACAGCGGCAGGGCGGCGGCGGCTTGGCGCTGGAACAGCAGGCGGGTGGCGGGTTCGAGGATTTCGGGTTCGGGCGGGGGCGGCGCGTGGGCGAGGGATTCGGTGCGGCCGGTGGTGCAGAGATAGGCGTAGGCGTGCGGGTGGGCGGCGTCGGCGAGGGCGGCGGCGACCGAGGGGTGGGCGGATTGGTAGTAGGCGAGATCGATATCGGCGCGGGGGCGGCGGGCTTCTTCGGCGCCGTGGAGGAGGAAATGGGCGTAGCCGGAGCGGAAGGCGGCGTTGGCGACGGCGTCGGCGACGTCGGGGTAGGTATCGAGATAGTAATGCTCGGAGAATTCGGGGCGGGGATCGAACGCACCGGAATGGTCGTGGCGGAGATAGTGATCGAGCGCGCCGAGATAGGCGCCAGCGGCGATTTGGGCGGCGGCATCGGGGTAGCGGGCGCGATACCAAATGGGGTCGAAATAGGGGGTGGTGGCGAGTTCAGTGGCGCCGTGATGCAGTCGGGTGAGGTAGTGGGTGAAGGGGCCGAGGCGATTGAGCTCGGCGGGGTCGCAGCCGGCTTCGAGGGCGGCAATGCGATAGAAGACGGGGTCGAACAGTGGGTGGGCGATGCGGTTCTGGAATTGGCCGACGGTGAGATAGTGATCGTAGAGATCGTGGCAGCGTTCGGCGGCGAGAAAATCGGGGGTGAGTTCGGGGCTGCGCGAGAGATAGAGATGGACGTTGAATAACGGGTGGGGATTGCGATCACCACGGCCGGTGCTGCCGAAATGTTGGAAGCCGGAGGCGAGTTTTGCGCCGGAGATCAGGGCGGCGATGTCGGGGTAGGTGGCGCGGTAGAAGCGTTCGTCGAACACCATATTGGGGCTGTGGCCGAGGCGGCTGCCTTGGTGGGCGAAAAAATCGGGCAGGCTGTCACCGGAGATTTTGCAGGAGATTTTGCTCTCGGGATAGCGGGCGACATACCAGGAATTGTCGAATTGTGACCATGCGGGTGGGCGGTCGATGGACGCGGTGGAGAGCGGTACGTCGGATGTCATGCGAGCCTGCGTCAATTATATGATAATATGTAGAATAATTAATGACGCAGTGCAAGATCGTGCCGGTTGGACACGGCTGCGTGCAAGAATGGAGCGAAAAAATGGTCGGAGCGGCGGGATTCGAACCCACGACCCCCAGTCCCCCAGACTGATGCGCTACCAGGCTGCGCTACGCTCCGACGAAATGGGGTCTAGCAATGCTGGGGCGCGGAGGCAACCGGTGCGGCTAGCCTAACTGGTCTCGCAAGGTTTCCAGCGCGGCCAGGGCTTCGCGCAGCGCGGCACGCAGGCGGTGTAGTTCGGCGTCACGCGCTTGGTTATGGTTGGTTTTGGGGAGGCGCGGGGCGGTGGGCGGCAGGTCTGGGGTGAGCGGTGCGAGCAGATCGCTCTGTTCACCGCGCTCGGCTGCGGCTGCGGCGCGCTCTTCGGGCGAGGCGGGCGGGATGAAATCATGCAGGGCGCCGCCGCCTTCTTTGAGCAGACGTTGTACGCCTTTTATGGTATAGCCTTGATTATACAGTAAATCCGCGATGCGGCGGAGGAGCAGAATGTCATCGGGTCGGTAATAGCGCCGGCCACCGCCGCGCTTCAGCGGCTTGATGCGGGGGAATTTGGTTTCCCAGAAGCGCAGCACGTGTTGGGGGACGTGCAGATCGTCCGCGACTTCGCTGATGGTGCGATAGGTTTCGGCGGATTTGCGCGCACGGGCGGGCGTGACCTCCTGGTTGGGGAGGCTGCTGGTCACGAGGCGTGCGGCTTGGTGGGGGCGGTGCCGGCATCGACGGCATCGCGCAAGATGTGGCTGGGGCGGAAGGTGAGCACGCGGCGGGGTAAGATCGGCACTTCGATGCCGGTTTTCGGATTGCGGCCGATGCGGCGGCCTTTTTGGCGCACCGAAAACGTGCCGAAGCCGGTGATTTTGACGGTTTCGCCGACGGCCAACGAGCGGCGAATGCGGTCCAAGGCGGATTCCAGCAGATCGGCGGATTCGTTACGCGACAGGCCGACGGCGCTGTAGATCGATTCGGCCAGGGCCACGCGGGTCAAGGTGTTCATTTTGCAAGATTACCAAGATTTTTACGCCGGTCAACTCTTCGATTCGCGGGGCATGACGATAATCAGAGGCGGATGAGCGCGGAACCCCAGGTGAGACCGCCGCCCAGGGCCTCGATCAGCACCAGATGGCCGGGTTTGATCCGGCCATCATTGATGGCTTCGGCGAGGGCCAGGGGGATGGAGGCGGCGGAGGTATTGGCGTGATGATCGACCGTCACGACCACTTGGTTATCATTTAGATTCAGGCGTTTGCCCATCGCATCGATGATGCGGCGATTGGCTTGATGGGGGACCAGCCAATCGATATCGGCGGTGGTGAGGTGGTTGGCTTTGAGGGCTTCCTCGACCGCGCCAGCGAGTTTGCCGACCGCGTGGCGGAAGACTTCGCGGCCATTCATCACCAGATGTTGCGGTTTATCATTTTGGCCCGTTGCGCCGTCGATATAGAGAATATCGCCATAGCGGCCATCGGCATGCAGATGGGTGGAGAGCACGCCGATGGGGGGCGCGTCGTCCGGTTGCTCATCTGCGAGCAGGAGGGCTGCGCCCGCGCCATCGCCGAACAGGACGCAGGTGCCGCGATCCTGCCAGTTGAGAATGCGCGAATAGATTTCGGTGCCGATGACCAAGGCGGCTTGGACTTGGCCGGTGCGGATCATCGCATCGGCCACTGAGAGGGCATAGACGAAGCCGGAGCAGGCGGCGGAGAGATCGAACGCGAAGCCCTGGGTGATACCGAGCGCGGCTTGGATGGTGACGGCGGTGGCGGGGAAGGCTTGATCCGGGGTGGAGGTGGCGACGATGATGCAATCGATCCGGGTGGCATCGATACCGGCCATGGCGAGGGCGCGGCGGGCGGCGTGCGCGCCCATGAAGGCGGCGGTTTCCTCCGCGTTGGCGATGTGGCGGCGCTCAATGCCGGTGCGCTCGCGGATCCATTCGTCGGAGGTCTCGAGTTGGTATTCGGCGGCGAGTTGGTCGTTGGTGAGCGAGCGGGCCGGGAGATAGCCGCCGATACCGGCGAAGAGAGAGCGGCGCATGATTATCCTGCTGCGATTTCGGGACGGCTGACGGCCTCGGCATGTTCGGCCAGGGTTTCGCGGTTGGCGTGCTGGCGCAGACCATCGCGGATGCGTTCATTGAAGCGGTTGACGATCATATCCATTGCGACATCGACGGCGTGTGCAAACCCCTCGGCATCGGTGCCGCCGTGGGATTTGACCACCACGCCATTGAGGCCGAGCAGCACGGCGCCGTTATAGCGGCGTGGATCGAGCCATTCGCGCAGGCGGTTCAGGCCGGGGCGGGCGAGGATATAGGCGAGTTTGGCGGCGATTGAGGCGGTGAAGACCCGTTTGAGCAGGTCGGCGACCAGTTTTAACGCCCCTTCCCCGGTTTTCAGGGCGATATTGCCGGTGAAGCCATCGGTGACGATGACATCGACGGTGCCCGCTGCGATGTCATGGCCTTCGACGAAGCCGTGAAATTGGCTGCCGATGGGGCTGGCGCGGAGGGCTTCGGCGGCGCGTTTGCGCATTTCATCGCCCTTCATTTCCTCCGAGCCAACATTGAGCAGGCCGATCGTGGGCGCGGGCAGGCCGAGCACGGTGCGGGCGAACGCCTCGCCCATGACGGCGAATTCGATCAGGTTACGGGCATCGCACGCCATGTTGGCGCCGAGATCGAGCATGACTACGTCGCCACGGGCGGACGGGCCGATGGCGGCCATGGCCGGCCGATCGATCCCGCTCATGGTTTTCAAGATGATTTTGGTGAGGGCAAGCAAGGCGCCGGTATTGCCCGCGGAAATGACCCCGGCGGCTTCGCCGGCCGCGACCGACTCGATGGCGCGACGCATGGAGGCATCGCGCAGGCGCAAAGCGGCGGTGGGTTTCAGATCATCGGCAATGCGCTCGCTGGTCGGGCGGATGACCACCCTGCCCTGCAACCGCTTGGCGCGGCGCAGCGGCTCGGCGAGCGCGGATTCGATGCCGAAAATCAGGAATTTAGCGGTTGGATGACGCTCGGCGGCGATGTTCAGCCCGTCAATGACGCTGTCGGGGGCAAAATCGCCGCCCATGGCATCGACGGCGAGCAAATAGGTTCCTGGCTCCAGCGCGGCGGGGGCCGGGATGTTATCCGACACGGGAAATTCCAAGCACCGATCGGGGTGGTACGGTCAGATCCGAACCGCGCCTTTAAGGGATTTGCCAGCTTCGACCACTTCGCGGCTGTCATAATGACCGCAATGGGCGCAAACGTGATGCGGGCGCTTCAGTTCGCCGCAATTGGCGCATTCGGCGTGGGCTTGCGGGGTGAGCGCCTGATGGCTGCGCCGCATGCCGCGACGGGACGGGGAGGTTTTTCGTTTCGGAACAGCCATGATGGATCTCGTTTGTTGTCAGAGTGAGAAGAAGGGCCAAAATAGAACACGGCGCGGCGGAGGGGCCGAGCCGTGGTGATGGGCGGAGGTAGCAGAGGCGGAGGGATTGGGCAAGATGGTGGGGGTGGTGGGTTATTGATGGGGCGGGCCGCCTGGTCGGCCATGATGGGGGCCAGCTTCCGGTCGCCCGCCTTGGGGTCGATACCCTTGCGGGTGGTCCCTTGGTCCACCGGGGCGCGCGAAAGATTCGGGGGGCGCGAAAGATTGGCGCCAATGGGGGATGGGGCCGCCGGGGCGGGGATGCGGCGCGCCGGGATAGCGACCGGGGCGCTGGAGTCGCAGGCCGGGGAAAAATTCGCCGGGGGGCGGCGGGCGTGGCGCACCAAAGGGTGGGCGCGGCGGGCGCGGAATACCGGGCGGCGGCGGCGGCGGTGGGGCGTAATAATAGTGATAATATTGTGAAGGATAATAATACCACATCAGATATTGCGCGTAGAGTGGCGGCGAATAGTAGCGCCGATAATAAGGTGGTGGTGCCCAAAACCCGACATTGTAGCCGGGGGAGCCGAAGCTGAAATTGAGCGAAACGCCTTGGGCCTGCGCCGCGCCTGTAGCGGCGGTGAGGCCGACTAAAGCGAGACCGCCGATCCAGAATAATCGACGCGTTGGACGATCATTGGACATTTTTTCGCTCCTATCGATAGGATCGATTTGGTGATCGGCAGCCATGATTGCAATGTGATGGGGGAAGATGCCGCCGCAGGCACCTGCGCGGCCGGGTTACACGGTTGGGGGATTTGGGGACTATAGCGAACCGTCCAAAATGGCGGAGTCGATGGTTCCCAAAAGCGAAGTGGAGAAAAAGTGCGCGAAGGCGGTGGGGTGCGAAGAAGCACCCGCCTTATGCTCGGACATGCCCCTTGCTCCAAGCCTCGAAGCGATGGGTAGCGCTGCGCTCACCCATCCTACGCTTGCTGCCATAAGGTCTTCTGCGAGAGCTCTGACCATTTCTTTCCTCATTTGGCCTGTTGTCAGTCCGGAAAATGCCGTTTGGACGGGAGCATCCATGCGGTGACGGCCTGGAATACCTCTTCAAGCGCCTCGTCAAAGGCGTTGACGGATACAAACCAATCTTCTGGTGGATGATCGTCACGCCGGCTTTCAACGCCTGCCGCATGAATCCAAACATGACCATCAGAGGGAACGTCAATCCAAATTTGAAAGCATTCTCCGGCTACGCTGGAGACATAGACATTGCGTACCTCCGCCCCTTGCCATGAAGTAGAAAGGCTCAGGCGATGGCGTTCCACCCAGCGGTCTATTTGCGGATCAATGTCACGATAGGTCATTGCTATATTTTAACACAAGCAAGATCGGGGTCACATCAGTACTTGATGCATAATTCAAGATATCTGAAAAAAATACCCCAACAACAAGAATCACAAGACAGGCCCGAAACACTCGCAGGACTGCCTTGACTGCAAGCGCACGCATGGGCAGATAAACTGAGTAAATCCGGAAAGCGATATGATGTGGGATATAGTGCCTTTTGTCGGAATTGGCGACGTAAAATTTGGTATGTCGCCAGCCGAAGTTTTGCGCGCAAGGCCAGATTTGGGCCCATCAGAACTCACTGACATGGGATATGGTGGATTTAGAGAAGTCCGGCAAGATAACAAAAATGCTGTTATTAGCCCTATTTTTGACTATCGTGAAGGAAAACTTTATCTTATTCACGTAGGCTGGGATATAGCCGACGTCTACCTAAATGGCAGTAAT
>NCBV01000054.1 GCA_002279355.1 Acidiphilium sp. 37-60-79
TCCCCTACGGGACGCCAAACACTGCAATCTACTGAAAATAAACCACTAAATTGTTGTCGTCCCGCTGATGTGACACACGCTTGTGACACACGCAGGCGCACAAAACTGGTGTTGTGCTCAGCCGTCGAACGGTGTCCCCAGCGAAATTATTCTTGGGAGCGGGCACAAAACGAGTGTCTAGTGTCCCAATTCTGAAATCCGTTGGATTGCGGAATCAGAGTGGACACTAGCGATCTGGGCCTATTCGAGACCGCCCTCGGCAGCCATCGTGCCGGCTTGGCTCGGCTTGCCTTTGAGAATCCATTCGAAGCCGACAGCAATCATGGCGCCGATCACGGGGCCAACAACGTAAATCCAAGCAGTATGGATATTGCCCCGCACCAAATCCGGCGCGAATGATCGGACCGGATTCATCGACGCGCCGCTAATTGGGGCGGCCCAGAGCCCGGCCAAGGCAATATAGCCCCCAATGGCGAGGGCCCCATTTGAGCCGATGTTGCGCGCTCCGGAAGCGGTGCCGAGAATGGTGCTGACGAGACCGGTGGTTAGCAATATTTCAATGATCAGAGCCTGGAGTTCGCTCACCCCCGGCCCAGGGATCGTCGCGCCAAGCCGCGCCACATTACCAAACATCGCGCGAAGGAAACATGAGGCTGCGATGCCACCGATGAATTGCGCGATGATGTATCCTGGCACTCGGTTCCAGGGAAAATTACCACGAACCGCAAATGCCAACGTCACTGCCGGATTGAGATGAGCGCCGCCGACGGCTCCCATGAAGTAGATGATTGCCATGACCATGATGCCGGGCGCAACGACCGCCATTTCCAGCGTGACGGCACCGCCACTCATCGAGCCAACGACAACAGCGCCGGACGCGACAACAACAAGCAGGAAAGTGCCCCAGGCTTCGGAGAAAATTCGTCGCCATTCATGGGCGGCTTCTAGGAAGTCTGGTGGCGCAGTCGCGTGCAGCATGTGCGCGACGAACGCTGACCGGGTGTCTCCCGCTGCACTGGCCTTCATCGCGCTATCCTAAACAATTTTACACGGTATCATGGCATCCTCGTCAAACTTATAAACAGCGCAGAGCCGGTGATAGCCATCCGCGATGATCAGCTTGCCGTTTTTCTTATCCCTATACAGTAATAGGGGAGACAGTTTTTCTCCTCGAATAATCCGAGCCTGATCTTGTTCCACATGGCTGTTGCTGACCCCTAGGAGCGATAGCTCCGATGCCCGAAAAATATCTTTTGCGGCAAAGGAGGTCATTTTGGCGTGCTTCAATTCATCCGAAGCCGCTTTGGCCGCCATGTCATCCATGGTCAAACTGAGATAAGTCTCAGCCGCCGGATAATCATGTTTTTGCGGTGTATCAAGCCATTTGATTTTCATGTCTGTCTCGATTCACATTGACGTGCCGTTAATAAAGCTGGTCACAGGTCGTATTTTTCCGATCGATAAGCCCGCCACACTGTAAGAGAAATTAACGACGTGATCGCATTGTGTCCCGGACCGCTTGCTGGCACGGCCTGTCCCATGCAGCCGATACGTCACAATCATTTGGTCAGCGTGACGAGATATCCTCAGAGATCGCCAAAAATACCGTTGCATGGGTCTGCCCGAGCCCGCTTTAGGAATCTTTGCCGTGCCTATATTAAATATTCAGCATGCCAAGCCGCTTCAAGTGCTCAAACGCATGGAAGAAGGGTTGTAGAGTGCTGACTCCCCCATTACGTCCCAGTCCAGCACGATCAGACGGTTCAGCATTCTGATCCGCTCGGCACTCATTGAATTCGTGCAAGGAGATTTCGATGGACAAGATTGCGGAAGACAAGACTTTTACCACAACCCACGAAATGAGCGGCAAATGTCCGTTCGGGGGCGATCGGGTTGGCGGTACGTTTGGAACCCCTCCAACGCTGGAAAATTGGTACCCTGATCGTCTGAGGGTCGAACTGCTCCATCAAAATGGCCTGTCGGCCGATCCGCTGGGCCCGAATTTCGACTATGCCGCAGCGTTCGCCCAGCTCGACTTTCAAGCGCTCAAGCAAGACATTAAAAAATTCTTAACCACATCGGTGGCATGGTGGCCGTCGGACTACAATAATTATGGCCCCCAGATGATCCGAATGGCGTGGCACGCGGCGGGCACATACCGGATTGCGGACGGGCGAGGTGGTGCTGGGACGGCGATGCAGCGCTTCGCACCGATCAGCAGTTGGTGGGACAACGGCAATACCGATAAGTCGCGGCGCCTACTGCAGCCCATCAAACATAAATACGGCAATGCTCTGTCCTGGGCTGATCTTATGGTGTTAACTGGTAATTGCGCCCTCGAGATCATGGGCTTGCCCACCTACGGCTTTGGCGGCGGACGGCTCGACGCGTGGGAGGCGGACAATGCGACATATTGGGGCCCCGAAATCTGGGACCCCAAAAATGTGGGCAGTTTCGACAGTATGGTTACACGTGACAAGCGGTGGCGCGGCAAAAACGGTGATGCGGATTACGATCTCGAAAATCCGCTGGCCGCCTCGCACCAAGCGCTGATCTATGTCAATCCGGAAGGACCTTACGCAAGTGGAGACCCACTCGGGTCGGCGCGCGATATTCGTATCACCTTCACCCGCATGGCAATGAATGACGAAGAAACGGTGGCCCTGATCGCGGGCGGCCACGCCTTCGGCAAGAGTCATGGGATGGTTTCTGCCAAAGAGGTCGGGCCACCGCCCGAAATTGCGCCGATGGAAGCGATGGGTCTTGGTTGGCACAATCCCAAAGGTCCCGGTTTTGCACAATACGCGATGACGAACGGGATTGAGGGCAGTTGGACGCCAAACCCGACGCAGTGGGATAATAGCTACCTCGAAAACCTATTTAAGTTCGAATGGGAGCAGACCAGGAGCCCTGCCGGTGCGCTGCAATGGAAGCCGATAGACCCGAACGCGCCAAAGACACGCGACGCCCATATTGAAGGTCGGATGAACGATCTCATGATGATGACAAGCGACATCGCACTTAAAGTGGATCCGGATTATCGTAAGGTGTGCGAGAAATTTCTGGCGGATTTCGATGCATTCACCCAGGCGTTTTCCAAAGCATGGTACAAACTCACCCATCGCGACATGGGGCCGAAGCATCGCTACCTGGGCCCGGAAGCGACCATCGAGGACGGTCTGCTATGGCAGGACCCTCTCCCCGAGCGCGATTATGCGTTAGTCGGTGAAGCAGAGATTGCCCAGTTGAAACAGGCAATCATCGAGACCGGCCTTTCAGTATCGGATCTGGCCTTCACCGCCTTCTCCGCAGCGACCACGTATCGCGACAGTGATAAGCGCGGTGGGGCGAACGGGGGGCGGCTTGCACTCGCACCGCAGAAAGACTGGGTGGTCAATCGTCGGGCGGCGCCCGTGATCGAAAAATTGCGCCAGGTCATGTCCGACTTTAATGGCAAACAGGCCGACGGTAAAAAGATCTCGCTCGCAGATCTGATCGTCTTAGGCGGATGTACCGGTGTCGAGAAGGCAGCGCGAGATTCCGGTGTCCAAGCGAGCGTTCCGTTCACGCCGGGTCGGGTCGATACCACGCAGACGCTCACCGATGTTGAAATGTTCGAATGGTTGAAGCCGATCGTTGATGGCTTTCGCAATTACGTCGATGAAAACTTCAAGCAGATTTCGCTGGGCTCGGCGCCGGAGGAATTTTTCCTCGACAAAGCTAACCTGATGAAGCTGACTGCGCCCGAATGGACAGTCCTGACCGGCGGCCTGCGTGTGTTGAACGTCAATCATGATGGGTCGGATCATGGCGTCTTTACCGACAGAGTTGGCGTGCTGACCAACGATTTTTTCATCAATCTCACCGACAGCGACTTGGTTTGGGAAAAGGCTGACGACGCGGGCATGAGCTTTGCTCTCAAAGAGCGCGAAACCGGCAAACCGAAGTTCAGCGCAACCCGCAATGACCTCGTCTTCGGTTCAAACGCCCAATTACGTGCCATCGCCGATGTATACGCCGGAAGCGATGGTCATCCGCGCTTCGTCAAGGACTTCATTGTAGCATGGGATAAGGTGATGATGCTCGATCGCTATGATGTGATCGGGCATAAGCGATACGCACCGATGGCGTCCTAACAACGCGTGGTGAGCTTGTTACGCACGGTCGTCCACATACAGTTCAATCCTCGCGAGATGAGCTGACGATTGTCTGGTCGATCGACGATGGTCGAGCGATTTCGCCCGCCCCCTCGATTATACGATGCGCACAATGCGTATAGGTATTGATTTGGCGGCTGGCACCTTGCTACGGCTTGCATAGTGCCATAACGGAATGAGCGCATTGGTTTCAGGGTAATAGGTGGCGACACAGCCGCTCGGAATATCGTAGCCGGTAACACGAAATCCACTCATCCGACGCGAAACGCCATCCTCTGTCGCCGTGGCAAGCGCAACTTCAATGCCCTCGTCAAGATCGAGCCGGGCCATGTCATCGCGATTCATCAGCACCACCATGCGCGTGCCTTTTATGCCGCGAAAGCGATCGTCATAGCCATAGATTGTCGTGTTGAATTGGTCATTGCTGCGTATCGTCATCATTGTCAGTATATCTCGATCGCCTTTGGCTGTATCGAGGTCTTCTTCGACGGATTGAGGATTAATAAAGTTAGCGCGGCCGGTGTCCGTGTTCCAAACCCGATCGCTGGCCGGGATGTTGCGCCGGAACCCGCCGGGCTGCCACATCCGCGTTTCCATATCGGCAAAATCTGGGTAAATCGCGCCGATCTCGGCTCTAATCCGCGCGTAATTGTCGACCCATCCATCCCAGTCAATCTTTGGATTGGCATCGAGTGTCGCATTCGCAATACCGGCAACAATGGCCGGCTCGGATCGTAAATGTGAGCTCGCCGGCCGACGGACGCCGCGCGAGCCGTGGATACAGGACGTACTATCTTCGATTGATACCGCTTGACTACCGCTCACTTGTCGGTCGATCTCGATCCGGCCGATACAAGGCAAAATATAGGAAATCTCGCCGTGCACCAGATGGCTGCGATTGAGCTTGGTCGCGATATTTACGGTCAGCCGGAGCCGACTCCACGCCATCTCGATGGCCTCACGCTCGGGCACCGCGCGCACAAAATTGCCGCCGAGCATCAGAAACGCCCTTATCCGGTGGGACAAAATTGCTTCGCACGCATCCACCGTGTTCAATCCGACCTCGCGCGGTGGCTCGAAGCCATAGCGCTTGGCAAATTTATCAAGCGGCACCAAGGCGGGCTTTTCGCTGATTCCTACAGTGCGCTGACCCTGTACATTGGAATGGCCTCGAACTGGGCAAATACCGGCACCTCGTTTGCCAATATTCCCCCGCAGCAAAAGCAAATTTACGATCATCTGCACCGCCTCGACGCCGGCGCGATGCTGGGTAATACCCATACCATAAACCGCAATGACGCTGTGCGATTTCGCATAGATCGCGGCAGTCGCTTCCATTATTGTCTGGCTGAGACCTGATCGGGTTTCGAGCGCCGACCACGCAATCGTGCGCGCATGCTCGGCAAGGCGGTCAAATCCACTGGTATGGTCAGCGATGAAGGCATGATCCAGGACGGCGGCACCACCGGTTTTTGCGGCGCCATCGTCGGATGCAATCAGCGCCTTAATGATGCCCATAATCGCGGCGATATCACCGCCAAGTTTGACCTGATGATAACGCGAACTGATCGGTGTGGGTGCCTTCACCAGCATATCGATAGGCGATTGCGGATTGCTAAAATATTCAAGCCCCGGCTCACGGATCGGATTAAAGGTAATGATCGGCACCCCACGCTTGTGCGCGGCCTGCAGCGGATGGAGCGCGCGCGGCGAGTTAGTACCCGGATTTTGTCCAAAATATAGAATACAATCAGTGTGCTCCATATCATCTAGCACGGTGGTGCCAACCGGCACACCAATACTTTCCTTTAATCCGACCGATGAACTCTCGTGGCACATGTTCGAGCTATCGGGCAGATTATTGGTGCCATACAGCCGAGCGGCCAGCGCCCACATGAACGCAGCTTCTAGCGATGCCCGGCCTGAAGCATACCAAATGGTCTGGTTCGGCTCCATCGTGCGCAGTTCGCGTCCTATCTCCTCGAATGCCGACTGCCATGAGACTGGTTGATACTTGTCACTCGCGGCATCCCATCGCATAGGTTCAGTCAGGCGCCCTTGCTGTTCAAGATCATGGTCCGCCCAACCGCGCAGTTCGGCAACGCCGTGGGCTGCGAAAAATGCTGGGGTAATGCGGTGTTTGGTGATCTCCCAGGCGGTCGCCTTGGCGCCGTTCTCGCAATATTCAAACAAATGTGGCTGGGCTGGCTTCGGCCAAGCGCAACTCACGCAGGCAAATCCATTAGGCTTATTTTGCGCCGTCAGCGTGCGCGGACCATCAAGCGCCACGCCCTCACGCCGCAAAATATTTGCGAGCGACCGAACTGAGCCCCAACCCCCGGCCGGTGTGTTTTTGTGCGTTATTTTGATCTGACGATCATTCGCTCCGCGCATTTTATGGTTCCTTGTTGATCAGTGTTGAATATTTAGGTCCCGACCAGCCATTAATCCGATTTGTGGCCATAGTTTCATCTGTCCGGCTCATTGATCGTCGTCGTCAAAACTGATCCAAAATTCATATTTTGATGGTGCATAATATTATATATCAATTTAAAAAGTTTTATAATTTATGCATGGAATTATTGCAGTTGGCTTGCAATATACCGGTTGTCTTGAGGAAATGCATTGTGTCAATCAACAAAGGAGAGCGGATATGAATACCCCAAATATCGCACGAAATGGCCACGCTGGTTCGCCCGGAACCGACACTACTCGTGACGTGTCGCTGAGCGAAACACCAAGCTTGATCGCCGCAAGCAAGGTCAATGGAACCAACGTTTATAATCGTGCTGGCGATTCAATTGGATCAATCTACGATGTGATGCTTGATAAGCGCACAGGTCGGGTCGACTACGCGATCATGTCGTTTGGTGGGTTCTTGGGAATGGGCGAGCATTATCATCCACTGCCCTGGAATGCGTTACGGTTCGATGATCGCCAGAACGGCTATATCGTCGACATCGACATTGATCGTCTCAAAGAGGGGCCGTCATTCGCCACCAGCGCGACCCCCGATTGGTCTGACGGGCTCTACGGTCGGCGCGTTGATGATTATTACGGTGTAACACCGGCTACTGCCCGCCGATAAGATCATAATCTCTAGCTTGCAGCGTCGCTGGCGACTTCGAATCACCGACAATATTCTTCTCCGTGGGAATTGTCAGTAGTATTCGCCAGCGCGTTGCAGTATGGCAGCAGGCATCCACTGATGGTCGAGCGGATAACCAATTTAGATTCTCGAATTACGGAGTGGTCTCCGCCTCGCATTTTACCCCAATCATAACTCGCTCTGCATCAAGTTCTCCCGTTATTTCGAGAACATTCCAATTTTAAAATCGACTTTGCCTTCCAATCACAACTCAAGTTACCGACGAAAAAATCCTAACAGTCCTAGCGGAGCGATTGGCTATTATACCGCTTTTGAGGATAAGCCAAGGCCTCTCTGAGGCAGCCCTTGGCCATAAAAGTAATCGAAAAATCAAATCGGAGGCGAGCCTTTTGAGCCAACGCGTAATTAGTTTCCGAGTCTGCACGACCAATAGCCGACGTCCCAAATAGAATGATCAGTGGATAGAATGGACACGGTTTGACGTGGATGTGTTCGCGATTCCATCCGTGCGGTGAGAGAGGTGATGTTATGGTTGACGGCCAGGACTCTATTGAACCTGCATTCTTGGCAGCAGATCTCGGCGACTTCTGGTTTGCCTCGATTGGGATGGACGTCAGCGGATGGTAGGTGGTCGTAGGCTCGACATTGGCTCGAGTTGACCTCGAGCCATGCACCGAAGCGACCAGCCTAGCGCTCCCGCCCGCGTGCTCCGTCCGATCGCTACATCCGACGGCTCAGGCGCCGATGGCTCCCCGAGGCATGTGGTCGGTTCCCTTCGTTATGCGCAGGCTCGATTGGGCCTCAAATTCTTGCCTGTCGATTCCACCGAGAAGCGAAAATGAACTGCGCACGACCTTCCATCCTAGCCCGCACGGCTACGCTGAGACTGACCCCGGAGGGCGACTTCATTGTTAGTAAAGCGGCTCATTGAATAACCCGAGAGATAAAAAACTT
>NCBV01000082.1 GCA_002279355.1 Acidiphilium sp. 37-60-79
CGGCGTGATTCTCAGCACGCCCTTCTCGATCGTCACATCGGGAAGCAGCCCGCCCCGGGCACGGGCGTCGACCTCGGCCAGCCGCGCATCCAGCCAGGTGCGCCTGGTCGCGATGAAGCGCTCGAAGTCGGTCTCGACGGCGACCGGAATGCCGGACTCTTTCTGCAGGACCTGCAATGTCTCTCTGGAGATCAGCCGCTCCTCGAAGGCCCGATATTGCCGACTGCCGGTAACCCAGACATCGCCCGCAGCAAGGCGCTGACGCAATTCCGCCAGGACGCAGAGTTCGTAGTAACGCCGGTCGATGCCACGTGCCGTGAGGACATGACGCGCCCAGCGCGGCCGGACAAAGGCGGTCGGCGCTGACTTGGGCAGCGTCGACGCTCCCGCGCTGTTCATGGCGCGCAGCATGGCGATCGCGCGCATCAACGACGCCGCGGCGGGAACACCCTGAAACTCGAAAGCGGCCAGAAACGCCGGCGCCCAGCGCCGAATGCCGGCATAATGGTCGCTCAGCACCTCGTAAGGATCGAAATCCTCAGAACGAACCAGAGTTTCGGCTTCAACAACGGTCGAGCAGAACCGCTCCCAGGGTATCACCTTGTCGATCGCCGCGAAGGGATCGCCCTGGCCGGCGCGGGCGGCCATCAGGGCGGCGCCGATCCTCGCATAAAGCCGAACCTTCTCGTTGATCGCCCGGCCTTCGGCCTGGAACGCCCGGGCATGTCGGCCTTCCGCCTTGCGGAACATCGCGCCGATCAGCCGCTCGAACAGATTGATCGCCTGATCCGTCAGGCGGGCCGACAGGTCGAGAGCGATCGCGGTGAGCACGGCATGCCGGCGCCGGCGCTCGTAGCCGGCAACATGCTGCACTGTGGTTCGGCCGGCCTCGCGAACGAGCTGGGCGAGCCGGGCCTGATTGATCCGGTAACCGCGCTCTGGATCGATGCCGATTGCCCGGATATGCTCCAACCTCTCGATCAACCCGAGCATGGATGCCGGTTTTGCCGATTCCGGAATCTGGCGGAGCCATGCCAGCCAGCTCTGGCTGGTGTCCAGACGCCGTTCCGTCAGCGTATCCAGCCCATGCCGCTGATCGGCGGACAGACCCTCGGTCAGCCGGCGCTCGATTTCCCGGCGCGCGCGGTATCGAACCTCGATGCAGAGCCGCTCGAGCCGCGCCGGGGGAGGTAGAAGGATCCCGCGACCGCGGCACTCGTCCAGGACCAAAGCCGCAAGATCGACCAGCCGGTCGGTTTCCAGCGCATGCGCCAGCAGCCAGTCGGCAAGGTCCGCCGCCACCCGCGGCCCCCATGGCCGCAACCCAAGACGATCCTGCAAAGCCGCCGAATGCCGGCGCCGGTTTTGATCCACCCCCAGATAAGCACCGAGATACTCCGGCAAGACGTCGACCTGTGCGGCGACGAACGCGACCAGGGCAGGATCGGGTGTCTCGCCGGCATGGAGCGGCCGGCCGGGATATCGCAGGTAACAGAGCATCAGAGCCAGACCGAGACGGTGATGATCGCCGCGGCCGCGCCGGATCACCGCAAGATCAGCAGCGGACAGCGTGTAATGGCGGATCATCCCGCGGCGATCAGTCGGCGGGTCAAACAGCTGCGCGATCTGTTCCCCGGTCAATATCCGTCGATGACCCACTGGTCCCTCCCTCCTGTTTGTTCAGGCCGGGAGACCAGCCGATCCGGGCCAGAGAGTCGACCAGCGTGCTCCGCGAAATGCCGAAAGTACGGCAGACCGACGATTTCGTGGCGCCGGTGTCGAGCGCGGTGATCACTGCCGCCAGCTTCTCGGCGTCGATCGCCACCGGCCGGCCGCCCCGCCGACCCCGGCGACGGGCGGCCGCCAGACCTGCCTGCACCCGCTCCTGGATCAGCGAACGCTCGAACTGTGCCAGAGCGCCAAAGACATGAAACAGGAATTCCCCCTGCGGCGTCGTAGTGTCCATCTGCTCGGTCAGGGACCGGAAGCCGACGCCACGAGCCCTGAGGCTGTTCACCGTCTCCAGAAGATGCGGCAGCGACCGGCCGAGCCGGTCCAGCTTCCAGACCACGAGGCAATCGTCCGATTTCAGATAGGCCAGTGCCGCGGCGAGACCCGGCCGATCGCGCCGGCTGCCGCCGGCACGGTCCTCGAACAGATGCCGCTCATCGACCCCGGCTCCGAGCAGGGCATCGCGCTGCAGGTCGAGCACCTGTCGGTCATTGTCGGTCGAGACGCGCATGTAACCGATCAGCATGTACGGAAATCCCCTTCGAGACGGTTTCCGTACATCATGCCATTCCGACGGTGTTTTCCGTAGATGATTCGGCGCAAAATTCGGGATTTTTCGGCAGGTCTCGGACCACCGACGGAAAACAGGTGTTTTCCGTCATCGCGCGATCCTGGCCTCAGAACCGCGCTCTCCGCTCAAACCCGCAGAAAACCTCGATCCCAACCAGTCAACGTTCCCACTTTGTCCGCTTATGCTACAGCCCAGGGTGTTTCGTTACTTCAGGCCCTGATGGTCTGGGGCCTCTACGGCAGCGCTAAGCGGGCGCTGTCCTGCGCCTGCTGAAGCCGCGTCGGCCATCAGGCTCGGCGTGCAGATTCAGGTAACGCCCTGGGTCAATCGATTTTACTCACGAAAGACAGAGAGCCAGCCGCCGCAAGATGTTCCTTCACATTCCCGCACTTTGGCGGCTTAGCGTGCAGTTTTGAACAAATCGTCCGGTGACCCCCTTCGATCCCTGGCGCGGCGAGGGCTGCGGCGTTGGGCAATTCTTGCTCTGACCCGTAGTGAATGGCTTTGTCGAGACCAGACAGCACGGTCTCGAACTTGCCAGCATCCAATGCGCGAAGAAGGACATCACTGGTTTGTCCAGCTTCGTTCAGAACAACCGCTGCCACCTTGTCTCTGAAAAGCCACTCGACATCCGCGCGTGCCTCGCGGCGTAGTTCTTCGGGTGGGCGGGGCGCGAAATCACGCCCGGCTAAAAAACGGGCGCTGTCCACCTGCTCTTTCACAAACTCGATCAGGCCCTTTGTTGAAAGTTCGTTCAGATCAAAGCGCGCCTGGTTGAACCACTCTCCCATATCCGCTCCTATTCAGCCGCATTGGCGGCTTTGCCAGCAAATCGATTCTCGCCCACACGGGCGGCCATCTCAGGCCGCCGGAAATAAATGGCCCGGCCGCAGCGCAGCGGCCGGCCGGATTTCGGGAAGATGATCTGCTCATCATCCCGCATGTCGTGCATGATTTCCTCGGCCCGGATGAGTTGGCGTTTCAGCTCATGATAGGTTTTGGTCTGGCCGGTCGAG
>NCBV01000055.1 GCA_002279355.1 Acidiphilium sp. 37-60-79
AATACAACAATATCTGATTAATGAGTTGTATTTATGCGTTTTATTTAATCAAATATCTCTTGTATATATCTAATTCGGTAATTTTTGGCAATTATTGGTCTAAAATTCCTATAAATATATTAAATATTGAAAACAAAACGTTTCCAAGAAATATATGGTTTCAGCGCTAGGCCTTTGAGATTACAACGATTGCGAGCACGCCTTGCTCCATTAGCTGCGTTGCTTCCCAACAGTGTTTTATTTTACCGTGGACTTTAACTGGAAATCACCAATATAATCTCTTGAATTGGATGCTCCTACTCAACCCGGGGCAAGGGTTGAGTAGCGAGGTCATCGTAAAGCGAAAATACGATCGAAACATTCGATAGTTTTCTCAAACCGAAAGAGATCGTCGGTAGATGCAGGTTAATGTCGATTACAACGCGATTACCAAGCCTATCGCGGGTCAGTCGTCATGCACCAACCAAATTCCCGTATGTGCCGGGGCGATCACCGGAAGTTATCGCACGGCTCATCAAATCGATTTCACGCTTCAACTGGCTGTCACGAATAGATCAATTAATAGATTCAGCAATGCGGTTGTCACAACTGGTAGCGGTGTCCAAACAAGTATTACATTCGGCGTTCAAAAGGTATTCTGACCAGTGGATCTCCTTCTCGATTATTTTAATCTGCGTGAGATGCCCTTCCGGCTTACTCCGGATGAGCGGTATTTTTTCGGTAGCGGCGAGCATAACCGGGCCATCGCGCATTTGATGTTCGGCCTCGCCCAGGGCGATGGCTTCGTGGTGATCACCGGTGAAGTTGGCGCGGGTAAAACCACCCTAATGGAGCGCACCCTCGCGCGCATCAACCCCGCCACCTACAAACCCGCCGTGATCACCACCACCGCGGTCGATGGGCTGACATTGCTCCGTCTGATCGGCGCCGAATTTGGTGTCGACCGCTGTAACGACCACGTCGCCTTTCTAAGTCGAATTCGCGAGCGTTGGCGAAGCAATCTTGCTTGCGACCTTCGCTCCATTATCGTGATTGACGAGGCGCAGGCACTATCGGTCCAAGCGCTCGAAGCTTTACGACTGCTCTCCAATCTGTCGGATGGATCGAAACCGCTGGTGCAGGTTGTTCTCCTCGGTCAACCGGAGTTCCGCCATACGCTGGCCGGTCCCAATCTCGATCAGCTCCGCCAGCGTATCATTGCCTCCTATCATTTGAATTCGCTTGAGCTCGCCGAAATCGGTCCCTATATCTTGCATCGGCTCGCCGCCGGTGGCTGCACACACGTCGATTTGTTCGATCCCGAAACATTTCCGGTCATCCATCGTGCGACTAGTGGCGCTCCACGTCGCATCAACCGTCTTTGCGGTCGCCTGTTACTCAATGCGGCTATCGAAGGAGAAATGCAGATCACCGCAGTCACGGCGCAACGTATTGCCGAAGAGCTTGAACGCGATCTTGCGTTCGGTTTTCCGTCCTGCAGAACGATCGAACCCGACCCCAGCCTCAGCCATATGCTAAGCGTCCCTTTCTGATTTGGGTGTCTTGGTCAAGCCGTTCCTCTTGCCTCAAGCCACTCCAGCGGCGTTATTGCGTGAGTCGTGACAGGGTTGGGAGGCCGCCATTGTAGCGGCGATTATTTGACCGCCTCGGAGTGCGGGAGGATCTTACGGGTTGGCCCATAGCGTTCAGCACCATAAAAGCGCGGTGCGCCCTGCGTAGCAAGCTCAAACCGCGTTCGGAGGTTCGTAAGTTTCAAATTCGTCGATCAGGTGAACCGGAACTCAGGGGCCGGTGATGTCAACGGCCCGGTCATCAAAGTCTATACCACCATCGCCATCACCAAAGGCGGCACCTGGCGAGCCTGAGCGAAAAACATGAGCAAAAATCAACATTCATTGCAATCATAACACACTGTTTGGCCGCGAGGTTCACCACGCGTCGGCGCTCATATTCCATATTCTCAATCGAAGAAGCGAGTCCCGCGCCGCCGCGATATCGCGATAACCGGCCTTCAGTTGCGAGCATTTTGGCGATTGTTTACACTGCTTAACAACAACTAAGGGGACGATAGAGTTGTCATGTTTGGTTCCGATCAGGAAAATCCGGTCGATCTGTTGATTGTCGGTGGCGGCATTAATGGTGCTGGCATCGCGCGCGATGCTGCGGGGCGCGGCCTTTCCGTATTGCTTGTTGAGCAGCACGATCTTGCGGCCCACACGTCTTCCGCCAGCACCAAGCTCGTGCATGGTGGGTTACGCTACTTAGAATATTATGAATTTCGCCTGGTGCGCGAGGCGCTGATGGAGCGGGAGCGTCTGCTCACCATGGCGCCGCATATCATCTGGCCACTGGAATTTGTGCTGCCCCATTCAAAGGAGCAGCGTCCAGCCTGGTTGGTGAGGCTCGGACTGTTTTTATACGATCACTTGGCCAAACGCGAACGTCTTCACGCCTCGAAGGCGGTGAGGTTTGGGCCGCACCCTGCGGCAAACATTCTGAAGCCGACCTATTGGCGGGGCTTCACCTATGCGGATTGTTGGGTCCAAGATAGCCGGCTCGTGGTCCTGAACGCCATGAGCGCCGCCGAGCGCGGTGCCGATATTCGAACCCGCACCAAGCTGCTTTCCGCACGGCCATTGGGCCCGGTGTGGGAGGCGGTGATCCAGGATGAACACGGTCGGCAAGAGACGGTGGCGGCGAGGGCGATGGTGAATGCCGCCGGCCCCTGGGTGGGGGAAATTCTGAGTGCGAAGCTGGGCCGCAATAACGCAAAAGCGGTGCGGATGGTGAAAGGTAGCCACATCATCGTGAAGCGGCTTTATGAGGGCGATTTCGCGTTCATTCTGCAGAATCCGGACAAGCGAATTATTTTCACGGTGCCGTATGAGCATGATTTCACGCTCATCGGCACCACTGATATTCCGTATGACGGTGATCCTGCCGCCGTGACGATTTCGGAGGCTGAGACCAATTATCTGTGCGAAAGCGTGTCACGCTATTTTCGTAAGGCTGTGAAGCCAGCGGATGTGGTGCGGAGCTATTCCGGTGTGCGGCCGCTTTATGATGATCACGCGAAAAATGCGTCGGCTGTGACGCGCGATTACGTACTGGATGTAGAGGGTGGGGATGGGCAACCGGCATTGCTTTCGGTGTTCGGTGGCAAAATCACGACGTTTCGTAAGCTCGCTGAACACGCCTTAGAAAAGCTGCTGCCGGTGATGGGGCGCGAGGCCGGGCGCGGCTGGACGGCCAGTGTGCCGCTGCCCGGCGGTGATATGCCGGGGGCTGATTTTGACGCGTTCTTCGCCACCATTATTACAAAATATCCCGGCTTTCCGGAAATTTTTTTGCACCGCCTCGTGCGCGCTTACGGGACGCGTAGTGCGACGATCCTCGGCGATGGGGCCAATCTTTCCGATCTTGGTGAAGATTTCGGGGGCGGGCTGACCGCGCGGGAAGTCGATTATTTAGTCGAACACGAATGGGCGCGCACATCCGAGGATATTCTCTGGCGCCGATCAAAACTAGCTCTGCATGTGCCACAAGGCACTGAGGCACGGCTCGCTACGTATTTGCAACCGTCTGGATTGGCGGATGCGGCAGAAAAGAATTTGAGAAAGATCGACTAACTAGATTTCTATATCGTATACCAAAAGGGAGAAGCAAAATGACAAAATATGTCGGCGCTATAGATCAAGGGACGACAAGTTCGCGTTTTATTGTTTTCGACAAGCAAGGCGCTATCGTATCGGTAGCACAAAAAGAACACAAACAAATCTATCCGCAACCGGGCTGGGTCGAGCACGACCCGATGGAGATCCTTGCGAATACCAACGAGGTTATCGGCGCAGCGTTGGCCCGGGCAAACCTAACATCCGCCGACCTCGCTGCAGTGGGCATTACCAATCAGCGCGAAACCACCGTGCTATGGGACAAGGTCACCGGCCAACCGCTATGCAACGCACTCGTGTGGATGGATACACGAACTGATCAGCTGGTGCATCGCTTCACCCGGAGTGGCGGACAGGACCGCTTCCGCGCCAAAACCGGCCTGCCGCTCGCAACTTATTTCTCGGGGCTAAAACTCCTTTGGATACTGGAGAATGTTGAAGGCGCACGGCAGAGGGCGGAAAAGGGCGACGCGCTATTTGGCACGATCGATTCCTGGTTGACCTGGAATCTCACTGGCGGCGCCAATGGTGGTATCCATGTGACGGATGTGACGAATGCCAGCCGCACCATGCTAATCGATCTGGCGACTTGCGAATGGGATGCGGAAATGCTGCAGACCTTCAACATTCCACGCGCATGCCTTCCGAAAATCGTTCCATCGTCTTCGGTCTACGGCGAAATCAAAACGGCCACACTGCGCGGAACCAAGCTCGCAGGCATGCTTGGCGACCAACAAGCCGCGCTCGTCGGCCAGACATGTTTTGCCCCAGGTGAGGCTAAGAATACCTACGGCACGGGGTCTTTTATGCTCATGAATACCGGCACGGAACCGGTACAGTCGAAAGCGGGGCTGCTTACCACGTTGGCATATCAGTTCGGTGACGAAAAGCCGCGATACGCCCTGGAAGGTGCAATCGCCATTACGGGCGCGCTGGTGCAATGGTTGCGCGACAATATGAAGCTGTTCGATGTGGCTGCGCAGATCGAGCCGTTGGCGCGCAGCGTGGACGACAATGGCGATGTCTATATCGTGCCCGCATTCTCAGGGCTTTATGCGCCATACTGGAAAGACGATGCGCGCGGCGTTATTGCCGGACTAACGCGCTACGCGACACGGGCTCATCTGGCGCGGGCATCGCTCGAATCCACGGCATATCAAGTTCGTGACGTGGTTGAAGCGATGCAGGAAGACAGCGGTATCAAGCTTGCGACGCTGAAGACCGACGGCGGCATGGTCGCTAACGAATTACTGATGCAGTTTCAGGCCGATATTCTCGATGCCCCCGTCGTCCGCCCGAAAATGACCGAAACCACGGCACTCGGCGCTGCTTATGCCGCCGGTCTCGCGGTCGGCTACTGGCGAAATGTTGAAGACCTGCGTGCTAACTGGGGGATCGACAAGACCTGGGAGCCGAAAATGACGGCGGACAAGCGCGAGCATCACTACAAATCATGGAAAAAGGCTGTGCAACGGTCTTTCGCCTGGGTTGATTAACTATCATATTGTAGAACCGATCGAGGAAAGCGATATCCCTTCAAACGCAGAGGCAGCGTCAAATCCATCATGCGAAATCGCTACGGACCCCCGATGACCACGTCAATCTGACAAAGCCCATTGCCCACCTGTCGTTGGTTGGAACGCAACCGGCACGCTGAACAAGCGATGATGCGCGAGTATTGGGCAGATTCGGCCTCGCGGTTCGGCGTTATGGCGTGACAATGATGCCGTTACTCGCTCCGTTGCTGTGCAGTGCGCCGGTGAATTGGCTGAGGAAGATTTTGCTGCCGTCGTTCAAGGTGAGCATTGTGCCGTGGAGTTGGGTGGTTGATGTTTGGCTGATCGACAGGCCTGATTGTTCAATATCGTCACTCAGTGCATCCTGGTTGGCCTTTCAATCGCCAACCTGTCGAGCAGTTTGGGGTTACCGATGACTTCGTTGGATTTTTCAGCAACCTTCACCTGGCCAAGCACCAACCGCTGGCGCGCTGCAAAGGCGGAGACCATGTGGATGGCCGCATTCCCGCCCTTCGACCGGCGTGAGGCTTTGCCGTCAATGGCGATGATCTCCGCCGGGGCACCGGTCAGATCGCTTACCCAGGCAACGAAGCAGCGCTGGAATTGCTCGGCATCCAGACTCGCGAAAATGTCGCCTAGATGGTCCTGCGAGGGCGTTCCATCTAAAAAAGGCTGAAACCGGCGCAAAAGGGAAAGTTTCTTGGCGCCAAACCGGGCGATATCAACAAACGTCTCGGCCCCGGCCAGCACCGAAAGAAGGGCTAAGAGCAGCACCTCGTCCAGCGAATATATCACTTTGCCACGCTGGCGCGAGTCCGCCAAATCCTCAAAACGCCTAAGAAATACAAGCGTCTCGTAACCGGCGACTAGCCCCACGGCTAAATTTTCCCTGAACCACCCCTCAGCGAAATCAGAGGGGACAAACAGATTCAGACTTTTAACCGCCCGTCAAAAAGTTCGTCATCCGATTTCCATGCTCCCCTGTCGGGGAGCCTTGACCAGCGTCTACGGGGTTGCGATATTGGTTTAAAGGCTTATCTAGCGTTGGCTATAATGCCATGACCTTTGCTATCTGTTCATAATGAAATGGTCAGGGACAAGGCTTCTTAAATTGCTTGAGAAATTACGTCGAGAAATCAACACAAAGGCGGCTAGCAACTCTAATGTAAAGACGATCGTCTCCGGCGTAGCCCGAGCCATCGGTTACGATCTGAGACACCTAATCCGTGTGATCTATCAGGATGAATGTCTACGTTGGATCAATGAACTTAGACCACAAAGTTTAGACGTACTGGAGATTTCGGCCGGTGCGGCGTGGCGGGATATTCCGTTCAAATCGTTCACGGAAATGAATTACCCGGATTATGATATCTGCAAAGACAAGCTCGACCGGCAATTCGATTTGGTGATTGCCGATCAGGTGTTCGAGCATTTGCTGTGGCCCTATCGGGCCGGCCGAAATGTTTTCGATATGGTGAAACCAGGCGGCTACTTCATGGTTATGACCCCGTTCATGATCCGCATCCATGATGTGCCGGTCGATTGCAGCCGCTGGACCGAGACAGGGATGCGGTATTTTCTGGCGGAATGCGTCTTTGAGCTTGAGACTATCAAAACCGGGGCATGGGGCAACCGGGATTCGTTGAAAGCAAATCTGGTCACTTGGGCGCGGGTTGGCTGGCGCAAGAGTTTTCCAAACGAGCTCGCCTATCCGCAGTCGATCTGGGCAATGGCGCGCAAGCCGCTTGCGCTAGGTGACGGACATTGATGGCGACGTTGGACTTCGATATTGCTGTGTTCGCGGTCAATGAAGCCGCGACGATCGGGACCTGTATTCAATCGATCGATCGAGCCTGCGCTGGTCGGGATGCTCATATTTCGGTGTTGTTGAACGGCACGACGGATCACTCTGTCGAGATTTTGAAGGCATTGCGGCTATCTCATGCCGCGATGACGATTTACCGGTTTCCGATGGCCGACAAGGCCAACGCGATCAACTATTATTTGTATGAACTTCGCCGCAACGCCCGAGTTCATATCGGCATTGATGCGTACACCACGATCGGTGAGGGGTCCTTTCGGGCAATTGCTGATGCGTTCGATGCCGACCAGCATGCGTTGATTGCATCGGCATTGCCGGTGAGCGGACGATCTGCGACGGTGGTTGCCGCCAATACGATGAAGGGCGGCTTAATCAACGGCCAATGCTATGGCCTGCGTCCCGATTTTGTCGATCGATTAGTTGAAGCGCGTTATCGGTTGCCATTGCAACTGTATCGAGTTGATGGGCTGCTTGGTTCGATGGCGGCGCACGATCTCGATGCGTTAAACAAGCCTTGGGATAATGCACGCTTGATCGGCGTCGCCGGCGCTAGTTTCGCGCTCACGCCGCTATCTATTTTTAAATGGCGCGATATTCGGCGGCAGTATAACCGGGAAATTCGGCAGGCGCGAGGACGAATGGAAAATGAGGCAATTAAATGTCTAATCTATACGGATGGTTACGGAGCTTTGCCGAACAATTCTAATGATATGATAAAAGATTGGCTGAAGGTCAATCAACCGTCAATACGATCAATTCGAGAAAAATATTTTACAAAACTAGCAGTTTCTCACTTATTTCTTTCCCAGAACATCCAAATGGCGACGCCAGACATTATCACTATTTAGTGACTAATAGAGAATTAAGGTAAGTTATTTCAGTAGGTTATAATTCTCTATAGGTTGAGAAGACAAGGCACGATCATGTTACCTCGGCCAAAATCACTTGGCGACACCATCTCGGGAGCGTGTTGCGGTATTCAAACGACAGCGCTGACGAGGCGTGATCTCGATGACGGCCATTGCCCACCTGTCGTTGGTTGGAACGCAACCGGCACGCTGAACAAGCGATGATCCTAAATTCGGCAGTTTGAAGCTTGCGAATCGGGGCAAATCTGACGGAAATTGGTGTAATGGAAACGATAAATGGGGAAATTTTGGCTCACCCGATG
>NCBV01000056.1 GCA_002279355.1 Acidiphilium sp. 37-60-79
CCAGACTTTTCGATGGTGTAGAGCTTCCTGTCCCTCAGATCCTTGATCCGGGGGGCGAACCGGTAGCCCAGCAGATGGCAGAGACCGAAGACATGATCGGTCGCGCCGGCAGTGTCAGTATAATGCTCGGCAATGCGCAGATCAGTCTGGTGGACATGATGCAGCAGCCCGTCGAGCACATGGGGCGCCTCGCTCATCGTTGCGGAGATGACGCGCGTGTGGAACGGTCCATACTGGCCGGAGACATGAGTATAGATCACCGCGCCCGGTTCGATGCCATATTTGGCGTTCACCGAGCCGCCGGCTCCGGCGCGGCCAGCGGCCCGGAAATATTGCCCGTCCGAAGACGAGGTTGTTCCATCGTCCCAGATCGCCGCCATGGGGTGTTTATGATGTGCGTTGATGATGGCGGCGCGGGCGGCAACATAATTGTCATCGCTGATGTGCCATTGGGCCACGTTGACCAGATGGTGATAGCTGAGGCCCCGCGAGGCGTCGGCCATGCGGGCAAGACCAAGATTGGTGCCGTCGGCGAGCACCGCCGCCAGTAAGGCCGCTTTGTCGGCGGTGGGAAAACCGGTGCGCAGATGCGCGAACCTGTCAGTGAACCCGGTCCAGGCGTTAACCTCGCTCAGAACCTCCGTGATCCGCACCCGAGGCAGCATGCTGTTCAGCCGCAGCGCCAGATCGCGGGCCGCCTCGGGCACGGTGGGCGGCGTGCGGGCGATAAAAAGCTTGCCGTCCTCGATCTCCACCCCGTCGAGGTCGCCCCGCTCGGCCCGGGCGGCCACGAAAGTCAGACTCTCGCGCAGCGTCTCTGTCCGGGTTTCGATGTAGCGATTGGGATCGGTCTCACCATCAACGCCGGTGGCTGTTCCTGTCCCGGCCGGGAGCAGATAGGTCTCGAATGCCTGATAATCCCGGCTGCCAGCGACCCAGATATTGCTGCCCCGCAGCTTGTCGCGCAGTACGGCCAGCACCGCTGTTTCGTAGAGCCGCCGGTCCACTGTGCCGCTGGCGAAGATCAGCTTGCGCCATTGCGGCGGCAGAAACGCGGACGGTGGCCGTTTGGGCAAGGTACGGATTGTGCCACGGCTCAAGGCGCGGAGAAGTTCCAGCGCGGCCAGGACGGGATCGTTCGGCGCATTCGACCGGAAATCCAAGGCGGCAAGGAAGCGGGGGCTGAACCGGCGGAGCACCGAATATCGCTCGGCCGCCGTGACCAGAATATCCTGATCCGCCACATCGGCGACAGCGCCGATGATGGGCAGCACGCCTTCGAGATGGTCCATGCCGATCTCACGCTCGATGACACTCACCCCATCCTCGCCATCTTCCTGCGCCTGGCGCAAAGCGGCGATCGTCCGGCGGAACAGCAACAGCGCCTTGGCGACATCGCGCCGTGTGGCCTGAAACCGCCGCTCATCGCGGTTGCGCGCCCGGCTGAACAAGGTGCCGACATATTTCTCGAACATGGCCAGGGTTGCGTCCGTCAGCCGGGTTTCAAGGCTTGAGATCTGGGCAATGAGAATGGCGGCGCGCCGCGCCGGTTCCAGATCGGCGATGTGCTGCACGGTCATGATCGCCCCCTCGTCGGTCAGCCGGGCCAGGCGGGCAGCATGGATACGACCAGCCCGTGAGGGATCAATGCCCAGGGCGCGGACATAATCGAGGTGATCGAGCAGGGAAACGATGTTGGAGGGGGCTGGTGATTCTGAATAATCCCGTAGCCAGGCGAAACGGGAGCGGCGCAGCTCGGGATCAACCGTCAGCAGTTCGGTCAGAGCGGCTCGCTCCGCATCGGACATCCCGGTTGCCAGCGCTTCGAATGTTTTCTTGCGAGCTTGGGCACGGGCGGCCAATCCAATCCGCTCAAGCACCATCGCCGGGGGAAGCACGACGCCGATCGTCCTCAGATGCGCAAGGATCGCCAGGATGATGGGTTCTCCCCGATCAGTAGCCCATGCCACATCACAGCCGATGCGGAGCGAACTGCGCCAATCGTTCAGCCCGAAGCTGCGCAGGCCCAGGTATTTCTGTAGTTCCACGGCATGCCCACGGCGTGTCTGGTCCCTGTCTGCATAATCAGCAAAAATGGCTGCTGGCACACCAATTTGATGGGCTACAAAGGCGATCATGGCCGCTGGTGGCTGGGTGGTAGGCCCCAAGCCAAACCCCGGATATCGAAGAAGGCATAGCTGGACCGCGCAGCCGAGCCGATTAACCGAACGCCGCTTCGTGCGGATGAGCGCGAGGTCATCCATACCGAGGGTGAAATGACGGACCATCTCGGAGAGATCCGTTGGGATCGAGAACAGGCGGATTCGCTGCTCTGAGGATAGCAGGGTGCGGGTAGACATCTTGGCGTCCCGTCAATGATGGCACGCCGTTCATAAACTGCTTGCCTTTTAAAGCAATTCTGCAACAGGATATTGAAAGGAAAATTCCGAGGAATTGCCGTGACCGTGAAAACCGTTCGCAAACGACCGTTTGTGAAATCAACCAAGCCAGCAAGTGTCGGTGTATTGCTTGGCTATGCCCGTGTGTCCAAGGGTGACGAGCAGAACAACGCTCTGCAAACAAAGGCGCTCAAGGTTGCCGGTTGCCGGCGTTTGTTTGAGGAGACAGCGTCTGGAGGACGGTGGGATCGACCCGAGCTGCATCGACTGCTTGATCATCTGCGGGAGGGGGATACCGTCGTTGTCTGGAAGCTCGACCGGCTGTCACGCTCACTGAAGGACGTGCTGCACATCATGGAGCGCATCGCGGAGGCCGGGGCAGGCTTCCGGTCGCTAACCGAGAACATCGACACCACGACGCCGGCTGGCCGAATGATGATGCAGATGGTCGGCAGCTTCGCCGAGTTCGAGCGTGCCATGATCCGGGAACGGACCTCCGCCGGCCTTGCAGCCGCCCGCGCCGAAGGTCGCATCGGTGGGCGTCGCAAGAAGCTCGATGCCGCCAAACGCCGCGAGATCGCCGAGAGCGTCATCACTGGCCGCAAGTCCGGGGCCGAGATGGCTCGGCTTTACAATATCAGTGCACCGACGGTGTCGCGCATCGTTGCTCAGCATCGCTCTGATCTGGCCTAGTTTGAGATTATCGACGGATCATCCGGTGGTGTTTTAAACGGCGACGCTTCAAGGCGCGGGCGCTGCCGCTTTCGGTTGAGATAGCGCTTCGATCAAGGGGCATTCCGCCGGCCCGCCTGCTTCGCATTGCCGAATGAGGGTTCCCAGAGTGACCTCGACCGCCCGCAGGTCGGCGATCTTGCGGCGCACGTCCTGACGATGGCGGATAGCAGCTTGTTTCACGTCCTCACAGTGGCGTTCATCTCTTTCGGCCAGGCTGAGAAGGCCGCGTACCTCGTCGAGAGAGAAGCCGAGTTCCCGGGCACGGCAGATGAAGGTGAGGCGCGCGATTTCGGCGGCGCCATAGATCCGGCGGCCGCTCTCGGTGCGCCGTGGCCGCTGAAGAACGCCGATCTTCTCATAGAAGCGGATTGTGTCGATGCCGCAGCCGGCTCGCCGCGCAACCGTGCCGATCGGCACCGATGGGCCATCGTTCCAAGTGGGGGAAGGACGCTTCTGACGGTCCGTTACACTGCTCAAAACATACCTCTTGATCCTGGAGTTACTCCAGGACCTATAGACCATCGTCAGATGGACTTGAAGGAGTTTGCGGCCATGCGGGCATGTTGTGATCATCCGGGTTCCGAACGCCGGCCCGGCCGGCGGCGTCTACTGACCAGCCGCGTGGCGATCATCGGCGGCCTTGCGCTCGCCGCTGGCGGTGGTCTCGCCGTCGGCGGTTGGGGCTGGCTGGTGGCCGCCGGTTTCGCGCCCGTCATCCTGGCGGTCCTGCCCTGCGCTGCCACATGCGGCCTCGGACTCTGCGTGCTGGGCATGAGCGGCAGGTCAAATTCGAATCCCACGCCCGCCCGCCCCGGGAATAGCGACGACATGATTCACGGGGGCGATCCTGGGCCGTCGTCTGCCACTCCATCACTCAGCCACCGGCAAAGCCCAAATGCCATTTGAGACCTTTGACTTCACTCGAATCGCCGCAACCGGAGACTTGGCATGACATCTCATACCCTGCGCGTAACTGGCATGACTTGCGAGCACTGCGCCCGCACGGTCGAGAAGACCCTCAACGGCTTCCCGGGCGTCCAGGCAAAGGTTGCTTATGATCGCGGCACCGCGCAGATCGACGGCGCCGATGGCCTTGATCTCGCGGCGCTGAGAGCCGTGCTGGCACCACACGGCTATGGGCTGGAGACGCTGGCCGGTGACGGCACGCGCGGCGCTGCGATCCCGCACGGGGGATTGCATATCGCCATCATCGGCAGTGGCGGCGCGGCCTTCGCGGCGGCGATCCGCGCCGCCGAAGCCGGCGCCCGCGTGACCATGATCGAACGGGGCGAGGTGATCGGCGGCACCTGCGTCAATGTCGGCTGCGTGCCATCGAAGATCACCTTGCGTGCGGCCGAGATCCGGCATGAGCGCGGGCACCACCCATTCGCGGGTATCGCGCACAGCGAGGAGGCCGTGGACCGGGGGGCCTTGCTCGCCCAACTGCGCGGCCGGGTCGAGGAACTGCGCGGCGCCAAGTACCAGAAGATCATCGACGACAACCCCGGGATCGCGCTGCTGCGTGGCGACGCGCGCTTCGAGGATGCGCGTACACTCGCAATTACCGCCCGGACCGGCGAGGTGACGCGCCTGACGCCAGATCGCATCCTCATCGCGACCGGCGCCGCGCCGATGATCCCGCCCGTTCCAGGGCTGACGGACACACCCTACTGGACCTCGACGGAAGCGCTGTTCGCCGAGGAACTTCCCGCCAGGCTCGCGGTGATCGGTTCGTCCTTCGTGGCCCTCGAACTGGCACAGGCGTATCGACGCCTTGGCGTCGACGTGACCGTGCTGGCGCGCAGTACCCTGCTTACGCGCGACGATCCTGAACTCGGCGCGGCGCTACAGCAGGCGTTCGAGATCGAAGGTATCCGCGTTCTCGGCGAAACCGAAGCTCGCCACGCGGCCTATCGGGACGGCCGATTCATCGTGGATACCGACGCCGGACAGATCGAGGCCGAGCGGCTACTGGTCGCAACCGGGCGCCGGCCCAACACCGAAGGGCTCGGCCTCGATGCTGCTGGCGTCGAGACAAACCGTGCTGGTGCGATCGTGGTGGACGATCACATGCGGACCTCGGCCGCGCACATCTACGCGGCCGGCGATTGCAGCACGATGCCGCAGCTTGTCTATGTCGCCGCGGCCGCCGGCACGCGGGCAGCAGTCAACATGACTGGCGGAGAGGCCAGTCTCGACCTTTCGGTGGTCCCGGCGGTGATCTTCACCGATCCGTCGGTCGCGACGGTCGGGCTCGACGAAGGGCAGGCGCGGGCGGCAGGGATCGAGACCATAGCCCGCCGTCTCGATCTGGAGAACGTGCCCCGCGCGCTCGCCAATTTCGATACGCGCGGGTTCGTGAAGCTGGTCGCCGAAGCCGGCAGCAACCGGCTGATCGGCGCGCAGATCCTCGCTCACAATGCCGGGGAAATGATCCAGACCGCAGCACTCGCCATCCGTCATCGCATGACGGTCCAAGAGCTTGGCGACACGCTGTTCCCCTATTTGGTGATGAACGAGGGGATCAAGCTCGCGGCGCAGACCTTCACGAAGGACGTGAAACAACTGTCCTGCTGCGCCGGGTGAACGGGACGCAGGGTCCCGGCAGGCCGGCGCGAGCAAGGATTCATGAACATGAAAGGAAAACACCAATGACAAGACCCAACGCCTCACATGGAACGGCTTTGCTTGCCAGCGTGGTCTTTCTCGGTCTCGCCTCGGCGACCGCGATGGCCGCGCCCTCAGGCAAGATGGGACCAACCAACGCGCCGGCACCACAAAACATGGTAGCAACCAATGCGCCATTCACCGTTGACGGAAAGAACGTCGAGCTGAAAACCTATCTGGGCCATCCGCTCGTGGTCTGGCAGGTCACCACCTGGTGTCCGAGCTGCAAGGCCGGGCTCAAGACCTTCGCACAGCATCAGGCGGAGATCGACAAGTCGGACATCACGATCCTCGTGCTGCGCGACTACCAGAATGGCGGTTATCCTGGTCCCAGCATGCACCAATTTGTCGAGCAGGCCGCGCCGAAGCTCCTGAATGATCCGCATTTTGTGATCGGAGACGACACGAAGGCGTTGTTCAACCTCTACAACCCTCACAAATTTGTCGATGTCTATCAGGTGATCGCGTCGGACGGGCATATCGCGGTGGTTTCCTCGACACCCTCCGCCACTTTCGGCAAGATCGACGGCTTCATCAAGCCAAAGACAGGATCATGATCTGCGCCCTCTATCAGCGCGCGGAGATGGTGCCGCGCGCCTTGCAGATGGCGCTCGGCTCCCGCCGGGCCGTGCTCGGGACAACGGCGTTGTTTCTCGCGGCTCTTGGCTTCTATGCGATGCTCCTGCCCGCGACGAGCACAGGCGGCGCCGTGGGGCTCGTTTCGCTGGACTTTCTTACACCAAACGAGTTCGTCCTTGCGGTCATCATGGCCGCCCTCCTCGCGCTGACGGTGGCGCTCGGCGTCTATGGCCTACGCCACGGAGGGCGGGTGCGCCCGGCCGGCAGCGTACTGGGGGCAATACTTGCAACCTTGCCCGCGCTGCTCTGCTGCACGCCGATCTTGCCGCTCGGCATCGCGGCGATCGCGTCCGTCCTGCCGGCGGCCGGGCAGTTTGGATTCCCGATCCAGGGCTTCATCGCGACCCATGAGGGCGCGATCTACGGGATCGCGATCGCACTGATGGGCCCGAAGTAACGGATCGCCCCGCGCTGTAGCATAAGCGGACAAAGTGGGAACATCAGGCTGCGTGGGTGGTCGTGTCGGGGATTGGCCTGAGAGGTCGCAATCCGGCATGGTTTTCCGTCGATTTCTGATTGGCGCTCCAGATGTAGTCGCCGGTCAGGTTCACATGCTCCCAGCCGATCGGCGAGAGATGCGTGAGGAGGGTTCCGGGCACATCCTCGACCTGGCGTAGGGCCTGTATGGCTTGCGCGAGATAGCGTGTGTTCCAGAGGATGATGGCGGTGACCAGGAGGTTCAGGCCGGAGGCTCGATGTTTCTGGTTTTCAAAGGTCCGGTCGCGGATTTCGCCGAGCCGGTGAATGAAGACGGCGCGGGCCAGGCTATTGCGGGCCTCGCCCTTGTTGAGTTCGTGACTGCTTTCACGGCGCAGTCCCGGATCTTCCAGCCAGTCGAGGGTGAACAGTGTGCGCTCGAGACGCCCGAGCTCGCGCAGCGCCGCGGCAACGGCGTTCTGCCGTGGATAGGCGGCGAGTTGCCGCAGGATCACCGATGCAGACACTGTGCCGGTGCGGATTGAGGTGGCAATTCTCAGGAGATCGGGCCAATGGGCGCGGATCAGGTCGACGTTGATGCGGCCGGCGATCATCGGCGCAAGCGTCGGATAGGCTGCCGGCCGGGCAAAACTGTAGAGGCGCCGGTCCTTGAGATCGGGAATTCTCGGCGCGAACACGTATCCGAGCAGGGCGCACAGGGCAAAGACATGATCCGACACCCCGCCGCCATCGGTATGGTGCCGGTGCTGACGTGGCGGCGCTTCGCCGTGATGATCGAGCAGGCCATCGAGGACATGCACGGCCTCGCTCGCGGTCGCGGCGATCACCCTGGTGTGGAACGGTGCATAGCGATCGGAGAGATGGGTGTAGAATTTCAGGCCCGGTTCAGGGCCGTAGTGCGCATTGATCCGGCTCGCATCACGGCCGGAGCCGCCGGCGCGGAAGAACTGCCCGTCCGAGGATGAGGCGGTTCCAGACCCGAAGAGGGCGGCGAGCGGCTCGCGGTTCTGATGCTCGACCAGGCGGCGCAGCGCCAGGGCGTAGGTCTCGTCGCGGATGTGCCAGTCAGCGGTCCAGGCGAGCTGGCCCAGACTGGCGATGCTGCAGGCTTCCGCCATCCGTGTCAGGCCGAGATTGAGGCCATCGGCCAGCAGCCCCGCCATCAGGACCCGGGGATCAGCGGCGGTTTCGCCGGTGCGCAGATGGGTGAAGCAGTCCGGGAAGCCGGTCCAGCCGGCCACTTCCGTCAGCAGGTCGGTGATCCGG
>NCBV01000022.1 GCA_002279355.1 Acidiphilium sp. 37-60-79
CATCCGCCAAAGCTCCCTGCACATGAATCAGCTCATAGCAGCGCTCTTATGAGCGGCTTCTTCCCGCACCGGCAGGCGGCTCAGACCGGATGGTTACGAGGTGTCAGTCAGACACCTTTGCGATGCGTTGGGGTGAGCAGGAGCTAGCTTGTCGACTAACGACGGCGGCGTCGGTGTTTTCTGCAGCGGCGAAAGACCTTAAACGTGCTATGGTCGTTTGACGGTACTTTTCGAGAGCGAGTCGGGGCGTCTGCCGACGCCGTGAGATGCAAAAATCGTCCAACTGACCCCGATAGTCGATGAAACCTCAAAAATATTTTTGAGGCGGTTTTTCCTTTAAAATCAAAAGCGTAACTTTTTGACGGCCCGCGTGTCGGCTTTTGCCTGTCTTCACATCAGATTGTTGTAGTGTTTTCAATTGCTTATGGTAAAATTAAACAATGGAGTGGGAATGATCTGGCGCCCATGGGCAGCCCATAGCGTGGTATCAGGTGGCATATCGATCAATCACCGCGATATCCGCCAGTTCAAGGACCGGCAGTGTCCCGGAATAGTTGATCGCGAGGAAGTCGGGCTGTTTGTCCTCGCCCTACTAGTGTCCTGCCCCTGAAATTCATGAGATGAATTTCAGGGATAAGCAGGCCACTAACTCATTGAATTTTCTAGTGTCCACTCTGATTCCGAAATCCAACGGATTTCAGAATCGGGACACTAGCTGGAAGCGGATCTGCGACTGTAACCGCCCTTGGTGCTCGATGTTATTCACTCCGTGCAATCATCGTTGGATTGCTCAATACCAGCACGGCTTTGCGCGGATAGACGCGCAATCGGCAAATGCCAATGGTAGCGGATCGCCATGAAACGGAGACCAAAGCACAAAGCACCGCCCGCCATGGCCGAGATGCCATAACCCACGCCGAGACTGTCACCAATAACCACGACGGAAGCGCCGGCGAGCGCTGCAACGGCGTAGAGGTCGGAGCGCAAAACCTGCGGAATTTCGGTGAGCAGAATGTCGCGCATCATGCCGCCACCGATCCCCGTCAACATGCCTAAAAGAGCCGATGCAACCGGGCCCAACCCAAAAGCGGTTGCCTTTTGCGCCCCAGCGACGGCAAAGAAAGACAATCCTGCCGCATCAAACATCAGCACCGGCAGCCGAAGCCGTTGCACCCCGGCATACCAGAAAAAAGTAATGATACCCGCCAAAATCGAAACCAGCAGATAATGGCCGTTGGTCAAAGCGGTCGGAGGCACCGCGCCAATCAACACATCGCGGGTTATACCGCCAAAATTGCCGGTCACGAACGACACAACGAGAATGCCGAAAATGTCGAGCCTGCGATTGACCGCCGCGACCGCACCGCTGACGGCAAAAACGAACGTTCCCCCCAAATCCAGAATGGGCACAAAAGCTTCGATATTGGTCATGGCCGCCCCTTCGCGCCCTCGCTCCATAGCGTATCAAAACACGGCGCAGCAAGGCCGTGCGGGCCTGCAGTGCGCATTGCGGCCCGGCTTCGAACGCTCGATCATAGCGCATACGCGCGGGCCAAATCTCTTGCGGAGCGCAGCACATCCCGGCAATATGATTAATCAGTCGTTCCAACTCAGGCTATCCTGTCGTGGTGCGTCGTTGCAAAAAGACAGAATCGTAACCAAATGAATTTGCTTAACGGTTTGTTTTGATCCCCAGAGATGATGGCGGGCAAATTTTGGTAACAACAATGCACGACCCCCCACCCCCCTGACCGTCTGGTCGAAAGCTTCGCGCCGCTGCCACTTCGTCTTGACCAAAACCAGAACCAAAACGAAGCCGATGCCGCGCTGTTGTGGCTCGATATTGTCTACTCGACGCGGCATCAGCGAACAACGCTTCCCGCTCACGCTCGGCTCCGGGTTCTCGGATTTGCCAGTTTCAACCAAAGCGCGCGCAGCCGGGCGGCTCCTTCTCTCGCCCGCAGCGCACCAAATATTGGGCGATACGGCATCCATCGCATCAATAGGGTCGGGTACAACCATACTCACGGCGGTCTTCGTCAGTCTACCCGGGATCGACCATGCAGGCCCTGATGTTCACGCCTCGATGATCATCCCGTCTGTGGACTGGAGGATAATGAGGAGATTGAAGTCGACCGATTTGTGCGTGGCGGCGTCGGCGAGACAAGCTCCATCATTGCCTCCTGCACGGCCCGAATAATCGCACCAGCGCCGCCATTTTAACCCTGCAGCCAAAACCCAGCGCCCTATTTCAACGATGCGCCCACCAAAGCCGTCGCTCGACCGCACGAAGCCCGCCTCAGCCAGTATAAACGCAAGCATCGCCCTCGCTATCGCGATACACCGCCACACGGGTCAAGCCCGGCAATTCATCCGTGAGCTTGGCCCAAATAAACGCCGCCAAATTTTCCAACGTCGCTGGTCCCAGCCCGGCAACATCATCCAGAAATTGATGATCGAGCAAGGCCCGCACGTGCGCCAGCGCAGCCGCCACCCGCTCCAAATCCAGCACCATCCCCTGCGCATCGCGCTCGCCGCGCAGCGTCACGTCCGCCCGATAGGAATGGCCGTGGATCCGGCGGCTCGCCGCCTCGCTCGCCGCCGCCAACCCCACCCGGTGCAGCGTGTGCGCCGCCTCGAAGCGAAACTGCTTACTCAACTCAAACATTACGGAATCCCAAGATATTTATGCGTCTGCATCGAAAGCCGCCAATGCGGATGCGCAAGGCAATATTCAATCGCCGCCGCAGTATTTTGCTCGCGCATCGGACCATCCATCGGCTGTAACAAAAAATGCGCGAAATCCAACCCAACAAACCGCTCTGGCATCGCCTCAACCTGCGGATAGACCAGTTTTAACTCATCCCCGCCCGTCACCGCCAGCGGTGCCGATGCTTTCGGGCTGACACATAACCAATCAATCCCATCGGGTGGCGCAATCGTGCCGTTGGTCTCGACCGCAATGTGAAATCCCGCCGCACGCAAAGCCGCAATCAAGGGCGCATCGAGCTGCAACAGCGGCTCGCCGCCGGTGCACACCACCATCGCCTCCGCCATGCTCGGCCCCCGCCACGCCGCCCGCACCGCAGCGGCCAAATCCTCGGCGGTGGCAAACCGCCCGCCGCCCGGACCATCCGTGCCGATGAAATCAGTATCGCAAAACTGGCATATGGCCGCCGCCCGATCCTGCTCGCGGCCACTCCATAAATTGCACCCGGTAAACCGGCAAAACACCGCAGCCCGCCCAGCATTGCGGCCCTCGCCCTGCAACGTCAGAAAAATCTCCTTCACGCTATACGCCATGCCACCATCCTCTCGCAGTGCTGCTATCGCAGTTGCCCCGCTTTGGCGAGCTTGCAAATGGCGTCATTGCTATTAGGTGGATTGCAATCAACGCGATGCAGCGTTCAACAGAAGGGAGATTTCTCATGGCGGCGCGCAAACCAGGGCGGCTATTTTTTGCCAATCCAGGTCCAACCAACATCCCCGATTCCGTGCTTCGCGCAATGGATCGCGCCACCATCGATTTTATGGCCGCCGATTTCCTCGAAATTTATGATCAAGCGGTGGCCGGCCTAAAACGCCTGTTGCTAACCAACCAAGAGGTGTTCCTCTACGCCGCCACCGGCCATGGCGCTTGGGAAGCCACGCTGCAAAACCTGTTCTCCCCCGGTGATGCGATCCTCATGCCCCAAGTCGGCTATTTCTCGGTCGCCTGGGGTAAAATCGCCCAGCGTTTCGGCCTCGAGCTGATCGGCCCGGAGCATGATTGGCGTCACGGCGTTGATATCGCGGCTCTGCAAGCCACCCTCGCCGCCGACAGCGCGCACCGGATCAAAGCCGTCTGCATCGTCCATAACGAAACCTCAACCGGCGTTGCGCTCCCGCTGCCGGAAATTCGCGCCGCCCTCGACGCCACCGCCCATCCCGCCCTACTCCTCGTCGATACCATCTCGTCATTCGGCTCGTTGGAATTCCGCATGGACGATTGGGGGATCGATGCCGTGGTCGGCGGCAGCCAGAAAGGCCTGATGCTCCCCGCCGGCCTCGCTTTCACCGCCGTGAGCGAAAAAGCCCTCGCCGCCCATCGCGACGCCCGCCTGCCCCGGTTCTATTTCGACTGGTCACTGATGATGGCCCGCCGCCATCGCAGCTTCATGGGCACCGTGCCCACCGGACCATTTTACGGCATGCTGGAAGCCATCGCGCTGATCGAAGCCGAAGGGCTCGAACAGGTCTGGCGCCGCCATACCCGCCTCGCCGAAGCCACCCGCCGCGCCGTCTCGGTCTGGAGCGGCAATGAAGGTGTCAGCTTTTACTGCGCGGATCGCGCCCGCCGCTCGAATTCCGTAACCGCCGTGCTGATGCCCGAAGGTCACGATGCTGAGCTCGTGCGCAAAATCGCTTATGATCGCTTCAATGTCTCACTCGGCGGCGGTCTCGATCCGCTGGGCGGCAAGCTGTTTCGCATCGGCCATATGGGCGATCTGAACGAGCCCATGCTGCTCGGCACACTCGGCGTGGTGGAACTCGCCCTCGCCGCCGCCCACGCCCCGTTCGCCCGTGGCGGCGTGCAAGCCGCCATCGATTATCTTGGTCACGATGATCATTCGATCCGCTGAAACCGCGCATAGGTAAAATTCTGCACCGCTCCGCCCGGCGTATGATGCGCATGGCGGAGCGCATCGCGCAGCGCAAACGGCGCGCCCAATAAATCCCCCAGCATCGCCGCGTCATAACGCTGCACCGGCAATCCGCTGCACCGCTCCGGCCCATCCGGCGCAAATGTCGCCATCACCACAAATCCCCCCGGCCGCAATGACGCCCGCAAAATCGCCAAATACCGCGCCCGATCCGCCGCCTCGGTGAGAAAATGAAAAACAGCCCGGTCATGCCACAGCGCGAACGCCGTCGTCGGCTGCCAATCGCGCGCATCCCCGGTCACCCAAGTCACCCGCTCCGCCGACGCCCCGCATGGTTCCCGGGCCAATGCCAGCGCCGTTGCCGAAACATCCAACACCGTCAGCCGCGAAAAACCCCGCTCCAGCAAACCGAGCGTCAGCCGCGACGCCCCTCCGCCAACATCCACCATCGCCGCATCACGCGCCAACCCGCACGCCTCAATCAACCGCAACGACATCTCTGGGCTCTGCTCAAACCAACTCACCGCCCCGGCCCCATGGCGCTGATACGCGGCATCCCAATGACTCGCCGACATTTTTCCGCTCCCCTGTTCTACGAGGTCGAGCCTATATCACATCGCCACGCCGCCCATGCGCCAACTCAGTGATAATTCCGTGCAATGTGCGCAATTCCTGCTCGGTCACCTCGCCGCGCTGAAAAAAATGCCGAATATTGCGCACCATCCCCGGCCGTTTCGGCGCATTGCGCAAAAACCCGGACGCATCACATTCGGCGATCAAATGGGTCAAAAAATTCTCAAGCTCACCCTTGGTTGCAACCTGGGTCTTATGCGTCATCAACCGGCGCGGCGTCGGCTCAGCCGCCGACATCCACCATTCATGCGCCATCACCATCACCGCCTGCGCCAGATTGAGCGACATGAAATCGGGGTTCAACGCATAGCGAATCAAACTATCCGCGTGCGCAATATCATCATTATCCAGCCCCGCCCGCTCCGGGCCAAACAAAATCCCCATCCGCAAACCGCGCTCACCAATCGCCCGCAACTCAACCGCCGCCCCGCGCGCCGATAATAGCGGTTTGACAATATGACGCGGACGCGGACAGGTCGCGAACACACGGTGCAAATCCGCAACCGCCTCGGCAACACTCCCATAGATTTGTGCCGCTTCCAAAATCCGATACGCCCCGGACGCCGTGCGCATCGCCCGCTCCTGCGGCCAACCATCACGCGGCGCCACCAGCCGCAAATGAAACAGCCCGCCATTGCCCATCGCCCGCGCCACCGAGCCGATATTCTCCGCCATTTGCGGACGCACCAAAATCACCACCGGCGATGGATCAATCGGCCGTAAATCGGCCCCCTCATCGCGCGCCGTCATCGATTATTTCCGCCTCAACGAATAGGTGCCACCCGGCCCATCTTCCAGAATCAAGCCCATATCCTCGATTTCTTGGCGCAGCCGGTCCGCCTCGGCAAAATTTTTCGCCCGCCGCGCCGCATTGCGCTGCGCGATCAGCCTATCGACCCGCTCTTGGTCAATCGCGCCAATAAACCAATCCTTGGGATCATGGTTGAAAATGCCCAGCACGCCACCAGCAGCCTTAAGCCCCAGCGCCGCATCGCGATCGCCCGCTAACGCCGCATCGGCCAGCTGATGCAGCACCGCAATCGCCCCCGGCACATTCAAATCATCCGCGAGACACGCCAAAACCCGATCCGGCAACGGCGCCGCATCCTCAACACCCGGATGCGCCCGCAACGCCCGATAAAACCGATCCAGCTCGCGCTTGGCGTCCTGCAAGCCCGCATCGGTAAAATCGAGCAAGCTGCGATAATGCGTTTTCAAAAGCAAAAACCGCACCGCTTCCGCCGGAGCCTGCGTCAGCACATCCTGCACGGTGCGAAAATTACCCAGCGATTTCGACATTTTCTCGCCATTGACCTGCAACATCCCATTATGCAGCCAATAGCGGGCAAATTCAGCCCCCGGAAACGCGCAGCATGATTGGGCAATCTCATTCTCATGATGCGGGAACATTAAATCCGTGCCGCCGCCGTGAATATCGATGGTTTCGCCCAAATGCTTATAAATCATCGCCGAACATTCAATATGCCAGCCCGGCCGCCCACGCCCCCACGGGCTGTCCCATCCCGGCAAATCCGCCGCCGATGGCTTCCACAGCACAAAATCACCCGGATCGCGCTTATACGTCGCCACATCAACCCGCGCGCCCGCTAATAATTCATCCGGCGAGCGCCCTGAAAATTTGCCATAATCAGGGTCCGTCGCCACCGCGAACAACACATGCCCCTCCGCCGCATAGGCATGGCCAAGCCCGATCAACCGCTCAATGATCGCGATAATATCAGGGATCGTCTCGGTCGCGCGCGGCTCGATATCCGGTGGCCGCGCATAAAGCGCCGCCATATCCCGATGAAACCACGCCGTGGTGCGCGCCGTCACCGTGCCAATCGGCACCTTCTCCTCCTGTGCGCGGGCGTTAATTTTATCATCGATATCCGTAATGTTGCGCGCATAGGTCACCTGCGGATACAGCAACCGCAGCAGCCGCACCAGCACATCAAACACCACCACCGGTCGCGCATTACCAATATGGGCATGATCATAAACCGTCGGCCCGCACACATAGAGCGTCACATGCGCCGGATCGAGCGGCACAAATGCCCGGCGCATGCGGGTCTTGGTATCATGAAAATAGAGCGCGGTCGGCGTCATCGAAATTTCGGTCATTGCCGCTCGCATTTCCGCCGCCACGCCAGCCCTGTCAACTGATCGCCCCCCCAGCTATACACAGCCCGCGATAACAACAGCACGCCATTGGCGGCAACGCATGGAGGACAAACCGGCATGACGGCATTGAAGCGCAACCTTCTTTTCGTTTTGGCCGCCATCATCACCGGCCTGATTTCGATCCTGTTTGGCATCGGCGTGGTGCAGGCCAGCGCCCTGTTCGCCCACATCACCACGGGCCGCGAATGGCTAAGCTTTGTGCTTTGCCCCGCGGGCCTTGCTTTGATCGTGCTGCTGACGCGCCGGGTATTTCCTGGCGCGCAAGGCTCCGGCATCCCCCAAGCCATGGCCGGATTGAGCATGCAGCATCATGAAAATGTCGATCAAGTGCTGTCCCTGCGCATCGCTGTAGGGAAATTTTTCCTCACTTTGATGGGGTTCGCGGTCGGCGCGTCCATCGGCAAAGAAGGGCCCACCGTGCAAATCGGCTGTGCTGTGATGAATTTCTGTGGGCGCATCGGGCTGGAGCGCACCCACGCGCTGCAACGCTTGCTCATCCTCGCGGGCGGCGCTGCCGGCATCACCTGCGCCTTCAACGCCCCCCTCGCGGGCGTGATCTTCGCAATCGAAGAAATGGCCCGCCATTTCAATGATCGGCAGTTGCGCTCGATCATTTTCGCCGCCGCCGCCAGCGGTGTGACGCTCCTGCTGGTGCTGGGCTATCACCCTTATTTCGGCGTTTCACCCGCCAGTTTGCCCCTCGGCCCGATTTGGCTCCTGGTGCCTATTTGCGCCGTCTGCGGCGGTTTTGCCGGCGGCCTGTTCGCGCGCATCCTGATCGCACCGACGCGCCTGATGCCGCGTCCGATCAACCAACTCGCCAAATCCCAGCCGGTCGCGTTCGCCGCCCTCTGCGGCCTTGGTCTCGCCACCCTCGGCTGGCTCTCTCACGGCCAAATTTTTGGCGCCAGCTATGGCGAGGCGCGGGCCGCGCTCACCCTGGGCAAGCTCCCCCCGCTCGATTTCGCACCGCTCAAATTTTTAGCGACGTTGCTCTCCTATTTATCCGGGATTCCGGGCGGCATTTTCGCGCCATCGCTCGCGATTGGCGTCGGCGAGGGCACTTTTTTCTCCTATCTGGTGCCTGGCGTGCCCGTCGCCGCCTTCGCCATGATCGGCATGGCGGGCTATTTCGCGGGCGTGGTGCAGGCCCCCTTGACCGCGACCGTCATCGTCATCGAAATGACCAGTAACCCGGCCATGACGGTCCCCGTCACCATCGCTGCCATTCTCGGCACGATGGCCTCACGGCTGGTCTGCAAGGAACCGGTTTATCACGCCATGGCGCAGCAATTCTTGCGCGTGATCGAGCCGCAAACCCATCACGCGCCTGCCGTTTCTCCCGGGCGCGATGGCAAAATCTGATAGCGGCGCATGAACCGCCGATCGATCCAATCCTTCCAGCGCCACATCAATCGCCCCTCCATCGTCCAGCCGCCCCGACTGGCCACCGCATAGCGATCGCCGGTGCTCAGCAACGCCAACGCCTCATTCTGCGGCTGGAAATAACGCATCGTCCCGCCGGTGAAGCTGCTGCGCAAATTTTCTGCTAACGGCGGCCCCTGGCGCACGGCAAACACCCCGGACTTCGGGCGCGGCGCACCGATCACGCTGGCCACATCACCGGCGGCAAAAATCGTCGAGTGCGAGAGCGATTGCAGCGCCAAATTGACCGCGATGAACCCGTGCTGATCAAGCGTAATCCCCGCCTCGCGCAGCCAGGGCGGCGCGCCCGCCTCGGTCACGAACAGCATTTCATCAACCGGATAGTCGCGCCCATCGGCACAGCGCAACAGCCCCGGCTCCGCCGCGATAACCACCGCATTACTATGCACGATTATCCCGCGCGCGCGCAAAATCCGCTCAAACCGGGCCTGCACCCCGGGCGCATAGCCAGCCAATACCCGATCTGAGCGGCCAAACAGTGACAGCGTGACCATCGCCGGGTCACGCCCCGCAGCCATCAGCAATTGGTGCAGCCCATATTGCACCGCGAGCACCATCTCGATGCCGCCCGCCCCCGTGCCAATCACCCCAATCCGCACCGGTCCCTGCGCCGCGAGCACCCGCTCCACCAGCTCGTGCCAATAAACCAGAAAACCGTTAATCGGCTTGACCGGCACGCCGACCTTTTCAGCCCCCGGTATCCCAGCCAGATTGGGCGATGATCCAATATTGATCGATAATATATCATAGGAAATCAACGGGCCCGTCGCACAGCGCACAACCCGCCGGTCTGGATCCAGCCCCACCACCCGATCCTCAATAAAATGCGCCCCGGCAAAGTCGCAAAGCGGTTTGAGATCAATATGTGCATCGGCAAAATCATAATGCCCCGCAACAACCCCCGGCAGCATCCCCGAATAAGGGGTAAACCGATCCCGCCCGATCAAGGTCACCCGCACAGTCTCCGACCGCGCCAAGCCCAAGCGGCGCAGCACCTCGACATGGCTGTGGCCGCCGCCCACCAGCACCAAATGTTTTTGCGGAGGTCCGCCTCGATCCATCACAGTCCCAATCAGGCTTAACCGCCGGTCAAATCGCCGCATCGCATTCGACACGATGCGCCCCTATGAATGTTATTCTAGCTCCATTAGCGTTATGTCACACCGAAAAGCAAACCGCCTAACCGCAAACGCTCCTGACGCCCCTCCATCCGGGTGATGCAATTATTTGATCGATCCCGATGTAACCAAATCGCTCCTGCCGGCGTAATGCTACAGCATGTTCATCCGTTCGCCCCACCAATGTGAGAGAAGAAATGGCCACACCAACCGAAACGCCGCGCGCTGATCACGACCTGCTCGATATTCTCTCCAATCTGCGCTGGAACCGGTTTCACACCGCGATCGTGTTGCTATTCGGCCTCGGCTGGGCGCTCGATGCGTTCGAGGTCACCCTGATGGGCAATGTGCTGGGTGCGCTGCGCCAGCATTTTCACCTCGGCAGCAACGCCATGTCCTTCATTCTCGCTGCCTGGTTCGTCGGCCTGATGATCGGCGCCGCCGGCTTTGGCATCCTGGCCGACCGCTATGGTCGGCGGCGGGTATTTCTCGCCAGCCTCATCCTATACGGTCTCGCCACCCTCGCCACCGCCTTCGCCCCCAACCTCGCCGCCCTGCTTATACTCCGCCTGATCGCAGGCATCGGCGTTGGCGCTGAATATTCTGCGATCAACGCCGCCATCGCCGAATTGGTGCCCAGCCGGTCGCGCGGTCGCGCCGCCGCCATCGTGCTGAATTTCTGGCCCATCGGCAGCTTCGTCGCCGCCCTGCTCGCATGGCTCGCGCTCTCGGCCCTGCCCGCCGATATCGGCTGGCGCATGGTGTTTGGCTTGGGCGGCCTGATCGCCCTCTCCGCCGCATGGTTTCGCCGCCATTTGCCCGAAAGCCCACGCTGGCTCCTCGATGCCGGACGCCCCGATGACGCCAGAGCGATCATCGCCGGTATCCAAGCCGGCCTGACCAATATCCGCCCACCCGCCGCCACCCCGATCAGCCATCGGGTGCGCCGCGAAGCCAGTAGCATCATCCGCCTGCTGCGCCTCTATCCCGGTCGCCTCGCCCTCGGCGCTGCGCTCGATTTCGCCGAGGCCTCTGGCTATTACGGGCTGTTCGCCTTTCTCCCCATCGTGGTGCTACCCGCCTTGCATCTACCGCCCGCCCGCCTGCCGATCTTTTATCTCGCCGGCAGCGTCGGCGCCCTCATCGGCGGTCTCGCCGCCGCCTTCCTGCTTGAGCGTCTTGGCCGCAGCTGGACCGTCGGGCTCTTCTATCTCGCCACCGCCCTCAGCCTGGTCGGCTTCGCCGCCTCCGTCCATCTCGGCGCGGGCGCGATCATGCTTGGCTTTGCCGGTGTGAACATGCTCGCGACCGGCAGTTGGATCGCGGCCTACCCCACCTTCTCCGAGCTGTTCCCCACCGCCCTGCGCGCCACGGGCATCGGCGCTTCCGTCGCCATCGGGCGCATCGGCGCCGCCTTGTCACCCTTCCTGGTCGGCTATGTCGGTGCGCGCAGCATGCCGGCCGCCTTGCTCATGCTCGCTGGATTCTGGGCCATCGGCGCGCTCGCCATCCTGATCTGGCGCCGCCAAGGTGGGGTGGAAGCGCGTGGCCTCTCGCTCGAACAGCTCAGCGCTGAGCCCCTCGCCAATGTTTGACGCCATCATCCACGCCACACCGCCGGTGCATCACGCGGACGCACCCGTGCTGATTTTTGGCGGCAATTACAGCAATCTGCAGGCAACGACCGCCCTGCTCGCCGCGGCCGCCCGCCACCGCATCGACCCCGCTCACATCATCTGCACCGGCGATATCATCGCCTATGGCGCGGACCCGCAAGCCTGTGTCGATCTCATCCGCACGCACGGCATCTCCACCATCATGGGCAATTGCGAAGAACAGCTCGCCGCCGACGCGCTTGATTGCGGCTGTGGTTTCACACCGGGCTCCGCCTGCGATATGCTCGCAAATAGCTGGTTCAGCTATGCCCGTCGCCATCTCGATGATGATGCCAGAAGCTGGATGCAAACCCTGCCGCGCCGGATCGATCTGCATATTGGCGGTAAGCGCTTGGCCATTATTCATGGCGCCCCCAGCCGGATCAATCGGTTCCTCTTCGCCTCCGATCCCGATGACATTTTCGCGCCTGAAATCGCCCAAACCGGCTGCGACGGCGTGATCGCAGGCCATAGCGGCCTCGGCTTCACCCGCATGATCGGCACACAAATCTGGCATAATGCCGGCGCCATCGGCCTGCCTGCCAATGACGGCTCGCCGCGCGGCTGGTACTCGGTGCTCACTCCCAAATCCGACGGGTTGATCATCACCACCCACCCGCTCGATTATGACCACCGCGCCGCCGCCGCCGCCATGCGCCGCGCCGAACTCCCCCCCGATTACGCCGATGCCATCGAGACCGGCATTTGGCCCAATCTCGATATTCTGCCCCTGCCCGAACGCGCCGCCACCGCACAGCCGCAAACCCCGCAAACCATCCATCTACCCGCTCAAGCGCCCGCGCCTGATCCGCGTCCCGCCCCCCCAACACATTATGCCCGCATCGCCCTCGAACGGCTGGAAACGCTCTGGTTCAATACCGGCACATTATGCAACCTCGCTTGCGATGGCTGTTATATCGAAAGCAGCCCGCGCAACGACCGGCTGGCCTATCTCGCGCACGCCGAATTCACCCGGATCATCGATGAAGCCCGCGCCACCCAGCCCGCCTTGCGCGCAATCGGCTTCACCGGCGGCGAACCCTTCATGAACCCCGCCATCATCCCGATGCTGGACGAAGCCCTGACCCATGGCTACCGCACCCTGGTTTTGACCAACGCCATGCGTCCCATGCAGCGCCATTTTCCCATCCTGCAACGCCTGCGCGCCACCCATGGCAGCCAGCTCGCGCTCCGCGTCTCGCTCGATCATTTCACCCAAGTCGGCCACGACGCCCTGCGCGGCGCGCAAGCATGGCAGCCAGCCCTCACCGGCCTGAAATCCCTGTTCGATGCCGGTTTCGCACCAACCATCGCCGCCCGGTTCAATCCAGCGCATGAAACCGAAGCGGACACCCGCACAGGCTTCGCCGCCTTATTCGCGGCCCAAGCTTGGCCCATCGATGCCCACAACCCGGATCATCTCGTGCTATTCCCCGAAATGAGCACCCCAAATCCCATCCAAGGCGTCAGCGCCGCCGCCTGGGCCGCGCTCGCCCCGCGCGGCGCCGATGCCATGTGCCGGACATCGCGGATGGTGGTGCAACGCAAAGGCGAATCGCAGGCCAGTTTGGTCGCCTGCACCCTACTCCCCTACACGCCGCGCTTTGACCTTGGCCCAACCCTCGCCGGCGCCACCAGCCCGGTCACGCTCGATCACCCGCATTGCGCCCGGTTTTGCGTATTCGGCGCCTCATCATGCATGACCGCACGATGAGCACCACCACCCACCGCCCCGCGAGCCTTGCCCGCCTGTTCCTGTTCGGCGCGCTGATCGTGCTCGTCATCGCCATCGCCGCGCATCTGGGCGGCCACACCCTCACCCTCGAAGCCCTGCAACAGCACGCCGCCTCCCTGCGCCGCACCATCGCCACCCACCCGATCATCAGTGCTGCGGTCTATTTCGCGCTCTATATCGCCGCCACCGCACTGTCAGTCCCCGGTGCGATTATCCTCACAATCGGCGCGGGCGCCCTGTTTGGTGTCATTGAAGGCAGCATCCTGGTCTCATTCGCCTCCTCCATCGGCGCCAGCCTCGCTTTTCTCACCGCCCGCTTCCTGCTCCGCGACATGGCGCTCGGGCGTTTCCCCGGCCTATTCGCCCGCATCGATCAAGGGATCGCCCGCGATGGCGCGCTTTATCTCATCTCGCTCCGTCTCGCCCCGGTGGTGCCGTTCGTCGCGGTCAATCTGCTGGCCGGTCTCACCAAATTATCGCTCCGCCGCTTTTATCTCGCGAGCCAGATCGGCATGCTCCCCGCCACCCTGATCTATGTCAACGCCGGTGCCGGCCTCGCCACGCTGGGCCGGCACGGCGCAATCCTCACCCCCCGCTTGATCATCGGCCTGCTGCTCCTCGCCGCCTTGCCAATGATCGCCCCGCGCCTGCGTGACCTGTTCATCGCCCGCCGCGCCTATGCGGGCTTCACCCGCCCGAAACATTTCGATCGCAATCTCATCGTCATCGGCGCCGGCGCCGCCGGTTTGGTGAGCGCCTATGTCGCCAGCGCCGTGCGCGCCAAAGTCACCTTGATCGAAGCCGCGCGCATGGGCGGCGATTGCCTCAATACCGGCTGCGTCCCCTCCAAAGCCCTGCTCCACGCCGCCCGCCACGGCGCTGATTTTTCCGCCGCCCGCGCAGCGGTGCACGCCGCCATCACCGGCATCGCCCCGCATGATTCCGTCGCGCGCTATCAATCGCTCGGCGTCGATGTGCGCATCGGCCACGCCATGATCGAAACGCCCTGGAGCGTCACCATCAACGGCGAAACCCTCACCACCCGCGCCATCGTCATCGCCGCTGGCGCCGAACCCTTCGTGCCCGCCCTGCCCGGCCTCGCCGATAGCCCGTTCGCCACCTCGGAAACCCTCTGGGACATCGAGGCTCTGCCCGCCCGCCTCGTCATCCTCGGCGGCGGGCCGATCGGCTGCGAAATGGCGCAAGCCTTCGCCCGCCTCGGCAGCCACGTCACCCTGGTCGAAATGGCCGACCGCTTGATGCTGCGCGAGGATGATGCGGTCTCCGCCGCCATGGTGACACGCCTCACCCGCGACGGCGTGACGATCCGCACCGCCCACCGCGCCATCGCCGTGCAGCACGACGCCGATGGCTATAGCCTGCGCGCCGAGCATGACGGTGCGGCAACCATCATCCCATTTGATCGCCTCCTGGTCGCAATCGGCCGCAAGCCGCGGGTCACTGGCTATGGGTTGGAAGCGCTGGGCGTAAAGCTGGCCAAATCCGGCATCATCGAAACCGGCGAGACCCTGCAAACAAGCTTCCCCAATATCTTTGCCTGTGGCGATGTCTCCGGCCCCTACCAACTCACCCATGTCGCCGGCTTTCAAGGCGGTTTCGCCGCCCTGAACGCGTTATTCGCTCCGCTCTGGCGCTTCAAGCCAAGCTATCGCGCGGTTCCCGCCGTCACCTATACCAGCCCCGAAATCGCCCGCGTCGGCCTCAATGAGCGCGAGGCCAAAGCACAAAACCTCGCCTACGAGCTCACACACTATGATTTTGCCGAACTCGACCGCGCCATCGCCGAAGGCGATACCGAAGGCTTCATCACCGTGCTCACCCGCAAAGGCTCGGACCAGATCCTCGGCGCCACCATCGTCGGCACCCAGGCCGGTGAACTGCTCTCCAGCTTTACCCTCGCAATGCAAAACAAACTCGGCCTGAAAAAACTCATGAGCGCAATCTACCCCTACCCAACCCGCAGTGAAGCAATCCGCGCGATTGCCGGCCAATGGCGCCAAAATCATACATCGCCGCGCAGCCTCGCCATCCTCGAACGGTTCCATCGCTGGCGGCGCGGATGAACCCATCGCCGCCCCTCACCATCATCATCCCGACACTGAACGAAGCCGACCATCTCCCCGCCTTGCTCGCCACCCTCACCGCCGCCCGCGAACCGCTCACCATCATCATCAGCGATGGCGGCAGCCACGATGCCACCCTGCTGATCGCCCAAAAGGCTGGCGCTCACCTCATCAAAGGCCCACCCGGACGCGGCTTGCAGCTCCAGCGCGGCATCGACCATGCTCAAACCATCCACTCAACCGGCTGGTTTTTGCTCCTCCATGCCGATACCGCGCTGCCGCCTGACTGGCTCACCGCGCTGCACCCCGCCTTCGCCCATCCGCAGCGCGCCCATTATGGCCGCCTGCGCTTTGCCAGCGCCGATCCCCGCGCCCGCCTGTTCGAAGCGGGGGTACGGCTGCGCTGCGCCCTGTTCGCGCTGCCTTATGGCGATCAATCCTTGCTCATCCATCAATCCCTGCTCACCGTCATCGGCGGCATCCCGCCTTTGCCGCTGATGGAAGATGTCGCCCTCGCCCGCCGCCTCGGTCGCCACCGCCTCGCCCCGCTCGATCTACTCGTCACCACCGACGCTAGCGCCTATATCCGCGATGGCTGGTTTCGCCGCGCCGCCCAAAACCTCACCCGCCTCGCCCAATTCACCCTGACCCATGCCACCCCACGCGCCACCCCACGCGCCGCCTCCTACCGCCGATGAGCCGCCCGGTCATCATCCTCTTCACCCGCATCCCCCGGCTCGGCGTCGGCAAGCGGCGCCTCGCCCGCCAAATCGGTGATCGTGCCGCCCTCACTTTGTCGCGCACCCTGCTGCAAAACCTCCTGCACCGCCTGCGCCCGCTGCGCGGCGTCACCCGCCTCATCGCCGCCACGCCCGATCACCATGCCAAATTCCACGCCCCCGGCTGGACCCTCATCCCCCAAGGCGGCGGCGATCTCGGCGCGCGGATGCAGCGCGCCATCGCCCGCTTCCCGCGCCGCCCGGTGGTGCTGATCGGCAGCGATATCCCGGGAATTACCGGCGCCGACCTGCGCACCGCCTTGCATCTGCTGCGTGGCCATCACGCGGTGTTCGGCCCCGCCACCGATGGCGGCTATTGGCTCATCGGCCAATCAGCGCGCCGCCCGGCAACCCCGTTCGCCAACACACGCTGGTCCAGCGCCCACACATTGGCCGACACGCGCCGCAATTTTCCTCGCCGCCGGATCGCGCTACTCCGCCCCCTCGCCGATATCGACGAGGCACCGCCCTAACCCGTATTTTACCGGGTCGGGTTCCGCCCCTATAAATCCTGATGCCGCCCAACAAACCGCCAAACCCCCCACCCAGCGGAACGCCCCGCACCGATCATCCCCGCTCGCTCGCCGGCCTGTCGTTGCGCGATCTCGAATATGCCCAAGCCGTCGCCGCCCTGCGCCATTTTGGCCGCGCCGCCGAACGCTGCGGCGTCTCCCAGCCCGCTCTGTCCGAGCAAATCCGCAAGCTCGAAGCCATTCTCGGCACACCGCTCTTCGAGCGCACCAAACGCCGCGTCGCCCCCACCCCAACTGGCGAAGCCCTGCTCGCCCAAATCGAACGGGTCATGCTCGAGGCCCGCCATTTGCTCACCCTATCGCACGGCCCGCATAATGGCGTCTCGGGCGATATCGCGCTCGGCGCCATCGAAACGCTCGGCCCCTATTATCTCCCCGGCCTGCTCCGCCTGCTGCGCATCGAACGCCCCGATCTGTCGTTGCGCCTCACCGAAGGCCGCACCGCCCGCTTGGTCGATCGCCTGCTCGATGGCTCGCTCGATCTGTTGCTCCTCGCGTTGCCGGTGCCGCGCCCCGGCCTGATCGCTGCCCCATTATTCTTCGAGCGTTTCCTGCTCGCCACCCCGCCCGGCCACGCGCTTGCCTCATTGCCCATGCTCTCGCTCGATGAATTGCCCGCCGATGACCTCCTGCTCCTCGAAGAAGGCCATTGCCTGCGCGATCAAGCGCTGAGCCTGTGCGATGCCAAGCCGGTGACCCGCCACGCCACCAGCCTCGAAACCTTATGGCAAATGATCGCCGCCGGCGAAGGCTATTCGCTCCTGCCCGCCCTCGCCGTCGCAGCTCGCCCCGAATTGCAGGAGCTCATCCTTTGCCGCCCCCTCAATGATGCCGCCGCCGGTCGGGAAATCGGCCTCGTTTGGCGCCGCTCGGACCCGCGCACCCCCAGCTTTCGCACCCTCGCCGCCCTGCTCGCCGCACAACGCCCCGCGGCCACCGATTCGGCTCCTACCGCGCTGCCCGATTCCGCCAATCGATCACCCGAACGCCGCCAGCCCCGCCGATGAAGATGACGGCACCGGGCACAGATGCTACCGCCGCACGGATGAGCGACTCGCTACTCAAATCCGATCGACTCCGCCAATTCGCCGCCGATGGTGCGGGGCTCTATGTGCAAGGCGCCATCGCCACCACGCGCTGGCGCATCGAGGCTGATGGCTTGCTGCAATCCCTGCGCGCCCGTCCGCCTTGCATCGTTGCCTTCTGGCATGAATGTCTGCCCACCATGCCCGTGCTCTGGCGCATCGCCAAGCGTGATCCGCAATGGCCCACCGGCCATGTCCTCGCCAGCCGCCATCGCGATGGCCAATTGATCGGCCGCGCCATGCGCCGCTTCGGCATCGAAACTGTCGCAGGCTCTACCTCACGCGGCGGCGCCGCCAGCCTGCGCCAATTGCTCAAATTGCTCGCCGCAGGCCACCCGATTGGCCTCACCCCGGATGGTCCCCGCGGCCCGCGCCACCGCGCCGCCCCCGGCGTCGCCCAACTCGCCGCCCGTGCCGGCGTGCCGATTTTTTGCACCGCCGCGGTCACAAGCGCCGCCATCACCACCGGCGGCTGGGACCGGATGCGCATTCCACTCCCCTTCAGCCGTGGCGCGCTGGTCGCCATGCCCCCGCTCACCATTGGCCGCGATGATTGGCAAACCGCCCTGCCGCTGATCGAGGCCAATATGAATATCGCGCTCGAACGCGCCTGGGCATTATGCCGCTAAGCCTCACGGCCTATCGCGCCGCCAGTCAACTTATCGCGCCCCTGCTCCCGCGCTACCTCGCCCGCCGCGCGGCCAACGGCAAAGAACTGCCGGATCGCTTGAGCGAGCGTTTCGGCCAAGCCTCCGCCGCCCGCCCCGCGCACAAGCTGATCTGGGTTCACGCCGCCAGCATGGGCGAAACCATGTCCTGCCTCACCCTGATCAATCTCCTGACCCAGCGCCCGGACATTACCATCTTGCTCACCACCGGCACCCTCACCTCCGCCAGCCTCGCCGCCGCCCGCGCCCAGGCGCTGCATCAATTCGTCCCGCTCGATACGCCCGCCGCGACCAACCGCTTTCTCAATCATTGGCACCCCGATCTCGCTATTTTCATCGAATCCGAAATCTGGCCCAATCTGCTAGCCGGACTTGATCGCCGCGCCATCCCGCGCCTGCTGCTCAATGCCCGCCTGTCGCCGCGCAGCGCCCGGCGCTGGCAACGCGCGCCCAAAGCCGCCCGCGTTCTGTTCGGCGGGTTCGCCTGGATCGCCGCCCAATCCGCGCATGATGCCGAAGCGCTGCGCAGTCTGGGCATCACCGCCGTCGAAAGCTGGGGCAATCTGAAGTTTTCCGCACCCGCTCTGCCGGATCATCAAGCCGAGCGCACCGCCCTCGCTGGCCTCAGCCCGAACTGGTTCCTCGCCGCCTCCACCCATGAGGGCGAGGAAGCGATAATTATCGCGGCCCACCGCGCAATGCTGGGTCGCTTCCCCGATCTGATCACCGTTATCGTCCCACGTCACCCTGAACGCGCGAGCGCCATCATCACCCTCGCCGGATCACTGCCCATCGCCCGCCGCTCAGCCGCCCAACGCCCCGAGCCCGGCGGAGTCTATCTGGCCGATACGTTGGGCGAACTCGGCCTGTTCTACCGGCTCTGCCCAATCGCCCTGATCGGCGGCTCACTCGCGCCGATTGGCGGCCACAACATGATCGAAGCCGCCCAGCTCGGCTGCGCCATCCTGATCGGCCCGCATATGGAAAATTTCATCGAAATCACCACCGCGCTGCGCGCCGCAGGTGCCGTGCAGGATGTCACCGAAACCACCCTGATCCCAACCCTCGACCAGCTTTTAACCAACCCCGATCAACGCCGCGCCATCGGCCAGGCCGGTCAAGCCGCCTGCGCGCAGCTCGCAGATTTGCCAGCACGCCTCGCCGCCCGGATCGAGGCGATGCTCTGATGCGCGCCCCCGAATTCTGGCAGCATCACGGCATCCTGCCTCGCCTGCTCAGTCCACTCGCCGCCCTCACCACCCGCCTCACCGCCCGCCGCGTCGCTCGCCCAGGCATGACCAGCCCGATCCCGGTCATTTGCGTGGGTAACGCCACGGTCGGAGGCAGCGGCAAAACCATTCTGGTGCGCGCCCTGCTCGCCCGCTACCGCGCCCGTGGCATTCCCGCCTTCGCCCTCACCCGCGGCTATGGCGGGCGGCTCCCCGGCCCCATCGAGGTCGATCCCACCCGCCATAGCGCCGCCGATATCGGCGATGAACCGCTGCTCCTCGCCGCGTCTGCCCCCACCATCGTCGCCCGTGACCGCGCTGCGGGCGCCCGCCTCGCCATCGCTGCTGGGGCCGCACGCCTGATCATGGATGACGGGCTGCAAAACCCCGATTTGCGCAAAACCCTTTCGTTCCTGGTGATCGATGGCGGGTCCGGCTTTGGCAATGGCCGCGTGCTCCCGGCCGGACCGTTGCGCGAACCCATCGAAGCCGCCGCCGCCCGCTGCGCCTGCGCCGTGCTGATCGGTGCCGATACCAGCGCGGCGCGCGCCGCCCTGCCAACCTCCCTGCCGATCCTCACCGCCCACATCGCCGCAATCAGCCCGGTGCCCCTGGCCAATCTGCGGGTCGTCGCCTTCGCCGGCATTGGCCGCCCGGCGAAATTCTTCGACTCACTGCGCGGCCTCGGCGCCGATCTGGTCGCCACCTTGTCGCTCCCCGATCATCATCGCTATAGCCATGCCGATTGCGCCCATTTGGCTGGCCTAGCCGCTCAGCACCAAGCGGTGTTGGTCACCACCGAAAAGGATCAGGTAAAATTGTCCGACCCGTTCCGCCAAGCCTGCATCGTGGTGAAAGCCGAGCTGGTGTTTGACGCCCTCGATCAACTCGATGATTTACTACCATGAATTTTCAACAAAAACTCGAAAATTTCGGTGCCCGCCTCGCCCTCGCTCTGTTCGCCGCCCTCAGCCCGGCTGCCGCAAGCGCTTTGGGCGGGGCGATCACCCGCACCATCGGCCCCTTTTTGCCGGTCTCGCGCGTCGCAGACCGCAATCTGCAAGCCGCAATGCCCGAACTCGACTCCAGCGCCCGCAGCACCATCATCCGCGCCGTCTGGGATAATCTGGGCCGCACCATCGGCGAACTGCCCCATCTCGCCCGCCTCGATTTCACCGATTCTGGCCCTGGTTTCGAATTGATCGGCGGCGAGCATCTCACCGCCTTGGCCGAGGGCCCGGCGATCTTTTTCTCCGCCCATTTCGGCAATTGGGAAGCCTTTCCGCCCATCGCCGCCCGCGCGGGCATCCTCGCCTCCTCGGTCTATCGCGCTGCGGCCAATCCGGGCGTCGATGCGCTGATCCTCTCGCTGCGCCGCGCCGGTGTGCGCGCTGACATCCCAATGTTCCCCAAAGGTGCGAGCGGGGCGCGCGCCGCCTACGCCCATCTCGCGCGGGGTGGCCGCCTCGGCATGGTGGTCGATCAAAAACTCAATGATGGCATCGAAGCCCGCTTGTTCGGCCTGCCCGCCATGACCGCCTCCGCCGCCGCCGCCTTCGCGCTGAAATTTCGCTGCCCCCTGATCCCCGGCCGCGTTGATCGGATCGGCCCCGCCCGTCTGCGTTTGACCATTGAGCCGCCGCTCGATCTGCCATCGCCCGGCGAACGCCAGGCCGATATCGCCGCCCTCACCCAAACCATCAATGATCGGCTCGAAGCCTGGATCCGCCAATCCCCCGGCGCCTGGCTCTGGTTGCATCGCCGCTGGCCACGCGACATCATCACCCCAACAGGAGCAAAATCATGAGTAAAACCTACCGGATCGCCGTTATCGAAGGCGATGGTATCGGGCGCGAAGTCGTCCCCGCCGCCATCACCGTGCTCGATCAAGTCGCCGCCGCCAGCGGCTTTTCGCTCCACTATCATCATTTCGATTGGAGCTGCGAGACCTTCAAATCCACCGGCAAAATGATGCCCGAGGATGGGTTGCGCCAACTTGCCGATTTCGATGCGATCTATCTCGGCGCCGTCGGCTATCCCGGCGTGCCGGACCATATTTCCCTCTGGGGCCTGCTGATCCCAATCCGCCGCAGCTTTGACCAATATGTCAATCTCCGCCCGGTGCGCTTGCTGCCGGGCGTGCCCTGCCCGCTTGCGGGCAAAAAACCCGGCGATATTGATTTCTGGGTGGTGCGCGAAAATGTCGAAGGCGAATATTCCCAAGTCGGCGGGCGCATGTTCGCGGGCACCGAGCGCGAATTCGTCGAGCAAACCAGCATTTTCACCCGCTTTGGCACCGATCGCATCCTGCGCTACGCCTATGACCTCGCCCGCCGCCTCGGCCGCCCGCATGTCACCTCCGCGACCAAATCCAACGGTATTTTCCACACCATGCCGTTCTGGGATGAGCGGGTTGCGGCAATCAGCGCCGATTATCCCGAAATCCGCACCGATCAATACCATATCGATATTCTCGCTGCCCGTTTCGTGATGTCCCCCGAACGGTTCGACGTGGTGGTCGGCTCCAATTTGTTCGGCGATATTCTCTCCGATCTCGGCCCCGGCGTCACCGGCACCATCGCCGTCGCCCCCTCCGCCAATTTGAATCCGGAACGAAAATTCCCCTCAATGTTCGAGCCGGTGCATGGTTCCGCGCCGGATATTGCCGGCCAAAACATCGCCAACCCGGTCGGCACCATCTGGGCCGGCGCGATGATGCTGGAGCATTTGGGCGAAACCGAAGCCGCCGCCCGGATCATGCACGCCATCGAAACCGCGCTGGGCGATCAAGTCACCCCGAAAACCCCCGATCTCGGCGGCACCGCGCACACCGCCGATCTCACCGCCGCGATCAGGGCGCTGTGCGGGTAAGCGATTTGCGGAAACTATAGGCCGTGATCGCCATGCCTTCGCGGAAATAAAACCGATGCGCCAGCGCGCGCTGCACGCCCGAATCCAGGCACAAAAAATCGCAGCCGCGCTCGCGCGCCACCCCCTCGCACCAAGCGAGCAACGCCGCTCCATGACCCTGGCTGCGCTGCGCCGGGTCGGTCACCAAATCATCGATATAAAACCGCAACCCATCATAGGTATTCTGATAACACCGAAACACCGCGAGGGCGCACGGCGCACTGGCCCGATGACGGATCGCGAGTTCCGCGCCCTGCGCCAAAATCCGGCGCATGAGCCCAGCATAATCATCCGGAAGCATCGTCCGCAATTCCCGATGCAACGGCGCCACCCGCCCCAGCCACGCATCGAGGGCGGGTGACTGAAGCGTGAGATGCTCAATCGCTAAATTCACGCCACCAAACTGCTCACGCACGCCGCCAGCAAGGCCGGATCACCCACCGCCAACACCGAGCCATCCCCCGTCAGCGAGAGCGGCGCGCCCGCCCAATCGGTGATTGTGCCACCCGCCGCCTCCACCACCGGCACCAAAGCCGCCCAATCCCATGGTTTCAGCCCCGACTCGGCAATCACATCGATCTGCCCCAGCGCCAACAACCCATAGGCATAGGCATCACCGCCATAGGTCACCCGTCGGCACGACCCCGCCAACCCGCGAAACCGTTGATTTTGCGCCGCATCAAACATATCCGGTGACGTGCAGGACAATTCGGCCTGCGCCAACGCGTCCAATGATCGGCATCGCGGCCGACCGCCAAACGCACCGGTAAATTGCAATTTCCCGCTATAAGCGAGCCAGCGTTCGCCGGTAATCGGCTGGTCAATCAACCCCAAAATCGGCGTCTCTTCATCCATCAGCGCAATCAGCGTGGCAAAACTCGCCCGCCCGGTGATAAAAGCCCTGGTTCCATCAATCGGATCAATCAACCAGGTAAATCGCCCTTGGCGGGTCCCGCCCAATTCCTCGCCGACGAGACCATGCGTCGGATAATGCGCCGCCAACACCGCACGAATCGCCGCCTCCGCGCCCCGATCCGCCAGTGTCACCGGACTCTGGTCCTCCTTGACATCGACGTCGATCGACGCGCGAAAATAGCGCCGGATCACCGCCCCAGCTTCATCCGCTGCCGCCTCAGCGGCAGCAGCGAAGCCAATGGCGGCGAGGCTCATTTCAGCGCCGCCGGCGCGTCGGATTGCGCGTTCAAATACGCAATCACATCAGCCCGCACTTGATTATTCTTAATGCCCGGATAGCCCATGCGCGTCCCCGGCGCATCCTTCATCGGATCATAGAGCCATTGATTCATCGCATGCGGCGTCCAATTCCCGCTCGCGATTTTTTTCGCAGCACTCGAAAAATCATAGCCCGGATGCGCAAACATCGGCCCCTGCAACACGCCATATAAGTTCGGGCCAACACCCGCCGCCCCGCCCTTATTGATCGAATGGCAAGCTGAGCATTGCTGCTCAAAAAACGACTGACCCTTGGTGATCACCGCCGAGGCATACAGCGCCTTGATCGAGGGCGCCCCATCACCCGCCGCCACCGCCGGTGCAGGCGCCGCACTCGCCACCGCCGCCGTCGCCGAGGGCAGCGCAATCGGATTGGCCGACAATGTGCGCAAATAAGCAATCACATCAGCCCGTTGCACATCGTTCTTAATGCCCGGATACCCCATCCTGGTGCCCGATGCGAATGTCTGCGGGTCGAGCAACCACGCATTCATTTTCTGATAACCCCAATTCCCCTTGGCAACTTTTTCCACCGCCGAGGAAAAATGATACCCGGCATGCGCAAACATCGGCGCACCCATCACCCCATATAAATTCGGCCCCACCCCGTTCGCACCGCCTTGATTGACGCTATGACAGGCCGAGCATTGCTGCTGCACAAAAGCCGCACCCTTTTTCACATCGGCCTTCAAGATCAAGCCGTTAATCGAGGGTATCGCCGCCGCCGCCGCAGGAGCCGTGCTCGCCGCCGCCACCACCGGCTTTGGCGGTGCCTTGCTGGCGGTGAGGAAGTCGGCAATATGCACGCCAATCCAAAGCACCAACCCAGCAGACAGCACGCCGCCAGCAATTTTGTTGAACAATAGCGGATCGCGCTTGTGCCCCGCCTCTCCATTGTGCTGCGTACTCATGCGAATCTTATTTCCCTGCTCTATCGACGTTTGGACCGAAAGACGTATAGCCATTTAGGAAAGTGACACAAGCGACAATACCGTAATACCAGGGAGGCTCCTATCTCAACGCCGATAATTCTGATCCCCGCCCGGCTCGGCTCCACCCGCCTGCCGAATAAGCCCCTCGCCGATATTCATGGCCGCCCGATGATCGTGCATGTGCTCCGCCGCGCCCTGCAAGCCAAGCTTGGCCCGGTTGTTGTCGCCTGCGCCGAACCCGCCATCGCCGATGCCATCACCGCCGAAGGCGGCACCGCCATCCTGACCGATCCTGATCTCCCCAGCGGATCAGATCGCATCCACGCCGCCCTCCAGCAATTTGATCCTGACAAAAAATACAATATCATCATCAATCTACAAGGCGATCTTCCTACCATCGATCCCGCATCGCTCCACGCCCTGCTCAGCGTTCTCGCCCAGCCACAGTTCGATCTCGCCACCCTAGTCGCCCCGATCACCACCGATGCCGAGCGTGACGCCGAGTCGGTGGTCAAAGTCGCCTGCCACTTCACCAATGAATCCCCGGTCGCCGCCGCCCTCTATTTCAGCCGCGCCGTCATTCCCGCAGGCCCAGGCCCGCTCTGGCATCATGTCGGCGTCTACGCCTATCGCCGCGCCGCCCTCGCCCAATTCGTCGCAAGCCCACCCAGCGCGCTCGAACAGCGCGAAAAGCTCGAACAGCTCCGCGCCCTGGAACTCGGCCTGCGCATCGGTGCGGCGCGCATCGCCCACGCGCCTTTCGGCGTCGACACCCTTGACGATCTACATCGCGCCCGCGAGGAACTAGCGCCATGATCACCACCCCGCCAACGGCGCCCCGAACATCCATCGAGCGCATCGCCTTCCAAGGCTCCCTCGGCGCCTATTCGGACCTCGCCTGCCGCACCGCCTATCCAGGCGTGCCCACCCTGCCCTGCCAAACCTTCGAAGCCGCGATCGACGCGGTCTTGCAAGGCGAAGCCTCGCTCGCCATGCTGCCCACCGAAAACTCCCTGGTCGGGCGCGTGCCAGACATGCACGCTTTGCTGCCCCATTCCGGCCTCTCGATCATCGCCGAACATTTCCAACGGGTCGAACATTGCCTGCTCGGCCCGAAAGGAACCCCCATCACAGCGGTCAAACGCGTCCATTCGCACGCCGTCGCCCTCGGCCAAGTGCGCAATCTAATCCGTGAACTCGGCGCCGTCTCGGTGATCGAAGCGGACACCGCCGTCTCCGCCGAACTGGTCGCGCGCTGGAACAACCCGCAAGACGCCGCCATCGCCTCCGCCCTCGCCGCCGAAATTCACGGGCTCGAAGTGCTGCGCGCCAATGTCGAAGACGCCGCCCACAACACCACCCGCTTCTATGTCATGGCCCGCACGCCCTTGCTGCCGCCGCCCGATGCTGAAAATCTCATGACCAGCTTCGTGTTTCGCGTGCGCAACGTGCCTGCCGCCTTATTCAAAGCCCTTAGCGGCTTTGCCACCAATGGCGTCAACATGACCCGCCTGGAGAGCTACATGGTCGGCGGTCAATTCGCCGCCACCCAATTTCTGGCTGAAATCGATGGTCATCCCGAACAGCACGCGGTGCGCCTCGCCCTCGAAGAACTCGATTTTTTCTCCCGTGAAATCAACATACTCGGCGTCTATCCCGCCGCCCCGTTTCGCCTCGCCCAACGCGCCGCCCGGCTCGGGAGCGATTAATCGCACCCGCTCTAATTTTATTATACGCACGTTAATCAATCTCTGATAGTAATTCTGGATGATCATCCCCTCACCCGGTTAGTTCATCATGCCGTCCGATCCACCGCCCTCCACCCAAGGCACCACGATCAGCCTCGCCACCGCGCTCGACCGGTTCGAGCCGACCACCAAACCCGCCGCCGATTGGAGTGCTGCGCAAAACTGGTCAGCCGGCCAACTTCCCGGCGCCAGCCTGATCGGCGTGATCGATGGGGTCTGGGCATCGATTGATCCCGGAATCACCCTCAATGCCAACATCCTGCTGCAATCAAGCACCAGCGCGGCGGGGCTGATCGGCAATGGCGGCGCCATCGCTTTCGGCACCGCCAACCAACTGTCCTTGGTCGGCACATCCGATCTATTCGCCGAAGATTCCCTGATCAATCAAGGCGTGATCGCCCTCGCCCCCGCAGCCTCCGCCGAAATCGTGGTCGATATCGGTGCCATCGCAGGCCTGCCCGGCGCAGCCCCACCCAACCTCGATAATCGCGGCACCATCGGTGTCAGCTCCGGCGCCGTCCTCACCATCGCGGGCACCCAACTCGAAAATTCCGGCGCCATCGCGCTCGATGGCGGCACACTCATCGTCACTGACGGCGCAACCACCAACCTCAACCCCTCCGGCACCGATGGCACAATTAGCCTCATCGGCACCGCCCTCGCCTCGTTCAGCGATGCGGTCAGCGCCCAAATTTTCAATTTTGCCCCCGGCGCCAGCGCCACACTCAGCCTTGGTGACATCACGCTGGGCGCTCACCTCACCTTGCCCGGCTTTGGTGCCACCGATCATCTGCTGCTGCCCAACCTGCCCGATGCTACATTCGCCCTCTCCGGCAGTCTCGCGACCATCATCCCGATCAGTGCGCTCAGCCAGCAAAACCCACCCTGCTTTGTCGAAGGCACCGAAATCCTCACCACCCGTGGCCATGTCGCGGTCGAAGCGCTCGCACCGGGCGATACCGTGATCACCCGCACCGGCGCCATCCGGCCGATACGCTGGATCGGCCATCGTCTCGTCACCCGTCACGGCCAATCCCTCCCCGCCGCCTTGGCCCCCGTGCGCATCAGTGCCGATGCGTTCGGCCCAGGATTGCCCCGCCGCACCCTCGCCGTATCGCCCGATCACGGTCTCTATTTCGAAGGGGTGCTGATCCCGGCCAAGCATCTGATCAATGGCGCCACCATCACCGCGGCCAACCCGCCGCACCGCGTGCGCTATTTCCATCTCGAATTGGATAGCCATGATATCGTGCTGGCCGAAGGTCTGGCCTGCGAAACCTATCTCGATACCGGCAATCGCAGCGCCTTTGAAAACGGCGCCCCGCATTTTGGCCGCCGCAAAAGCTGGGATTCTGACGCCGCCGCGCCCCTCTGCACCCAAGGCAAAATCCTCCAAAAACTTCGCACCAGCCTACTCGCCCGTGCCCACGCACGCGGCTTTACCCGCCAATTCGTCACCGATCTTGCCGTCATCATCGATGGGTGCGCCGCCAAACCCTTGCCCGGCACCGCACTCACCCGCCGCTTCGCCCTGCCACTGCGCCATGGCGATTGCGCCGAAATCCGGTCGGCCCATTTTGCCCCCGCCGCGTTCGATCCTGAATCGGATGATTGGCGCCGCCTCGGCGTCGCCCTCACCGGCCTGCGAATCGGGCGCACTCGCTACGCTCCCGATACGCTGGCGCGCAGCGGCTTTCACCCGCGTGACGCGGGCGATCCTGCGCTCTGGACCGATGGGGCGGGCGTCATCGCCGTGCCACCGCGCGCCCAGCGCCTCACGCTCGAAATTGCCGGGCTGCCGCTGGCATGGCGATCCCATGCCCCACCGCCATAGCGTGCTGCGCCATCGCCAAATAAGCCTCAGGCGGTACCGTCTCTGCCCGGCGCTGCGGATCAATCCCCGCCACATCCAGCAGCGAAACCGCATCAATGGCGCGCAACGACGCCCGCAACATTTTCCGCCGCTGGCCAAAGGCCGCAGCGGTAATCCGCGCCACCACCTCCAGCACCACCCGCTCGGGCGCCCCGGCACGCGGGGTGAGCCGCACCACGGCTGATTCCACCTTGGGCGGCGGCGCAAAAGCTGAAGCGGGCACCCGCATCACAATATCCGCCTGCACCGTCAACCCCGCCAACACGGCGAGCCGCCCATACGCCGCATCGCCGGCTGACGCGACGATGCGCTGCGCGACCTCGGCTTGAAACATCAGCACCATCACCTGAAACGACGCCGCTTGGGTGAGCCAATCCACTAGCAAAGCCGTGCCAATATTATAGGGTAAATTGGCAATAATCGCGCGCGGTGCGGCCACCAGCGATGCCAAATCCAGCGTCGCCGCATCCGCCTCAATAATTGTCAACCGTGCCGGATCGCGTGTGCGCAGCTCCGCCACCGCCGCCACCGCCCGAGGGTCGATTTCAACCGCAATCACCCCCGCCGCCTCACTCGCGAGCAAAGCCCGGGTCAACCCGCCCGGCCCTGGCCCCACCTCGATCACCCGCACCCCGCCAAGCGGTCCCGCCGCCCGCACAATCCGCGCCAGTAAATCCGGATCAAGTAAAAAATGCTGCCCGAGCGATTTGCGCGCCGACAAACCATGCCGCGCAATAACCGCCCGCAGCGTATCCTCAGCGCTGATCGATCAGGCTCCCGGATTGCGGGTAATAATCGCCTCGCGATGCAGCGTATCCATCAATTGCCGCGCCTCCAGCGCCACGCGGCGCTGGATCAATTCCTGCCCCACCTGATTAAGCCCCGGCAGACCGGTGGTTTTTTGCACCCGCGAACACACCATCACCAACGCCACGCCATGATGCGACACCAGTGGCTGGCTCGCCTGACCAATCGGCAACGAGCCCAGCAATTGCTGAAACGCTGCCGGCTGCACGGTCGAGAGATCAACCGGCCCCGGGCTGGTCGGGCGCACCGAGCCCGCCGCCTGATTGGCCGCCGCCACCGCCGCACAATCATGCAAGCTGGCGCGCAACGCCCCCGCCCGGTTCAGCACCGCAATCTGCCCAGCATCCGGCTGACCGCCATTGAAGGGCGCCGGAAATTTCAAAAACACCTGATTGACATGCAAAATCGTGGTCGGCACCTCGCCGAATTTGCGCGTACCCAACAGCGACACAATCTCATAGCCGCCGGGCACCCGCACCGGATCGCTAATCGCCCCCGCCGGCATCTGTTCGACAATCTGGCGCACCGCCGGATCGAGCAAATCAGGCGCAACCCAACCCTTATCGCCGCCGGTCAGCGCACTCTCGCTCTGGCTAAATTGCGCCGCCACCACCGGAAACGCCGCCCCATTGCGCAGCTGCTTGATCACCGTATCGGCAAATTTGCGCGCATTCTGCGCATCACGCGGCCGATCAATCGGCACGAAAATTTCCGCGATATGATACTGGGTTTGCCCAATTTCCCTGCGCATCGCATGGCGTTCGGCCAGCACATCGTCCTTGGTCGGGCGCAAATTCGCCCCCAAATGCTTTTTCAGCACCCCATTCCAGCCAATCTGCGTGCGAAACTGGCTCACCAGCGTCGAAAACGGAATTCCCGCCTTGGCCAAGCGCTGCTGCAACCCGTTCGGCGGCAACCCGTTGGCCTTATTGATGCGCGCCACCGCTGCAGCGAGCTGCTTTTGCGTCACCACCACATGATTTTTTTCAATCGCCTGCAATTGCAAGGTCTGATCGATGAGCTGATTGGTGATTTGCGGCTTCAACCGGGTCAAGGTATCGGCCGAGGGCGGCAGGCCGGCCGAGAGTGCGAAGAGCCGAGCGCGCGCATCCACATCCTGATTGGTAATCACCGTGCCATTCACCACAGCGGCAATCCGCGCTTCCTGCGCCTGCGCCGTCCCGCTCACCAACAGCGCGCCCCCCAAAACCGTTATCGCCAAAGCCGCCATTGGGATGCGCAAACCAGCGCGCCGCAGATCAAACAACCGAGTATTCATAGTGCACTAAATCCAAAACTGCCGAGGGTTTTCAAGGTGATATTAATCAGCACCGTGGTGCTGCCATGGTCGTTATTATACGAGGTATCGCGCCGATAGAAATTCAGGCTCACGGCGGCGCACTCATTCTGCCAGGTCGCCGACAAAGCGGCATAGTCGAATTGCCGCGTTTGGATATTTCGAGCGGTCGCCGCCGAGAAGCTCCAATGGCTGTTGATCACCGTCGCGGCACTCAAGGTCAATTCCCGGCGCGGGGTAAAATAGGCCGCCGGCAACGGCGCCGCCTGGGTGCCCAAATAATAAGGATCGGTGGCCGAATAGAGATATCCCGGCGTCACATTGAGCGCCTTGCCGCCAATCCGCACCGTGCCATCGATCAGCCGCGCCCCCAAATCCCGATGCGACAGGCGCGTGCGATAGGTGAAATCCAGCCAGCGAACCGGCGCCACCGACGCCCGCGCCACAATGTCCGACACGTTGTCGTTCAGGCCGCTCCCCACTGGAAATAAAGCATTTTTATGCGCCGAAACCGATTGCCCGACCAGGCCCGATAGTTGCGCACCATCCGGGAAATACCACGCACCCTGCAGCGCGTAATCAACCCTTGCCCCACCCGCAAACCGATCGATCCCGGCAAAGCGGTTCAGGCTGAACAGATTTTCATCGGTAAAGGATAAATCAAGACTATCCTCATTCGGGATCAGCGTCGTCTGGGTCACCCCGTAATTGGGCGCCACCACCAATTGCACCCGGGGCTCGATCACCTGCGTGCCCCAGCGCCCCGCCGAGCGCTCCAGCGGCCAGCGAAACTGCACCGCCCCGATCGGGATCGCCCGCGCCGTGCTCGCCGACTGAACGGAGGAAAAATTTGGCTGTTCATTGAGCTTGCTGGCCGAATAGCCTGCGGCAATCAGCCGCAGCCGCGCATCAATCAACAACCCATCCGGCGCATCCAGCGGCAAATCATAGCCCATAATCGCCGCGACCCGGCGCGTATTGGTGCCCACTCGGCGAAAAATATTGAATGCATTCGCCGTCAAACTGACCCGCCCGCCCCATGCATCCGGGCTGCCGATATAATCATAGCGCGCATAGGGCGCCACAATCGGCAACTGGCTTTGGGTAATGCTGGTAATCAGCCCTTGAAAGGTCTGCGCATCAATCCGCGCATACGAACCTCGGCCAAATCCCTCCAAATACGCATTGGAGGCTAGAAATCCCGCATTGGGCAAATAGCGAAAATCGTTCAAATACTGCACGTTCGACGTGCGATTATAAGAAAATCCGGCCCGCCAGGTCGAGTTGAGATCAAACACCCCATTGGCAAAAATCGCGTCGGACAGGCCGCGCGCTTGCGCAAATCGATCATGCCCAGCCGAGGCGTTAATATTCAGCTTGCCGAAATTAAACGCCTGCCGATATTTGACATCCAAAACCGGCCCGGCCTTGGTCGCAATAATCGGCACAATCGTCGCATCTTGGCTTTTGCTAATGCGCCAAAAATAAGGAAGCGCGAAAAATTCGCCGATATGCGTCGATGAACCAAAAGCCGGGATCAAAATCCCGCTCTGCCGCCGCACCGAGGGGTCAGGCTGCGACAGGTACGGCAGATAAAATACCGGAAAACCATAAATTTGCAGTTCAGCGTCGTGATATTCAATAACCTTGTGCTGCAAATCCTCGATCGCACTGCGCGCCCTGATTTGCCAAAGCGGCGGCGCAGTCGGATCATTTTTCTGCCCCCCAAATCGTCGCGCCCCATTGCCCACCAACCGGCCATTTTGCGCCAGCAACACCGCCACACCCCGGGTCACCGCATCCTTCATTCCGTGGGATAAATCCGCCTTCTTGGCAAACACCACCTGCCCGGATGGCTCCATAATCACCACATGACCCAAAGCCGTCGCCTGATCGGTATGACGATCAATCACCACCCGATCAGCAAATAAGACGTGCCCATTTTGCCATGCCTCAACATGGCCTGAGGCGGTCACAATCCCGGTATTTTTATCATACTGCACCCGGTCGGCCTGAAACGTCACCGGTGCCGTTTTGGAAACCGGACGCTCCGCCCCGCCCACCAGCCCAGAAAGCTGCGCCTGTGCCACAGAAACACATGCCGCGCCCACCATCAGGCTCAACGGCCACGCGCACCACCGCATCCAATGTTTTGAACTTGTGCGCGCCATCCTTTTAGCCATCCTCCAGATGCAGCAATAACGCAACCGCGAGCATCAATCCCGCCGCCGCTGGCGCCCACGCCGCCAATGTCACCGGCAACGCACCGGATTTACCAAATTGCGCCGCCACTTCCGAAATCATGAACAAGGCAAACCCAAACGCAACCCCGCCCGCCAGCATTTGCGCCGCCCCGCCGCGCCGCACCGGGCGCATCGAAAATCCCGCCGCCACCAAGGCCATCGTCGCACATAACAAAGGCAGCGCCAGCCACGCCTGATAGGCCAATTCATGGCGCGTGGTCGAAAACCCCGATTGGCGCAGCAGCCGCACAAAACCCGGCAGCGCCCAGAATGATAAAGCGCTCGGATCGGCAAAACTCTCTTGCACCCGCTGCACCGTTAAATCGGTCGGAAACCACATCGTCGCGACCCGGCTCGGCGGCGCATCAGGATGCAAAATCTCCACATCGTGCAACGACCAATCGCCCCGGCTCAACCGTGCCGACCCCGCATCAATCCGCTCCAAAAATTGGGTCTGCGGCCCCAGCCGCCAAATCGTCACCGCCTTGGTGCTCAGCACATGCTTGACGATCCGCACATCCTTAGCATGCACAATCGCCGTCGCACCGGGTGCCGCCGCCGGATCAGCCTGACGCACCCAAAGCTGACCACCGCTCAACGAAAGCGGCCCCGCCCCCACCGCCAAATAGGCCGAATAGAGCGTATCCGCCCGCGCAAACATCACCGCCGAGAGTGGGCTCAGCGCCATCATCGCCAACAGCCCCAGCCCCGCAGCCGCGAGCACCGGCATCGCCAAAAACTGCCAAGCAGAAACCCCGCTCGCCCGCGCCACCACCAGCTCGGACGAGCGGTTCAATCGCCAAAACGCATAAATCCCACCCAGCAACACCGCGAACGGCAAAATCCGCAACGCGAGCCAAGGCACACGCAGAAATTCCATCTCACTGACAATCGCGAGCGTCGCCGCCGGCTTATCCGCCGCCTGCCGCAACAAATCCAGAAAATCAAACAGCGCGCCAATCAGCGTCAACCCGCCCAACATCAGCAGCACGGCAACCAAAAACCGCCGCCCGATATAAAACGACAAGGTCCAAGGCGGCAGCCCAATCCGCCGTCCCCCGATCGGTTCCACACCCGCAAGCCCCGCCATCAAACCACCTTGCCGACGAGCGCCGGGGTCGTCGCCCGCAGCGCCCAGCGCCGCCACGCCCAAAACCCCGCCGGTATGAGCAAAATCGGTCCACATTCCACCAGCCAAATCAATGGAATCAACGCATTATCCCGCGACGCCAGATTCCCCACCGTGACATTCAGTGCCACCAGCATAATCACGCCCGCAACCGCACTCGCCGGCGCCGCCAGCCCACCAAACCGCCGAAATTTCGCTCCCAGAGCGGCAAACAGCGCCACCATCGCATATGCCAACACCGCAAATGGCCCCGCCAAACGCCGCGCCACCTCGGCATGCCATTTCTTGCGCGTCGCCACCCCCACCTTGGTCGGGTCAGGATGCAGCAGCTGCGCCATCGAAGCCTCCGAAGTCTTTGGCGCCACCGCCGGATCGGTCTTCACACCCTGGCTGATATCGATCAAATCGCGTTTGAAACTCAGCGTATTCAACCGCTGCGTCTTCGGGTCGAGTTGCTGGCGCATCCCATCGCGCAACACCACCAACGGCCCGCTCTCGCCGCGCACCAACCGCCCGGATCGCGCCAAAATCGTCGACGGCGCCGCCTTATCGCGGCTGTCGTAAATCATAATCCCCTGCAACACCCCAGCCGGCGTCCGCCGCTGCACATACACCGTCACATGCGGCTCAATCGGGGTGAACACCCCCGGCTCCAGCAAAAACGCCGCAATTTTATTCCGAATTTCAAATTCATACCGGCTGAAATTCTGCAAGCTGCTCGGCACCAGCCACACATTGAGCACCCAGCACACCGCCATCACCAGCACCGTCAGCGCCAAAGCCGGCCGCGCAATAGCCAAATCCGAACAACCCGCTGCACGCATCACGGTCAGCTCCCGATCCGCCGCGAGCCGCGAATAGACGAATAAAATAATGATAAATAAAGTAATCGGCAAAATCACCGCGAAAAAACTCGGCAGCAACAGCCCGGTCAAATGGACAAACACCACCGGCGATAGCCCGTGCTGGATAATCAATTGAATGAACCGCAGTGACTGCGTCATCCACGTCAGCGCCACCAGCCCCAACGTGATCGCAACCAGCCCCACCAAAAGCTGGCGAAAAATATACCAATCAAGTCTGCTCGCCCGCATCAGCGCCCTCATACCCGGCTTTTGACCGCCCCGCCGCCCGAACGCAAGCGCCCCAATCAGCGCGTCACCCAATCTCCGCCCGCCGCCGCCCCGCATCGATCAACCCGCGCATCCGCCGGATCGCCTCGACCAGCCCGATAAACAACGCCTCACCCACCAGAAAATGCCCGATATTCAACTCACGCACCTCAGGCAGCGCCACAATCGGCCCGACATTGCCGTAAGTGAGCCCATGCCCGGCATGCACCTCCAACCCCAGCCCCGCCGCATGCCGCGCCCCCTCAGCCAACCGCGCCAATTCCCCCGCATGCCCTAACGCATAAGCCCCGGTATGCAATTCCACCACCGGCGCCCCCAACCCAGCCGCCGCATCGAGCTGTGCCGGGTCCGGATCAACGAATAACGACACCCTGATCCCCGCATCGCGCAGCGCCGCCACCACCGGCCCCAACGAAGCGCGCTGCCCCACCACATCCAACCCACCCTCGGTGGTCACTTCCGCCCGCCGCTCGGGCACCAAACAGCACGCATGCGGGCGCAACCCACACGCAATCCGCACCATCTCCGCCGTCGCCGCCATCTCCATATTCAACGGAATCGCCAATGCCCGCGCGCGCTCGATATCCGCATCGCGAATATGCCGCCGATCCTCGCGCAAATGCAGCGTAATCCCATCCGCCCCCGCCTCAATCGCCAGCTGCGCCGCCCGGATCGGATCCGGATAATCCAACCCCCGCGCATTGCGCAGCGTTGCCACGTGATCGAGATTAACCCCCAGCCGCATCGGCGTCACCGCCCGCATCATCGCCTCCCCGCCATCATCGCCGCACAACCCAGCGCCGCCAGCAAACTCCCCGCCCGCGCCCGCCCGGTCCCCGCAATATCAAACGCCGTGCCATGATCCGGCGAGGTCCGAATGATCGGCAACCCCAAGGTAATATTCACACTCCGCTCCATATCCAGTGTCTTTAACGGGATCAGCGCCTGATCGTGATACATGCAAATCGCCACATCATACCGCGCCCGCGCCTCTGGGGTGAACATAGTATCAGGCGGCAAAGGTCCAACCACCACCACCCCACGCGCCCGCAATTCGGCAACCGCCGGGCCAATAATGCCCGCCTCCTCATCGCCCATCGCCCCATCCTCGCTCGCATGCGGGTTCAACCCCGCCACCGCCAAGCGCGGACGCTGAATGCCAAAATCCCGGATCAACGCCGCCTGCGTCACCAGCCCCGCCTCGATAATCGCCGCCGCACTCAACCCCACCACCGCCGCCCGGAGCGAAACATGCACACTCACCGGCACTACCCGCAATTCCGGCCCCGCCAACATCATTATTGGCTTGGCGCACCCGGTCAGCGCCCCCAAAAACTCAGTATGGCCCGGATGCGCAAAACCCGCTTGATATAACACCGATTTGGCAATCGGATTGGTGACCATCGCCCCGACCGCCCCGCGCATCGCCATATCCGCCGCCATCTCGATCGAGCGGATAATCGCGCTGGCATGCGCAACCGAAGGCACACCGGCCCGCACCGCCTCGCTCAAGCGCACCGGCAACACCGGCACCGCCTCGGCAAACACCGATAACGCCTGCTCCGGCCGCTCAATCACCGCCACCGGCACGCCAAACCCCGCCATCCAACTCGGGTCCGCCAGCATCACAAATACCGGCGCCGCCGCATCAACCCGCTCGCGCAACACCTGCCAACACGCGGCGCTAATCTCCCCGCCAATCCCCGCAGGGTCACCCATCGTCAGCGCCAGTACAGGCCGCTCAGCCGCCATATTTCACCTGATCGGCCAGTCTGCCACCGGAATCCGCGGCATATCGAACCGCTCATTGGTCCCAGTATACCAGCCCCCGCCATGCATCCGCCCGATCAAATTCAGCTTCGGCGTATCAATATGACAGCGCGCCGCATTCAGCACCGCATGATCCCACACATGCATCGCCACCACCTCGCCAATCACCAAGGACCGATCCGACGAGAAATCGACAATCGAGTGCAGCTTGCACTCCATCGCCACCGGACTTTCGGCAATCCGCGGCGGCTTGACCTTGCTTGAGGTCAGCACGCTCAGCCCCGCCTGCTCAATCTCATTCACCTCCGGCCCGAACTCAATCGCGGTGATATTCATCGCCTCGGCATTGTCACGCGCAACCAAATTCACCACAAACTCGCCATCGCGCCGAATATTCTCGCCGGTATCCTTCGGATTACCGGGCGCACGCGCGCCAATACCAATACAAATAATCGGCGGCCCCGCGCCAAACGCATTAAAAAACGAATAGGGCGCGGCATTGGTCGTCCCGTCCGGGCTCAGCGTCACCACCCACGCAATCGGGCGCGGCACAATGGTCGACGCCAACAGCTTGTACTGGTCAAGCGGCGGCAAAGCAGTCAGATCAAATTCCATTCTCGCTCCTTGCCCGCAACCAGCCGATCTGTCCATGCCCCACCCGACGACGCCGCCATTATCACGCCCTTGGCGGCGGCACCGACACCCCGATTTTATCAATTGCACTCAGCAAGCTCGGCATATTGGAAATATTCGCCCGCTCAAACAGGGTCAAACTCAGATTATAATTCAGCGAAAATCCCGTCCGCGAACCCATAAACACCAGGGGTTGATAAATCGCCGAAGCCCCCGCCCCGTGACCGCGCCCAAGCACAATCACATCCATAGTAGTGCTCCCCGGCAAGAGCCGGAACGCCACCGCGACCAGTTTATCAATCCCGGTATTCCACAATTCCGGCGGCGTATGCGGATCGGTAAAATCATAAACATCCCGCCCATGCCGATATAAGCTCAACGCGATATAAGGCCCCCAACGCCCATGAACATGCTGCGCCGGCGGATATTCAAACGGATCAGGGATCAGATGCGCCGCAAAGCAAACCGACCCGTAAGGCGGCAAATTCACCGGAAACACCTGCCCAAGCACCAAATTTTTCGGCAAAATCGGCAACGACCGACAAGCCCCACCCAACCCAGCCGCCCGCGCCCCCTGCCCCACCAGCGCCCACCCCAGCACCAACCCCAAAACCGCACCGCACCACCGCTTCATTGGCGCATAATACCGCATTATCCTCTCGTCAGAACGCCCCATGACCCAACAATCTCTGCGCAATAATGTGTGCAGCGCGCTTGCGAATCGCCTCGCGGTCGCGCCAACCCAACGGCGGCCTTGCTGGGTTAATACGTTCAGCCAACGCTAGATATTGGTATAGATCGGCATATCGATTTAAATTGTTCTTCTGCCAAAACCACACGGCGGACCAGACTGAATATTGAGGCTGTGCCATCAAATCCGGATCACTCACCACATCAACGCCACTGAATTTCGCAAATTCTTGATACTCCGCCCTGCCACTCACCTGAATGATCCCCCGGCCTCGATAGCGCCACCCATCACCCGTCTGTTCCGAACCATTGCCAAGACGCCCGGCATAAGCGCGATTAGCAATCGCTTCCGGCTGACCAACATAGTGCTGAGCTATTTTGAGTGTTGGAAACTCGTTAGGAAACACATCCTTCAACCGCGCCGGACTGGTATAATCGACATTTTCCACCAATTCGGTGTAATATTCTGACTCGACCGCTGTATTGCCAATAAAAGCCGAAATCCGTGGGATCGTATCAATGCTATATCGGAACAAATATTTCTGCATCCAAGGAGTAAACTCAGACGCTCGCTTTACGGGCAATCTCGGCATGATGTCGTTCAGTAACCACCGATCAATCGATATCACTCCGTAGCGACATATTTCATGATTACGGGGAGGCGTCAGACCGAGCGCGACGGCCCATTGTTGCACAAATAAGAGATTGATCTCCGCCGACGTCATCGGGCGCATTGGATGCAGTATCCACTGATCCACCGGCACACCCAATCCTAGGCTTGGCTCCTCTGCGTCGCCGGGGGGGGCTCGCTGGCCAAATACAGACCAAGGTAAGTCATTCATCGGTTGCCACTTTCATCACCGAATCCTAGAGTCATAACGGTACCACAATTGCTTGTCCGATCAAGTAACTTGTTGATCTCTGCCAATGAAATATAGGCAACTTGTCTTACAACCAGCCGATCTGTCCATGCCCCCCAGACCACCGCCTCATTCTCCCCGCCCACAAACCCAACCACCCCGCCTCAAAACCGCCACTGCCCCGTGGATCGATTTCGGATCGCCTGACCAAACAATGTCAACGGCGCGCAAATGGCTCGCCGTGCCATGCGTGCCGTCACCACCATCGCGATCAGCGGCACCAAGCCGACCAACGCGAACGCTCCCACGGCCGACGCCGCCCGCAGCGACATGACCGCGATCAAACCTCCCATGATCATGACCGGCGTGAGATGCGCACCATCCAGACGGCGCCACAGCGAAATACCGCTCATCACAAAACCCACCCCCACCGCCAAAACGATCAGGGTCAGAATCAACGCACCCACCAAAGGCAATGCGCTCCCCCAAACGACAACCAGATTAAGCAACACCAACGCCCCATAAAAAACCGAAATCCCGGCGGCCAACCGCGCAAGGCGCCGGGCCGATCGCGGCATCGGCCGCACCGGCAAATTCGCAACGAACTGCGCGAGCACCGCCTCCTGCCGCTTGGTCAAAGGCGTCCCGCTATTTTGCACCCAATCATGGCTAACCCGGTCATAAATCGCCTGGCGCTGCTCTGCCGTCCCAAAATCAGCCCCAAATTCCGCTTCCTGCTCACGCACAAGCTGCCGCATCTCGCGCACCGCCGCCTTTGCCATTCCGTTTTCTCTCCTGAATCGACCCATCCGTAATTGCCGCATCACGCCACACGCCGTCTCGTCACTGCGCGTCTCGTCACTTCACGTCACGTCACGTCACGTCACGTCACGTCATCCGATAAGGCGCGACCCCGCAATGATCAAGCATCGCGCTTGCCACCACCTTGAGCCCGTTTGGCTCGTATCCTGCCCCTGAAAGTCATGAGATGAATTTTAGGGATAAGCAGGCCGCTCAATCATTGAATTTCCGAGTGTCCGATCAGATTCCAAAATCCAATGGATTTCACAATCAGAGTCGGCACTCGAGCGACCGACCATCATCCAGCACCCACCGCGTGATGATAGCATTGTCACCAAACTGCAACCAAATTGTCCCTCAACCTTCACACACAACCCGGCAAAGCTTCGTTACGAAGCGGCGCATCAGGATGTTTCGGATTCTTAACCGGCCATCAATGATGATAAAATTTCTTCAGGAGGCTACCGATGACCATCAAAAATATTTCCGCCCATGGCTCGCGCCGTGGCGTGCGCGCCATTCTGCTTGGCGCCGTCAGCGTGTTGCCGCTCGCCGGTATCGCCCAGGCCCAGGCCGTCAATGCCGGTGAAGTATCGGCAACCGCGAAATATTACACCCATCTTGGCAAATCCAGCGTCAAGCTCTCGAAGAAAAAAATCTTCAAATCAAGCCAATCAGAAACGGTCGTCAGCCGTCAGGACATCGAAGCCCTTGGCCCCTCCACCAGCTCGGCCGGCGCTCTGTCCGCCGCCACTGGCGTCGAAATTCGCGGCTATGGCGGCAATTCCGATACTGCCCGCTATCAAATCCAGCTGCGCGGCTCGAAAGTCGGCTGGTCCTCGACCAATGGTGACGCCGATCGCAACGGCATCACCGTGCTGTTCGATGGTATCCCGATGAATAACACCATCTCCCATAACGGTCAGTGGGATTCCAACGAAATCCCGATTACCCAGCTCTTCAGCGGCATCAACATCATCTACGGCCCCGGCAATCCCGCCACGCGCTGGTTCGATTCCGTCGGCGGCACCATCAATTACGTGCCCGTGCAGCCCACCAAACATCCGCATTACCAAATCGGCGTCGTCTATGGCAGCCAGCAAACCGAAAATCTGCATTTCATCTTCAACACCGGTCGTCATGATGGCTGGAGTGCTGTCATCGGTGGCGGCTATGCGGGCGATAAAACCTACTGGTCCGGCACCTCGGTCGGCCATTACAGCTCCCCCTCGCAATCCCACGCCATTTTCGCAAAAATCTCGAAAAGCTTCACCAACGGTGCGCTGAGCTTTGGTATCTACAACGTCAACAATGTCGAGCCAGCGCCGCGCCCGAACTTCATCCCCCTCACCCCAATCCCCGGCGTGACCGTCACCGGCTATCCCGGCTCGCCGGAATTCAGCCAGCAAACATCGGGCTTCTATGGCACCGGCACCCCCGCCATCTGGTTCAAACAGCTCCAGGTGCGTGACACTATTTTCTACAGCAAATTCTCGGTCTCGCTCTCCAAAGATATGTCATTCCATAACAATCTTTGGTACCGCTGGGGCCATCGCGTGCATTATCGCGTCAATAATTACGGCACCAACTCCCCTGCTTCCGGCGCCTACTACGCGCCTAACAGCACCAACACCGAATATTATTTCCCGACAACCAATCAATACGGCGATAATATGTTCTTCGATTATCGCTTGCCTTACAACGACGTGAAATTTGGCGCCTATGCCATCCTGCAAAAATATTTCTCGCCGTATGATGGGTATAATTACCTCGGTGTTGGTGGCTCGACGCAAAATAACCCGGCGTCGATCCAGGCTTTCACGCTGAACACCACCTATGTCCACGCCTATCTGCAAGACACCATCCACCCGCTCAAAGGCTTGCGCATCACCCCGGGTATCGCGGAAGTCTCCTATCACACCGAATTCAACAACGATCTGCCGATCGGCGGCAATAACGCGGTCGGCGCCACCAATACCTCGAAAACCTTCGTGCGGGCCGAACCCTCGGTAGGACTACGCTATCAGCCACTACCCTGGGGGGCGCTCTACGCGAACTACGCCATCTCCTTCCAGAACCCAACCGATAACGCCTTCGGCGCCAATCAATCGAATCCGGTCAACATCTCGATCCTGAAACCCACCCAGGCGCGTGATTACGAAATCGGCTTTAAGCTGTTCAGCCATCACGTCCCCGTGCTGCACAACGCAACCTTGAACGTGAATTACTTCAGCGATACCCTCACCGATGAAGCAATCGCGATTTATCACACCAACATCACAACGAGCACCCAAGCCGCCGCCAACGCATCACTCAAAGGCGTGCAGATCGCGACCACCATCGAGCCAAGCTTCCATTGGCGCATTTTCGCCAATGCCAGCTTCGATCAAGATCGCTACCTGCAATATGAAACCGGCGGCGTCGTGTTCCACAACGAGCCCATCGCCTACACGCCTAACATCCTGATGAATTTCGGCCTCGATTACCGCACCTTCGTCGGCTCAACCCTCGTCACCGTCGGTGTGCTCGATCAATATACCGGCGCTCAACATTACTTCAATAACAACACCAACAACGTTGCAAACCGGAAACTCTCCGGCTTCAACGTCGCCAATCTGTCGATCTCCGCGAACATTCCGATCCCACCCAGCATGACCAAGGCGGTGAAAGTTCTCGAACTCTCGTTTAACATCAACAACGTGCTCGGCAATCGCTATAATGATAACGGCTATATCACCGGCGGTGGCTATTTCGGCACCAACTATCTGGGCACCAACACCGCAAACACCGTGCTGGTCCAACCCGGCGCACCGCGGCAATTCATCGCCGCTTTGACCGCGAAGTTCTAACATACTCTCTCGCGCATGAACGATCAGTCGGACGGATCAATTCAAATCCGTCCGACTGACTTTTTGGCGCCGTAGCAGCCAGCCCATCTTGCCTTGATGGGCCCAATCTGCTTTCGATGCCTCTCTCAACAGCGTCACTTTTCAAGGTTATTCAATGAAACATCGTCTCGCCATCGTTGCGGCAACGCTCACTCTCACCCTCGCCGCCAATGCAAACGCTGCACCCGGCAATGTAGCCGCCGGCAAACTCGTCTATCTGCACCAATGCTCAGGCTGCCACAGCAACCTCCCCGGCATGGATCGCTTCGGCCCCACCCTCGCGGGCGTCTATGGCCGCAAAGCCGGCACCGCCCCACTGCACCGCTACTCAGCCGCGATGAAAGCCTCAAAAGTCGTTTGGAACGCCACCACCCTCAACGGATTCCTCACCAACCCGCACGCCTACATGCCCGGCACCATCATGCCCTATAGCGGCCTGAAAAGCCCAACCATGCGCGCCAACGTGATCGCCTACCTCAAATCCATCTCCCCCCACAAAACCCCCTAAGTCTCGCTCAACACCATCCTCCCCGCGCAAACCAAGCCGGGGAGGTTTTTGCTCCTTTTTCGTCTTGCGCACCCTTCCGCTCCTATGCAATATTAACGCATGGCGAGCATAATTAACACACGCGCACAATCCCTCACTGACCGTCTCTCCGGGATTCTTTCGCTCCTCCGCCAAATCCTCGGCACCCACGAACAGTCTCGCTCCCTTGAGCAAAACCTGAAATGGGCCATCTGGCACCGCCTCATCTTTTT
>NCBV01000023.1 GCA_002279355.1 Acidiphilium sp. 37-60-79
TGTCCGTTCGCATTGGCTCACGAACAATGCTCCAGCTCATTGTTTTGGCGAGCAACTTTATCCGATCAGGTGATTCCACCTGATCGGATGTTGCTCTAGGCATTCTTCAAATAGGCGTCATACTCCACATCCGATATCCGGCGGCGGAACTCGTCAATCTCCTGGCGCTTACACGCTGCGAAAATTCCTTGGAATTTCGGGCCAAAAATCGCCGCCGTCTGCGCCGAACCCGCGAACCGCTCCGTCGCCGCACTCCACGCGATCGGTAGTTTCGGGGCCGCCGCGCCCGTTTTATCGCCAATCGATTCAGGGCCAGGATCGGCCTTGCGCGCCATCCCATCCAACATCGCGCCGAGCATGGCGGCAAAGGCCAGATATGGGTTGCAATCCGCCCCAGCCACCCGGTGCTCAATGCGCGCAGCCCGCGGCTCGGCATTAATTACGCGCACCGCCGATAGCCGATTATCATGCCCCCAATCGCCAAACACCGGCGCATGGGTGCCCGGTGCAAACCGTCGGAACGAGTTGGCGTGCGGCGCCAAAACCAACATCGTGTCGGGCATCGCATTCACCACCCCGCCCAGCGCGTGATACAGCGTCGGGCTCGGTTTGCGCGCATCGCCAGTAAAAATATTGGCTCCGTCTCGGTCCAATATCGACATATGCACATGCATGCCGCTCCCGGCCCAATTACCGAACGGCTTGGCCATAAAGGTTGCGCAAAGACCGTGCTTGCGCGCAATTTGTTTGACCGCGCGCTTGAACAGCACTGCGTCATCAGCAATGCGCAGCGCGTCCGGCGCATAGCGCAGCGTCACCTCGAATTGGCCCGGCCCGTTTTCGCTAATCAGCGTATCAAGCGCGATGCTCTGGGCAGAGGCCGCGCGCAGCAAATCGCGCAGGATCGGTTCATAATCATGGATTTCCCAAAGCCCCATCGTATCAGTCTGCCAGCCACGCCAAGCACTTTCATCAGCGCCGCGCGGCGCGATGCGCTGGCCGCCGGTCCGGCTAGGATCAACCAGATAAAACTCTAACTCCACGCCGACCGATGGTGTAAGACCAAGCTGCGTATAACGATCAAGCACGCGGGTAAGCACGCCGCGCGGATCGGCATAAAATAACGAGCCATCCGCCTCGCGCATGGTCAACAGCGCCTGGGTTGCGTGCCCCTCGGCCCATTGCATCCGGGTTACACTATGCGCCACCGCAACGCATGTGCCATCAGGGTCACCGGTGTCAAAAGCGATGCCACCTTCAACGATATCGCGGCCCCAAATATCGAGCAAATAGGCCGAGCGCGGCATCGCGATGCCAGCACCTAACAATGCCTCCGCCTTGTCGCGCTGCAACCATTTGCCACGCGGCACGCCGTTCACATCAATGATAAACGCCTCAATCAGCTCGCTCTCACCGAGCAGCGCTAGCCGATCTTCATGGGATGATACGATATCCATCGGCTAAATCACTGTATTTCAGAACGAACATCGGCTTGGGTTGCCAAAATTGCGCGCTTGGCGCGGGCAACCAGTTCATCGATTTCTGCGTCCGTAATGGTCAGAGGCGGTGAAAACACCATGGTATCGCGCACCGCCCGCATCACTAAATTGTTAGCAAAACAATGATCGCGGCATAGCGTGCCAACCCGTCCGCGCTTGTCGAAAAACCGCCTTGTGCGTTTATCAGCGGTCAGCTCGATCGCGCCGATCAGGCCAGTGCCGCGAATCTCGCCAATAATCGGCTCATCCGCCAAGGCCTCGGTCAATTTGGCACGCAGCGTCACGCCCATCCGCTCCGCGCGGGCGGCAAGCCCTTCGGATTCCAAAATATCCAGATTGGCCAAAGCCACAGCGCAGGCCACCGGATGACCGGAATAGGTGAAACCATGGTAAAACTCGCCGGTCTGATTAATCAGCACATCGGCAACCTTGTCGCCCACCAGCACCGCTGACAAGGGAATGTAGCCCGAGGTAATCCCCTTCGCGAGCGTCATCAAATCTGGGGTGATGCCAAATGTCTCGCTGCCAAACATCCGTCCGGTGCGCCCAAAGCCGCAAATTACTTCATCGGCAATCAGTAAAATATCATTGGCGCGGCAAATGCGCTGGATTTCCGGCCAATAGGTTTCTGGTGGAATAATCACCCCACCCGCCCCTTGGATCGGCTCGCCAATGAACGCTGCGACATGGTCCGCGCCAATCTCATGGATTTTCGCCTCAACCTGCTTTGCCGCATAGAGGCCAAACTCCGCAGGGCTCATTTGCCCGCCATAGCCATACCAATAAGGCGGCAACACATGGGCAAAATCAGGCAAAGCAGCGCCCTGACGATGCATATCCACCATGCCGCCGGCCGCCGCCCCCAAGGTGGTCGAGCCATGATAGCCGAATTCGCGCCCGATAATCACCCGCTTGCTCGGCTGGCCCTTGGTAATCCAGTACGTGCGCGCCATGCGCAAGGCAGTGTCGACCGCTTCCGAGCCTGAGCACGCGAAAAACGCATGGTTCAAATCCCCCGGCGCCATGCGCGTCAACCGCTCCGCGAGGCTGATCACCGGGCGGGTCGCAGTTTTGAAAAATGTATTATAAAACGGCAACGTTTTCATTTGCGCCGTTGCAGCATCGACCAACTCTTGCCGCCCATAGCCAACGGCAACGCACCAAAGCCCGGCCATGGCATCAAGAATCCGATTGCCCGCATCATCGGTCAAATAAACGCCCTCGGCGCTGGTGATGATTTTCACCTTGCCCTGATGCAGCGCGCGATGATCGGAAAATGGGTGCAAATGATGGGCAGCATCTGCCGCCTGCCAGTCAAAACCAAATGAATTACGAGACGTTTCAGGGTGATCCAGCATAGTAAACTCCGATGTTAGAGCAAAGTCGCGGCACCACGCCGCACGCTACAACAATCAGGAGCGATGCGGGCTATAGCCAATTCGCGCGCACAGCCGAAGCAACTCGGTATGGGCGTCGCGCATCATACTATTGCAAAAAGCCAACATCCTACCTAATCCTAGTGAAACCTGACCGCGGGTTCAACAAAAAAATCGAGCAGATCATCAGAAACTCGGCGGGGTGTTGGCGCTGATCACTTCGCAGAGCTCATCAAACGGATTCCGAAACCGGTGTGGGATGCGGCTGTTAAAGTAATAAGCATCGCCCGCCCCGAGCGCTTGTTCCTGGTCGCCCACCGTGACGAGCAGGCGCCCGCGCACCACGATACCCACCTCTTCGCCCTCATGGCGCAGCATCGCCTCGCCAGTATCCGCCCCGGGCCGATAGGTCTCATGCAGCATTTGCAGCGCGCGATCTTTGAGGCGCCGCCCAACCATGCGAAACGAAATCTGCTCTTCGAAGGCAATTTCGGTTAGGTCGGCGGCGGCAAAAAACACATCCTCCGGCGCGGTCAGATCCAGGGTGAAAAACTCCGCGAGCGACATCGGGATGCCATCGAGAATTTTCTTCAGCGATGAAATTGAGGGGCTGACCCGCCCCTGTTCAATCAGCGAGATCGCGCCATTGGTCACGCCCGCCCGACGCGCCAATTCGCGCTGGGTCAGGCCGAACACTTGGCGCATCCGCTTGAGCCGCGCGCCAACTGCCGTTTCCTCGCCCGATCCGGGTTCCTCGTCAGCCATCACCCGTGCTTATGCCCCCGCGAGCGCCTGTTCGGCATCCAACACCGGCACGCCCAGCGCCTGCGCGACCGCGGGATGCACAATCCGTCCCTCCGCTACATTAAGCCCTGCGCGCAAATGGGTATCGGCCCGCAACGCGGCTTTCCAACCATGATCGGCCAATTTCAGCGCATAAGGCAGCGTCGCTTGCGCCAGAGCAAAGGTCGACGTGCGCGGCACCGCACCTGGCATGTTCGCCACGCAATAATGCACCACCCCATCGACCACATAAGTCGGGTTGTCATGGGTGGTTGGATGGCTGGTCTCAAAGCACCCGCCCTGATCAATCGCGACATCGACCAGGACCGCCCCCCGGCGCATCTGGCTCAACATCGCCCGTGTGACCAACTTCGGCGCGGAAGCACCCGGCACCAATACCGCGCCAATCACCAAATCCGCATGAAATACCGCTTCCTCAATCGCCTCCGTGGTGGCGAATACGGTCTTCAAATGCGGGCCATATAAATCATCGAGTTGCGCCAACCGACCGATCGATTTGTCGAGCACCGTCACATCGGCCCCCATACCCATCGCGATGCGCGCGGCATTGGTGCCCACCACCCCGCCGCCCAGCACAACCACCCGTGCGGGCGGCACACCGGGCACACCGGCAAGCAACACGCCGAACCCACCATTGGCTTTTTGCAACGATACCGCACCCACCTGCACCGCCATCCGCCCAGCAACCTCACTCATCGGCGCGAGCAATGGCAACCGGCCCAGCGCGTCCGTCACGGTCTCATAGGCGATCGCAACACAGCCAGATTCCATCAGCAATTTGGCCTGGTCCGGGTCCGGGGCCAAATGCAGATAGGTGAATAAAATCTGCCCGGGTCGCAGGCGCTGACATTCGTTGGGCTGCGGCTCCTTGACCTTTACGATCATCTCGGCGGCGCCAAAAACCTGCGCCGCATCGGCCGCAATCGTCGCCCCGGCTTTCGCATAGGCGGCATCATCCATGCCAATGCCCTCGCCCGCACCCGTTTCGACCAACACATGATGGCCATGCCCGCGCAATTCCCGCACCGATGCTGGCGTCAATCCAACCCGATATTCGTGATTCTTGATTTCCCGTGGAACACCGATCAACATATTGATTCTCCCGATGGACGAAGACCGTTTAGAATAATCAACACTAATAGCCGGACAAACCGTCTCGCGCAATATCATTTCGTGGTGGATCGAGTGATTTCGTCGTAACCCGAACCATCACAAAATGATCGCCCTGCTCTCGTTAATTATTCTTGACGACTAGAAAAACTTTAGCGATGCTCTAGTGTCCCGATTCTGAAATCCGTTGGATTTCGGAATCAGAGTGGACACTAGAAAATTCAATGATTTAGTGGCCTGCTTATCCCTAAAATTCATCTCATGAATTTCAGGGGCAGGACACTAGCTTACGGGATGAAGGCCAGCACAATATCAAGTGCGACTGTTCGCTATGAGCGGGCGGTTGCCGGGGAGTTTGAATGCGTTCATCGCCGAGCCGGTCCCCGCGACCATCACAGGTAACCGGGCGCAGCACCTGCCCATGAGTGCCCCTGTCGCCGCAGCACCAAACGGCTCGATCCGGGGGGCGATTGCGCTAGAAGGCATCAGCCGGGTGTTCGGGGGCGGCGTCATCGCGGTCGATCAAATCAATCTGACCATTCAACCCGGCGAGTTTTTTACCCTGCTCGGCCCGTCCGGCTGCGGCAAAACCACGTTGCTGCGGATGATTGCCGGATTCGAAACGCCGGATGCCGGGCGTATCCTGATCTCCGGGCGCGAAATGCAAAACGTGCCGGCGCATTTGCGCGCGGTCAACACGGTGTTTCAATCCTACGCCCTGTTTCCGCATCTCAGCGTTGCGGAAAACATCGAATTTGGCCTGCGTATGCGCCGCATCGCCCGCCCCGAACGCAAGCTGCGCGTCGACCGGATCATGGCGCTGCTGCAAATCGACGCATTCGCCCGCCGCAATCCCGCCCAACTCTCCGGTGGCCAGCGCCAGCGCGTGGCCCTCGCCCGCGCCCTGGTCAATGAACCGGACGTAGTGCTGCTCGATGAGCCGCTTTCGGCTCTCGATGCCAAGCTGCGGGCCGAATTGCAGGTCGAGCTGATGCGGATGCAAAAGCGGCTCGGCATGACATTCGTGTTCGTCACCCACGATCAGCACGAGGCGCTGGTGATGAGTGATCGCATCGCGGTGATGGAGCGCGGCCGGTTGTTGCAGGTCGGCCCGGTGCTCGATGTCTATGAGCAGCCGCGTTCGGTGTTCGTGGCTGAGTTTCTCGGCCAGTCCAACATTTGGAAATTTGCCACTCATGCAGGCAATGTTGCGCAAACACCGATCGGCAATTTGGTGGTTGGCGCCCCGATTGGCACGCAGCGCACCGCGATGATCCGGCCGGAAAAAATCTGGCTCTACCCAGAGGCCGAGGCGCCGGGCGACCGGCCCAACTTGTTTCCCGGCACGGTGCGCGAAGCGATTTATCAGGGTGCTTCCACCCATTATCACGTCGAGCTTGCCGATGGCGCGATGATTTTGGCGCTCGACACCAACAACCAAGCCGCCGAACGCAGCTGGGGTCCCGGCGAAAAACTGGTGTTGGAGCTTAAGCCGGGCAACATCATGCTGATTGATGGATGAGCTAAGCGATGCAGCCGGGGTGCCCATGTCCGCAATAACCAATGCGCCACAATCTGGCACGGCCGAACGCGCCGAGCGGCTGGCGCGCGCGTGGCGGCTCTGGATCACCGCTGGCCCCGGACTGTTCTGGATCGTGCTGTTCTTGGTGCTGCCGAGTATGATTCTGCTCGCCATCGGATTTTTCTCAATCGGCAATTACGGCAATCCGCATCTGCCGCTCACCCTCACCCCGATCCGTGAAGTCGCTGGCTATTCGATCCTGGGCTGGAGCCCGGCGAACATCACCACCATCCTGCGCTCTTTGCTGCAAGCCGTTTCCGCAGCGGGACTAACTATTCTGCTCGCCTATCCGGTGGTGTTTTTCATCATCGCGCAACCGCCTGCGCTGCGCCCGCTTTTGTTGCTGTTCGTCATCCTGCCATCCTGGACCAATCAAGTGGTCCGCACCTATGCCTGGATGGAGTTGCTCGGCCCTGGCTCAGCCCTGTCGCATCTGGCGCAGACGCTGGGATTGCTGCCACCCCATCTTGGCCTGATGCCCGGGTTACTCGCTATGCAAATCGGGCTGACCTATAATTATTTGCCTTACATGGTTGTGCCCCTTTATGCGGCGGCGGAAAAACTCGATTGGAGCTTGGTTGAAGCGGGACGGGATCTGTATGCCTCGGGCGCGCGCTTATTCTGGAGCGCGGTGTTTCCACAAACACTCCCCGGTCTGCTCTCGGGCATCATCCTGGTCGCGATTCCCGCCTTTGGCGATTATGTCGTGCCCACCCTGCTGGGCGGTGGCAAATCAATGATGATCGGCGCGCTGATCGCGGCACAATTCCTGCAAACGCCGAACTGGCCCTATGGCGCGGCGCTGACCATTTTTATGCTGATTTTCACCTGCGCCGGATTGCTGGTGTTTCGGGTGATGAGCAAGCGCCTCGGCAGTTCCGAAGGCAGTATGCTGTGAGCAGCCGCCTCGCTCCGCCAATTCGCCGTGCGCTGTTGCTCAGCAGCATGCCGGTTTATCTGCTGCTCTATGCACCGTTGGCCCTGATCGCGATTTTCTCGTTCGCACCGGCACCGGGCGGGCAGGCTGCTAGTCTGCATTGGTATGGTGCGCTTTGGCATGAGCCGGATGTCCTCGCAGCACTTCGGCGCTCGGTGATGCTGGCGCTCGGCTCGTCGATTTTCGGCACGGGCCTCGGCACCTTGATGGGATTCGGGCTCAGCCGGTTTCGAAGCCGTGCGCGCTCTGGCTTCGCCGCCGCCATTCCCAGCCTGATCATCTACACCCCGATCATCATGCCATCGTTGGTTTTCGGCATTGCCGACCTGATTTTTTTCAATCTGCTGCATAAAGCCACCGGGCTCTTCGCCGCCGGTCTGCTGACCATGGGCATCGCCCATGTGACGTTTCAGGCGCCCTATGTGGCGTTGGTGGTGTTCGCTCGGATGTCTGGGCTCGATCCAAACTTGTTCGAGGCCTCGCATGATCTGTATGCCAATGGGTGGCAGTCATTTTTCCATCTGACCGTGCCGGTGATCCGTCCGGCGATCATCGGTGGTTTTCTGCTGGCTTTTACTCTCTCAATTGATGATTTTACCATCAGCTACTTCACCGCCGGACCCGGCAGCACCACCTTACCGATTTATATTTACAGCGCGGTCGCCCGCAAAGGCGTGGCACCGGACATCAACGCTCTGGCCACTTTGATGATTGCCACAGTCATCGGCACTGGCCTATTGCAATATCTATTCACCCGCCAAAAAGAGCGGCGTCCCATGCCACGCGCCGGCGACTAACGCGACAACCACATAGGAGGCTGACAATGCAACGACCCACTATGAAGTCCACCAAATTTGCCCTTGCGGCCACGCTGATCGGCAGCATGATCGCCCTTGCCCCGCCAGCCCAGGCGGCGGGCAAGACGCTCTATTTGTTCAACTGGCAGGCTTACATCGGCAAGGGGCTGATCAAAAAATTTGAAGCCCATTGTGGCTGCACGGTGGTGCAAACTTATTATGATTCCAACGCGGCGTTGGCCGCCAAGCTCAAGGCCGGTGGCGATGCGCAATTCGATGTCGTCGTCCCCTCCAGCTATTTCATACCGCAATTGGTCCATGAGGGCCTGATCGCGCCGCTGAACAAAAAACTCATCCCAAATTTCCACAACATCGCCGCCAAATTCCAGAACCCTTCCTATGATCCGCATGATCAATATTCGATGCCCTATCAATGGGGCACCACGGGCATTGGCTATTTGAAAACCAAAGTCGCGACCTTGCCGGAAAGCTGGGCCGTGCTGTTCGATCCTAAGCTCAACCCGTCCTACCCGTTCGCCCTGATGGGCGGGTCGGGCCGTGACACGATCGGCGCGGCCTGCGCCTATCTTGGCTATGGTTTCACCTGCAACACGAAAAGCGAGTGGATCAAGGCGGCAAAACTGATCGAGCAAACCGAAAAGCGCAAAAATTTCACCGGCTTCGTCGATGGTGATCCGGCGATGGGCCAAATCAAAAAAGGCGTTATCGCCATTGGCATGACCTTCAATGGTGCGGTCGCTGAATGTTACGATGACAAATCATGCCTCAACGCTGCCTATCTGGTACCCAAGCAGGGCAGTGAAATCTGGGTCGATACCATGGCGATTCCCAAACATGCGCCCAACCCGAAACTCGCCTATGATTTCATCAATTTCATCCTGTCAGCTAAAGCGGGGGCAGAATTGTCCAACTATAATCTCTATGGCAGCCCCAACGCTGCCTCGGGGCCGATGTTGAGCAAGGAGCTGAAAACCCCGTTGATCAAACCCACCAAGGCCCAACTCGCTGGGCTGCATTTCCTGCCGCCGCTCGCGGGCACCAAATTGCAAACCTTCAACGCAATTTGGACGGCGGTGCGTCAACACTAGATCAATATAGCTTTAGGTTGGGTCACTCGACCCGACCTAACGCTATGAAATTGATCGAAAAAACAAACTTAGAGCGCGTCGTTGTAAAACGATCCCACTCTAAAGCGATCGGCGCGGTGCTTGAACCCCTTGATGAAAGCTAGTGTCCCGATTCTGAAATCCGTTGGATTTCGGGATCAGGGTGGACACTAGAAAATTCAATGATTTAGTGTCCTGCCCGTAATCACGAAACGATAAGACCAGCGCACGATCCACCATTGGTGGGTCGTGCGCTAAACCCCGCCCCGGAGGCACCAATGATCGATCTGACCGACTGGTTCAACGAACACCGTATCACCGAGGTCGAATGTCTCGTGCCCGATATTACCGGCATTCCGCGTGGCAAAATCATGCCCGCGCAAAAATTCCTGCATGGCGGCACGCCGCGCCTGCCCGAGAGCATTTTCATCCAATCGGTCACCGGCGAATATCCTGAAGACCCGCAAGATGCCCTGACTGACCCCGCCATTATCGACATCAAACTCACCCCGGACCCGACAACCGTGCGTCTGGTGCCGTGGGCGCATGAGCCCACCGCGCAGATCATCCATGATTGTCACTACGCCGACGGCACCCCGGTGCCCATTGCGCCGCGGCAAGTGCTGCGCGAAGTGCTCGCACTCTACACCGCGCGCGGCTGGAAGCCGGTGCTGGCGCCGGAGCTTGAATTCTATCTGGTCGGCCGCAATACCGACCCGGATTATCCGCTCGTCCCCCCGGTGGGCCGTTCGGGCCGACAGGAAACCGGACGGCAATCCTATTCGATCGACGCGGTCAATGAGTTCGATCCGTTATTCGAGGAAATGTATGATTTTTGCGAAACCCAAAATCTCGATCTCGATACGCTGATCCATGAGGAAGGGGCCGCGCAGGTCGAAATTAATTTTCTGCACGGCAACCCGCTCGATCTGGCCGATCAGGTATTCCTGTTCAAACGCACCGTCCGCGAAGTGGCGCTCCGCCACGAAATCTACGCGACGTTTATGGCCAAGCCAATGGATCGCGAGCCCGGCAGCGCGATGCATATTCACCAAAGCGTGGTCGATGCCAAAACCGGCGAAAATTTGTTTGCCGATGCGCAAGGCAAGCCAAGTGCTTTGTTCCGGGCCTATATTGGCGGTTTGCAAAAATACGTCCCGGCGATCATGCCGATTTTTGCCCCCAACGTGAATTCCTATCGCCGCCTCACCCGGTTTTCCAACGCGCCGATCAATTTGCAATGGGGCCATGATAACCGCACCTGCGGCTTGCGCGTGCCGTTTGGTGAGCCCTCGGCCATGCGGGTGGAAAACCGTGTCCCCGGTGCGGATGCGAACCCCTATCTGGCCTTCGCCGCCTCGCTCGCTTGTGGTTATCTCGGCATGGTCGAAGCGCTGGAGCCCACCGAGCCGTTTCGCGGGTCGGCCTATTCGCAACCCTATTCGCTGCCGCGTGAATTATCGCAAGCCTTGGATCGCATGGCGCAGAACCAGCCCCTTACCGCGATTCTCGGCGCCAAGCTGATCGATGTATTCGTCGCGGTGAAACGTCTCGAATATGAAACCTATTTGCGGGTTATCAGCTCTTGGGAGCGCGAGCATCTGTTGCTGAATGTCTGAGTATTACAGCGCCACACGCAGGCTGGCGGTTAATCCGTCTCCTCTCACGGGTGATCAGCGCGCCGATGTCGCGATTATCGGTGGCGGCCTCACCGGCTGCTCGGCGGCGCTGCATCTGGCCGAGCGTGGCTATCGCGTCACCTTGCTCGAAGCCGGGGCGATCGGTGCTGGCGCATCGGGGCGTAATGGCGGGCAAGTGCTGCCCGGCCTTGCCTGCGGCCAGCTCAAACTCAACCAGCTGATCGGCAAAGGCGCCGCGCGCCATGTGTGGGATTTATCGATCGAGGCGGTCGAATTGCTGCGCCACCAAATCAGCCGCTTCGCCATCGATTGCGACTTTGTCCCCGGTTATCTGCACGCGGCGGTCAAACCGCGTCAGGTGCGTGAGCTGGCGGAAACCCAGGCCGAACTGGCCGATTTGGGCTATCCCGCAACCGATTTGCTCACCGGCGCAAATTTGCGCGCCCGCCTCGCCAGCCCGCGCTATCAAGCCGCCCTGACCGATCCGGTGTCCGGCCATTTGCACCCGCTGAACTACACGCTTGGCCTTGCCGACGCCGCAATCCGCGCTGGAGCGACGCTGCACGCCCATAGCAAAGTCACCGCTATCGTGCGCGGTGCGAAAATTCTGCTCCGCACCGCGCAAGGCCAAGTCACCGCCGATCATGTCATTATCGCCACGGGTGCCTATCTCGCCGGGCTGATGCCACCGCTCGCTGGCTATATCATGCCCGTCGGCACTTACATCATCGCTACCGAGCCGCGTGATGATGTTCCCGCGCTCATTCCCGGCAATGAAGCGGTTGCGGACCTTAATTTCGTGCTTGATTATTTCCGCCGCAGCCCAGACCAGCGCATGCTGTTTGGCGGTCGGGTATCATACTCCACGTTGCCGCCTCCGAACCTTGCCGCCGCCATGCTCGCCCGAGCCCGCGCCGTTTTCCCCCAACTCGCCAGCGCGCGCGCTGAATATTGCTGGGGCGGCTTTGTCGATATCACCATGAACCGCGCCCCGCATTTTGGCCGAATCGGCAACAACATCCTTTTTATGCACGGCTTCTCCGGCCATGGTGTTGCGCTCACCGGCCTTGCCGGGAAGCTCGCCGCCGAGGCCATCGCGGGCCAGGCCGAACGATTTGATATCTTTGCCAAAATTCCCCATCGCCGCTTTCCCGGCGGCGCCCTTTTGCGCACTCCGCTGCTGCTCCTGGCGACGAGCTGGTTCCGCCTGCGCGATTGGCTCTAGTAACCTGCCCCTGAAATTCATGAGATGAATTTCAGGGATAAGCAGGCCACTAAATCATTGAATTTTCTAGTGTCCACTCTGATTCCGAAATCCAACGGATTTTCGCAACCTATGGTTGCTTGCGCAGATGCGCCATTCCCGCCTGCAGCTTCTGTTGCTCCTTGCGGCCCTCGCGTTGAGTGCCATCGCGGCGCTGCGCGGCGGCGAATATGATGAGTTCTACACGGTTTTTCTCCTCGCTGGAGACCCACGCCCGGCTTGGCCCGCGCAACCATTTCACCCGCCTCAAATCCGTGCCGATTTCACCGGCGCCGCCAGCCTCGCTCACATCGCAACCGCACTGCGCAACGATGATGTGCATCCGCCGCTCTATTTCTGGCTCGCCAAATACTGGCGCGCGGCCTTTGGCCCATCACTCCTTGCGCTGCGCCTGCTATCGGTGCTCTGCGCGATTATTGCATTGGCGCTGCTCGCACGCATCGCCACCGCCATCGGGATCGATCCGCCAAGTGCGGTCATTCTCACGCTCGGCTGCTACGGCTTTGCCTATTCCAGCATCGTCGCACGCGATTTTTCGCTCACAACTTTGCTCATTCTCACGGGCCTACTGGCGCTCTTGGCGACGAAGCCAACCCGCCGCACCGATATGCTCGGCGGCGGACTGCTCGGTGCTGCCTGCTGCACCAATGATCTCGCCATTTTTACCGCCATCGCCTTGTGGCTCTGGCTCGCCGCGCACGCCCAGCGCCGCCTGCTGCCCGTCACCGGCGGTGCCGCGCTGTTCATCCCGCTATGGGCGTGGTTTTTTCTCGCCCAGCGCAATTCCCGCCAAGGCCAGTTCCATCATTTTCGCGCCCGCAGCGCCCTCGCGCACCTCGTGCGCGATCAAGCGGCTGCTATGCTTGGTGGTTTGCCAAAATATGTCCCTTCGCCGTTGTCAGGCGCAATCGCGGTCGGTCTCGGCTTATTTTTGTTGTTGCTGCTGGTGCTGATTATTCGTATCCGCCTCGATACAGAGCGCAAAACACTTCTGGCGGTCGGCGCGCTCGCACCGCCAATCGGCTTGTTGAGCCTGGGCCTTGCATTTCACACGATGCCCTTTGAAATCCGCTATCTCTGGCTCGGCCTGCCGTTCATCGGCTTGCTGCTCGCCGCCGCCTTGGCGCCGCATCAGCGCATCCGTGCCCTGCTGATCGCCCTCAACCTCGCCGCCTTGATCGGCCTAGCGTTAGCGCCGCAAACCATGCAGCCCGGCACGCGCCTCGCCCGGCGCAGCGCCCGCGCCGCCGGAGTGTCCGGCCTTGTGATCATCCCGTTTGGTAATGACGGCGTCGGCATTCCCGGCCCGTTCATCAGCGCATCGCCAGCCCGCGCAACCATTCTGGTGGCGCGGCGCGCAACGCCCGGTCTGCTCGCCATCGCCGACGCCTATCCGCGAATCATCCTCCCGGACTTGACCGTGGATCGCACGAGCCGCATTTTCACACCCGCCCTCATCGCTCTGTTCCAAGCAGCGCCCTGCTGGACGCAGCAATCAGGGCCGCGCGGCGTGCTTATTTTCACCCATCACTGTCAGGCTCCTCATGGCTGAGTTTTTTGCCGGTTTTACCGAACAAACCATCGCGTTGGAGCCTAATCGGCATTTTCGCCTACGCCGGGCAGGCACCGGCCCGGCTTTGCTCATGCTGCACGGCATGCCGCAAACTCATATGATCTGGCATCGCATCGCCCCGATCCTGGCGGCGCATTTCACCGTTATCTGCCCCGACCTAACCGGCTACGGCCAAAGCTACAAACCCCCAGCCACCGCCGATCACGCGCCCTACGCCAAACGGGCGATGGCGCGGGACATGGTCGATCTGATGGATCAACTCGGCCTGCCCCACTTTGCCCTAATCGGCCATGATCGGGGGGCGCGTGTTGCCCACCGCCTCGCGCTTGATCATCCGCAGCGCGTGCAAAAACTCATGCTGCTCGACATCATCCCGACGATCGAGCATTTCGAGCGCACCGACATGGCCTTCGCGTTAGGCTATTATCATTGGTTTTTCCTGGCCCAGCCGCACCCGTTCCCCGAGGCGCTGATCAATCTCGACCCGGCTTTATGGTTGCGCGCCCAAAGCGGGCGGCATCACACCGCCAACAGTATTTTCGCCGATGCAGCGATGGCCGATTACCTCGCTGCCGCCGCCAATCCCGCCACCATCACGGCGATGTGCGAAGATTATCGCGCCGCCGCCACCATCGATTTGGCGCATGACAGCGCCAGCCGCGATGCCGGGACCAAAATCGCGTGTCCCACCCTGATCCTCTGGGGGGCGCGCGGTTTGGTCGGTCGGCTTTATGCTCCGCTCGATATCTGGAGCCCATATTGCGCGGTCACGGTCACCGGCAGCGCCATTGCCAGTGGCCATTACCTCGCTGAAGAAGCGCCGGACGAAACCCTGGCGCAACTCCAAGCGTTTTTGTCAGGCCGAGAGTGAGACCGGCTCGGTGCGCTCGCGCTTGACCAACAATTTATTTAGCGCGTGAATATAAGCCCGCGCCGCCGCCACGATCGTGTCAGTATCCGCGCCCTGACCGTCAACCAACTTACCGCCTTCTTCGAGGCGCACGCCACAGCGCGCCTGCGCATCGGTACCCTCGGTAACGGCCCCCACGGTGAATAGTCGTAATTCGGCTTGATGCGGGAAAATCGCCTGAATTGCGTTGAAGGTGGCATCGACCGGCCCATCGCCCAACGCCTCGGCAGTCCGCACCACCCCATCAACCTCCAAATCGAGCACCGCGCGCGGCTTGGCTTTGGAGCCGGCCCAAACCTCCAGCCCGACAAATCGCACCCGCTGATGATCGCGCACCACCGCATCGTCAAACAGCGCGACAATGTCTTCGTCATAAACCAACTTTTTGCGATCCGCTAAATCTTTAAAACGCCGGAACGAATCATTAAGCTGGTTGTCGCCAATCTCGCCATAGCCCAGCGCGCGGAGCTTATCGCGAAACGCCGCCCGCCCCGAATGTTTGCCCATCACTAGGCTGGTCTTCTGCCAGCCCACCGATTCCGGCGTCATGATCTCATAGGTGGCGGCGTTTTTCAGCACGCCGTCTTGGTGAATGCCGCTCTCATGGGCGAAGGCGTTGCGCCCAACGATTGCCTTATTTGGCTGAACGTCAAAGCCGGTAATGGTCGCGAGCAGCTTGGAGCTTCGCAAAATCCGCGTCGTTTCGATATTGTTTTTATAGGGTGCGGCATCCGGGCGCGTGCGTATCGCCATCACCACCTCTTCGAGCGCCGCATTGCCCGCCCGCTCACCAATGCCATTGATGGTGCATTCAATCTGCCGTGCGCCGGCGCGCAACGCAGCCAGCGTATTGGCGACCGCCAAGCCAAGATCATTATGGCAGTGGGTGGAAAAAATCACCCGCTCCGCACCGGGCACGCGTGCGCGCAATTCACCGAAAATCCGGAAAATATCCTCAGGCACCGCATAGCCCACAGTGTCGGGAATATTAATGGTTGTTGCTCCGGCGCGGATCGCCGCTTCGACGCAGCGGGCCAGAAAATCCGGATCGGTCCGGCTGCCATCCTCGGCGGACCATTCCACGTCATCGGTATAATCGCGCGCCAGTTCAACCGAGCGCGTCACCGCCTCCAGCACCGCGTCCGGCTCCATGCGCAATTTATATTTCATGTGCAGCGGTGAGGTGGAAATGAAGGTATGAATCCGCTTGCGTTCGGCGGGCTTCACCGCCTCGGCCGCCCGCAAAATATCATCGCGCCCTGAGCGCGCCAGACCGGCAATCACTGGGCCTTTCACGGTCTCGGCAATTTTGCGCACACTCTCGAAATCGCCGGGGCTCGCAATCGGAAATCCGGCTTCGATGACATCAACGCCAAGCTCGGCCAACGCCTCGGCCATCCGCAATTTCTCGTCGAGATTCATCGAAAATCCAGGCGATTGCTCGCCATCGCGCAGGGTGGTGTCGAACATGATCACACGATCGTCAGCGATCGCGCCAAAACTAGGATGATGAATGGTCATTGCTGTCTCGCAAAATAGGTCGGCGTGAGGGAAGGGCGGTCAGTCGTGAAATATACCCCTGGGCGCGCCCGCACGCCACATCAGGGCGTGCAGCCTCAGGCCCAGGGGACCATAAGTCGAAGCGCCGCCCTAAGGCATCGTGACGCATCCGCCGCACACGGACCCAGGACCCGTTTTAGCGCCGAGCGACATTCTATTTCAGAAATTGCCACGAAACCGGACATTAAGTTTTTTCTATCATCACGTGGCGATCGCGGCAAGCACCCCTTGGATCAAGGCGCGTCCGGGTTTAAGGCTGTCCGCGAGGAAACCAGAACGCGGAGCCCAAAAATGCCTAACTTGGCGGTCGATGACTCCACCCCCACCCAAGCCAGCAAAAATGCGGGGCGCAGCGCATTGCTCCGCGAAATCTCTGCCGCCATGGCGCGGCATCTTCCCACCGCCTCGCCACCGCAGCTCGATTTATTCCTCAATCATTACGCGGCCAGCCTCACCACCGAAGCGCTGAGCGAACGGTCCGCCGATGATTTGGCCGGTGCGGTGCTCTCGCTCTGGTCCTTCGCGCAGGAGCGCGAGCCGGGCCGCGCCAAAATTCGCGTGTTTAACCCGCGCGGCAACGGCAATGGCTGGGGTAGTGCCGCCGCGATCGTTGAAATCGTCAATGATGACATGCGCTTCCTGGTCGAATCCGCGCTCGGCGTGCTGCAACGCCTTGAGCAGCCGGTGCATGCGCTGGTGCATCCGGTGTTGCCGGTCAGCCGCGATGCGGCGGGCCGATTGACCGAAATCGGCACTGGCGCGCCGGAATCAATCATGCAAATCGCCTTCGGCCCGCAAGCCGATGCGGTGATGTTAGCTCATATCGCCGATGTGCTGGATCAGGCCATGAACGATGCCCGCCACGCGGTCACCGATGCCGAAGCCATGCGCTACGCATTAGCCCGCACCGTCCAATCCCTCGAACCAGGGGTCGAGCGGGATTTTCTTGATTGGCTCGGCCAGGATAATTTCGTCCTGCTCGGCGTCACCGAAATCAACCTATCCCCCGCGCTCGATATCACTGCCGATGCCACGAGCGAAACGCTCGGCGTTCTGCGCGCTTCTGACATCCCTCTATTCGATAGCTTGAACACACCGTCAGCTTGGCGTGCCGTCGCTACCGAGGCCCTCACCCGGTTCGATGCGTTAGCCATCGCCAAAGCCGACATCATCAGCCGGGTGCACCGCCCGCAACTCTATGACGTGGTGGTGGTTAAGCGCCGTGATCCGGCAGGCTCGGTCATCGGCCTCACATTGTTCGCCGGCCTGTTCGCCGCCGACGCTTATAATCGCAACCCGCGCAGTATCCCGCTGCTCGCCGAAAAGGTCGAGACGATTTTGGCAGCCTCCGGCGTCGCTCCGGGCGGCCATGATGGCCGCGCGTTGCGCCATATTCTCGATACCTGGCCGCGGGATGATTTGTTTCAGGGTACCACCGAGGAAATTCTTGCCGCCGCCACCCGCGTCATGGCGCTGCAAGTGCGCCCCGAACTCGCGTTATTTCTCCGGCGTGACCTGCTCGGCCGACATATCTCCGCGATCACCTTCATCCCGCGTGACCGATTCGATACCGCCTTGCGGCTGCACCTCGCCGCCATGCTGATCCGCGCCGTTAATGGCGATCTCGCCGGCTATGCCATTGCAATGGGCGATGGCCCGCTTGCGCGCGTGCATTACACCATCGCCGCTGACCCGGCGCAGGCCCGCGCACTCGATCAAGCAGCACTCGAAGCCGCGATGAAACAAGCCGCCCGCAGCTTCCGCGAACGTCTGGCCGAGGCGCTGACCATCGATCATGGCGAAGCCCGCGTTGCCGCCATTCTCGCCGATTGGGGCGATGCCTTCCCCGAAGACTATGCTGCCCACACCCCCGCCGCCGTCGCTGCACGTGACATCACGACCGCAAGCAGCGCGCAAACCAGCAATGCGCTCTGCCTCACCTTGGGCCGTCCGTTCGGGATGGAGGCGCAGCGTCTGGTGCTGAAACTGTTTCGCGCTGGCACACCAATCGCGCTGTCGGACATCGTGCCGCTGATCGAAAGCCTCGGCCTGCGGGTAATCGAAGAAGTGCCCTATCGCCTCAACCCCCGTGGCGGCGCGATTGCGTTGCAGGCCCTCACCTTGGAAACCGCCGATCATGCCCCGCTTGATCTGGATGCGCGCGGTCCTGCGATTCGCGCCGCCATCGAAGCGGCCTGGGAGCAGCGCTGTGAAATCGATGGCTTCAATCGGCTGATCCTGCGCGCCGGTCTCGATTGGCGCGAAGCCTGGCTGCTGCGCGCCATGTTCAAATGGTGCCGCCAAGTGCGCGCCCCGTTCAGCCAAGGTGCGGTTGAGGCCGCCCTCGCGACCCATCCGGACGCAACACGCATTCTGATCGCGCTGTTTCACGCCCGCTTCGATCCCAACCTGCCGCGTGACGAATCCAGCCTCGATGTCCATTGGAACGCAGCGCTCGATGCGGTGGACAACCCGGATGATGACCGCATATTGCGCCGCCTGCGCACCCTGCTCGATGCCATGCTGCGCACCAATTTCTATGATCGCACCAGCCCGGTGGTCGCTTTCAAAATCGCTAGTGCCCAAGCCGGTGACATGCCATTGCCCCGGCCCATGATTGAAATTTTTGTCCACGGCGCGCGCATGGAAGGCTGCCATTTGCGCGGCGGCAAGGTCGCGCGCGGCGGCATTCGCTGGTCGGATCGGCGCGATGATTTTCGCACCGAAATTCTCGGCCTGATGAAAGCGCAAATGGTCAAAAACGTGGTCATCGTGCCGGTTGGCGCCAAAGGCGGCTTCGTGCTCAAACGTCCCCCCGCCCCCACCGGCGATGCCAATGCCGATCGTGAATCCTTCAGTGCCGAGGGCATCGCCTGCTACAAACTCTTGATCAACGCCATGCTCGACCTGACGGATAATTTGCAGGCAGGCCAGCTCGTGGCCGCCCCCGTTGTCCGCCGCGACGGCGATGACCCGTATCTGGTCGTCGCTGCGGATAAAGGCACCGCGAGCTTCAGCGACATCGCCAACGCCATCGCGCTGGATCGTGGCTTCTGGCTGGGCGATGCCTTCGCGTCGGGTGGCTCTGTGGGCTATGATCACAAAGTCATGGGCATCACGGCGCGCGGCGCCTGGGTCAATATCGCCCGGCATTTCCATGAGCTCGATCATGATATCCAAAGCGAAAATTTCACCTGTGCCGGCGTGGGTGACATGTCGGGTGACGTGTTCGGTAATGGCCTGCTGATCAGCCAGCACACCAAGCTGGTAGCGGCTTTCGATCATCGTCATATTTTCCTCGATCCTGACCCCGACCCCGCAGCGAGCTTCGCGGAGCGCCAGCGCCTGTTTGCGCTCCCCCGCTCATCCTGGGCCGATTATGCCACAACGCTGCTCAGCCCGGGTGGCGCGATTTTGCCGCGCCACGCAAAAACCGTCACGCTCTCGCCCCAGGCTGCCGCAATGCTGGATTTAGCCCCCGGCGCGCATGACCCCGCCGACGTCATCCGGACCATCCTCACCATGCAGGTCGATCTGCTCTATTTCGGCGGTATCGGCACCTACATCAAAGCTGGCACCGAGAGCGACGCCGATGTCGGTGATCGCGCGAATGATTCCATCCGCATTGATGGCCGTTCCGTCCGCGCCCGCGTGATCGGCGAGGGTGCCAATCTCGCCGTCACCCAGGCCGGCCGCATCGAAGCGGCGCTGAAGGGTGCCAAAATCAATACCGATGCGTTGGATAATTCTGCCGGCGTCTCTACCTCCGATCACGAGGTCAATATCAAAATCCTGCTCGCCGATGCGATGGCGCATGATCGGCTTACCGCCGGTCAACGCGTCGAATTGCTGCAAACGATGACCGATCAGGTCGCCGCATTGGTGCTGCGCGACAATGCCCAGCAATCTCAGGCGATTTCGCTCGATGCGCTGGGCGGTGCGACCGATCTGTCGGCACAGAATGCCTTGATGAGTGTTCTCGAAGCGGCGGGAATTCTCAATCGCGCCGTGGCGGGCCTGCCGGACCCGCAAGCCATGGCCGCTCGCGCTGCCGCCGGCATCGGCCTTACCCGGCCCGAACTTTGCACGCTAATGGCGCACACCAAACTGCACCTTGCCGCCGTGCTGGAAGAGTCTCCCCTCCTTGATGATCCGGCGCTCGCCCCCGCCTTGGTCGAATATTTTCCAACCGCGCTGCAATCCCGATTCGGCGCGGAATTATCGCGTCACCGCCTGCGCCGTGAACTGATCGGCACCGCCGTCACCAATGAGCTGGTCAATCGCCTCGGCGCGGCCGCCTTCGGTCGACTGGTCGGCGAATCTGGTTTCAGTTGGGTAGATGCCGCACGCGCGGCCCTAATCGCGCGCGCCGCGTTCGATTTACCGCGCCTGTGCGATCAAGTGGAAAGGCTGGAAAAAATCGCCGCTGCCGCCCAACTCAGTGTGCTCGCCGCCGCCCGCGTGTTGCAAGAATCGGTCACCCGCCGCCTACTCGGCGATAAATTATCCGGCTCCATCGAAGCGGCCTTAACCGCGCTGCGGCCCGGCCTCAGCACCTTGGTTGAACAAGCGATTGTCCAAGCTATCACCAATGGCTCAGCCCAATCTTTGATCGCGCAATCGGTTCCCGCGCCGTTAGCGGGCTTCGCCATGGCGGTTCCCGCTTTGCAAGTCGCCCCGTTGATCGTCACCATCGCGACCCGCACCCAAGCCGATGTCGGGGCCACGCTATCCGCCTGGGATCAGGTTGGTGCTGCCTGCGGGATCGATATGCTGCGCAACGCGCTCGCCAGCGTCCCTCCGCAAGGCGCGTGGGGCGCGCGCGCTTTGGCCGCCCTCACTGATGATTTGTCCAGCCTGCAAGCCGCCTTGGTAACCGCCTGCGTGACCACCGACCAAAGTGCCGAGGCGCTGCTCGCCGAAGCAGGCGCATCGGCGGCGTCAGCCTTAGCCCTCGCGCATGACGCCGCGGTCGTGCCGGATTTGGCCTCGCTCAGCGTTGCCGTGCGGGAGCTGCAGCGCAGTCTCCGCCCCAAACCCACCAGCCCGGTTGTCGCAACGCCGATGCTGCACTGAGCGCATCGGCAGCGTTCGCAAACAGCGCAAAACACGTCGCACCCGAGCCGCTCATCCGCGCCAGCAAACAGCCGGGTTGAGCACGCAACGCGTTCAAAACCGTGCCAATGATCGGCTCGAGTGCTAAGGCGGGCGGCTCTAAATCATTCCGTAGCTGCGCCAAATCCGCCGCCATTGCCGTCGCATCCGGCCAAGAGGCGGGCAAGTTTGCCGGTTCGGAGAACCCGCCCGAACGGGCGCGGAAAATATCAGCCGTCGCCACCGCGACGCCTGGATTGACCAAAACCATGCTAAAGCCAGGCAGATCCGGCGCCGGGAGCAATAATTCGCCAATACCGCCCATGCGCGCAGGCTCACTCGCCACGCAGACCGGCACATCCGCACCGAGCGACACGGCAAGTTCGGCCGGAACAGCGCATCCCCAATCGGCCGCAAGTAACCGCAGCGCTGCCGCCGCATCGGCCGAACCGCCCCCAATACCCGATGCCACCGGCAGATTTTTGGTCAGCCGGAACGCCCCTTCCGCCACCCGTCCGGCGGATGCCGAGAAGCCACGCGCCGCGCGCAGCACTAGATTATCGGCCTCACCCACCAGCCCCGCGGCAAACGGCCCATCAATCTGCAAGCTCAACGGCGCGTGCGGCGTGCGCGCAATCACATCACCCACCGGCGGAAACACCGCCAAACTATCCAGCCTATGCATCCCATCGGCCCGGCGCCCAATCACATGGAGGAACAGGTTAACTTTGGCCCGCGCCAACGCCTCGCCCGCCACCGGCTAAACCCCGCCCGCCGCCTGGTCCCGCTGCAACCCGATTTTTATTTTTGCCCGTTCAGCCGCGTTCGGGTGCAAACCCAGCGCCCGCGCCCATTGATATTGCCCGGCCAAATGCTGTCCCGCCGCATCCAAAATCTCGGCCAGATGCATATTCACCTCAGCATCATCCGGCGCATGCTCCACCGCCTGGGTCTGCACGGTCAGCGCTTTGGCAATCTGGCCGCGCCGATACAGCACATATCCCAGACTATCGATAATCGCCCCCTCATTCGGGTCCACTTGCAACGCTTGCTCAATCAATTTCTGTGCCGCCGCCAAATGTTTGCCCTGCCGCGCCTCCGAATAGCCCAAATAATTCAGCACGAAAGGCTGATCCGGCGCGAGGGTCAAGGCCGTCTGTAAATCGCGCTTGGCCGCCGGCCAATCGCCGGATTTATCCTCGGCAATCGCCCGCCCGTAATATAAGCTCCAGGCCGATGAGGGCGGTGCGGCGCCCAGCCGCGTCAGCGCCGCGCTATAATCGCGCTTGGCTGCCGCATAATGTTTGCCATTGCGCTCAATATCCCCGGCCAACGCCAACGGTGCCGCACTGCGTGGCGCCGCCTTGGCCAGCGCCAGCAAATCCGGCACCATCGCAGCCCCTTTGCCGCTATTGCCCGCAATTTCCGCCCGCTGCATCACCGCGAGCGGATAAAGCGGATTATTGGGCGCAACGCCCTGCAAAATCGTTGCCGCCGATGCAGGCTGATGCGTGATCATGGCAATATGTGCGCGCAGCAACCGCGCTGTGGCAAAATCCGGCCGCAAATTCAGCGCCGCATCCAGCAAAATCTGCTGCAACAAAATCTGATTCGGTTGGTTAAGCACACCGGCTAACGCCAAATAAGCCGCCGCCGCGCCATCGCGCGCATTGGCAATCGCCGGGCGCTGCGCAGCCTTGATCAAGGCCGGCAATGCCAAGCGCAATTGCGGATGCGCCTGCACAAGCTGGTGCAGCACCGCATCGGCATTGCCCTGATTGCCCTGCCGCGCCTGCCAACTCGCCAAAGCCTGCGCCATTTGCAAATCCGGTGCGCCACTCTCGGCTTCGGCCCTGGCGTAAAACCGCGCCGCTTCCGCCTCGCGCTGGCCATCATCAGCGATCAAGGCGGCATGCAGCGCATAGACCGGCGCGAATGGCGCGCCCACGCTGAGCGGCTTGAGCCGATCAATTCCCTGCTGCACATGCCCCGCTCCGGCATCGGCCCACGCGATCAGCAACGGCCGCAACAATCCCAGCGGCCCCGTTTTCGGCAATTGTGCATAATGCGTTGCTGCCTGCTGCGCATGACCTTCGATCAGCGCGTGATCACCCAGCACCATCGCGGCCAAGGCTTCAGTTTTAACTGTCCTGGCGAGCGTGATGCGCGTCGGGCTTTGTGCCACCAAGGCAGCGGCAAAGGCGCGCGCACGCAATTGCTGATCAGTCGGGTCGAGTTGCAGCGCCTTGGCAAAATACCCAGCCGCCCCGGTCAAATCGCCGGTGCGTCCGGCATATTGCGCGGCCAGAATATCGCCGACCAGGGCCCCGCGGACCCCCACCGCATCGGGCTTGGCATCGGCGGCAGCCATGCGCGGCGAGCCCGCAGCACAGGCAACCAATATCAAGCTGGTCAAAGGCATCAGCCGCAGCCATGTGCGGCCGGAACGCAAATAACTCGGTTTCATCCCGCCCTCTATACAGGCAGGAAGCACGGCCTGCCAAACGACCCGGCTAAATCATGCTTGTTGAAAGTCCCGCCTGGGCCTATTCTACGGCGATTATGACCAGCAACAGACAACCGCATATCGATGCGGACCGATCGATTGGCTACGTCGCTGAAACCGCTGGCATCCGCGTCGCCGTGCGCGCATTTTTCCTGGCCGATCAATCGCGTCCCGATGAGCAGCATTTCATCTGGGCCTATCGCGTGCGGATCGAAAATCGCAGCAGCCTCGCCGTCCAGCTCATGGCCCGCACCTGGCGCATCACCGATGCGCGTGGTGCCGTGCAAACCGTCCAAGGCGATGGCGTCATCGGCGAGCAACCCGTGCTCGATCCGGGCGAATCCTTCGAATATACCTCAGGCACCCCGCTTAAAACACCGTCCGGCATCATGGCGGGTCACTATCACATGATCATGGTGGATAGCGGCGAAAAATTCGACGTGGCGATTCCCCCCTTCAGTCTCGATAGCCCGTTCGACTTGCATCAACTCCACTGAATGAGCGGGTTGCGGGTTTTCCAACCTCAACCATATCCATCACATACGCGGCTGGTCGCGACCACCGCTCCGCCATCATCGCCGCCCGCCATGGGCAGCCAGGGAGACATTCGGTGAATATCGAGACCACGAAACGCAAACTCAGCCGTGCCAAACCATCCGCCCAGCCCAGCCGGGCCGAGGCCGAAGCCGCCATCCGCACCCTAATCCGCTGGGCCGGCGATGACCCCGATCGCGAAGGCCTGCACGATACACCAGCCCGCGTCGCCCGCGCTTATGAACAGTTTTTCTGTGGCTATGAGGAAGACCCGGTCGCCATTCTCTCGCGCACTTTCGAGGAAATCGAAGGCTATGACGAGATCGTGTTACTGCGTGACATTCGCCTGGAAAGCCATTGCGAGCACCACATGGTGCCCATCATTGGTGTCGCCCATGTTGCCTATCTGCCGGCCAAACGCGTGGTTGGCATCAGTAAACTGGCCCGCGTGGTCGATGCTTATGCCAAACGCTTGCAAATCCAGGAAAAACTGACCGCCCAGATCGCCAACACGATCAACGAGGTGCTCCAGCCACGCGGCGTCGCGGTGGTGATCGAAGCCGCCCATGAATGCATGTCCACCCGAGGCGTGCATAAAACCGGTGTCTCGATGGTCACCAGCCGCATGCTCGGCGTGTTTCGCGATGATCCCTCCACCCGCCGCGAACTCCTCGCGATGATGGCCAATCGCCGCGTCAATAACGAGGTTTAACGCACCCTCATCCCCATAGAGCGGATCAATCGATCCCCACTATGGGGCGGTGGCCGTGGTCAGTCACCAATGGCCCGATCCAGCCGGTCGCGCACCCTTGCCGCCCCGATCAGCGGTAGCAGCGCCGCCAGTTCAGGCCCGTGACTATCCCCAGTCAAGACCAGCCTGAGCGGCATGAACAGCGCCTTGCCGCGTGCGCCAGTCGCCAAAGAGACCGCCTGGGTCCAGGATTTCCAGACATTTTCATCCCAAGGTTCGGGCGGCAACGCGTCCCGCGCTGCGGCGAGAATCTCCCGCGCCTCGGCCAAATCCGGCGAATCGATACTGCCTTGCACCACCGTCCACCAATGCCGCGCTTCGGACAGCAGATCGAGATTGCCGCGCACTGCCAGCCAGAAATGTTCTCCGGCACCCTCCGGCAGCCGGTCCGCCACCTGCTGATAATCGAGTTGGTGCAGCAATTTGCGATTAAGTGCGAGCAATTGCTTCGGGTCGAAGCGCGGTGCGCCTCGTGAAAAATCGGCCAAATCAAACGTCGCCGCCAATTCCGCAAGTGTCAACGGCTCGGGGTCCCGGCGCGAGCCCAGCCGCGCCAAATACCCCGCCAACGCCCCTGGCTCGATCCCATCGCGCCGCAACGTGCGCAGCGAAACACTGCCCGCGCGCTTGGATAATTTGTCGCCGTCCGCATCGGAAATCAGCGCCAAATGGGCAAAATCCGGCAGCGCCGCGCGCGGCGCCAGGGCGCGGAACAGATCAATCTGCACCGCTGTATTGGTCACATGATCCTCGCCGCGAATAATCCGCGTGACCGCCAAATCGATATCATCCACGACCGAGGTGAAGGTATAAAGCGGTGTGCCATCGGCGCGGATCAGCACGGGGTCCGACAAGGTGTTGAGCTTAATCTCGCGCCGTCCCAGCACCAGATCATTCCAGCCAATCGCGCCATCGGACAGCCGGAACCGGAAATAAGCAACTTTGCCATTCGCCTCCGCCGCCGCGCGTTGCTCGCGTGTGAGCGAGAGCATCGCCCGATCATAAATCGGCGGCAGCTTGCGCTTGATCCGCATCGCCCGCTTTGCCGCCAACTCCTCCTCAGTCTCGAAGCACGGATACAGCAAGCCTACCGCTTTGAGTTGCTCCGCCGCTTGCCGATAGCGCTCCAGCCGGTCTGATTGGCGGATTTTTTCATCCCAATCGATGCCAAGCCAGTGTAAATCCTGCTCAATCGCCGCCTCATATTCCGGGCGCGACCGCTCGATATCGGTGTCATCGATGCGCAGCAAAAACTGCCCCCCCGGCTCAGCACGGGCAGCCAGGAAATTGACAATGGCCTGGCGCGCATTGCCTGCGTGCAAATAGCCGGTGGGGGAGGGGGCAAATCGAACTTTAATCATGCGCCCCTGCTAGCATGGCTTGATTGCACAGCACGAGAGGTGCGCGCAGGCAAAATACGTCCTATATCCTGCCGAACCGTCCGGTGAACACTGATTGGAGAGACCGTGAGCAGCGCCATCGAAGCCGCCCCGACCGCCGCCATCCAGCCGCCAACACCAACGCCAACGCCTGGGTCGGCGCCCGCGCGCACCGTCATGCCGGTGCTCATCGGTATCAGCCTATGCCATATGCTGAACGATATGATGCAGGTCTTGCTGCCCGCAATCTATCCTCTCCTCAAAGGCGGTTTTCACCTCAATTTTGCACAAATCGGCTTGATCACCCTGGTTTATCAAGTCACCGGCTCGCTACTTCAGCCCATGATCGGCCTCTATACCGATGCAAAGCCAGTGCCGTTTTCGCTTCCCGTCGGCATGACCATCACCATGACCGGCATTATCAGCCTAGCGCTCGCCACCAGCTACCCTGAATTGCTGCTCGGCGCCGGTTTGCTCGGGATCGGCTCGGCCATTTTTCATCCGGAATCTTCACGCATCGCGCGTGCCGCCGCCGGCACACGCTTTGGTTTTGCCCAATCGATTTTCCAGGTCGGCGGCAATTTCGGCCAATCGCTCGGCCCGCTGCTCGCGGCATTTTTCATCCTGCCGCGTGGCCGCGAAAGTATGGCGTGGTTCGCCATTGCCGCCTTGATCGGTATTTCGATCCTCTCGGCCCTCAGCGTCTGGTCGCGTCGTCATGGCCGCGCCAAGCCGCGTGCCCGTGCGGCCACCGGCACCAGCCTGTCGCCCGCCGCCGTGCGCCTGACCATTGGCCTATTGATCACGCTGATGATTTCGAAATTCGTCTATCTCGCAAGCTTTAATTCCTATTACACGTTTTATTTGATCCATCGTTTCCACGTTTCGATCAAAACCGCGCAAATCGATTTGTTCATTTTCCTCGGTGCCGCCGCCGTGGGCACGCTGATCGGCGGCCCGATCGGTGATCGCATCGGCCGCCGCGCGGTCATCCGTGCCTCGATCCTCGGCGTGCTGCCCTTCACCCTGGCGCTGCCCTATGTTGGTTTGACCACGACCATCCTGCTTAGCGTGCTGATCGGCCTTATTCTCTCGTCAGCCTTCTCGGCCATCGTCGTCTACGCCACCGAACTGATGCCAGGGCGTATCGGCGCGGTTTCCGGCCTATTTTTCGGCCTCGCCTTCGGCATCGCCGGCGTCGGCGCCGCTGGCCTCGGGGTGATGGCGGATTGGTCGGGCATCAGCTCGGTCTATCAGCTTTGCGCCTTCCTGCCGTTGCTCGGCTTCGCTGCTTTGTTCCTGCCCGATCTCAGGCGCAAAATCAGTTAAACCAACCCGGCGCCACCACAGAGGCGCCAAACGCCAAGCCGGAGCCAATCAAAAATACCGTTACCCCAATGCCGGCCACATTGCCGAGCACGCCGTTGCGCGCGGAACCCATCAGCGCACGATCATTCACCATCACCAGCAAAAACAGCAAAGCCGGCGGCATCGCCAGCGTCGCCACCACATTCACCAGAATCACAATCTCTTCCAGCGGTGCGCCGGGAATCAGCGTTAACGCGCCGGCCGAGGCTGCCGAGCCAAGCAGCACCGCGTAAAACAACCAACCATCGCGCAGCCGACTATTCAAACTATGCGCATGGCCAATCACCTCGCCAAACGCATAAGCCGAGGCGGTGGCAATGGTAATCGCGGCCACCAGCCCTGCCTCAAAAATCCCGATGGCGAATAATGCCGCCCCCAGATGCCCGACATAGGGCTCCAACGCCTCGGCAAATTGCGCCGCCTGAAAATTGCCAGCACTAATCCCATGGGCAAATAGCGGTGCGGTCGCCACAATCGCTGCAATCGCAATCACCGCCGCCAAGACCGAGCCGATTAAAATATCCAGCCGCACCGAACGCAAATCACGGAGCGTCAGCCCTTTATCGGTCACCGCCCCTTGCTGAAAAAACAGCATCCAGGGTGTCACCGTCGCGCCGATATCGGCAATCATCAGCGTCATCGAACTTGGCTTAAACCCTCCCGGTAACGGGCTCCAACTCAGCAGCGCGTGGCCGATGGCAGGAACACTCGGATGCGCGAGCACAGCCACTGGCAGAAAAATCGCATTGCCCAACGCAAGCCCTAGCGTCATTTGCTCCCAGCGGCGATAGCGGGCGGTGGAAATGGCAAATCCCATCACCGCAATCGCCCCGCCCACCGCAATCACCGGGGCTACGCCAAAAAACCCCAACCCAGCGCGAATACCGATAAACTCAGTCACCAAGGTCAAAAAATTGCCAGCGACCAGATCAAGCATGGCAAACCCGCCCCAGAACCGGCCGAACCGGGCATAAATCAGCTGCGCATGACCCTGCCCGGTCACAAGCCCCACCCGCGCCGCCATCTCCTGCACGACCCAAGCAATCGCAAAGGTCGCTACAACAAAGGGTAGAAAAAACCCAACGCCGAATTGCGCGCCAGTCGCCGCATAGGACAACATGCTTGGCGCGTCATTTTCGCCCAGAAACACCAACACGCCCGGCCCGAGCACCAGCATCAACATGCGCAAGCCAGCCCCGCTTTGGGTCCGCCTTTGCTCGATTGCCCGTCGGTCCTTTGCGCGCTGAATATCCTCTGGGGCAGGAGCCGCTTGTGGCGGCTCACTCATCCTGCGGCCCGATGCAGCACAATCACCACCACCACGAGCATCACCACCACATAAATCCGCAGCGCCCAGAATAGCAGGCTCAACCCGGCCGACAAATTCCGGCGGGGCCACACGGTCAGGCGCCTGCGCGCAAAAAACTGCGCGTCCTGTTCACTAACCGAGGCGTTCATGTCCATGCTGTAGAATATAGCCTTGGCTTTAATTTGGTCAAGGTCGCACGGATCCTGCGTTGGCGTTCCGCCGGTTTGGGTGTAGTCACACCCATCAATCGGAGCGCCCAGCATGACGATATCAAAATTGCAGGTCGAACCCGCCTTGCCCTCGCCGCCCACCCAGGCCCAGCGTTTCGGCAAGGCGCGCGAAGCGCAAGCCATCGCGCTACTCGAAGATTATGTGGAACTCATCGCCGATCTGCTGACCGTGCACGGCGAAGCGCGTCCCATCGATATTGCCCGGCGCCTCGGCGTCTCACACCCGACTGCGGTAAAAAGTATCAACCGCCTGAAGCGCGAGGGCCTCGCCACCGCCCAGCCTTACCGAGGCGTATTTCTCACCGAAGCCGGTCACGCCATGGCCAACCGCGCCCGCGCGCGCCACCGCGTGGTGGTCCAAGTCCTCGAAGCAATCGGCGTCCCGCCCGAAACCGCCGAATCGGACGCCGAAGGTATCGAACATCACGTATCCGATATTTCGCTCCGCGCCTTCGCCCGGTTTCTGCGCAGCAATAATGCCGGGTAATCCAACCGGCTGATCACGGCGCCACAAGTCGTCTCGTGCGGGCGGCAAACCGATCGGACAGGCCACTCGGCGCGTCCCGGCCGTGTCGCTGCACGTTGGCATGTCCCGCCGGAATCGTCCGTAACGCTGCCTCCATCGCCGCGGTCATGGTCAAATCGAGCCGTGCGCAAACCTGCTCCAATGCCGCAGGCCCGGCCATCAGCGCATCAAACGGCACAATCATCGCCCGCCCACGCCGTCGCTCAGCATAGTCCAGAAACGCCTCGTACTCTGTGACGGCCTGTTCCATCACCGTGTCCTGCGCAGCATTGCGGCCAAAATACCTGCCGCTGGCCTTGGAAAATCCCCTTGCTGACCGTAACCAATCGTCGAAATCACGCAACAGGATGATCTCCCTCGCCTCCGCCCAGACCGCCTCGGCCAGACTCGCCATCATGGTGTTGGGCACCAGCTTTTCTGCAACGAACCGCACGGTCTGCGGCTCCGACGCTTGCTTAGCGATGATCATCGTCAGTGTTTGGTCGAGCATTGGTGCGATGAATCCCAGTGCATCCTCGGCAAACCAGTCAAAAATCTCCGGATAATCATCACGACGCAGAAACGGGTTGGTTGAGGCCAGATACGGCGTATCAATAAATTGCGCGCCATCAAGACCCGCGCTTCCAGTGCTCGGAGTGACCATCATAGCTAGCACATGCTGGGCATATTGCAGCAATTTGCTTTCATACGGATAGCTGCGCGGTGCGAGCACTGCTGGGTGTGCCGCCAGCGCGCCCATCAAAGCCGTGCTACCCGACCGCCCCATTGAGGTAACAAAGATCGGCGCCGGACCCGCAACCGGCGCAGCATCATGGCGAATTGTCAGATCGATCCGCGCCAATGAGATGAAATTTTTCGCCAAAAAACGTGAGTCCTGCGAAAACGCCGCCCACCTGGACGCTGGCACGGCCCCGACCTCAATTGCTCCGGCATCGCGCAGCCCCAATAGATTAACGAACGCCCGAAATCCTGTCGGCGTGTCGGGCGGGCAATCAAAGGCTGCCGTCACATCGGCGCGCTGATGTAACCCAACGATCGCCAATGGCGCACGATGCAATAACGGCGCATAAATCACAATAGACTGGGCCGGATCCTCACGATGGAACACCCAGCCCGCCAGTTCCAAAAAATTGCCCCGCATGTCGCGATTGAGAATCGCGATCTGCGGTGCATCCAAGTGCCATAGCGCTGAACCGTCCGATTTTTTGATCTCAGTAACGCAAAAAGACACCATATTCTTGCACTAGCAAACCAATCTCACTTATCAGAGCGGAATTACCAATTCGTTACAAAAAAGCTGTCGATCGGCTAGACCACCATCGTCCCGCCATCCACCGCGAGGATCTGCCCGGTGATATGGCCCGAGGCCGCCGTGCAAAACAGCAAGGCCGCGCCCTTCAAATCGGCGTCATTGCCAATTTTGCCCAGCGGCGTTTTTGCAATCACCTGCTCTTCGAACTGGCTGAGCAACCCTTTGGTCATTTTCGAGGGGAAAAATCCCGGCGCGATCGCATTCACGGTAATATTATGCGGCCCCCATTCCGCCGCCAGCGCGCGCGTCATGTTCACCACCGCCCCTTTCGAGGTGTTGTAGGGGATGGTCCCGGTAATATCCGGATGATGCCCGCGTAACCCCGCAATCGAGGCGATATTCAAAATCTTTCCGGCTCGCTGCGGGATCATTGAGCGCCGGGCGATTTCCTGGGTCAGGAAAAACAGGCTGGTGACGTTCAAATTCATCACCCGCGCCCAGGCTTCCGGCGTCACATCGGTCGCGGGCGCACCCCAGGTCGCCCCGGCATTATTCACCAAAACATCGATGGTGCCGTGCGCATCCAGCACCGCATCGGCCAACGCCTTCGGCCCGTCGCTTTTGCCCAAATCGACCGCATGGGCGGTGGCTTTGACGCCCAGTTTCGCCAAATGCGCCACCGCAGCGTCGAGCTCATCGGTCTTGCGGGCGGAAATCGCAATCGTCGCGCCGAATTCGCCCAAGGCTTCGGCAATTTGCAAACCCAACCCGCGCGATCCGCCGGTGATCAGCACGCGCTTGCCGGTCAAATCAAACAAACTCTTCAAATCAGCCATTACGTTTCCCCTCATGCTTGGCGCGCCAGAGCCAATTCTGGCGCAGGATTGACGATTCCGATACGCTCCTATCCAATAGGCCGCAACCGGAGGAACAGCATGACCATACCAACCTTGCCGAACAACTATCCGTTGCTGATCAAACAAATCCTGAAAATGCCGCTTGCCCAGGCCAGCCAGCGCCAAATCGTCTATCGTGGCGACCAGCGCTTCACCTATCCGCAATTTGCCGAACGGGTGCATCGCCTCGCCGGCGCGCTTGACGCGCTGGGTGCCAAAATGGGCACCACCGTCGCGGTCATGGATTGGGACAGCCATCGTTATCTCGAATCCTATTTCGCCGTGCCCATGTCCGGCTGCGTGTTGATGACAGCCAATATCCGCCTCAGCCCGGAGCAAATCGCCTACACGCTTGATCATTCGGGCGCCGAAATTCTGCTCATCCACACGGATTTTCTGCCCATCCTCGCCGCGATCCGCACGCGCTTGCCCAAGCTCCGCCATCTGGTGTTGCTGACCGACGCCCCCGCCGCCGACATTTCGCTGCCGGACGGGTTTACCGGCGATTACGAAAGCTTGCTCGCCGCCGCCCCGGCGCAGCGCGACTTTCCCGATTTCGATGAAAACACCCAAGCCACCACTTTTTACACCACCGGCACCACCGGCCTGCCCAAAGGGGTGATGTTCAGCCATCGGCAAATCGTGCTGCACACGCTGGGCGTAATGGCGACCTTGCTGATGGCCGGGCTGAACGCCAAATTTTCCCGTGAAGACGTCTATATGCCGCTCACCCCCATGTTCCATGTCCATGCTTGGGGCTTTCCCTTCGCCGCCACCATGATGGGGATGCAACAAATCTATGTCGGGCGATTCCTGCCTGAGGTGGTGCTGAAACTGCTCGCCACCGAGCATGTCACCATCTCGCATTGCGTGCCCACCATTATGCATATGATCCTCAACGCCCCCGCCGCCGCCGCGATCGATCTTTCCGGCTGGCATGTGATTATCGGCGGTTCCGCGCTGCCGCGTGCCCTGTGCGAAGCCGCGATGGCACGTGGGATCGATATTTTCTCCGGCTATGGCATGTCGGAAACCTGCCCTTTGATGACCATGAGCCAATTGCGCAGCACCACGCTCGATGCCGCGCCTGATCGCCGCGACGCTGAAATCGCAACCCGCGTTGCCGCCGGCCTGCCCGCGGTGTTCGTGGAAATCCGCATCGTCGATGACGCGATGAATGATCTGCCGCATGATGGCAAAAGCATCGGCGAAGTTGTCGCCCGCTCGCCCTATCTCACGCCCGGCTATGCGGGCAATCCAGAAGCCTCGGAGGCGCTCTGGCGCGGCGGCTGGCTGCATACCGGCGATCTTGGCATGCTGGACGCCGATGGCACACTGCACATCGTTGATCGGCTCAAGGATGTGGTGAAAACCGGCGGCGAATGGGTTTCCTCCATCGGCATTGAAGATATTATTCTCCAACATCCAGCAATCGCCGAAGTCGCCGTGGTCGGTGTGCCCGATGAGCGCTGGGGCGAACGCCCGGTCGCCTTCGTGGTGGCGCGCCCTGGCGCCGATGCGACTGACGAGGCCATCAAAGCCCATGTCCGCGTCCGCGCCGATAGCGGCGAAATCTCGCGCTACGCCGTGCCGGATCGTGTGGTGTTCGTCGAGGCGCTAGACAAAACCTCGGTCGGCAAACTCGATAAAAAAGCCATGCGCGCCCGACTTGCCGCATCCGTCCTAGCGCCCAGCTAAAGCCATCCAAGCCGGGCGGGGCCGCTCTGCTCTGCCCGGTCTTGCCTTTCGCACCCGGTTTGCTCATCCTGCACGATAATTCATTGTCCGATCACACTGTGTCCAGGCTCCTGCCTCGTCGAAAGTTGAATAACGCCATGAAATTGAATGAAGTTCGCGTCCATCCCTCAAAGTCAAACCTAGCCCGCGAAGACCAGCTTGCTTGGAAAATCGCCCAAGTCGCCGCTGATAAAGTCGCCGTGCCGCGTGATGTCACCGGGATGATCATCAACCGCATGATCGACAATGCCGCCGTCGCCATCGCCTCGGTCAATCGCGGCCCGGTGATCACCGCGCGTGACATGGCCTTAGCGCATAGCCGGCGCGGCGGCGCGACGGTGTTTGGCTTGCCTGGCCGCAAAACGGTCAGCCCCGAATGGGCCGCTTGGGCCAATGGCACAGCGGTGCGCGAGCTTGACTATCACGACACGTTTCTCGCCGCCGATTATTCCCATCCCGGCGATAACATCCCGCCGATTCTGGCTGTGGCGCAAACCATGGAACGCACCGGCCGCGATCTGATCCGCGGCATCGCCACCGGCTATGAAATCCAAATCAATCTGGTCCGTGCCATCTGCCTGCATGAATGGAAAAAAGACCATATCGCCCATCTTGCCCCCGCCCAGGCAGCCGGCATCGGCACATTGCTCGGCCTCAAGCCCGAAGTGATTTTCCAAGCCGTGCAACAGGCCGTGCATGTGAGCTTCACCACCCGCCAGTCGCGCAAGGGCGAAATCAGCTCCTGGAAAGCCTATGCGCCAGCCCATGCGGGCAAGCTCGCGATCGAAGCGGTTGATCGCGCCATGCGTGGCGAAGGTGCGCCCAGCCCGATCTATGAGGGTGAAGACAGCGTCATCGCTTGGATGCTCGGCGGTAAAGACGCCGTCTATCACGTGCCGCTGCCGGAAAAAGGCGAGGCCAAGCGCGCGATCATGGATAGCTACACCAAGGAGCACTCAGCGGAATATCAAAGCCAGGCGCTGATCGATCTGGCGTTCCGGATGCGCGAAAAAATCACCGATTTCGCGTCGATCAAGCGCATCACCATCCACACCTCGCATCACACCCATTACGTCATCGGCACCGGCGCGAACGATCCACAAAAAATGGACCCAAAAGCCTCGCGCGAAACGCTTGATCACTCGATCATGTATATTTTCGCGATCGCCCTGCAGGATGGCCGCTGGCACCATGTCGATAGCTACGCCCCCAAGCGCGCCCAGCGGGCCGACACCGTGGCACTCTGGCACAAAATCAGCACCACCGAGGACAAAGCCTGGACCCAACGCTACCATTCGGCGGACCCTGCGGAAAAGGCCTTTGGCGGTCGCGTCGAAATCGAATTCAATAATGGCTCCGTGCTCACTGATGAACTCGCCGTCGCTAACGCTCACTCGCTCGGCGCGCACCCGTTCGAACGGGCGGATTATATCCGCAAATTCGAAATCCTGACCGATGGCATCGTCAGCCCGCGCGAATCCGCCCGCTTCCTCGAAGCGGTGCAAGAATTGCCCGATTTGCCCGCCGGCGAGCTTGACCGACTCAACGTCGCGCTGCCCGCCAACGCAGTGCAGCACGGCAAACCCGGTATTTTCTAACCAAGACCCGCGATATCCAAACAACACCTGATCATCACGGCCGAGCCGCCGTGATGATCAGGACCGACGACAGGAGGAAAGAATGAGCGAAACCAGCGCGTTCAAACCAAAAAAATCCGTGGCCCTGTCGGGCGTTACCGCCGGTAACACCGCGTTATGCAGCGTCGGGCGCACGGGGAATGATCTGAATTATCGCGGCTATGATATTCTCGATATTGCAGAAACCTGCAGCTTCGAAGAAATCGCCCATCTGCTGATCCACGAAACCCTGCCCACGCGGGCGGAACTCGCGGCCTACGAGGCCAAGCTGCGCAGCCTGCGCGGCATTCCAGCGGCGGTGCGCCGCGTGCTCGAAGCCCTCCCCGCCGCGACCCACCCAATGGATGTGCTGCGCACCGGCGTGTCTGCGCTGGGCTGCACCTTGCCCGAACCCCATGATCACAGCCCCGCCGGTGCGCGCGACATTGCTGATCGCCTGATCGCCTCGCTCGGCTCCATGCTGTTTTATTGGTATCATTTCGCCACCAACGGCAAGCGCATCGAGGTTGAAACGCATGATGCAACGATTGCCGGGCACATTCTGCATCTGCTGCATGGCAAGCCAGCATCAGCCGAGTGGGTGCGCGCCATGCACACCTCGCTCATTCTCTATGCCGAGCATGAATTCAACGCCTCCACCTTTGCCGCGCGCGTGGTCGCGGGCACTGGCTCGGATATCTACTCCGCCATCACCGGCGGCATCGGCGCTTTGCGTGGCCCCAAGCATGGCGGCGCCAATGAATTCGCCTTCGAGGTGCAAAAACGCTACGCCACGCCGGATGAAGCCGAGGCCGATATTCGCCGCCGGATCGAGGCTCGCGAGGTTATTATCGGTTTTGGCCATCCGGTCTATACCATCGCGGACCCGCGCAACGTGGTGATCCGCCGCGTTGCCGAAAAACTCTCAAAGGATGCCGACAACACCAAAATGTTCGACATCGCCGCCCGGCTTGAGACGGTGATGTGGGATGCGAAAAAAATGTTCCCCAATCTCGATTGGTTCAGTGCGGTATCCTACCATATGATGGGCGTGCCCACCGCCATGTTCACGCCGCTTTTCGTGATCGCACGCACCACGGGCTGGTCCGCCCATGTGATCGAACAGCGGATCGATAACAAAATCATCCGTCCTGCCGCAAACTATGTCGGCCCTGAAAATCGCCACGCCGTCCCGCTCGATCAGCGCGGGTGAAAGAACCCCATGACCTATCTCACCGCAGCCTCACTCTCCAAAGAACCCGCGGGCGATCGGTTTCGCGCCTTGCTCGCCCGACCCGGTATTCTCGGTATCCCCGGCGCGCATAACGGCCTCGCCGCGCAACAAGCGCGCAATGCCGGCTTTGAGGCGTGCTATCTCTCCGGCGCTGCGATGACCGCCTCGATGGGCTTGCCCGATCTTGGCATCATCACCGTCGATGACGTATGTTTTTTCATCCGCCAAGTCAGCCGCGCCTCGGGCCTGCCGGTTTTGGTCGATGGCGATACGGGCTATGGCGAGGCGCTGAACGTGATGAACATGGTCCGCGCCTTCGAGGATGCCGGGGCCGCTGCTGTGCATATCGAAGACCAAATTTTACCGAAAAAATGCGGCCATTTGAACGACAAAAAACTAGCCCACCCCGATGACATGGCCGCTAAAATCGCCGCCGCCGCCCAAGCGCGCCGGCATCTCTACCTCATCGCCCGCACCGATGCCGCCGCCAGTGAAGGCATTGATGGCGCTGTTTCGCGGGCAAAACATTATCTGGCTGCGGGTGCTGACGCCATTTTTCCCGAAGCCCTGCACAGCGCTGAGATGTTCCGCGAATTTGCCGCCCGCATGAATGGCGCGCCTCTGCTCGCCAACATGACCGAATTTGGCAAAACCCCTTTCTTCAACAAAGCCGAATTCGAATCCATGGGCTATCGCATGGTCATTTGGCCGGTCACCTCGTTGCGGGTTTCCGCCAAAGCGGTGGAAAAACTCTACGCCGCTATCGCGAAGGATGGTGGCGCGCAAAATATGCTGGACGCGATGCAAACCCGCGCCGATCTCTATAAAACCATCGGCTATGATGATTTCGAGGCGCTGGATCACTCGATCGTCAAAACCATCGTCCCGCACGGCATGCCGCAAACCTAACCCTTGGTTGGAAAGCCACCCTTATGGACCCCAGCATCGACAGCGAACCCCAGTTTGATTTGACCGAGGCACAGCGCGCCATTCGCGACATGGCAAACGGTTTCGCCACCGAACATATCGCACCGCACGCGCTGGAATGGGATGAAAAACGTCATTTCCCACTGGATGTCATCCGCACGACCGCTGCCCTTGGAATGGGCGGCATTTATGTGCGCGAGGATGTCGGCGGCAGCGGCCTTGGCCGGCTTGAGGCGGCGTTGATTTTCGAAGCCCTCGCCACCGGTTGCCCGGCAATTTCCGCCTATATTTCGATCCATAACATGGTCAGTTGGATGATTGATCGTTACGGATCAGCCGCCCAGCGCCAGGAATTCTTGCCCAGCCTGACCAGCATGGAGCAACTCACCAGCTATTGCCTCACCGAGCCCGGTGCCGGTTCGGACGCTGCCGCGCTGAAAACGCGGGCAGTGCGCGATGGTTCTGACTATCGGTTATCCGGCGTGAAGCAATTTATCTCTGGTGCCGGCGCCACCGACCTATATTTGGTGATGGCCCGCACCAGTGCCGACGGTGCGCATGGCGTCTCGTGCTTCATCATTCCCAAATCCGCCAAAGGTCTCAGCTTTGGCGCCAATGAACGCAAAATGGGTTGGAATGCCCAGCCGACTCGCCAAGTGATCATGGATGATGTTCGTGTTCCCGAGGCGCATCGGCTTGGTGCGGAAGGGGAGGGGTTTCGGATCGCGATGAGCGGGCTTGATGGCGGTCGGCTGAATATCGGTGCGTGCTCCCTAGGCGGCGCGCAAGCCGCCCTTGATCGCACGATCCCCTATTTGCGCGAACGCACTGCCTTTGGCAAAAGCCTCTCAGCGTTCCAAGCCCTCCAATTCCGCCTAGCCGACATGGCCACTACCCTCGAAGCCGCCCGTATTTTCCTATGGCACGCCGCCGCCGCCATGGACCGGCGCGACCCGCGGGCAACGGCCCTGTGCGCCATGGCCAAACGCATGGCGACTGACACGGGTTTCGATGTCGCGAACCAAGCACTGCAACTTCACGGTGGCTATGGTTATCTCGCCGATTATGGGGTGGAAAAATTAGTGCGCGATTTGCGTGTGCATCAAATCCTCGAAGGCACCAACGAAATCATGCGCGTGATTATCGCACGCAGTCTGCTCGCGGGTAACGCATGACCAACGCACCTTCCTCTGATGTGGTTGTCCGCGTCACCGGACATGTAGGCCGGATCACGCTCAATCGCCCCCGAGCGCTCAATGCGCTCACCCTCGATATGGTTAGCGAAATAAACGCGGCCTTGGCGCAATGGGCGGATGATCCAGCCATCCTCGCCGTCATTGTCGATGGCGCAGGCGAGCGCGGCTTGTGCGCCGGGGGCGATATCCGCAGCCTCTACGACGCCGCTAAATCCGAAAATTTGAACCTGCCTAAACGGTTCTTCGCGATCGAGTATCGGATGAACGCCCGCATCGCCGCCTTCCCGAAACCCTATATCCCGATCATGGATGGTATCGTGATGGGGGGCGGCATCGGCCTCTCGGCCCATGGCAATCACCGCCTCGTCACCGCCCGCGCCACACTCGCCATGCCCGAAGTCGGCATCGGCTTTATCCCCGATGTCGGCGGCACGTTTCTGCTCGCCCGCGCCCCCGATCAGCTCGGCACCCATGCCGCCCTCACCGCCGCCCGCCTCACCGGCGCCGATGCGTTGGCGCTCCGGCTGGCCGACAGCATGATCGATGCGGCAGCAATTCCTCAACTCATCGCCGATCTCGAAAGCTGTAGCAGCCTCGAACAACTTTTGATCCGGATTGATCGCGCTAAAATTGAACCAAACTCGAGCACCCTCGCAAGCGAGCGTGCCTGGATCACGCGCTGCTATCACGCCGACACGATTGAACAAATCCTCAAAAACCTCGACAACGATCCCGAACCCGCCGCCCAGGCCGCCGCCGCCACCATCCGCCGCCAATCGCCCAGTGCGCTGAAACTAACCCTCCGCGCCTTGCGCCGCGCCGCAACCCTCTCCGGCCTGCCTGCCTGCCTCGATCAGGAATACCGTATCGCGCTCCGCTGCATGACCAGCCATGATTTTATCGAAGGCGTGCGCGCCGCCGTGATCGACAAAGATCGTACGCCACGCTGGCAGCCCGCCACCCTCGAACACGTGACCCCAACCATGCTCGATCCCTATTTCGCATCGCTCGGTCACGATGAACTCGGCTTGGATATCGCAACACTCTAACGGAGGCCGCCATGACCAGCTTCACCGAAGCCCGCGCCCTGCTGTTATCGCTCCGCACGGATTATCAAGCGGCCATGAGCCAATTCCGCTGGCCCGATCCGGAAAACTTCAACTGGGCGCTCGATTGGTTCGATGGCGTGTTGGCCACAGACGCAGCCCACCGCGACCATCCCGCCCTCTGGATCGTTGATGCGCCAAGCGGCGTTGAGCAAAAAATCAGTTTCGCAGTCATGAGCGCGCGGTCAAACCAAGCCGCCAATTTCCTGCTGAGCCAGGGCATCACCAAAGGCGATCGGATCATTTTGCTCCTCGGCAATATCGCGCCGCTCTGGGAAATCATGCTCGCGAGCATGAAAATTGGCGCCGTCGTGATCCCTGCCACCACTCTGCTCACGCCCGATGAACTGCAAGACCGGCTTGATCGCGGCGAAGCCCGCGCCGTCATCACCACGCCCGATCAGCTTTCAAAATTTGATACCCTGGCAGGCGACTATCAAAAAATCAGCGTTGGCGATCCCATAATTGCAGGCACCACGCATTACGATATCGAATCTCATAGCCCGCAATTCGCGCCCGCTACTGCCACCAAGTCGGATGATGATTTGCTGCTCTATTTCACCTCCGGCACCACCGCGAAGCCCAAGCTCGTTTTGCACACGCACCGTTCCTATCCGGTCGGCAGCCTATCCACCATGTATTGGATCGGCCTGCAGCCGGGCGATATTCATTTGAATATCTCGTCGCCGGGCTGGGCCAAACATGCCTGGAGCTGCTTTTTTGCGCCGTGGAACGCGGGCGCTTGTGTGTTTATTCTCAACCAACCCAGGTTTGAGCCGAGAACGCTGCTTGATCATATCGTTCGCTGTAACGTCACCACCCTCTGCGCACCGCCCACCGTTTGGCGCCATCTTATTCAGCTTGACCTCACGCGCTGGCCCGTGCGTTTGCGTGAAATTGTCGGTGCGGGTGAGCCATTAAACCCCGAAATCATCGAACATGTGCGTAAATGCTGGAACATCACCATCCGTGATGGCTATGGCCAAACCGAAACCACTGCGCAAATCGGCAACCCACCCGGCCAACAAGTCAAACCCGGCGCGATGGGTCGGCCGCTGCCCGGCTATCAAATCACCCTGCTCGATTCCGCCAATGATGCCGTGTCGGAGGGCGAAGTCGCGATTGATTGCCGCAACGGTGCCCCCGCCGCCTTGATGCGCGGCTATATCGATGCTCAAACCGGCCAGCCGCGCGGTGCCGATCAGCCCTTTTACCGCACCGGCGATGTCGCGCAGCTCGATGAAGACGGTTATTATATTTTCGTCGGCCGTGCCGATGATGTTTTCAAATCCTCAGACTATCGGATCAGCCCGTTTGAACTTGAAAGCGTGCTGATCGAACATCCCGCGATCGCGGAAGCCGCTGTCGTGCCCCGGCCGGACCCGGTTCGCCTCGCAGTCCCGGTCGCCTATATCACCCTGATCGATGGCACCACCCCCGACCGCACCACCGCCCACTCGATTTTCCAACATCTCAACACCCGTCTGGCCCCGTTCAAACGCATCCGTATCCTGCGCTTCACCCAAGATTTGCCGAAAACCATCTCGGGCAAAATCCGCCGCGTGCAACTCCGCCAAGCCGAGGCCGCGCCCACCCCACCCACCGATTACGCACAATTCGCTGAAACCGACTTCCCCGATCTGCGGGATCACCCACCCCGCTAACAGCAAGGATCAAGCCATGAATTTCACCAATAACACCTTCCTGATCACCGGCGGCGGCTCGGGCCTCGGCGGCGCCACGGCCCGTGCGCTGGTCCGGCGCGGCGCTAACGTGATGATCGTCGATGTGAACGATGCCGTAGCCAGCGCCCATGCCACCGAGCTCGGCGCTCAAGCCCGTTTCATTCATGCCGACGTCACCAGTGAGGCCGATGGCACCCAGGCAGTGGATGCCACGATTGAACAATTCGGCGCCCTGCACGGCTTGATCAATTGTGCCGGCATCGGCATTGCGGCCAAGGTTATTGGCCGTGATGGTCCGCACGCGCTCGATCGCTTCGCCCGCGTCATCAATGTTAATCTGATCGGTACCTTCAACATGATCCGCCTCGCCGCCGCCGCCATGGCCAAGGCAGAACCAAACGTGCAAGGCGAACGCGGCGTGATTATCAACACCGCCTCAATCGCCGCTTATGACGGCCAAATTGGCCAAGCCGCCTACGCCGCTTCGAAAGGCGGCGTGGTCGGCCTCACGCTCCCCATCGCACGCGAACTCGCCAGCTCAGGCATCCGCGTCGTCACCATTGCCCCAGGCATTTTCGCAACACCGATGATGGCGGGCCTGCCCGAAGCCGCACAAACCTCGCTCGGCGCCTCAGTGCCATTCCCCGCCCGCCTCGGCCAGCCCGACGAATTTGCCTCACTCGTCTGCCATATTTGCGAAAACGCGATGCTCAACGGTGAAACCATCCGCCTCGATGGCGCCCTGCGCATGGCGCCGCGCTAACATGAGTACAAACACCCCCTCCGATCCGGTCGTGATCGTCGGCGCCGCCCGCACCCCGATGGGCGGGTTCCAAGGCGCGCTCAAAGAAATCGCCGCACCAACCCTCGGCGCAACCGCCATCGCCGCCAGCCTGCAACGGAGCGGACTAACGGCCGAGAGCATCGATGAAGTGATCTTCGGCTGCGTGTTATCCGCAGGCCTCGGTCAAGCCCCCGCTCGCCAAGCGGCACTCGGCGCACAGCTTCCCCTTGCCACAGGCGCCACCACCATTAACAAAATGTGCGGCTCCGGCATGAAAGCCACCATGCTCGGCCATGATGCCCTGCTTGCCGGCAGTGCGGACATCGTCATCACCGGCGGCATGGAAAGCATGTCCAACGCGCCCTATTTGCTGGACCGTGCCCGCGCTGGCTACCGCCTCGGCCATGGCCGGGTGATCGATCATATGTTCCTCGATGGGCTGGAAGACGCCTACGATAAAGGCCGCCTGATGGGCAGCTTTGCCGAGGAATGCGCACAAGCCTACCAATTTACCCGCCAAGCGCAGGATGAATTTGCCCTTGCCTCGCTCGCCCGCGCCCTCGCTGCACAGAGGTCGGGCGCCTTCGCGGACGAACTCGTCGGCGTGGAAACCAAATCGGGCCCGGTCGCTGAGGATGAACAGCCACCCAAAGCCAAACCCGAGCGCATCCCCACCCTGAAACCCGCCTTCCGTGAGGGCGGCACCGTCACCGCCGCCAATTCGAGCTCAATCTCGGATGGCGCCGCCGCGTTGATCCTGATGCGCCGCTCACAAGCCGAGCGCCGTGGCCTCGCACCGCTCGCCACCATCATCGGCCACGCCACCCACGCCCAGGCGCCTAACCTATTCACCACCGCCCCGATCGGCGCGATCAACCGCTTGTTCGAGCGCACCGGCTGGACCCGCGACCAGGTGGATTTGTTCGAAATCAACGAAGCCTTCGCCGTGGTCGCCATGGCCGCCATGCATGATTTGTCGCTGCCGCACGCCATCGTTAACATCAATGGCGGTGCCTGCGCCCTCGGCCACCCAATCGGCGCGTCGGGCGCCCGCATTCTGGTCACCCTCCTCGCCGCCTTGGCCCATCACGGCCTCAAACGCGGCGTGGCTGCCTTGTGTATCGGTGGCGGCGAAGCAACCGCCATGGCCATCGAACGCGCCGCCTGATCCCCCATCTTGCCAGCGCGCCCCGCCCCGGCTAAACCCCCGCTACCGGGCGCGTAGCTCAGCGGGAGAGCACTGCCTTGACATGGCAGGGGTCACAGGTTCAATCCCTGTCGCGCCCACCA
>NCBV01000083.1 GCA_002279355.1 Acidiphilium sp. 37-60-79
CGGGAGCGGTACGAGGGATTTGTCGAAGCGCTGGGTCGTCGACTGGCACGGGGACAAAAGCTTGCGGACGAGATCAGCAAGGACATCGATGCGGCAAATCGGGACGATAAGGGCGGAAAATAGATTGATCTTCGAACGGCGATTCTGGACGGTCAATCACAAAGATTTGTCAAGTCCAGCCAACCTTATTCACTGCGGCTTGCGGGGGGTAGGATTGCAGCGAAATTCGCCTGTCAGCGGACGATGCCCTGTGCCAATCCGTGCACACCATGCTAGGTTTTGCGGGGCGGTCCAACCCAAACGAGCACCACCTTGCTTCAATGGTTTTGAATGTCCGAACAGGGTGGTAAAGTCGCCGGTCCGGTTCAGGGCGTGGAAAGAGGATACCGGACATTCGGATCGCAGTGCGCCTGGGGTGAGATCGGAATGGCGGCTTTGGCACGCAGAACCTACGACAGCTATCATTAATCTCCGATGTCTAGAAACATCGGTAAGGCAACCATTCCGGGTGGTGGAGCATCGACTACAGGAATCCGCAACTGGTGCGTCTCAGCAAGTGGTGCTCCTTCAGGTTTCGCAAGTGCTGCCGATATAAGTCCATAGAGAACGGCGTGAAGGTGGACGTTTACCTCCTGGACGTCGGCAAGAGCAATGGCAACCCCTTTTTGCATTCGTTCGATCTGCGACATCGCTGATGTACCGCCAACTTTGTCAGCAACCATCGCGAATACGGTGCGGAATACAAGGGACGAACCTAAATAATAAAGCCCATTAGCAGGGTGTTGAGCGAGATACACGCGACGCTCGCACTCAGAAACATCAGCGGCAGCCTCGTCCAGATTTAATTGTTTATCATAATGAAAGGCACTTTTGTCGCGGATAATACGGAGGGCAGTATCCTTAGAAGAAAAATAGTCCGTTAGCCAGGCGAGATTCTGCTTGTGATCTTCGCTCAATGCAACGATAGCGGGGTCTGTCGGGTTCGACTTTAGAAATCGTTCATTAAGCACATTCCATGTCTCGAAGAGTTTCCCGGTCAAAACTTGCATGATGCACCACATCTGCACACCTTGCGCGTGGTCATGCAGCTCTCCGACCCCCACATCATTGCAGCTGAACATGAGTAGCCGGTTCAGAACGGCCAACTCATTATGAGCGTGCATACAGGCAATAAGCTGATTACGCTGTCGGTTCGGCAGGGCTTTGAGCGAGCATTCGTTGATTTGAAGCTGGATGATCTGAAAATCGCGGTTCATTTGCGCTAACCAACCATTGCTATTTTCAAGCCGGATGGTCGTCTGTAATATTTGACGCTGAATGCTTCGTCGACAAGTAGGGCATGTGCTAAATCGCGGAGAGAAGCAAGCAACGTTTCAAGAGCGTCAGTATCATTCTTGAACTCATCGATAGCTCGTGAAGCGTCATATGAAACCGCCTCCCCAGGGTTCATTCTCGGACGTATGGAGCGATCAAAATGTGGACCATGTGACATCGGGTCCCGGACTTTCTTTCCTGCCTGGATGAGTAAAACATACTGCTCGACAAGAGTAGTGTCTTCCACTCGGCGCATCAATTCCTGACGCAGCCATTCCCTCCGCGACATCTTGTGATGGGATCTGGAAAGAGCACCACAGACTTGGCATTCCGCTGACTGGCATTCGCAGTTGGGCGGCAGGCCAATAAGGCTCTCGATGAGAATTGTCATGTGCAGTAAGCCCCAGTATTGGCCGAATAGAGGATCAAAGCGACGCGGGGTGGGTGGCTGAGAGACAAACCATTCGATTGCGGCTCGCGTCTTTGAATCCAGCCCTTGGAACGCGTCATAGAGATCCGCGTATGACCTCACAGGTAAGCCCTTAGGCCGCTCGGCATGTACGCCGACAAGAAAACCAACCACGTCGTTATAATCCACGGCATTGCGCAGATCGCCATCGCCCCCGGAACTATGGACGATTTCAAAGACATGGCGATTATCGTCGTAGTGCGCGGCCCCGTGACTGTTCATCATTACGAAACAGTCGAAGACCAGCCAATCCCGAAACCGTTTCAAAACGAGGCCATCCTGCCAATTTTGGGGCGCTACGAAATGCGAGCGCGACATCCAAAGCGAGGCTCTACCGTGCATTGGGAGCATGCGTCCACCCGATGGAACGATAAAGATGCCGTCAGCGATAGCGTACCGCTTAACCGGCTTGAACGGGCTGAAATAGCAAATGCCTCTGCGGCCATCAAAGCTAGTTGTCATGATTGTAGTATCATGGGGTAGCAAGCCAGTTCGAGCAAATTAAATGGTGTCACCGCTATCGCGCTACGTATTTTAACGAGAAGTCGGAATAAACCCATTTATGACCAAAAAGGGTCGCTTGCAGCCCGTCGGCGCGGCACTTATGTCACTTGCATGCCCTCAGTTGCCAAGCTCCGCGTTGCTCGCCCAACCGACAACATTGACGGATTGATTCCTTTCTATCGGGATGGCCTTGGCCTCGATCTCCTCTTCCGCTTTGAGAACCATGATGGCTTTGATGGCATTATGTTTGGTCGCGCGGGCTCTCCCTACCACTTTGAATTCACCCGAGCCCACGGGCATGCCTCCGGTCGGGCGCCGACACAGGATCATCTGCTGATCTTCTACCTGCCAGATCC
>NCBV01000024.1 GCA_002279355.1 Acidiphilium sp. 37-60-79
GCCATCCCCATCCCAAAACGCAAATCCTTGACGTCCCTGAAGCTGGGTTCGATCGTCCAGCGCCGGGAATATTGCTTGATCAATGTCCCTGCAGACGCCACGGCGTCACTGCTCGCCAGGGACCACGGATCCTTCATGTCGCGCGCATGTACGCACACCACGGCACCGACCTGATAGGCGTGCAAGGCAGTGACGCGTGCACCACGCAGTTTGCGCGCCCGGCCCGATTTGCCGACCCACTCGGCCGCGGTTCGCGTCTCACCTGCGGCATCAGTGACATGGATGTTGCCACGAAAGCGAAGACATAGGCAAAGCCAAGCTTTGTAAGATACGCGAACAGCTTGTGGTCTCCAAAGCCGCGGTCGGCCAGGATGGTCACCCGGCACCCGGGCGGGACAACCTTCGGCAGGCGGCGCAGGCAGGTGTCTTCAATGGCGTTGCGTTGATCTTTTAATTCATCTTTCCACATCGACAGCCACAACAAAGGCATCGCCCGGCCATGGCTGCTCACCAAGTTGAGCGCCAACGTTGCCTGATCGTCGCCGTCGAAATCCGTCCAGTCCATGGCAACGACGATGTCGGTCTGCGAACCCACCAGATGCGGTACCCAACGAGCGAAGCTTTCCCAGACGTCGATACTCTTGTTACTGAGCATGCGATCAACCTGCTTGATCGCGTGCTCAGTAACCAGCCCGCGCGCCTGTGCAGGGCGCTGCCGAAGTTCTCGGCATCACCTCCCAAACGATTTTTGATTGGCTACGCAAGGGTTGGCTATCTGGACACCAACTCGCCAAGGGCATGCCATGGCAAATTATCCCCTCTGAGGAATAGGTTATGGAGTTGAGAGCCCGAGCCCGACACACCAGCGAATCGAGGAGAGAGGCATCATGAAATCGTCGAGTCGCCGAATTCGCTGGGCCATTCGCCAAAGACGATGTTGGTGGTGACGATGATCGGGGCCTTCCGGTAAAGCCAACTGACCAGGTGGAACAGCGAAAGCTATATTGTCCCGCTGATGATCGGCAACGCCGCGCACGCTACCGCCGTGTCGATGCGCCTGATCCGCGACGTTGATGCGTTCCTGTAACAAACATCAACGCCCCAGCGTCCCCGCCGGCACTGAACGGCTCCGCTTCACCCCCGGCCCCAAAACTACCGAAGCCACGATGGATGGTCTGATCGCAGCACTCATACAGATTCTCTCCGGTGAAAGCGGCATCGTCGCCGTCTAACCCACCCCGCCTTGCCAGACCGCAGCACCATCACCCTCAAAAAGGCACCGCGTTTGGGACCGATGGTTGCTCCAATCTGTCCCTCCGTCAGGCAAATTGTGCGATAGTTCGATGAACCAAAAAAGGAATGATTCACCATAACGCGGACGCACATTGAATGATATGTTCTAGCGGCTTGGAACTGGTTCATTCGACGATCATTGGTTTTGTCGCTGATCTTTGAATAACACCGTGGCGACCCGTCCGTGAACGACGTCCATGTGCAAAATGGCAGTTCATCCGACCTCCAGCGCCAACGCCTCGGGACTGACCATCACCGGTCCGCCCCTCAGCACACGCAAGGCATTCAAAATCACCATCACGTCGATCACTTCTTGCAACAGCGCGCCAATCACCGGAGATAGGTAGCCGAACGCCGCGAACCCCATCGCGATGAATGATAATCCCATCCCTGCCGTGATCGATTGCAGCGCAATACGCCGAGCGCGGCGCGCAATGGCGATGGCCTCGGCAAGTCGGTCGATCCGGTCGACCATCAGCACGACGTCCGCCGCTTCCGCCGCCGCTGCCGCACCTCGTGCGCCCATGGCAACGCCAATATCGGAAGCCGCTAACGCTGGCGCATCGTTAATGCCATCGCCAATCATCATTGTTATGCCGTTGTCACGCTCGGCACGCACGCGGGCGATTTTATCAGCGGGCGACAAATCAGCGAACACAGCATCAAGCCCCAGATGCTGCCCGATCCGTTGGGCCGGGCCTGCGCGGTCGCCGGTCAGCATAACCAGCCGCTTGAATCCGGCGGTGCGCAAGGCGCGTAATGTCACCATTGCTTCGGGCCGCTCAGTATCCGTGAGCAGGATCACCCCGGCCACCTGCCGATCAATCGCCACCCAGGCCGCCGCCGCTGCCGCCTGGGCGAGAGCGACCACGGGCCCTTCATTCGGCAGCGCGATACCACGATAAGTCAGCAGGCTGGCGCCGCCAACCATCACGCACCGATCATCAATCAGGCCACTCAAACCGCTGCCCGGATTTTCCGTAACGTCTGTGGGCATCGTCAATGCAGCGCCCGTCGCACCCGCCGCCGTGATGGCCACCGCAACCGCATGCTGCGATAATTGCTCGAGCGAGGCTGCATCATGCAATAACTGGTCAGCCGTGAATCCGTTCAGCGCCTCAATCGCGGTAACGCGGGGCAATCCGGTGGTTAGCGTGCCGGTTTTGTCAAACAATGCGACAGTCGCGCGCGATAATCGCTCGAGCGCGCCACCCCCTTTGATAATCACCCCGCGGCCGGCCGCCCTCGAAATACCACAGATCAGAGCCACCGGCGTTGCCAGAATCAGCGGGCATGGGGTCGCGACCACCAAAATGGCCAGCGCACGCATCGGATCACCACTCCACGCCCAAGCCGCCCCGCACGATACCAACGTCACCAGCAAAAACCCAAGCGCCCAGCGATCAGCCAGCCGAGCCATCGGCGGCCGTTCCCGCTCGGCCGTTTGAACCAGCCGGACAATCGCCGCGAACGTGCTATCCGCCGCCGTAGCGGTGCCACGCAGCACGAATGGCCCGCCGCTATTTAACACACCACTCCGCACCGACTGATCAACGTTGCGCGTAACCGGCAATGGCTCGCCGGTCAGAGCGGATTCATCTAAAATAGCGGGCCCTTGCGCCACCAAGCCATCCACCGGCACAATCTCTCCGGGCTTGATAATCAGTTGATCGCCAATCTCCACGGCATCAATGGCAATATCGTTGATCGCTCCATTGCGCGTGCGATGCGCAGTGATCGGCGTGCGAGAAACTAACGCCGCCAATTCGCGCCGCGCCCGCGCACCGGCATATTCCTCGAGCGCCGCACCACCCGCGACCATCGCCGCGATGATAATACCAGCAAGATGCTGACCCAGCATAATCGACGCTGCAATCGCAAGCAGCGCGATCAGATCAACCCCCAGCGTGCCGCGCCACAAGCCACCCACGAAATCGATCGCGACCACCAGGGCGACCATCGCCGCCGGGCCAACCCAGGCCAGCATTGTCAAGCGCGGATAGCCCAACCCATCGGCCAGCAGTCCGGCGATCAAGCCAAACACCACTAGGCCCAATATTGCCGCGCGCAGCCGTGAATGGGCCAGCATCACGGGATCAACCTTCCAGCACGGATCATCATTATACCGATCAAACCGCCGCGCCGATCAAGGCACCGATGCCAGTGGTAATGGCCATCGCCAACGCCCCCCAAAATGTGACCCGCAATGTCGGCCGCAACAGGCCAGCACCGCCGGTTTTCGCGCCGACCATTCCAAGCACGGCCAAAAATATCAGCGATCCAACCGCCACCAGCGCCAACAGCGCATTTGCCGGGGCCAGCAGAACCAGGATCAGTGGTGCTGCGGCACCAACAGAAAATGTCGCAGCCGAGGCCATCGCCGCCTGCACCGGCCGCGCTGTCGTCGCCGCCGACATACCTAACTCGTCGCGGGCATGGGCACCCAGCGCGTCCTTGGCCATCAGCTGCCGCGCAACCTCACGGGCCAGATCAATCGCCAGACCACGGCCAACATAGATTTGCGCAAGTTCCTCAGTTTCATAGCCCGGGTCACTGGCCAACTCGTCCTTTTCGCGGACAAGATCCGCCTGCTCGGTATCTGATTGTGAACTCACCGAAACATATTCCCCCGCCGCCATCGACATCGCCCCCGCGACCAGCCCAGCAACGCCTGCAACCAACACGCCATGGATCGTGCCACCCGCAGAAGCGACGCCGAGCACCAGGCTCGCCGTCGAAATAATCCCGTCATTGGCACCAAGCACGGCTGCACGTAGCCAGCCAATTCGCCCGATCAGATGATTTTCCCGATGCACCGGCGACATCACGAACGCCGCGACGGGGATGAATGGGTCGGCACGATCACGCGCAACGCACCCGCTTCGGGCGCAATGCCAAGCCCATGCTGCACATATAATATTTCGATCACCGCCATCAGAAATAACGTCAGCGGCGCTGCAAGCAACATGCCTAGCGGTCCCAACAGCACACTAAACGCCACAGTGGATAAAATCGCGAGAACCGGTGGAAATGAAGTGGCCTGCGCCTGCACCATTGGCGTGATAAAATTGCCTTCGACAAAATGCACGCCAGCATACATCAAAATCACCGAACCCGCCTCCAGCGGCCCTTGAGTCAACGCGACGAATACGGCCGGAATCGCCGCTAACACCGCGCCAACATAGGGAATGAAACACAACAGCCCGCCCATCAATCCAAGCGCAAAGGCCGCCTGAATGCCTAGCAACCACAGCCCAAAGCCGCTCAACAAGCCGATCGTGATCATCACCACAATCTGCCCTAACAGCCAGCGCTCAAGGATAGCGCCAGTCGTTAGAAACAAAGTTTCTGTGGTCAAACGATAGGGCGGCGGCACAAGGCGAAGACACAGCCGACGATAGCGCTCCGGCTCAGCAGCCAGATAGATCGCGGCGAACAAAGCGATCACCGCATACCCAACGCCGCGCGTAATGAGGCCCGCGATGGTTGTGACGATCCTCGTCGCCCAGCCGGTTGCCCCCAGAACATTGGCACGATGGATTTGATCGAGCATTTCGCGACCATAGGTGCTCGTGGTAAGCTCCGTCATCACCAGCTTAAAGCCAGTTGGCGCGGTGTGCACCACATCGTTGAGTTGGGTGGCAACCGTCGAGCCAAAGATCCACAATGCACCAGCTGAAATGACGAGGCCCACCATAAAAACGCCGACCAGCGCGATACCTCGGCGCATCCCAGTGTGTCGCGCAATAAATCGCGCTGCAGCACAGAGCCCGATGGCGAACAAAATGGCACCGAACAATAAAACCAAAATATCTACCAGCCGCCAAACAACCAGGGCAAGCGTGCCAATCAGCAAAACCACCAGCACTCGACCAGCAAAGTGGCGCAGCGGGTTGCGGGGGGCGATCACCCGGCCTGCACCGTTATTAAGGAGTTTAGTAACATGCCAACCAATCCGTCTGGCACCAACTGGGTCGCAAAATAGCAAAAAACATGTGCGCGCATCCCCTCATGGCCACATGGCCACATGACGCCGGACCGAGAACAACCGAGCGATCCGGCGCACCTCATAGCAATACGCCTCGCATCTTTTGGTAATTATTGCTTTGATCTGGGTCAAACTGACTGAGCAACGGGCACCGAGCCAGCCCCACCAGCCGTTCCTAGGAGATCGCCACGCCATCGCGGAAAAACCGGCAAATATTCCCGTAAAACACACCAGAGAATCCGCCCATCATAATATTGTAAATTATTATAACATCTTTCGTTAGTTAACCGCCACATTTCGTATTGCACAGTGCCCTTGGCCAAGAAATCGATCAATTCCGGTTCTGCTGGCTCTGTCTCCGTGGCCTCGCTATCGCGCAAGGCGACCAATCCTCACGGCGTCGCACCGCAAACATTTCTGCCAGACAGCATGCACCCATTGTCAAGCTATGGCTTGCCTGAGAATGTGCGTAAATTGCACAATCTGGTCGAAACCGCACTGTTCGAAAATGATGGCGAGCACTAACCCACACAGAACGACCTACCGACATGGTAAGAGCAATACTGCCGGACCCCACGCCGTCGCGCACGAGCCTAGTCCCCGTTGAAGCGGCGGCAATGCAAGCGGCGTCCACCGCGCCCAACGGCAACCTGTCCGAAGGCGCACGCCACCTCGAAATCCTAAATATTTGTGCCCAATTGAGGCGCGGACAATCGAGAAATTTTCATGAATTCATCTCCGATTTAACTGATCGGAGAAAACAGCAAAATCCCTAATATTCTCTCAATCCAACCAAACAAATTCGCGCCGTTACGATTCACCCCCAACATGTGACGCGACAAATCGGGTGAAACGCCCGGCATCGGCCGGCGGCTCGCCATCCCCAATGCGCGCCAGATCGAGCAACAAAGCCGCCCAATCGGCCAAATCATCGCCGGCCTCATGTCGGCGAACCAAGGCGGCAATCAACCGGTGCGCCGGGTTGATCTCCAAAGCAGGCGCTCCAGCAAAAACCGGCCGTCCGGCCCTGCGCATCATCCGCTGCATCGCCAAATCCGGTCCATTCGCATCGGCAGCCAGCGCGGCCGGACTATCGGTTAATCGCGCCGAACACCGCACGTCTGATACCGCATCACCCAAAGTCTCTTTCAGCGCACCAGCCAGTGCCGCCACCGCCGGATCGACCGGCTCTGCCTCAAACAAATCAGTGGCCTTAGCCACATGCACAAATTTCTTATCCTGATAGCTACCCAGCCGCTCCGGCCAAAAATGATCAATTGGATCAGCAAGTAATAATACCTCAAACCCCTTGGCGCGCATGCCTTCAAGCAGCGGCGAGGACGCCAAACGCTCCTGATCCTCCCCGGTGAGATAGTAAATCGCGCCCTGCCCGTCCGCCATGCGCTCAACATAAGCGTCAAGCGAGGTGAGTGCGCCATCGCGGGTCGAATGAAACCGCGCCAGCCCAGCAATCTCGGTGCGATGATCGGCATCATCATAAATGCCCTCCTTCAGCACGCCGCCCCACTGGCCGACAAAACTGCCATAGGCTTCCTGATCTTTGGCCCGGCTTTTCAACTCGGTAATAACCCGGTTCACCAGCGCTTTGCGGATCCGTGCGAGCACCGGCGTTGCCTGCAGCATTTCGCGCGAGACATTCAACGGCAAATCTTCGGTATCAACCACACCCTCAATAAAGCGCAGCCAGGACGGCAATAAGTGCGCCCGATCAGTAATGAACATCCGCCGCACATGCAGCCGAATATGGCTATCGCGATCCTCGGAAGTTGCCTGAAACGGTGACGCTCCGGGGATGAACAGCAAGGCCGCGAAATCGACCGCCCCCTCGGCCCGCCAATGGATCGTCGCCCAAGGCTTATCGAACATATGCCCCAAATGGCGATAAAAATCCTCGTAATCCGACTGAGCTACGTCGGCCTTGGCCTTGCGCCACAGCGCAGCACCTTCATTAGCGGCAACAAACTTCCCATCGCGCTCAATCGAAATTGGCACCGATACATGATCAGCCCATTTCCGAATAATCGTATCCAGCCGGTGCGCATCGAGGAACTCCGTGGCATCGGCCTTAATATGGAGCGTAATATCGGTCCCTGTGGTTTCGCGCTCCGCCGGACTAATCCGGTATCCGCCGCGCCCGTCGGAACTCCAGCAATACGCCACATCGCTCCCCGCCCGGCGTGACACCACCTCAACCCGGTCGGCCACCATGAATGCCGAATAAAAACCCACCCCAAATTGCCCAATCAAGCTCGGTCGCTCTTCCGGCTTGGCATCCGCCAAAGTTTCGGTAAAAGCCCGCGTGCCCGAGCGCGCAATCGTGCCCAAATGGCTTGCCAAATCTTCCGCGCTCATACCGATCCCATCATCGCTAATGGTCAGGGTGCGTGCCGAATGGTCTGTGCGGATCCGAATGCCCGCCTCGCTCGGCAAGGCCAAACTCTCATCGGACAAAGCCAAAAACCGACGCCGATCGATCGCATCGGCGGCATTCGCGACCAGTTCGCGCAGAAAAATTTCCCGATCCGAATACAACGAATGCACCACCAAATCGAGTAAACGACCCACCTCCGCATCAAACGGACGATCAATTTCGATGGCATCACTCATGATATTTTCTCCCAAGCATTGCAGGACACGGTCGGAAAATAAGCAATCAAATTGTCGCTTGCAATGCTCCCCAATCGCGCCAACACTAAACTTATGTCTGGATTCGCCCCGCGTGTGAAGGCGGTGCTCGGCCCCACCAATACGGGCAAGACGCATCTCGCGATCGAACGCCTGCTGGGCCACGCCTCCGGCATCATCGGCTTTCCGCTCCGCTTGCTCGCCCGTGAAAATTACGACCGCATGGTGGCTCGCAAGGGCGCACGCCACGTTGCCTTAATCACGGGTGAGGAAAAAATCGTCCCTCCCGACGCGCGCTGGTTTTCCTGCACCGTCGAAGCAATGCCGTTGGATCGCAAGGTCGAATTCCTCGCCGTCGATGAAATCCAGCTCTGCGCGGATCCTGATCGCGGTCACGTCTTTACCGATCGCCTGCTGCATGCCCGAGGCATGGTTGAAACCATGTTTCTGGGGTCCGAAACCATCCGCAAATTGCTCAAACGTCTGGTGCCCGAAGCCGAAATCGAAACCCGCCCGCGCCTGTCGCAGCTCACCTATGCCGGTCCGATGAAACTCTCGCGACTGCCCCCCCGCAGCGCCATCGTCGCGTTCTCGGCTGCCGAAGTCTACGCGATCGCCGAAGCCGTGCGCTCGCGTCGCGGCGGCTGTGCCGTCGTGATGGGGCGGCTCAGCCCACGTACCCGCAACGCCCAAGTTGCCCTTTATCAAGCCAAGGAAGTTGATTTCCTGGTCGCCACCGACGCGATCGGCATGGGCCTCAATATGGATGTCGATCACGTGGCCTTTGCCGGGCTCAGCAAGTTCGATGGTCACCGCCCTCGCCCGCTCATGGCCGCCGAAATCGGGCAAATCGCCGGCCGCGCCGGGCGCGGCATGCGCGATGGCAGTTTCGGCACCACCGGCCGCTGTGGCCTGTTGACCGACGATATCGTCAGAGCCGTTGAAAATCACAGTTTCGAGCCCATCGAACAGCTCGCATGGCGCAACGCCACGCTCGATTTTACCTCAATCGACTCGCTTCTGCTCAGCCTCGCAGCGGCGCCCGACCGTATCGGTTTGGCCCGTGGCAATGATGCCTCCGACCAACAAACCCTCGCGACCCTCTCGGGAGATGCTGCCATTCGCGCCGCCACCCAAAGCCGCAGCGCCGTGCGACTGCTATGGGAGGTTTGCCAAATCCCCGATTTCCGCAAACTTGCGACCGACGCCCATGCGCGGCTCTGCGCACGTATCTTTTTGCTCCTGCGCGAGGCGGACCGCTTGCCGGAATCCTTCATCGCCGCCCAAATCGCCGGGCTTGGCCGCATCGATGGCGATATCGACACCTTGATGCAGCGCCTCGCAGAAGTTCGCATCTGGTCCTACATCGTCGCCCGCGCTGATTGGGTGACCAATGCATTGGTATGGCAAACCCGCGCCCGCGACGCCGAAGACCTGCTGTCCGATGCGCTGCATGAAAAATTGATGGCTCGTTTCGTCGATCGCCGGGCCGCCAAACTCACCCGCAGCCTCGCCGAGGGCGGCGATCCTGCGCTGTTTTCCGCCGTTACCCGCAATGGCGATGTCTTGGTGGAAGGGCACGCGGTAGGCCGAGTCGTCGGTCTCGGATTCGAACCCGAAGCGACCATCAGCGGCGCCGATGCCCGCCTTGTTTTGCGTGCCGCGCGCCGCGCACTGATCGGTGAATTTCCACGCCGCGTCGCGATCATCAGCGCCGCCTCGGACGCTGATTTCTCGCTTCGCGATAACGGCGTTATCCTGTGGCTGGGAGCTGAAATCGCCCGGCTGCGCCGTGGCGCCACATTGCTGACACCTGCCATTGAGGTCATTGACTCAGAATTTCTCGATGGCGTGCGGCGTGAAGCTGTGCGTGCACGGCTAGCCCGATTCATATCGCACCATATCCAAACGGAACTCGCGCCGCTGTTCACCGCCGCAACGGACGCCGCCTGTTCCCCGCTGATGCGCGGCTTGATCCATCGGCTGATGGAGAGCGGGGGCGTCATTCCGCCAGAATCGCCGCCAACCGCGTGGCATCCGTCCGACACTAAACCCGCGGCACGGCGAGCAAGCGTGCTGCGTCACGGCCGATTTGCCATCTATTTGCCCGGTTTGCTGAAACCGGGACCGGCGCGCTTGCGCGCGTTGCTTTGGGTGCTCTGGCACCAGTTGCCCCCGCAAACCCTGCCAAATCCCGGCCTGATCGCCATTCCAACGCCTCAATGGCCACCCGGCTTCGCCGCTTCCCTCGGCTGGATCGAAGCAGGCAAAAAATTGATCCGGCTCGACATTGCCGAACGCGCCGCCCCCCGGCTGCATAAAGCAGCGCGCGGCGCCGGTTTCGTTATGCCAACCGAGATCGCCAATCATCTCGGCCTCTCGATTGCCGATCTCCCAACCGCCCTGCCTGCATTCGGCTTTCGCTACCATGCTCCCGAAACTTTGGATCGCCCCCAATTTGGCCCTCCAACGCCCGCGCGGATCCGTCTCATCACCCAAAAACACCCAAGCCGCATCACATCGCGCCCCAAAAAAAAGGCTGAACCGCTCGAGCTGACCGCTCCGATCAATGCGGACCACCCATTCGCCGCCCTCGCGACGTGGCGGCGGGCTCATCATTAATCGCGCTGCGCGATGAGCGTGCCGCCCGATGCAACCATACCCAGCCAGCGCCTTGATCAATGGCTGGTCAATGCGCGCTTCGTGAAAACCCGTAGCCTCGCTGCCGCACTGGTGACGGCGGGAGCGATCCGGATCAACCGTCAAGCCACTGAAAAACCTCATGCCCGCTTGCGTCCCGGCGACATCCTCACCATCGCACCGCCCTATCCGCAGCACGCCCGCGTGCGCGTCATCGAAGTGCGGGCCATCACCGCCAAGCGCGGCCCGGTGAGCGTCGCGCAAACCCTTTATACCGAACATGCAGAATAACCCGCACATTCGCTGCTTGCGCGATTGGCAAGTCGGGGGCATATCCGCCTCAGCGTGTTCAGGGCCATTTTGTCGGCCGTAACTTACCTCTGGGAGTCTGCGATGACCTATGTGGTCACCGAAAATTGCATCAAGTGCAAATATATGGATTGCGTTGAAGTCTGTCCGGTGGACTGTTTTTATGTCGGCGAAAATATGCTGGTGATCCATCCGGACGAATGCATCGATTGTGGCGTCTGCGAGCCAGAATGCCCGATTGAGGCGATTGTGCCGGATTCCGATAGTAAAGCCACCGCTTGGCTGGAAAAAAATCGCGAATTTTCGGCTCTCTGGCCCAATATTACGCGCAAAGGCACTCCCCCGGCAGATGCGGATGACTGGAAGGACAAGGCCGGCAAAGCCGATTTGTTCTCGCCAGAACCGGGCACTTAGCCGCCGCCGGGCGGCTCGGTTCACCCGAGAGGGTTTCTGTGATATGATCCTGCGGTAAGTTTCAGATAATCCGGTTTTCTCCACCGCGATTGTCCCTTTTCCCGGAGGTGCGCAGATGACAGAACCAGATATCGAGGTGCCAGTCTCGGACGGAGCCCGTTCCGACCCGACGCAACTATCGGCGCGCAAAGTCCGACCGTCCCGATCAAAAGCCGCGCTGGCCGCCCGAGCTGCTGAAAAAGCCAACGCGGCCCCTGCTACCGAACCCGCTCCGAAGCCAGCCAAATCCGTCAAATCAAAACCGGCCATCGCGACTTCATCGACTGCATCCCCAAAAGGCCCCCCTACCCCCATGCCCAGCCGCTCAAACGCCGCCATTAAGCCTGAATCTACAGAGACCTTGGAAGCCCCAGCACCTGCCGCCGCGCCTGCGAACACGGTCACGGCGGCTGACACAGCGCCGAGCCAAGCCGAACTTGCCGAACGATCGTCCATTCCCCCGCCCGGGCCCCGCCCGGTCTTACCGCAACGCGCGATCGCGAAAGCCGAAAATTTCAAAGAGGGCGACTTCGTGGTGTATCCAACCCATGGCGTCGGCAAAGTCGAGCGTATCGCGCCCGAAGAAATTGCAGGCCATAAGCTCGATTTGATCCATATCACTTTCGATGAAAACCGCATGACCCTGCGCGTGCCGGTCAACAAGGCTCGAACCGCTGGCCTCCGCAAACTCGCCAGCCGCAAACAATTTGACGAGGTTTTAGTGACCCTCAAAGGCCGGGCGCGGATCAAGCGCACCATGTGGTCACGCCGCGCCCAGGAGTATGAGGCAAAAATCAACTCGGGCGACCCAATGGCGATTGCCGAAGTGGTGCGCGACCTGCACCGCAACGCCGGTCAACCCGATCAAAGCTTCTCCGAACGACAGATTTTTGAAGCCGCCCTCGAGCGCCTCGCGGCCGAATATGCTGCATTAGAATCTCTCACTAAACTTGAAGCCATCGATAAATTGCTGATCTTTCTTAAAACCGAGTAAACAAATTTGCGCGGACTGATCATCTGCAAAAATATTTTTCCTCGCACCATCGCATTGACGGATTGTTAATCAATTCGTCCTAACTCATGATGAACAGCGCGGAGTTCATCATGACTAACACCTTACTTGACCTATCAGTGCAAAAATTGGGCTATCTGAACGCTGCTCAACGGATGCTATCGCAAAACCTCGCCAATTTGGACACGCCGGGCTACACCCCGTCTCAGCCGGTTCCCTTCAGCGCAACCATCAACAATCTCAGCACACTCAAACTCGCGACGCCCAACAAAGGTGATCTCCAGGCGCTCAACGGCCCCCACTCACCGGCCACACTCGCCCGCGTCGCGGCACGCGCGCCGGATGGGAACGCAGTTCCGCTCGATCAGCAACTGGCGGCCATGGCCCATGTGCAGCTTAACCAAGAATATGCGGTCAATCTTTATAAATCCTATCTCGGTATGTTTCGCTCGGCCCTTGGCGCCACGCTGTAACGCCGCATCGTAATCACCCCTGAAGTCCGGCAAAAATTTGCCTTAGCCTCCTAAAGAGAGAAACCATGAATTTTGGAACAACGTTGAATATCTCCGCCGCAGGGCTCGCTGCCGAAGGCACCCGGTTGCAAATCATCGCCCAAAATCTTGCTAATGTGCAAAGCACCGGATCCAGTCCCGGCAGCACCCCTTATCGCCGACAAACAGTAAGCTTCGCCGATCGCATGAGTAGCGCTACCGGGGTCAAAATGGTCAAGGTAAGCCAGATCGGCCAAGATCAAGCGCCCTTCCCGCTGAAATACGATCCGTCAAACCCGGCGGCCAATAAGCAGGGCTACGTCAAAATGCCCAACGTAAATAGTTTTGTTGAATTGATGGATATGCAGCAAGCCCAGCGCGCTTATAACGCGGATCTTGCCGCAATGAACGCCTCACGCAGTATGCTCTCACGCACGTTGGGACTCCTATAATGGCTCTGCTCCCCGTTAGCCTGTCAGGTGCTTCGCCGTCCCTATTCACTCTTGGTCAGAGCAGCGCAACCAGCTTCATCCAGACCAATACGAATTTTGGTCATTATGTCAGTGACATGATTAGCCAGACGGTGCATCAGAGTAGTGCCGCCGAATCCACCGCCACGGCGGCGCTCACCGGCAGTGGCAATCTGACCGGGGCCGTTACCGCCGTCGCCCAAGCGCAACTCGCCTTGCAAACCAGCGTCGCCATCCGCGATCGGGTGATTTCGGCCTATCAATCCATCATGAATATGCCGATCTAACCGCCATGATCGCGCAAACCCTTCATCAAGCAATCATGCTCGCCGTGCATCTCGCTGCACCCCCGCTCTTGGCGGCCCTCGGTGTTGGCGTGCTCATTTCATTGATCCAGGCTGTCACCCAAATCAACGAAACCAGCCTATCATTCCTACCTAAGATCGCCGCCGTATTGGCCGCCTTGCTCATCACCGCCGGCACGGCGCAGCGCCTACTGACCGTGTTTTCGCACCACATTTTCGCGGCCATGATCACCGTCGGCGGATCATGAGCCCATTCAGCATGGATGCGTATGGCTTCACCCTGGTGCTCGCCAGGGTTAGCGCGGCCGTCATGCTCATGCCCGGCTTTGGCGAAGCACCGATACCGCCCATGGTGCGGGTCGGCCTATCCCTCGCCCTCTGCGCCGTGCTGTGGCCAATGGTCGCCTCAACATTGCCGCCACCGAGCACGAACGAGATTGCTACAGCATTCCTAATCGCTAAAGAATCACTCATCGGTGGTGCAATCGGTTGGATCGCCCGCACCCTGGTGCTCGCTTTGCCCATGGCCGGTCAGTTCATCTCCTACCAGATCGGCCTTTCCAGCTTACTCCTACCCGACAGCGCAATCGGCGCCCAGTCGACGGTGCTGGCGGACGGCTTCAACATTGCCATTCCCGCGCTGGTCCTCAGCAGTCCGTTGTTTGTGTTGCCGTTGCGCGCCCTGGTTCACTCCTATACCGCCTTCCCACCAGGATTATCTGCACAAGTCCTCAACGGCGGGCTGCACATCTCCGCAGGTGCAACCTTGCACATCATTGTCTCCTGCGTGCGACAGAGTTTCGCCATGGCTGTCGGCCTTGCCGCCCCGTTCTTGATCATCGGGCTGATCCTGCAAGCCGGTCTGGGCCTAATGGCCCGCGCGGCGCCGCAACTGCAAGTATTTTACCTCGCTGCCCCGCTACAAATCCTCGCGGGCCTCGCCCTCGTCGCCCTCACCGCCACCATGCTTTTTTCCACATGGGAACACGGGGTGACGACGCTGTTTCGCACCGGGCTAGGCTGGTAAGCAGCCATGGCGGAGGGCGACAACGACGCAAAAACCGAAGCAGCCACGCCAGCCCGACTGTTCAAAGCGATCGACCACGGCGAAATGCCGATGGCGCGCGAACTTTCCGGCGCGCTGGGTCTTCTCGCGGTTATCGGCTTGCTCACCGGCCTCGGCCCCCAGCTAATCAATCAGCTCATCATCGCACTCGCCCGCATTATTGCCGGGGCTGGCGCGCCCGGTGGTTTCCATCATGCCCTAATGGTCATTAGCGCTGCGTCTCTCCCGCCCTTGCACATTATCGGCCTTATCGGCGCCACTGTCATTGTCGCCAGCCTCATCGGCACTATGGCCCAGACGGGTTTTCGTCCGCGCTTGCAAGCACCGCGCCTGCATTTTGCCATGCTGTCACCAATGGCGGGTTTGGGCCGATTATTGAGCACCAACCATCTGATCGATACGCTGCGTTCCATCGTCAAGCTCGTCATTGTCGGCATCGCTGTTGCCCTTATTGTCAAAGCCCAGCTACCCGCCTTGATCGGCACCATTGGCTCTCATCCCTCCGGCATTGCCCTCTGGGTGGGCAACACCCTACTCGCCGTTGCCAGCGCGGTAGCGCTGGGTAATCTGATGATCGCGGGGGCAGATCTCGCTTGGACCCGGTTTCGTTTCCAGTCGCAAATCAAAATGACTCATACCGAAATTCGTGATGAATCCCGTGAGACCGATGGGAATCCAGAAATCAAAGCTCGGCTGCGCGCCTTGCGCGCTGCGCGAGCCAAACAAACGCTCAGCATTGCTCTCGCCCGCGCCAGCGTGGTCGTTACCAACCCCACACATTACGCCGTCGCCCTTGAATATAATCGCGGCGATCAATCTGCGCCACGCATCGTCGCCAAAGGCAGAGACCGAATGGCGGCGCGTATCCGCGAACTGGCCCGCGAATTATCGATCCCCGTCGTCGCCAATCCGCCGCTGGCGCGCGCACTCTATAAGGTCGCCCTCGAAGCGGAAGTTCCGGCCGAACACTTCAAAATCGTCGCGGAAATCATTGCCTATGTCTGGCGTTTGGCCGAACGGATGCAGCCGACGAGCGAGCAGGATCGCTGACCTGCATGCCACTGTGACGTCAATTCTTGCGCGCCAACGCGCGAGGCGCCACATTTCATCGAACACCCGATCAGCTGAAATCAAAAGGAGCGAAACGATGAATTACCGGGTCAAAGGCGTCTTCGCGGCGGTCGCCACCCCGCTCACCCCGGACCTTGCTGTCGATATGCCGTGCCTAATCGCTCAGTGCCAACGCTTGCTCGATCAAGGTTGTCATGGCCTCGCGCTGCTCGGCAGCACTGGCGAAGCAACCTCATTTGCCCAGTCCGAGCGTAAAGCTATTCTGGAAGCCGTGCTCGCTGCGGGCATCGCGCCCCAACAAATCCTGCTCGGCACCGGCCTACCCGCCATCGGCGATACCATCGACCTTACCCGCCACGCACTCAAGCTAGGCGTCACCGATTTTCTGGTCTTGCCGCCCTTCTACTACAAAAATCTGAGCGATGACGGCCTCGTTGCCAGCTATCGTCACCTGATCGACAGCGTGGCGGACCCGCGCCTCGCGTTGTTACTCTATCATTTTCCGCAATTCTCGGGCATCCCGATCACACATGCCAGCATCGAACAGCTTCGCCGACATCATCCAGAGAATGTCGTCGGACTCAAAGACTCGTCTGGTCAACACGATTCAGGGCTCGCCTTCATCACCAAGCACCCAGGCTTTGGTGTTCTCGCCGGCGCCGACCCACTCATGCTCCCATTTTTGCGCGCAGGTGGTGCCGGTGCGATCACCGGCCTCGCGAATATCGCAAGCGCCAGCCTGCGGATCATTTTCGACCATGCGACAAAACCCGAATCCGCTGAACAGGTTCAAGCCGCGCAAGACTATCTAGAAGCCCTACGCGCCCTCAGTGCGGCCTACCCCCCGATGGCAGCGATCAAAACCATCACCGCAGCCCTGCTGAACGACGCGACATGGCGCCGGATGCGCCCGCCGCTCACCGCTCTGAACGATGCGGATTATCGCATCATCACGCAAAAACTGGCGGAATTACTAACCAGCTCCGTCCGATGACCCGCTAACCTCGCGCTGCGCGGTCAGCGCCATGGAGATCAACGAGGTGCCGCCAAATACCATATCAATCCCAACCAGCAATCCGAGCGCCCAAACCAGCGTTCCCGGAAACCCCGAAATCACGATACCGGCCAGAATCAAATCGACCACCCCATTGACTAGCATCCACTCCCATTTTCCGGCCATGCCGCGCCGATGCGCAAGCGCCAGAAAAATCATCAAAATTCCATCAGCGATGAAATAGGCCACCAGCACGAATGTCAGTGTCGCCAAGCTGCGCACCGGGTCCCAGAGCAACACCGCACCAACCAGCACCGCGACCACCGATGACAAAACCGCCCAAACCATCCCAGGCGCCCGCGTGCCGCGCATGGTTCCGAACGCCGTCACAAATCCGACCAGTCCAGCAATGATGAACAACCACCCGAGCACCAAAGTAAGCGCCAAGCCAGCCAGCACCGGCAAGGCAATCGCCGCGATGCCCAGAACCACGAGCACCACCCCTTCAAACAGATAAAACCGCCAATGCTGGTGAATCGATTTGGCGATCATCGTGGCGATCATCGCCTGGGGGGTCTGCAAGCCTGACATTTTTTCGCTCCGTTGATATAAGACCAGACGGCGCGTCAAAGCTTCGCGTCGGAGCCGACCGTTACGTGGGCGCCCGACCAGTGCGATTCAAGCGGCAGGCCAAACTGTCAGATCAATCCAGCCGCGGTTCAATCCGGCGTCCACGCGGCGGCACGGATGGCGGCGGTGGCGACGTCGGACGCGCTCGCCCAAAACTCTCGCGCAATGGCGGCTCAGTAGGAGGTATCGGCGGCGGCGTGGGGGCAGCGAATTCGGCACCCTCACGACGGCGCACCGGCGGCTCCGTCATGGTCGTCATCGATTGCGGCGCTGCGGGCTTGGCTGGCTCGGGATAGACTTGGTCAATCACCCCGATCCGCGCCCCTGCCTGGCGCAACGCCATCACCCGCAATTCTTCTTGAATATCCTCAAGTTGCTCTTCCATCGCACTCAACCGCGACTTGACCCCGAATACCGCAAACGGCATCGCAAGCATCGCCAGCGCATAAACCCCGCCAATCAAAAGCAAAATCAACACCGCCCAATCCGGCAGCATGAACCCGCTCAGCGCAGACGGTAATACCGAACCATTCCCCATAAAGCGCTTTTACGATTGCAAACCCCGATCAAGCAAGCATCCCCCCTTGCCATCGGCGTCAGAGCCAAGAATAACGGAGGAAATCAGGGAGACACGCTGCATGACCACCGATCTCGACATCGCCCGGAGCATTGCGCTCCGACCCATCACCGCCATCGCGAGCGTCGCCGACATCCCTGCCGACGCCATCATTCCCTATGGTCGGCACAAGGCGAAAATCGATTTCGACTACATCGACAGCCTCGCCGACCGCCCCAACGGCGCGCTGGTATTGGTTGCAGGCATCAGCCCGACCCCAGCGGGCGAGGGTAAAACCACCACCAGCATCGGCCTCGGTGACGCGCTAGCCGCATCCGGCGCCAAAACCATGATCGCGCTCCGCGAACCCAGCCTTGGTCCTTGCTTTGGTCAAAAAGGCGGCGCCACTGGCGGCGGTTACGCGCAAATCGCACCGATGGAGGAAATCAACCTGCATTTCACGGGCGATTTCCACGCCATCACCAGTGCGAATAACCTCCTCGCCGCCATGCTCGACAATCATATTTACTGGGGCAACGCGCTCGAGATCGATGCGCGCCGGATCTCCCATCGCCGCGCCATCGACATGAATGACCGGGCCCTGCGCGAAACGGTGCTCAGTCTCGGCGCCGGGGCCAACGGTGCCGCCCGCGAGCAAAAATTCGACATCACCGTCGCCTCCGAGGTGATGGCAATTTTCTGCCTCTCGAAAAACTTAGCCGACCTGCAAGACCGCCTCGCGCGCATGGTCATCGCCGAACGGCGTGATGGCTCGCCAATCACCCCCGCCAACCTGAACGCCGTCGGCGCAATGACGGCCCTGCTGCGCGATGCTTTGCAACCCAATCTGGTGCAAACGCTGTACGGCACCCCAGCCCTCGTGCATGGCGGCCCCTTCGCCAACATCGCCCATGGCTGTAACTCGGTCATGGCCACCACCACCGCCCTGAAACTCGCCGATATCGTCGTTACCGAAGCGGGTTTCGGTGCCGATCTCGGCGGCGAAAAATTCCTCGACATCAAATGCCGCCAAACCGGGTTGAAGCCCGCCTGCGCCGTGGTGGTCGCCACGCTGCGCGCCCTTAAAATGCATGGCGGCATCGCTCGCGCCGATCTTGGTCAGGAAAACCCGAGCGCCGTCCGCGATGGTGCCGCCAATCTGCGCCGACACGTCGCCGCGATGCGCGCCTTTGGACTGCCCACCCTGGTTGCGATCAACGGCTTTCTCTCCGATACCGACGCCGAACGCACCGCTCTGCGCAGCGCCCTCGCCGCTGATGGCATCACCCCAATTTTCTGCACCCATTGGGCCGATGGCCCAGCGGGCGCCGCCGAGCTGGCCAGCGCCGTGCGCACCGCCATCGCGGACAAATCGACAAATTTCGAATTTCTCTACCCGGACAATCTCTCCCTCGCGGAGAAGCTGCGCATCATCGTTCGCCGCATCTATGGCGGCGCCGATATCGCCCTGTCCGACCGGGCCGAAAAGCAAATCGCCCGCTTTGAACGCGCAGGCTTCGGCCACCTGCCGGTCTGCGTGGCAAAAACCCAATATAGCTTTACCGCCGATCCAACCCAGCGCGGCGCACCTTCCGGGTTCACGCTGCCCATCCGCGAGCTGCGCCTATCAGCCGGAGCCGGCTTCGTGGTCGCCCTCGCCGGTGAAGTCATGACCATGCCCGGCCTACCCCGGATTCCCGCCGCCGAAGCCGTCGGCCTCGATGCGGCAGGACATATTACAGGACTATTTTAGCGTCGCCACCACCCGCTCTTGCGCGGCCCCGCCTCCGCCTCATCCGCCCCAATCACAATCGGCTGCACCACCGGCGCACGCGAAGGTTCAGCGATTGGCTCAGAAATCGGCTCCGGCGCCGCATCCACGTTAATCGCTGATTCGGGCGCAGGCTCGGGTGCAGGTTCAGGCACGGGCTCGGACAAAACCTCAGCCACCGGCTCTTCACGCACCACCGGCCGCGCCTGCCGCGCCGCCGCTTCCGCACGCGCCGCCGCAGCTCGCTCAGCCTCCTTGCGCTCCGCTGCCTCAAAAATATCTGCGATATCCAAATAAATCGGCTCCTCGCGCATGATCGGCACGGTAACCGGCTCACTCACCGGCGCGGTCGTCTGCTCACTCGCCGCATCCTCGCCGCCATCGCTCCGCGCCGCCCCACCACGCCGCCGTGGTGGCCGCCGCCGCCGCGGCTCGCGCTGCACCTCAACCTCCGGTAACTCAATCGGCGCCAAAGCCGGCGTAAACCGATCATCCACCGCAATTGTTTGTTCCTCGCCCGACGCAGCCTCATCGGCATCACCCTCGGCCGCAACGGACGAATCATCGCCAGCCTCACCAGCGTCACCGGCCTCACCCCGCCGACCGCGCCGCCGCCGCCGCCGCCGCCGAGACCGCTTCTCCTCCTCAGCCGCATCGCCGCCAGCTTCGGACGCCATATCGCTGCCCGTAGCCTCACCCGGCGCATCCAAGTCAGCCGCCTCCACCGTGCCGAACCCAGCATCCTCACTCGCCGCATTCTCGCCGCCCATCGCCAAAGGCTGATCCGCCGCCGACCGCGCCGGCGCCGCCAGCACCCGCACCTTTTCCACCCGGAACTGCGTCGGCGTCGCCGCATCGGCAACAAACCGCACAATCATCCCAAATCGCGCCTCAACCGCCGCCAATTCGGCGCGCTTATGATTAACAATATACAACGCCACATCCGCCGCCAGATGCACGGCAAACTCCGCCGCCTGCCGGTGCGCGGCCTGCTTTGCGCCCTCATCCTCGAGCGCCCGCAACACCGCCAGCGCCAAGCTCGCCGCACTGCGCACATGCCCTACCCCCTCGCAATGCGGGCACGGGATCAGCATCGTCTCCGCCAACGAAGGCCGCAGCCGCTGTCGGCTCATCTCCAACAGCCCGAAATGACTGATCGACCCCACCTGAATCCGCGCCCGATCGCCCTTCAGCGCATCCTTCAGCTTCCGCTCGACCATGGCATTGTGCTTGCGCACCTCCATGTCGATGAAATCAACCACAATCAGCCCAGCCAAATCGCGCAGGCGCAACTGCCGCGCCACCTCTTCCGCCGCCTCCATATTCGTGCGCAGCGCAGTATCCTCGATATTCCGCTCGCGGGTCGCCCGCCCGGAATTCACATCGATCGCCACCAGCGCCTCAGTCTGGTTGATCACCAAATACCCGCCCGAGCGCAGCTGCACCGTCGGCTGAAACACCTGCTCAATCATCTGCTCAACCTGATGACGCGCAAACAACGGCTGCTTCTCCGTCCATTGCTGCACCTTGCGCACATGGCTCGGCATCAACATCGCCATGAAATTGCGCGCCGCCCGGAAACCCTCCGCGCCCTCCACGTAAACCGTATCCACCTCACGCGTATAAACATCGCGAATCGTCCGCTTGATCAACGACGCTTCCTCGTAAATCAAACTCGGCGCCACCGAACTCATCGTCCGTTCGCGAATATCATCCCACAAGCGTAACAAATACTCGCAATCGCGCTTAATCTCAGGCTTCGGCCGGTTCGCCCCCGCCGTGCGCACAATCATCCCCATCCCATCCGGGATTTCCAGCTCCGCCATCACCTCTTTGAGCCGCTTGCGATCGCTATGCGCGGTAATCTTGCGCGACACCCCGCCCCCGTTCGGCGAATTCGGCATCAACACCGAAAACCGCCCCGCCAGCGAAATATACGTCGTCAGCGCCGCCCCTTTCGAGCCGCGCTCCTCCTTGATCACCTGGATTAGCAAAATCTGCCGCCGATGAATCACCTCTTGAATCTTATATTGGCGCATAATCCGCGTGCGACGACGCTCCCGCGCCTCCTCCGCCGCATCACTCTCGCCCCCCACCTGCTCCGGGGTCGGCTGCGCCTCCGCCTCGTCAAACTCGCCACCCGCCGCGCCATCCGCGACCATCTCACCCGCCGCCACAGCCCCGCCAATCTCCGGCTGCTCCGCATCTGCCGGATCAATCGCGCCCTGCGCCATCAATTCCCGCTCAATCGCCGCCGGATCAACCTCAATATCGGTGTTGTCCAACCCGCGATCATTTTTCTCCGCACCCTCCGCCTGCGCTACCGCCGACGATCCGCCATCCGCGTCACTATCCGCCAGCAGCCGCTCCGCGCCAATCCCGCTCTCCAGCGCCTGCGCCGAATTGCGCCCACCCTCATCGCCCTCACCCTCATCGCCCTCACGCTCATCGCCCTCACGCTCATCGCGCCCACCCTCATCAGGCGCAAAAACCTCATCCGGCGCCACACCACCTTGCGCCCGCGCTTCCGCAGCCAGCTCCGCCGCCTCTTCTTGCGCCTCGCGCCGACGCGCCTCTTCCGCCTCAAGCTCAATCAGCCGCTGCCGATCCGCAATCGGTATCTGGTAATAATCCGGGTGAATTTCCGCAAACGCCAGAAACCCGTGCCGATTCCCGCCATACTCCACAAAAGCCGCCTGCAAACTCGGCTCAACCCGCACCACCTTGGCGAGATAAATATTGCCTTTTATCTGCCGCTTATCCTCCGTCTCGATATCAAAATCGTCGAGCCGGTTACCATCCAGTACCGCAACACGGGTCTCTTCCGCATGGCTGGCATCGATCAACATCATTCTGGGCATCGTCAAAAACTCTCCTGCGCGCCCGCAGCGGCCCCCGAAGGTCGCCGGCCAACAGTCGCGAATCATGGGTTGGGTAAAACATCATGCTAAAGAACCGGACGCCCCTGGCCACCAACGCCAAAGCCGCCAACGCCGAAACCACCGGCGCGTCGGCGCAAAACTCTGACAAAAAGGGGGGCCACAAAAAGCGCTGACATCGATCCTTATCTCGTGGAGCCACACGCCAATCCAGCGTCAGCCCCTGCTAAAGCAAGCCAATTCTTGATTAAATCACCGATTCGATCAAAAAATCACTCGCTCACCAAATCAACAACCAGAGCGCGATCACAGTCAATGTCCGCACTCCACCTCTCCCGTCATCTCGTCCGCTCGCGGCCAAAAACACGGAAAACGGCCCGTCTAGACCATTAAATGGTCCCAATCGCCGTCCCCTCCGTGATGACCCAATTTCCGCGCCAACGCAAGCACACCCCTCCGCTCGCGCCCCCAACCCTCACCCAAACCCCGGCAAAGCCTCCCCAAACACCTCAACCTGATCCAAATGCAAATAATCGCGCCGCAACAACCGCACCCGCACAAACCGCCCCGGCACCGGCATCACCGGCGCAAACACCAGCGGCTTGCCATCGATCCCCCCGAAATGTCGCTCCTCCTTCCGCCGATACACCTCAACCCAATCATCGCCGCGAAACCCAACCTCAATCGCCAAATGCGCACTCCGATGAACCACATTGGGATCATCCATCCGGTTATAAAGTTTTACGCCCGAAATCCCGAAAACCGCCCCTAAATCCACCTGCCACCAAGGATGATCCTCAATATCGGTGTGAAATTTCGCCTCGCCGGTAATCCGCCCATCCACCGCACCAGCAGCGTCAAGGGCCACATCAGGTCGGCGTGACCAAGGCGAAATTGAACTTTGCAAGGCCGGCCTGCCCAGCGCCAAATTACTCGGCCCGGATACCGCCGCCTCCGTCAGCAAAGCCGACGACGCAGCACCAGCCACCGAATCACGCCCACCCCGCGCATCCACCAGCGCCAACGCCGCCCGGCATAATGCCAGCCACTGCGCCCGCGCACTCAACGGCTTGCCATCAAGCGCCGAATGCAGCCCTCCATAGCCCTTCAACAAATTCGGACCAACCCACTCCACCTCACCCGGTGTTCGACCCGCGATGTAAGCAGGCACCACCCAGAACAATAAATTCGGCCCACGCGCCGCGAGCGCATCAGCCAACCGCCGCACCGCCTCCTCCTTCGGCTGCTCATAATCTTTATGCACATGAAAAACCCAAATCGGCTCGCCACTGCTCAAATCATCACTGAATTTACGGCGCAAAAATCGAGACCGCGACGTCAATTCTGCTAACACCTTCGCCTGATCAGAACCCTCAATCGGAATGAATGTATGGCTCTGCACAAAATAGGTGCGATCGGTCCAGAAATACTCCCCCCGATGATCGGTTAATTCGACATTCTCCGGTTCACCCATCAACCGAAAATCATCAGCCAATCCCAACATCAAGCTTTCCGGCGAGGTCGCACTCCAGCGCAGTAACCCCAACCCACCAACCCCAGCATTCTTCTGGACCAACCCAAATTCGCACGTATTGCCCAAGCTCTGAAACCGCTCCAGCACCGCCCGCTCCTCAACCGGCGCCGTTGGCGGGTCTCGCGTATCCGCCTCATCCAAAGGCCGATCCGCCTCCAGCCCCACATACCGGCCAAACACCTGCACCTGATCCAAATGTAACGGATTTCGCTGCAATAACGACACCCGAACATACCGCGCCGTTATTGGCGCAGTAGCGCGCCAAATCAGCGGATCACCATCGGCACCGCCAAATATAAACTCATCATCCTTGCGCAACACCTCAACCCAATCGCGGCCCAGCGCACTCACCTCAATCCGGATCCGGTTTGCCCGCGCCGCCATGCTCCGTCGATCCACCCTATTGAACAGCCGCACCTCCGCAATCTCGTGCAGACCATCCAAATCAACCAGCCACCACGGCGCATCCTCAATATCCGTGTGAAACGAGTAGTCCCCGTCAATCACCCCATCCACCGCCCCCGCCGCATCCTTGCTCACCGATGCAGCACGCGAATGTTCGCATACCGAGCTCTGCATCGCCATCTTGCCTTGCGAGATCAGCGGCGCTGCAGGTGCTGCAAACACATTTCGCCCAATCCCACCCGCCAATAACCCCGCCCAACGATCCGCCAGCAACCGGTCTTCAACCTGATTGAGCCGCTCCATCACCTGATCAACCTGCCCGGAATGATAAGCCTGCTCATACCAAGCCTGCTGCGCAAACACGCTATTGGTGCCGCGCCGCGCCCGGATCAAAAAATCCTCCCGCGACTTATAAACATAATGATTGATAATCGCTCGGTCCAAATAAGCCTCATAGCGCCCCGGTTCCGCAAGCATCCGATCCGTCGCCTCCGGATCATCATAATAACCATGCATGTCTTCGCCGAGCACATTGACCAGCTTCAAATCACGAAAATTCTCAATCCCGTTCCAATAATGCCAAAAATCTGTGCTCATTCCGCGATGAATCAAATCAGGGTCAATCATCGCCGAGCGGGTAATATGCTTAGTCATCCGATTATAAAATCCTGGAAACCGCTTGGTATAATTCAGTAACACCGACCCCTCAGGCCGCTGATCAAACCCATTATTGCCAAAAAAACACCAGTTGAAATGAATCGCATCCGGCTCTCCCGGAAACGCCGCAATATACTCCCCAATCGTCCGATGCTGCGTCAGCCGCAAAAACTCATCAATATCCAGAAAGCTAAACCACTCGGTCAACTGCTTATAATGATGCAGAAAATGCATATACATCAAATGCTGCTGTCCCTGCAGCGGAAAATAGTGGAACGTCACAAACGGCTCAGGCCCGAGCGTAAACGGCAAGACCGCTTGATAAAGCGCCGATGGTTCATCATCATTGCAATAGAGAAACACATGATCAAACCCAATCGACCGATAATAATTCAGCCATTCAACAATATACCGCTCCTCCCACCGGGCGCAGGCCACCACCGAATACCGGAATGGCGGATCGCGATCAATACGATGTTGCATCCGTGTCAATCCCTCTTTGTCGATTTCGGCATTTTCACCCACACTTAAGCTCGACGCACCGTCCTCAATCACTATAGGCGCACCCATTGAACCAAGATAACGTCTTACCTCCGCAGCATGTCTAGCTGCGCTGTTATCGTGAATCTCATTGCGATCATAAGCGATAAAATCTTTACTGTTCCTAACAGCGTCATGATAACCTCGGGCGATTTTAAGTTTCCAATGCTGCAACGAACGCGTGAAATAATGGTTCAATTTTCCAACTTCGTAAGACGGTTCGCCAGCCATCAGGCCGTCAAGCGCCCACTCAACCCAATCACCAATAAAATTAGTGTACAAACCATTAACAACAAAATAATGAGCATTTACGCAACGGACAATTTTGGTTGGCCTTACGATCGATTTGATATGTCGATTTGGCGCGAAAGAAATCTCCGAACGCCGAATAAATTTCTCGATCACAAGGCCCTCCGGTCGACTCCGGTGACCCGACGACCCAAAAAATGCCCAAGATACGGCAATAGCCGCCGAATCGATCCGGTTAGCCAAAATTTTGCGAAAATCGGAACCGTCTTCAATCGCAAGAAACTCATCACTGTCGAAGAACGCTAACCACTCAAACTCATCCGAAAATTGTTTTGCTGCAACTTCATAAGCTCGAACCTGATACGCTGCATCGGTCGAAAACCAATCAAGAACCCGAACATCATAAGTCAGAGCAATATGATCAATAATCGCACGAGTCGAATCGGTTGATCCATTATCGAAAATTATCACTGTATCGAAACCGACAATAAATTGATATGCGATCCATTCGGCAATATGCTCTTGCTCGTTTTTCACGACCGCGACACAACCGACGAGTTTCATCTGACTAGTCTAACCCGAAAAATATCTGGACGTTCAATTTTATTAACCATGAGATATTTTTGTCGACAACCAAAGCGCAACACCTAATACCGAATCACAATTGTCTTCAGAACCGACAACATTAACGTAGTTTTTCACTCCAACGGGAATCTCGTAATTTTCAACCACAAAACGATTTGCCAACGCTCGATGCGATTGCAGATAGCTTATCATCTTTTCGGTCACTATCAAAAAATTGGCACCAGCTACATCCGGCGATATAATCAGGGTGACGAGCAGATTATGCCGCTTGCCCCAACGAATTTCATGCACCACAAACCGGCGGTATGCTGGCGTATACCAAAAAAAGAACGCAGGCGGAGCATCCACCGTGAGCCCACCACCGACCATCGCCCGCGCCTTGATCCGGTCCCATAACGCCGGATCAACCTGATCACCGTGCCAGTTTGCCGCGACATTTGGTGCGAACACCGGCGCAACCACCTTAAACCCCACCCCTCGCGCCCCACTCACATAGGAGTGCCACTGCGCAAGCGTCACCTTCAACGACCCATTCACATTGGCCTGATGCGCCACCACGCCAAGATCCAAATAATGGCTCCGATAATAGCCGTTGAAATACCCTGGCCCGTTCCACCAAACCGGCAATTCAACCACCGCCGGTCCCGTTCCACGAAACACCCGCAAAATCGCCCGCCGCGTCGCATTCCCGCCCTTAATCCGATCCCAGATATAATCGTGAATATAAAGCGATACCTTGCAACTATTGCGCAAAATAACGGAATGCTTGGGCACCATCAGACTGCGAAATCCAAATACCCCACCGACCGCAATCGGTTTAGTCCGATCCGAACAAGCTTGCGCCGTGAGCGTCGGAAGCATCAGCGACAACAGCACCACAGGGAAAAAGCGACGAACCATCACCCGAACGCCATCGCCCGACGCGCAGCGCAATCACCAAACACCTCCACTTGGTCGAGGTGCAAAAATCCTTCGCCAATCATCTGGATACGCACGAAACGTGCGAAAATACTGGGATCAAACTGAAAAACGAGAGGAAGGCCGTCCGCACCGCCAAACTCGGAATCATCAAGTTTCGACGCCGCTAATGCCCAATCCTCTCCATCATCCGATATCAGCACGGCAACACGCCGACAGCGACTTTTTTGATCCAAACGATTATAAATATCGATAAAACAAACCTCTTGCCGATCAACCAAATCAACCTGCCACCATGGATCACTCTCATAATCCGTATGAAAACGGCAATGGCCGTTTATAACACCATTATTGCCACCACTCGCCTCTACAGCCGGGTTATCAGTTCGAGAAAAACGTGACACCGACGAGATAAGGCTTGGCTTACCTTTTGACAACGTGAAATCTGCAATTCCATCATGTTGTTGGCGAAACCGAATAAAATTAAAAAAATCAACCTGCGGGTGGTCCGGGACTGGCAAGCCTTGCATATACAACAACCCGCCCAGAACGTCCCCCCGCTGTTCAACTAAATATCGATAACCGAACAAATAATCAATCAGGAAAACCGGCTGGTCAGCACCAATGGTCCTGCCATCCCACCGCATTGCATCAAGCGTTTTATAAAGTTGTGGCAGGGTCATACCGTGCGTGATCAATTCCATGTCATGCAACGCTTGTTCCTCCAACCCTTGGTCCCGCATCTTGCCAACCGGCCTCGTATGCCAAACCTGCGTTTCGTCAAATATCATGATATTCCGATAACTCAGCATATGAGCCCACAAAAACTCCAAACCAAACCCTGTTCCTGATTTTGATAACGTCATCGTCTCCAGCGCGCGCATCAAAAATCCAACACTAAAACACGGAACCATGAGTTCGACAAAGCTGGTCCTCCGCCACCGAAATGATCTGTTGATCATCGTAATTGGGTGCGAAAAAAACGATTTTTCGCTCAACGCTGGTGCGGCCAGTTCAATTTTATTTTCGCAACACAATTCGAAAAATCTGTTGATTGTTAGAATGTCCGTTGCAACGTCATCATCTGGCAACCAAATATAATCGTAATCTTTCCATCCCTGACTATTTTTTAAATATTGATATATTCCTACCCATTTTTGACCAGGAATGAGAACCATCGGCAGACCGTCGGCATCAAACTCCTGGTACGCGCATAAAACCACGTCAAAATTTGGATTGGCACCAATCAGCCAGTCCCGGTGAAGCGAGTTCTTCCCACAACGCAAGACGATCAAATTCTTAGCCATGAATATCCCACATCAGTCATGTATCCCTCGTCAAATTCAAAAACCTCGCCGCAAGTCGCTCCCCACTCAACACCGGATGATACAACCGCCCATCCGCCGGAAGCTGCGCCAGCGCCGTCGCCGAAAAAGGCTCGCCCAAATGATAACTCTCCGGCCCGTAAGCCACCCCACGCGCCGAAAAATCCCGCGCCACAAAAGGCGCCATCAGCCCAATCGTCGCCGTTACCCCCTCATCATTCGGATACTGCGTCGGGTCAATCCGCACCACCCGGTCATCCCCCACCAACCCCATAAGCTCCGTCATCGCCTGCCGCACTGACCCAATCACCCGGATCAATCGCGCCGAGATCCGCAACACCGGATAAAAACACCCCCCAATCGCCCCCTGGTAAAACCGTCGCATCGCCCCATACCAAAACCAATCATCCCCATAATGCCCCAACGTCGCAACCCAAAGATCACTGTCATCACCCTCAAACAATCCAAAAAATGCCGATAAATCCGAATAATTAATCAAAACATCCGGCTCGACCATCCAAAAATACTCATGCTCCGTCAAAATCTGCTGTGCTAAAATCAAAAAATAATCCCCACACTGCCACCCCCACCGATCCAAATTAACCAACCCCGCCGCCACCAACATCGCCCGATTAATCCCAATCTTGCGAAATCGCTCAGGAACCGCAACCACACCAGCCGAATCATCAACAACAACAACCAAAGCCAACCCGGATTCCCGCTGATACCGATCAGCCAACGCCTCAACCGCGTCATCAAAATAATGCGTCCGCAGCAAAATCACCGTCTTAGATAGTTTATCACTACTCATTGTTAATATGTTTCACGTGAAACACGCCGCCCCATTGCCGAAAAGCCCGGCTTCCGCCATAGCCATCCAATGCCCGCTTTGACCTGGCTCCCAACCCATCCTGATTGGCCCGCAGCGCTCAAAGCTGCGGAAACTGCGCCCACTCTGCAAAACCTCACCGCCCTCGCAAATTGCAATCTCGATTTCATCCGCACCGATCGGCTCGACCGGCTGATCCAGCATCACAACCTTACAGCGCACCCGCCACATCCTGCAATCCGCTTGGCGGTCCTCGGCAGTTCCACCACCGCCCACCTCGCGGGCGCCATCCGCGTCGCCGGCCTCCGCCATGGCCTCACCATCACCATCCATCAAGGCGAATACGGCCAATACGCCCAGGATTTGCTGTCCCCCGATCCAATTTTACGCGATTTTCAGCCAGATTTCCTGCTCCTCGCCCTCGATGGTCACCACCTAGCCTCGCTCGATCCCGCCGCCATGCGCGCCCGCCTCCATCAATGCTGGCAAGCCGCCGCAAAGCTCGGCGCAAGGGTCATTCAGCAAACCGCCTTGCCGGTTCACCCCGCCCAGCTCGGCCAAAATGAATTTTTATTGAATTCGCCCGCAACCGCCCTCAGCCAGCTCAACACTGCGCTTCGCACCGATGCCCTCGCCCATCATATCCTGCTCCTCACCATCGATGACGAAGGCGCCCGCCATGGGCTCGATCAGTTTCATAGCAAAACCCTATGGCACCGCGCCAAGCAGGAAATCAGCCCCGCCGCCGCCCCATATTACGGCGATCTGGTCGCACGCCTGATCGCCGCCGCACGCGGCAGATCGGGATGATGGGCTGGACGGCATTACACTCGGTCAAGGCAGCGCCGAGGGCGAGGCATTTGTGGCGATTCAAACCTATGCCAAAGCCCTATCGCAGCGCGGCATTGCGCTCGCCGTCTGTTCAAAAAACGACGAAGTCAACGCCCGCGCACCGTTTGAAAATCATCCAGAAATGGTGTTACGCCCCTCCGATATCGCCTGCTTCGTCGCGAATTGGACCGATAAAGCGACCAATATCCGCGCCATCGCCAACCAACTAAATCTCGGCCTCGATGCGATGGCATTCCTCGATGATAACCCCGCCGAACGTGCGCTCGTTCGCCGCGAATTGCCAATGGTGCGGGTGTTTGAAATGCCCGACGAACCTGCCCTAGTCGCCGATTGTATCGCGCAATCAGGATGGTTCGAGTCGGTCGCCCTTACGGAGGATGACCGCAACCGGGCGGCACAATACGCCGCAAACGCAGCACGCGCCGCGTTGCAAAAAAATGTTACCGATATTGAAACTTATTTGACCAGCCTGAATATGCACCTGTTATGGCGGCGCTTTGATCGGGTCGGGCTGACGCGGATTGCGCAGCTCATTAACAAAACCAACCAATTCAACTTAACCACCAAGCGATATACTGAGTCTGAAATTGCGGCCATGATCGACGCCCCGGATTGGCTTGGCTTACAATTTCGCCTGCTAGATAGTTTTGGCGATAACGGCATGATCGGCATTGTGCTGTTGCACGGAACCGGCCCGGAGCAGGACATTGATAGCTGGCTGATGTCCTGCCGCGTGTTGGGCCGCCGGGTTGAGCAAGCGATGCTCGCTGTAACGGTTGAGATGGCGCGGGCGCGCGGGGCAGAGCATCTGCGGGGGCGTTTCATCGCCTCTGGCCGTAATAACATGGTGCAAGACCATTACCAAAAGCTTGGCTTTTGCTCCGAGGCCGACGGCTTTGCTCGGCTTGATTTAGCGCTCTATACACCTCCATCTCTGCCCATGACGATTGAGGATGAACGATGACCGAAGCCGAATTGCTTTCAGCGATCACACCAATTTTTCGCGATGCGTTCAGCGATGACGCATTTGTGCCGACCATGAGTATGACCGCGAAGGATGTGCCGGGTTGGGATTCGTATAAGCAGGTCAATATTTTGATCGCGCTGGAAGAAAAATTTAGTGTCAAATTCCGCAGTCGCGAGATCGACAAATTGGCCAATATCGGTGATTTGGTAAGGCTTTTAGGCGAAAAGCTCGGCGGCTAAGCCAAATCCTCGATCGCTTCGGCCAACTTAATGTCGCGCAGCGAAAGGCCGCCCGCATCATGGGTCGTGAGTTTGATCGTGACCCGGTTATAAACGTTTGACCATTCCGGATGGTGATCCATTTTTTCGGCGAGCAAAGCCACGCGGGTCATGAAAGCGAAAGCTTCGCTGAAATCATGAAATTTGAATTTTCGCTCGATCGCGTCTTCGCCTTTGACCATATCCCAGTCCGGCAACAGGTCAGGGAGAGCTTGATGTTCTTCGGCGGTGAGACGAGCGATCATGGGGCGGCTCCAGTTCAGGGTTTGCGCATCGCGAGAAACTTAGTCGCGTCGGGCCGTTCGACATGGAGATAGAGCATCACCGGGCCGGTTTGGCTGAATTTCAGGCCACAGGGAATCGTCGCTGTGTGATACAGGCGAAAGCGCGTGCCGACCAATTGTAGATGAGCGGATTTCAGATCCAGCACCAAGGTTCCGTGCGCCGGGATGGTGAGTTTAGTGAGGTCGGCGCCATCGGCGCTAACCATTTCGGTTTTGTGGGCAACGGGGCATTCGGCGGACACGAGCTGATCGGGTTGATCGGAAGTGTTGGTGAGCGTGAAATAGCCGTTGGCGGTGATACCGATTTTGCCAGAAGCCCTTATCCAACCGTGATCAACGGCAACGCCGGGCAATGGCGCCGGGACCGATTGTGCCCGCGCAAACGGGCACAGGGCGAGAACGGTAACAAGCATTAGCCAGCGAAGTTTCATGGTTTGATACCCTCAAATCGATCGATGCGCCATTCGGGCGGCTCAGCAGCCGCCGCTTGATACCAGCTTTCCACCAACGGATGCGCACGAACCGCCGCGACATAGGCGGCAGAGTCGGCACTGAGCGCTGGCTGGTAGGTGAGAAAACGTGAAATGACCGGAGCATACATAATATCGGCGCCCGTCATTTCATTGCCAAACAGAAAAACGCCGACGCCCGCATAACGAGCGCGGGTTTGCGCCCAGAGGGCTTCGATCCGCTCAAGATCCGCACGCACGGCAGGCGAAAAAGCTTGTGGCGCGAAAACGCAATCGCAACTCATCGGCATAGCGATGCGTAATTCACGAAAACCTGCGTGCATTTCAGCAGAAATGGCGCGAGCATGGGCGCGGGCGATGCGTTCGGCGGGCCAAAGTTTGGGTTGATGCTCCGCGCAATATTCCAAAATGGCTAAGCTATCCCAGATCATGGCGCCATCATGCTGCAAGAATGGCACCATCCCAGACGGCGATACTGCTTTGACCGCTGGGGTGCTACCGCCCGCAAGCGGGATGATCTGCTCCTCGACATCGAGGCCGACCAACCGCACGGCGAGCCAGGCGCGCAGCGACCAGGAGGAATAACGACGACTGCCGAGATACAAACGATTTTGCGCTGCGCCAATAGCCATGACGCGAGTTTAGCCTGATCCGGTGCGGCCCGCCAGATCATGCGCCGGGTCGGTGCGCAGCGATGGGTCGGCGGTGCACACCTCATCGATAAAGGTGTTGATATCGGCCATGACGGGCGCGCGCCAAGCGAACCAAGGCAGCAAAGCAAGGAGAATGCTGATATGGCCAATATTCGGATAGATGCGCGATTGCACCATGGTGCCCGCAGCGCGCAGCAGGCTGGAGAGCGAGGCAGTGTTTTTCGGGGCCACCAGCGTATCAAGCGCCCCTTGCAGCAGCAGGCAGGGCGGTGCGCCGGGATCGACATGGGCAATGGGCTGGGTGCTCACCAAGTCCGGCGCTGGAGAAAAAATTAGCTTATAGGTGGGGCCGGTGATCGGCAAAAAATCATATGGGCCCGCGAGGCCGATGGCGCCGGCGAGTTTGCCCCGGTCATAGCCCGCGGCAGCGAGATAGCCGGGTGCCAGGGCGAGCATCAAAGCGATATAGGCACCGGCAGAATGTCCGGCGGTGAAAATCGCGGAGGGATCACCGCCTTCAGATGCGATCATTTCGGCAATTTTGGCAGTCGCCATCGCAGCATCGTCGATGAAGTCAGGGTAGCGAACTTCTGGATAGAGTCGGTAATCGGGAATCGCGACAATATAGCCATGACGGGCGAGTTGGCGACCGACAAAGCGATATTCCGCGCGGGCGCCCGATCGCCAAGAACCGCCATAGAAAAAAATTACCACTGGTAGTAAGCTGGTCAACGGATTTTTGGCGCTGGCTGGGAGATAGAGATCGAATTGCTGACGCGGTCGCGAGCCGTAGGCGATGTCGCGCCGCTCACGTACCGAGCCACGTGGGGTTAGCGCATTCAACAGATCAAAGCTGGAGGGGAATTTCGGCATTTTCACTCCATATGGACGCGACGCGGGCAGAGGCAATAGTTGCCGGGCGGCAAAGTTTGCCGGGCATAAGGTGCCCTCGCGCGCGGATTGAGTCGGGAGAAGGTCTAAAATCAAGAGGTTGGCGTTGGCACGGCGGATGCATAGGGTGGGTTGTCGTATTATTTCCAGGAGGTTTGCATGGTTCAGCCAATGAGTCCGACGATGACGGCGCCGATTGCCTATAGCGGTGGGATCGCCCCGAAATCGGCACCGGGATTTGGCGCGCAGTTGAGCGCGATGTTGGGACAGTTACAGGCGACATCATCGGGCTTGCAGGCGCTGGGCAGTGCAGCGGCACAAGGGGCGCAAGGGACGCAGCGCCATCATCATCACGGATGGCATCATGGGCCCTCGGCTGCGGGGGGTGGCGCGTCATCACCGGCTTGGCAGTCGAGCGGCGGCACGCTATCGGCAGCGAATGCAGGAATTTCACTCACCGCCTGATGCGCATGCGCGGACCCAGCATTGGGCCGGATTTTCGCTCGATCGGCCTTTGGTAATGGGCATTTTGAACGTCACGCCGGATAGTTTTTCCGATGGCGGGGCGCATGGCAATGCCGAGGCGGCGATTATCGCCGGGCAGGCGATGCGGGCGGCAGGCGCAGATATTATTGATATTGGCGGGGAAAGCACGCGGCCTGGGGCGGTAACGGTGCTTCCGGATGAAGAAATTCGGCGGGTCGTGCCGGTGATTGCCGGGTTGGCGGCGCAGGGGGCGGTGATCTCAGTCGATACCCGCAACGCAGCGACGATGGCGGCGGCTCTGGATGCCGGGGCGCGGATTGTGAACGATGTATCGGCGTTGCGGCACGATCCTGCAGCGGCGGGGCTGGTGGCGGCGCGCGGTTGTCCGGTGGTGCTAATGCATAGTCGCGGGACGCCGGAGACGATGAATTGTCACGCGCATTATGCCGATTTGGTGCGTGACGTCACCGATGAGTTGGCCGAGCGGAGCAAACAAGCGATGGCAGCGGGGGTCGCGCGGGCGGCGATTGCGCTTGATCCGGGATTTGGGTTTGCCAAGGTCGGTGAACAGAATTTTGCCCTGCTGCGGGGTTTACGGTGCTGCGCGGCACTGGGTTTTCCGCTGCTGGTGGGGGTGTCGCGCAAGCGATTTCTCGGCGAGGCGATGGGGCAGCCGAGTGTGCCGACGGCACGCGACCCGGCATCGCTGGCGGCGGGGTTGTTTGCCCTCCGCGAAGGTGCGGCGATTTTGCGGGTGCATGATGTGTCGGGGACGGTGCAGGCGGCTCGGGTTTGGGGGCGGTTGGCAGCGCCGTCGGCCAGCGCCGCCAGCGGGTGATGAGGCGAAATTGTCATCAGAAAAATCTCGGCAAAAAGTTACAATCACAATTTTTTAATCCAACAAAATTCGGCTTGAATTGTTGCGGTCGGAGCGAAAATGTCTGAACGTCACCCAATGGGCTGCGGATAGCGGATGGGCACAGCAACCTCACCGATTGGTTCGGGACCGTCCGCAGCCTTGCCTTTGCCGCATCTGGTGCTGGGGGACTGGTATAGCCACGGCAAATTTCTCATCGTGCCCCCTCGTGTCATACGACCCGATTGAGTTCGTTTCAAATTATTCAGTTTCCATCCCTTCGCAGCCTCGGTGTAATGTTATTTGCCGGCTTGCTGGGGCGGATTCGCAATGGCGGCCAAAGCGATCGTGTTTATGGTGGGGCCAATCATCGGATTTGGACGGTTTACCTTTATTGGTCGGGGGGATCCATGGGGAATTCGGCGCAGGCGGATCACATGCTCCCTGGCTTGCAGGCTGAGCCGCACTGCCACCGATTCGCCGATCGCAACGATGACTACGCCGAGCAGTAGGTCGCCGACGTCGGCGAATGTTGTTTGGCCTTCATGCTGCCTTTGCCGTTTTCGCCGCAGCCTTGTTAATTTCTTTGGACGCAAGATCGCCAAGGCTCTTCTCGGTCCTCGTTTCTTCGTCCAAGGTCTGCCGGAGCAGGGAAATAACGTCTTTGTGCCCGGCTGCCGTTGCCCAGGCGATTAGCGAGGTGTAGCGCGCTATTTCGTAGTGTTCGACGGCCTGCCCACAGGCGATTAGTCCGGCGTCGCGGACCGGACCGGCGCTGCTCTCGGAAATTACTTCCTCGGCCTCCTCGATCAAGCCTTTGATCGCTTCGCATGGAATTGCCTTGGCAGGCTTGCCCAAATGCTGGAACACTTGATCTAGCCGCTCCACTTGATGGACTGTCTCATCATGATGCGCAGTGAATGCCGCCTTCAGCGTCGAAGCCTCCGCGTTCTTCGCCATTTTCGGCAAGGCTTTAACC
>NCBV01000025.1 GCA_002279355.1 Acidiphilium sp. 37-60-79
GGTGAGCCAAAATTTCCCCATTTATCGTTTCCATTACACCAATTTCCGTCAGATTTGCCCCGATTCGCAAGCTTCAAACTGCCGAATTTAGGTTGATGGGTCGTGCTTCGTTCCGCGATCTCGGCTCAGGGGATGATCGGCTTGAAGCGGCTTGTTGCTGAACTAATTAGCGCGCCCTAGGGAATCCAGCGACTTTGTCGCCAGATGATCGAGAATACGTTTCAATGCTGCGATATTGTTTTCGTCTTCGGCGCTTTCGAGTGCGTCTTGGAGCACTTCGTGGATGTCCTCGGCACTGACTCGCTCCATCTGCCAATTCGGATATAGACGCTCGCGCTGTTCTGCGCTCTGCTCTAGCGAGACGATATCGTAATGGCGCGGATCGCTATGCAGGCTCGCCATTAGCTTGCGCACTGCGGCTTCTGGCCCTTCGATCCATTGGAAGAAGACGCCACTGCCGAATACGAGTACCCCGGTGATGCCGCAGGTGCGATTGTGGCGTTGCGCCGCTTCGATGAGGCGGTTGACCTCGGCGTCGTCCACGCGGTCGGCGGCACGACTGCAATAGACGAACGTGTGAAGTGGGGGCGTGGCGGCGTCATAATCAGGGTCGCTTGGAAAACCGGGTTCGTCGAACATGGATTGGCTCGCTTTGTCTATGTCAGGCATGTCGTGTCACACGGTTGGTGGGGATCGGCAAGCGTGGGAGGGGTGGGTGCTGCGCTGTGCTCGCAATGACGGGGTGGTGGCGTGTTGGAGCGAAAGTTTTTCGCTGCTTTTTTTCAAAAAAGCAGGTTTTTGCACCTGATTTTTTATGTCGTGCCGGGTTATTCGGCGGCGTGTTGGGCGGTGGCTTTGGCGGCTTGTTGCTCGGCTTGGAGTTTGGTGGCGCGGGCTTCGACGAGGGCGACGACGTGATCGATCATGGTTTCGCCTTCGATGGTGTGGTCGGTTTTGCCGGCGGCGTAGACCATGTGGCGGCCGTTGCCGCCGCCGGTGATGCCGAGGTCGGTCATCAGGGCTTCGCCGGGGCCGTTGACGACGCAGCCGATGATCGAGAGGGTGATCGGGGTTTCGATGTGGGCGAGGCGGTCTTCGAGTTTGGCGACGGTATCGATGACGTTGAAGCCTTGGCGGGCGCAGGAGGGGCAGGAGATGATGCGCACGCCGCGATGGCGGATGCCGAGGGATTTGAGGATATCCCAGCCGACGAGGACTTCTTCTTCGGGTTCGGCGGAGAGGGAGACGCGCATGGTATCGCCGATGCCGGCCCAGAGGAGCGAGCCGAGGCCGATGGACGATTTGACGGTGCCGGTGCGTCGGCCGCCGGCTTCGGTGATGCCGATATGGAGCGGGTGATCGCAGACTTCGGCGAGTTGTTGGTAGGCGGCGACGGCCATGAACACGTCTGAGGCTTTGACGCTGATTTTGAATTCGTGGAAATCGTGATCTTGTAGGATTTTGGCGTGTTCGAGGGCGGATTCGACCAGGGCGTCTGGGTTGGGTTCGCCGTATTTTTCGAGCAGATGGCGTTCGAGGGAGCCGGCGTTGACGCCGATGCGAATGGAGCAGCCGTGATCGCGGGCGGCGGTGACGACTTCGCGGACGCGTTCGGCGCTGCCGATATTGCCGGGGTTGATGCGCAGGCAGGCGGCGCCGGCGCGGGCGGCTTCGATGGCGCGTTTGTAGTGGAAATGGATGTCCGCGACGATGGGGACGTTGACTTGTTTGACGATGCTGGCGAGGGCGGCGGTGGCGGCTTCATCGGGGCAGGAGACGCGCACGATATCGACCCCGGCGCGTTCGGCGCGGTGGATTTGGGCGATCGTGGCGGCGATGTCGTCGGTGAGGGTGTTGGTCATGGTTTGGACCGTGATCGGGGCGTCGCCGCCGACTTTGACCGAGCCGACGTTGATTTGGCGTGATTTGCGGCGGGTGATTTGCTGATATTCGCGGTAATTCATTTTGGCACCGAATTGTTGGGGGGCGGGCTGGTGGGGGAGGCGGGTGGGGTGGTGGATGCGGCAGAGTTGGGGGCGGGCGGGGTGAGTTCAACATGGCGCAGCACGACACCTGCGGTGCCGAGCGGGGCGGAGGGTTGACCGTTATGCAGCAGCACGGTGCCGCCGGCGTTGCCGGTGCTGAGGGTGAGGCCGGGTTCGTTCGGGACGGGCCAGAATTCGTTGGCTTTGAGGATGCGGGTGAAGAGGATGTTGCCGGTGGCGTCGCGGATTTCGATCCAGGCGGGGGCGGTGGCGGCGACGGCGAGTTTACCGGGTGCGGTGGTTGGGGCGGGTGTGGGGGTGGTTGGGGCGGGTGTGGGGGTGGCGCCGATCGCGTGGAAGGGTGACGGCGGTGCTGGTTGTGTCGTGCTGGGTGGCGTCGCTGTGGTTTGCGCCGTGGTATTTTGCACCGTGGTATTTTGCACCGTGGTTGGTGCGGGCGTGGGTGCGGGCGTGGGTGCGGGTGTGGGCGTGGGTGTGGGTGTGGGTGTGGGTGTGGGTGTGGGTGTGGGTGTGGGTGTGGAAATTTTCGGGATGGCTAGGGGGGCCAGTTTGGCGGGCACTGGCGGCACGTCTTGTGCCAGATGGCGTTGATGTTCGGTATGGCGATACCAGAGAAAATAGGCGCCGATGGCGATGAGCAGCACCAGGAGCGCTAACGCGCCGGGTGGGACGGCGCGATCCGGCACCGGGCGGGGGAAGGCGAGTTTGGGTTGTTTGGGTGGGGCCGTGCCGGCGGCGCGGAAGCGGCGGAGAATTTCGTCGGGGTCTAGCCCGATCATGTCGGCATAGGCGCGGATGAAGCCGGTCGCGTAGGCCGGGGCTGGCAGGGCGGCGAGGTTGCCCGCTTCGATGGCTTCGAGTTGGGCGGCGCGGATTTTCAGCCGGACCGAGAGTTCGGTGATGGACCAGCCGAGCTGTTCGCGCACGGCGCGCAGTTCCGCGCCAACTTGCGCGGGGCCGGGTGCGCGATGGGTCTCAGTGTCAGGATCGCTGGATTTTCTGTCGGATCGGTCTGCCAAAATCGGATCGCCATGGTTGGGATTTGCTGGGAGAGAAACACCGGGCGATGTAGCGCGTCGGCGCTAGATGGGCAAATTATGCTCGCGCGCCCAGGCGGTCAGCGGCTCGCGCAGGCTGGTTCCTGCGGCGCCGGCGCGGCGGAGTTCGCGCAAGACCGGGTGCAGGACGTTGAGGTCGGCGCTGGCGAGGAGGGCTTTGACCCGCAGGATCGAGCCGCCGGACATCGACAGGGTGCGCACACCGATGGCGGCGAAGGCGAGGGCATCGAGCGGGCGGCCTGCGGCCTCGCCGCAGATGGAAAAGCCGACATCCTCCTCGCGGCAGGCGGTGGCTAAGCCTTCGAGCAATTCCAGGACCGGTGCGGAGAGCACGTCATAGCGCCCGGCGAGGCGGGGGGTGCCGCGATCGGCGGCGAACAGGAATTGCATGAGATCATTGGTGCCGACCGAGAGAAAATCGGCCTCGGCGAGCAGGCCGGGCAGTTGGAACAGCAGTGAGGGCACTTCGAGCATGGTGCCGACCGATAGGCTGCGCGGGCCGGGGCTGAGCTTGCTGGCCTCGCTTTCGAGCAAATCGCGCGCGGCGCGGAACTCGGCGACGGTGGCGACCATGGGGAACATGACCGAGAGATCGGCCCCTGCCGCGCCGATCAGCAGGGCGCGGAGTTGGCGGCGCAGCACGGCCGGGCGATCGAGCCCGACGCGCAGGCTGCGCCAGCCCATTGCGGGATTTTCCACCGGCTCCTCGGTTTCGTTGGGCAGGATTTTATCGGCACCGAGATCGAGCGTGCGAAACACGACCGGCGTGCCGCCCGCGCGGGCGATGACTTTGCGGTATTCGGCGGCTTGATCGGCGACGCTGGGGACGCGCCCGGCGGCGAGGGCGGCGATTTCGGTGCGATACAGGCCGATGCCTTCGGCGCCGGTGCGTTCGAGCTGGTCAAGCTCGAAGGCGAGGCCGACATTGAGCATCAGGGTCAGGCGCGTGCCATCGGCGGTGATGGCCGGGCGGGTACGGAATTCGGCGAGCTCGGCATTGCGGGTGGAGCGCGTGGCGAGGGCGCGGTCATAGGCGGCGGCGACATCCGGGTCGGGGCGGAGGATCAGCACGCCGGTTTCGGCATCGAGCAGGACCGGCTCATTGGCGGTGATGGTGTTGACGGCGCCCGCCTCGATGGCGATGGCGGGCAGGTCGAGGGCGCGGGCGAGGATGGCGGCGTGGCCGTTGGCGCTCGCTTCCTCGATCGCGAAGCCGGCAATGCCGCGACGATGCCAGTCCAGCAATTCGGCGGGGCCGAGGCGGCGGGCGATCAGGATCATGCCATCGGCGCGGTCGGGGCGGGGCGGCACGGCGCCGAGGGCGGTAAGCATGCGCTCGATCATGTCTTCGATATCGGCGAGGCGTTCGCGCAAATAGGGATCGGCGATGCGGCGCATGCGGGCATGCAGGGCGGCGCCGGCTTGATCGACCGCAGCTTCAGCGCTGAGCCCTTCATTGATGGCGCTGCGCACCCGCTCCAGCCAGCCGCCGCTTTGGGCGAGCATGCGGTACGCGTCCAGCACGTCGCGGCTGGTGTCGCCATCGGGCAGGGTTTCGGCGATCAGCGCGTTCAGGCTGGCTTCGGACTCGGCGATGGCGCGGTTCAGGCGGAGATGCTCGGCGGCGGGGTCGGGTGCGAAAATGGTTTTCGGGGCGCTGGCGCGACCGAGCGGCAAGGCGGTGCCCGCGATGATGCCGGGGGCGAGCGCGAAACCGAGATAGCGGCGCGACAGCGCGTCACCGAGGCTGGCTGGGCCGGTTTGCACGACGCCGAGATTGGTGATGGTTTCGCCGAGCAGCATGGCGATGGTGGAGACCACGTCGGCTTCCATGGCGGCGAAACGGCGAGCGATGCGGTCTTGCAGGGTGATCACGCCCAGGCAGCGCCCGGCGCGGCGGATTGGCACGGCGAGCATGGCGGCGAAATCATTTTCGCCGGTATCCGGGCGGGCGGCGAAATCGGGGTGGGAGCGCGCATCGGCCAAATTGAACGCGGTGGCCGAGGCGGCGGCGATGCCGACAATGCCTTCACCGATGCGCAGCCTTGTTTGCCCGACCGATTGCGGTTTCAGGCCGAAACTTGCCACCAGCTCGAGCATTTCGCCGGGGCGGGTGATGTAGATTGAGCAGACATCGGCCGCCATTTCGCTGGCGATCAGGCGGGTGAGTTCGGGCAGGCTCCAATCACCGGCGGCGAGGCGTTCGCGCAGCGTGGCAAACAGCCGCCGCGAGGCGGCAACCCGATGGGTGCGCTCGCGCGGCGGTTTCAGCGCGCCCGCTGGTGCGGCGTTACGCGGCTTGGCTGGCCGCTTCATCGGGGCGGCTCATGGGGGTGGTGCGGGCGGCCAAGGCGGCTTCGGCCTGGGCGATCAATTCGGCGATGATTTCGCGCACCGGCTGGATGGCGGTGACCATGCCGACCGATTGGCCGGCCATGACTGAGCCGGTTTCGACATCGCCATCGATCACCGCGCGGCGCAGCGCGCCGGCCCAGAAATGTTCGATGGAGAGTTGGGCGGCTTCGCGATCAAGCTCGCCCGATTGAAACCGTTTGATGGTTTCGGCTTGATGGGCGAGGAAGCGGCGGGTGCCATCATTGGCGAGGCCGCGCACCGGGATGACCGGGAATTGCGGATCGAGCTGGATGGAGGGCAGCGCGTCACGCGCATTGGCGCGGATGAAGGCGTTTTTGAAATTGGCGTGGGCGATGCTCTCGGTGGCGGCGGCGAAGCGGGTGCCGAGCTGCGCGCCGGAGGCGCCCATTTCGAGGAAGGCGAGAATGGCTTCGCCCCTTCCGATGCCGCCGGCAACAAAAACCGGCACCTCGCGGATCATCGGGAGAATTTCCTGCGCCAGCACCGCGAGCGAAACCGGGCCGATATGCCCGCCCGCTTCCGAGCCTTCGATGATCAGCGCATCGGCGCCGATTTTGATCAGCCGCTTGGCCATCACCAAGGCGGGGGCGAAGCCGATGAGTTTCGCACCACTCGCTTTGACCGCGCGCACCGCATTGGTGGAGGGCACGCCACCGGCGAGCACGATATGGCTGACCTGATGGGCGGCGCATACGCCGATGAGATCATCAAGCTGCGGGTGCATGGTGATCAGATTGACGCCGAACGGCTTGTTGGTCAGGGCTTTGGTGGCGGTGATTTCGGCATCGAGCAGAGCGGGGGGCATGCCGCCGCAGGCGATCACGCCGAAGCCACCGGCGTTGGAGATGGCGGCGACTAGATGGCGTTCGCTCACCCAGCTCATGGCGCCGGCCATGATGGCGGTGTCGGTGCCGAGGAAGGCGCGGCCACGCGCCCAAAGCGGATCGAGTGTGCTCATGCGACGTCCAGTCCATAGGCGGTGTGCAGGGCGCGCACCGCGAGTTCGGTATATTCGGCGGCGATCAACACGCTCACCTTGATTTCGCTGGTGGAGATGACTTGGATATTGATGCCGCGCCCAGCGAGGGCCTTGAACATGGTGCCCGCGACCCCGGCATGGCTGCGCATGCCCACGCCGACCACCGAGATTTTTGCGACATCGGAATCGGCGGCGAGTTCGGCGTAGCCGATGCTGCCATGCAGCGATTCCAACACGGCGCGGGCGCGTGGCAATTCGGCCTTGTTGAGGGTGAAGGTCATGTCAGTGGTGCCATCCTCGGAGACGTTTTGCACGATCATATCGACATTGATGCCCGCTTCCGCCAGCGGGAAGAACACGGCGGCGGCGATGCCGGGCCGGTCAGGCACACGACGGACGGTGAGTTTTGCTTCGTCGCGCGAATAGGCGATGCCCGCGACAATTTCCTGTTCCATGATTTCATCCTCATCGACAACGAGTGTGCCAGGCGCATCGGTAAAGCTGGAGAGCACCTGCACGCGCACGCGCTCTTTCATCGCGAGTTCGACCGAGCGGGTTTGTAGCACTTTGGCGCCTACCGAGGCGAGTTCCAGCATTTCTTCATAGGTAATGTGGGTGAGTTTGCGGGCTTTGGCAACGATGCGCGGATCGGTGGTGTAGACGCCATCGACATCGGTATAGATATCGCAGCGATCCGCTTTGAGGGCGGCGGCGAGGGCGACCGCCGAGGTATCCGAGCCGCCGCGCCCGAGCGTGGTGATCCGGTGATCTGGGCCGATACCCTGAAAGCCTGCGACGATGGGCACTTGGCCGGTTTGCATCCGGCGGATCAGCGCCTCGCCCTCGATGCTGTTGATCCGGGCTTTGCCATGCTGGCCATCGGTTGCGACCGGGATTTGCCAGCCGGTCCAGGAGCGGGCGTCCACCCCGATGGTTTGCAGCGCGATGGCGAGCAGGCCGGCGGTGACTTGTTCGCCGGTGGCGACCACCGTGTCATATTCGCGGGCGTCATAGAGCGGCGAGAGTTCCTGGCACCAGCCGACCAGCTGATTGGTGGTGCCGGCCATGGCCGAGACCACCACGGCCACTTCATTGCCCGCCGCCACCGCGCTGGCGACGCGGGCGGCGACATTGCGGATTCGTTCAAGGTCGGCCACCGAAGTGCCGCCGAATTTCATGACCAGACGCGCCATAGGGTCCTGTTTCCGAGTTCAATCAAGCGATTCAGTGCGCGCGCCGGCGGTTCTTGCCGAGCGGGCGCGGTGCGCTCACATAAAGGCGGGTGCGGCAGAGAGCAATGCACCGGCACAAGCGACGGGCAGGCGCGATAGGGGATAATGATGGCGGGCGAGCAGATACAGGGTTTGGGCGGTAGCGGTTCGACGCCGGCGGAATTGGCGAAATTCAACGCGATTGCGGGGCGCTGGTGGGACCGAGACGGGCCGATGCGGGCCTTGATGGCGATGAATCCGCTGCGCACCGATTGGATCATGCAGCGCGTGCGGCCCCGCTTTGGTGCGGGGGTGCGGGTGCTTGATGTTGGCTGCGGTGCGGGATTGCTCGCGGAGAGTTTGGCGCGGGCGGGATGTGCGGTGACCGGGCTGGATGCGGCAGCGGAGACGATTGCGGTGGCACGGGCGCATGCGGCGCAATCGGGGCTGGCGATCGAGTATCAAGTCGGCACGGCGGGGGATCTGGCCGCGCGTGGTGCTAAATTTCCGGTGGTGACGGCGCTGGAGATTATCGAGCATGTTGACCAGCCGGAGCGGTTTGTCGCGGCGTTGGCAGGGTTGGTGGAGCCGGGCGGGATGTTGTTTATCTCGACCATCAATCGCACCCGGCGATCGTTTTTGGGGGCAAAGCTGGGGGCGGAATATTTGCTGCGGTTGGTGCCTGCGGGCACGCATGATTGGCGCAAATTCGTCACGCCCGCGGAATTGAGCGGCTGGGGGCGCGATGCTGGGCTGCGGCTGGGCGCGATGGCGGGCATCACGCCGGATGGCTCGTTACGGCGGTTTCGGGTGAGTGCGTCGCTGGCGATCAATTATATCGCTTTATTTGAAAAAGGCGGGTTAGAGAAAGATATCGATTAAACCAATATTGATCTAGTGTCCCGATTCTGAAATCCGTTGGATTTCGGAATCAGAGTGGACACTAGCGGCGCGCGCTATGCGTAGATTCCGAGTCTAAGAACTCTTACGCAGGCGTTCCATCTGAGGGAGAGGACCGAGATCGGTCTGCAAACCCAAAGGACAGGAACGATGAAACCCTATTTAGGCGTAGCGGCTGGCGTGTGGCTTGGGCTGTGCGGTGCGGCCCTCGCGCAAACCACGACCAGTTCACAGAGCACGAGCACCACCTCCACCGCGCCGCCGGCGTTGGTCGGGCCGAATTTGGCGCCGACGCTGGTTCCGGTGGTCCCGCCGCCCAGTGGCGTGCTGAGTTCGACGGTGAAGCGCCGGTCGATCGATAGTCAGGGCAACACCAGAGAATCGACCAAAACCACCATCGGTAATCAATATGGTGCGGCCAGTTCGAGCAAGGAAACCACCACGATCCGTCCGCCACCGGTGACCACATCATCCAAGCGGACGACCACGACCACGACATCCCAATAATCCCGATCATTCAGGAGGCGACAATGCGCTCAAGCAATTCGGTTAACTCGACCTTTCATGTTCTGCGTGCGGCAGCCATTATCGCGGCGGTTATCGCGCTGGCGGGATGTAGTGATCCGCCGGTAACCTCGACCACCACGACGAGCCAGGAAACCACGGCGGCCCCGGCGATGATGGTGCCGGTGCCGAGCACGGTGACGACGCGAACCACCAACACCCAGACCATGCCGTATGGGACGATGCCGAGCAATAACCAGTAAAACTTGGTTTGCTCAGGCGGCTTGCGGCTGGGTGGCGAGGCGTTGGAGATTTAACACCACGTCGCGCGCGGCGGCGAGTCGCGCTTGCACATTCATATCCCGGATCATCACCAGCTTATGGTCCGGGCGCAGGCGCAATAGGCCGTTTTTGGTGGCGATATAGGCCAGCAAACCGGCGGGATTGGCGAAATAATTGCGGCGAAAGCCGATGACCATGCCTTTCGGGCCGGCTTCGAGTTTTTCCACCCCAGCATCACGGCAGGCGCGTTTGAGGGCAACGGTGGCGAGCAGGTTTTCCACCTCGCTGGGCATCGGGCCGAAGCGATCGACCAATTCGGCGGCGAGGGCTTCGCTGTCAGCATCCGTGGTGAGCGCGCCGATGCGCCGATACAGGCCGAGGCGCACGGGCAGTTCGGTGACGTAGCTTTCCGGGATCAGCACCGGCAGGCCGAGCGAGATGTTGGGCGTCCAATCGCGGCTATGCTCGCGGGATTTTTGGCCGCCCTCGGCGCGCAAATCCGCCACCGCATCTTCCAGCATTTGTTGATAGAGCTCGATGCCGACTTCGCGGATATGGCCGGATTGCTCATCGCCGAGCAGATTGCCAGCGCCGCGCAAATCCAGATCATGCGAGGCGAGGGTGAAGCCCGCACCCAGCGTATCGAGTGTTTGCATCACTTCGAGGCGCTTTTGCGCGGAGGCGGCGAGCTTATGGGTGGCGGGCCAAGTGAGATAGGCGTAGCCGCGCTGTTTGCCGCGCCCGACCCGGCCGCGCAATTGATAAAGCCCGGCCAGGCCGAATAGATCGGCGCGCCAGATCAGGATGGTGTTGACCGCTGGCATGTCGAGCCCGGATTCGACGATGTTGGTGGCAAGCAAAATATCGTATTTGCCTTCGCTGAATTCGGTCATCACCCGCTCGATTTCCGAGGGCGGCAGGCGGCCATGGGCGGTGGCGCAGCGTGCTTCGGGGGCAATTTCGGCGAGGCGCTCACGCATCCGATCGAGATCCTCGATATGCGGCACCACGCAGAAAATTTGTCCGGAGCGAAACCGCTCGCGCGCCAGGGCTTCGCGGATCACCAGCGGGTCCCACGGCATGATGAAGGTGCGCACGGCGAGGCGATCGACCGGCGGGGTGGTGATGAGTGAAAGATCGCGCACGCCGGTGAGGGCCAATTGCAGGGTGCGCGGAATCGGCGTGGCGGTCAGGGTCAGCACATGGACATCGGCTTTGAGCTGCTTGAGCCGTTCTTTGTGGGCGACGCCGAAATGCTGTTCCTCATCGACGATCAGCAGGCCGAGCTGGGCAAAATTGATCGATTTGGCGAGCAAAGCATGGGTGCCGATGACGATATTGATCCGGCCATCGGTGAGGCCGGTGCGCACGGCCGTGGCGTCTTTGGCGGAAACCAGGCGCGAGAGTTGCGCCACATGGATGGGCAAGCCGGCGAAGCGTTCGGCGAATAGGCGGTAATGCTGGCGGGCGAGCAAGGTGGTGGGCACCACGACGGCGACTTGGGTGCCGGCCATGGCGGCGACGAAGGCGGCGCGGAGTGCGACTTCGGTTTTGCCGAAGCCGACATCGCCGCAAATCAGCCGGTCCATCGGTTTGCCGGCGGCGAGGTCTTCCAGGACATCGGCGATGGCGCGGGATTGATCCTCGGTTTCGGTATAGGGGAAGCGGGCGCAGAACTCGGCGAAACTGCCATCCTCGGCGGCGAGCAGCGGGGCATCGTGCAGCTTGCGCTCGGCGGCGAGGCGGATCAGCCCGGCGGCAATGTCACGGATGCGGTTTTTGGCGCGGGCATGGCGGGCCTGCCAGGACGCGCCGCCGAGCTTGTCGAGCGAGACGCCTGCGGTTTCGGTGCCAAAGCGGGACAGCAGCTCGATATTTTCGACGGGCAGAAACAATTTATCGCCGCCATCATAGAGCAGCCGCAAGCAATCATGCGGGGCGCCATCGACGGTGAGGGTGACCAGCCCGTCATAGCGGCCGATGCCGTGTTCTTGGTGGACCACCAGATCGCCTTCGGCGGTTTCGGTGGCATCGGCGATGAATTGGTCGGCGCGCGGGCGGCGCGGCTTTGGCCTTGCGATGCGCGCACCGAGGAGATCCTGTTCGGCGATCACCGCCATATCATTGGCGACGAAGCCGCGCTCAAGCCCCAGCACCGCGAGCAGCACGGCGGTGCCTTGGGCGATGCGCACCTCATCGGCATTGTCGATCGGGATCGAGCTGAGCCCGTGATCGCGCAGAAGTGCCGCGAGCCGGTCACGCGAGCCTTGGCTCCAGGCGGCGAGCACGACGCGGCGCCCGGCATCCTGCCAGCGGCGCACCAGTAGGCGAAATTCGTCAAAGACCGAATTGCTGGCGCCGGTTTGGGTGAGCACCGCGCCGGGGCGTGCGCCGGCATCGATCCGGTCGCTGCGTTCGGTGTCGGGGGCAGCGAAGGGGTCGAACATGAAACTGGGGTGCTGCGCCAAAATCGCGTCGAACTCGGCTGGGCTGAGATAAAGCTGCTCGGGGGCGATCGGGCGGTAGGGCACATCGCCGGGGCGGGTGGGGGTGCGCCGTGCGTCATAATGGTCGGCGATCATCTCGAACCGCGCGGCGGTGGAGGCTGGGGCTTGATGATCGAGGCTGATGGAGGCGTCGGGCAGGGCCTCGAACAGGGTGCTCATTTGCGTGGTGAAGAGTGGCGCGTAATGTTCCATGCCGGGATGGCGATGCCCGGCGGAGATGGCTTGATAGAGGGAATCATTGATCGCGTCCGCGCCGAATAGGTCGCGATAGGCGCTGCGAAACCGGCTGATCGAGTCGGGATCGCGCGGGATTTCTGAGGCGGGGTGAAATTCGAGGCGGGTGAGCGGCTCGGCGCTGCGTTGGGTGACCGGATCGAAGCTGCGCAGCGTATCGACCTGGTCGCCGAATAGGTCGATGCGCGCCGGCGTGGCGTCGCCTGCGGGCCAGACATCGAAAATGCCGCCGCGAATCGCGAAATCGCCTTGTTCCATCACGGTGCCGACCCGGTGATAGCCTTGGGATTCCAGGAAGCGCGCCCAATCGGCGGGGTCGAGCACGGTGCCGGGGGCGATCTGGCGGGAGACGCCCGCGAATTGGGTGGCGGGCATGACGCGCTGGATGGCGGCATTGACCGTGGTGAGCAGCACCAGCGGGCCGGGGCGGCTTGTTTGCAAGCGGGTGAGGGTGGCGACGCGCTCGGCGATGATCGCGGGGTTGGGCGATACCCGGTCGTAAGGCAGGCAATCCCAGGCGGGAAAGCGCAGGACCGGGAGGGTGGGTGCAAAAAACCCGATCGCATCGGCGAGGCGGGCGAGGCGGGCATCATCGCGTGCGATATGGATGACCGCGCCGGTTTCCTGGGCGCGGCGGGCAATCAGGCTGGCATCGAACCCTTCGGGGGCGCCATGAACGGTGATCACGCCCATGGCTCAGCGCCCGGTTTTGGCTTGGGCGACGTCCGGCGCTTCCAGTTGGATTTGGCGCAGCAGGGGGGAATCGGCATGGTCGGGAATCGGCAACCGACCGGTCAGCCAGTCGGCCAGATCGACATCGGGGAACTCCATGAGCGCCTCGAACGCGTCCAACGCGGCATCGTCCATGGTCGCGACATGGCGATGGGCGAAGCCGCCGATCATCAAATCATTTTCGTAGGTGCCGCGATGGGTGGCGCGGTACAGGACGCGCTTGCGGCGCTGGATGAGGGCGGGATGGGGATCGGGCTGCGGGGGATCAGGGATCATGATGGGTTGCGATATAGAGTGCCAAGGCGGCACTGTCAGCCCGTGACCCCTGAGATGATCGATTCGCTACGCGCACCGCTGACCAGCCTGCCCGGCATTGGACCACGGCTGGCTGGGTTGCTGGCGCGTGCGGTGGGCGGTGAGACGGTGCTGGATGTGCTGTTTCATTTGCCGGAGGGATTTATCGACCGGCGCGGGCGGCTGCTGTTGAGCGAGGCGGTTGCGGGGCAGTTGGGCAATTTCGTGGTTGAGGTGATCGGGCATGAGGCGCCGGGGCGGCGCGGCCAGCCGCATCGGGTGGTGATCCGTGATGCGAGCGGTTTCGGCGAGGTGGTGCTGTTTCATGCCGGGCGGTTGGTGCAGTTTCCGGTGGGGGCCAAGCTACTGATTGCGGGCAAGGCCGAGCGGTTTGGCGCGCGCGTGTCGATCCGGCATCCTGATTATGTGCTGCCGGCTGAGCAAGCATCGTCCTTGCCCGCGATTGAGCCGGTTTGGCGGCTGACGGCGGGGCTAACGCGGGGGGTGGTGGCGCGGGCGATGCGCGGGGCGTTGGCCGTCGTGCCGGAGCTGGCGGAATGGCAGCGCCCGAGGATTTTGGCGGATCGCGGCTGGCCCGGCTTTGTGCAGGCGCTGCGGCTATTGCAGATGCCTGCGCAGATCCCCGATGATAAGGCGGCGCGGCGGCTGGCTTATGATGAATTATTGGCGCGCCAGATTGCGTTTGCGCTGATCCGCAGGCGGCGGCACAAACGGCCGGGGCGGGCCTTCGTGGCGCAGGGGCGGCTGCGTGTGCAAGCGTTGGCGCGGTTTGGCCATCAGCCAACGCCGGCCCAGGCACAGGCTTTGGACGAGATTGACGCTGATTTGCGCGCCCCGCATCGGATGTTGCGGCTGTTGCAGGGCGATGTGGGGTCCGGCAAAACGCTGGTGGCGGCCTTGGCGATGCTGCGCGTGGTCGAAGCCGGGGCGCAGGCGGCGTTGTTAGCGCCGACCGATTTGCTGGCCCGCCAACATTACGCGACCTTGGCGCGGATTTGTCCGGTGCCGGTGGTGTTGCTCACCGGCTCGCTGAAGGCGCAGGAGCGGCGGGCGGCGCTCGCGGGGATCGCGGATGGGTCGGTCCCGATGATTGTTGGGACCCACGCGATTTTCCAGAAATCGGTCAATTTTCATGATCTCGGCTTGGCGGTGGTGGATGAGCAGCATCGCTTCGGGGTGGATCAGCGCCTCGCCTTGGGGGCAAAGGGGGCGGCGACGGATATGTTGGTGATGACGGCGACGCCGATTCCGCGCACGTTGTTGTTATCGCATTGGGGCGAGATGGCGGTGTCGCGGATTACCGCAAAGCCGGCGGGGCGCACGCCGATCAAGACCACATTGCACCGGATTGATCAGATGGAGGCGATTACCGAGGCGGTGGCGCGGATGATTGCGCGGGGCGGGCGGGTTTATTGGGTTTGTCCGCTCGTCGCCGAGAGCGAAATGCTCGATATTGCGGCGGCGGAGTTGCGGTTTGCTGCTTTGACGGTTCGCTTTGGTGCGCGGGTGGGCTTGGTGCATGGGCGTCAGAAAATCGAGGCGCGGGCTGCGACACTTGCTGATTTTGCCGCCGGGCGGCTGGATATTTTGGTGGCCACCACGGTGATTGAGGTGGGGGTGGATGTGGTGGATGCGACGGTGATGGTGATCGAGCATGCGGAGCGGTTTGGCCTTGCGCAATTGCATCAGCTGCGCGGGCGGGTTGGGCGCGGGGCGGCGGTGAGTTTTTGTTTGTTGCTGCATGATGCGGGGTTGAGCGTGGCTGCGCGCAAGCGGCTCGCGATTTTGCGTGAAACGGATGATGGGTTTCGGATTGCTGATGAGGATTTTGCGATCAGGGGTGGGGGTGATTTGTTAGGAGCCAAGCAATCGGGGTTTCCGGGCTATCGGCTCGCTGATCCGGAGCGCGACGCCGATTTGATCGCGATGGCGCATCAGGATGCGACCTTGCTGCTGGAGGAGGACCCGAGGCTCGAAGCGGCGCGCGGGCAGGCCGTGCGGGTGTTGCTGCGCCTGTTCGATCATGCGCGGGCAGTGCGCGCTTTGGTGGCCGGATGAGCCGTGAATTTCCCGCCGCACCGCGTGTGGGCATTGGCGTGGTGGTGTTGCGCGGCGAGGCTGTTTTGCTGATCCGCCGGGGCCGTCCGCCCGGGCTGGGACAATGGAGCTTGCCCGGTGGCGGGCAGGAATTGGGGGAGACGGCGGAAGCGGCGGCGCGGCGCGAGTTGCGGGAGGAAACCGGCCTGACCGTTGGGGCGATGGTGCTGGCGGGCTATGCCGATCAAATTCATCACGATGCTGAGGGGCGCGTGCAGTTTCATTACACGGTGCTGGATTTTGCCGCCCGCTATCAGGGCGGTGAGGCCCGATGCGGTGATGATGCGGCGGATTTGGCTTGGGTGATGCCGGCCGATTTCGCGGCTTACGGCGTGACGCCCGCGGTGCAGCGCATGGTGGGTCAGGCGCAACAGGCAATCCGACATATTCATGATGAATTAATATGACACTTATGTTGCAACGCACCATGAACGGGCGGCGGCTGGTGCCTATTTGAGGTTCAGACCACGGCACTAGCGAAGGCGACCCCGCTGTGAGGCCGCTAACTGCCTGGATCAGATAGGAGTTTTCGATGAATAAGATGATTGTTGTTGCGGCTGTTGCGGCCGCTTTGGCTGCAGGCTCGGTGGCGTATGCGGGTGAGGGCATTCCGAATTTGCCGGCACAGCCGATTGTGGCGCAGGTTGACACCGGGGTGATGGGCCAGAGCGATCCGCGCTTTACCGGCGTGCCGCATCAATTGGTGGCGTTGCAGTTTGCCGCCAACATGGCGGGGCAGGATTATCCGCGTTTTGCGCCGGTGACGGTGGTGCCTGCGGTGGGTTCGACGGTTGAATATGCCCAAGGGTCGGCGCGCGCGAAACCGCGTGGCTAATCGCCACACGATATAGGCGAGCCACTTTATCCGAGCAGATGATTTCATCGGATCGGATGGGGCTCTGGGTTGGCCAAGGGGGCTGCGCATCATCGGGTGCGCGGCCCCTTTTGGTTTGCTTGGTCGCAGGCGGCGCGGCATAAGGCTGCATGGGTTTTAGCATCTCCCGCGTTGGTTCGCGATGAAAATTGGCGTGTTTTGCCCCGGCGCCTTGAGATGATTCGCCGGTGGTGCGGCTGGCTCACCCTGGCGATGATGGTGGTGATATTGCTCGGTGGCTGGGCTTCGGCTGTGACGCCGCCCGGTTTGCGCCTTGCCGCGATTGGCAGTTTTGACAGTTTTAACCCGTTCGTGCTGCGCGGCACCGCGCCGCGCGGCATTTATCGACTGTGGATGCCGCTGATGCGCGCCTCGGCGTTTCGCCCGGGCGTGCTGCATCCGGCGGTGGCACTGAGCATGCGCGTCACGGCCAACCCGAGGCAGGTGACGTTTACGCTTAATCCAAAAGCGCGCTTTGCCGATGGCGCCGCGATCACCCCGGCTGATGTGATTTGGACATTTCACATATTGACCACGCAGGGTCAGCCGTTTTTTCGCTCCTATTATCGCGGGATCAAGGCGGTGAGCGCGGCGGGGCCGACGCAGGTGGTGTTTTCGCTCCGCGCCGATGCCGGGCGGGCTTTGCCTGCGGAAATTGCCGGAGAGCCGATTTTGCCCGCGCAATTTTGGCAGGGGCGACGCTTTGATGCGCTGCTGCGCACGCCGCCACCTGGATCCGGCCCGTATCGGATTGCGGCGGTTCGGATGGGGTCATCGATTACCTATCAGCTTGTGGCGCATTGGTGGGGTGATGGCGCGATGCCTCAGCAAACCGGCTTGCCGCGGCTGACTTATGAGTATTTTCGCAATCGCGCGGTGGCGCGTCAGGCGTTTCGCGCCGGGGCGCTCGATGTGTGGGTGCTGCATGATCCGCGCCGGGCGGCGGGCTTGGTGCAAGCGGGGGTGCGGCTGGTGGCTTTGCCGATCAGGGAGCCTGCGGGCATGCATGGGCTGGTGTTTAATCTGCGCCGCCCCGCGCTGCGGGCAGTGGCGCTGCGCCATGGGCTTGCGGTGATGTTTGATTTTCCCTGGATCAACCGGGTGTTGCTGGGCGGGGTGATGCGGCGCAGCGATAGTTTTTTTAGCAATTCGCGGCTTGCTGCGCGCCGCGATGTGCCGACGCTGCCGAGCGGGGGGGCTTCTGGTTTCGATGATGCGGCGTTGCGTCAGGCGGTGCAGCTTCTGGGTCAGGCGGGCTATCGGCTGCATCAGGGCGTGATGGTTGATCCGAGCGGTGCGCGGCTGCGGGTTCGAGTGATTGTGGAAAATACGGCGTTGATGGCGCCGCTTATTGCCTATCGGGCGATGCTGGCGCGCTTGGGGGTTGGGCTGCGCATCGATCAGCTTGACCCGGCGGCGTATCAGGCGCGGTTGCAGGCGCGCAATTATGATTTGGCCTATGCGGATTTCCCGCAATCGCGGCATCCGGGGGCGGCAGAGGCGGATTATTTTGGCTGCGCGGCGGCGGCGCGGCCGGGAAGTTATAATTTGGCGGGGCTGTGCAGCCGGCGGATCGATCGCTTGATTGGGCGATTGCGGGCGGCGCCTGATCGTGCGGCGCGGGTGGTTGCGGCGCATCGGCTGGACCGTGCGTTGCGGCGGCGCTGGATTATCGTGCCGGGTTGGTATCAGGACCGGGTGTTGGTGGCGTATCGGGCTGGGGTGGTGCCGCCGCGGCGTGTGCCGTTGCGCGGGTTCGATGTTAGCACGTGGCGGCGCCGATGACGCGCTATGTGTTGATCCGGTTGGGCTTGATGGTGCCGACTTTGGTGGTGGTTTTGGCGCTCACCGTGGCGATTTTGCATGTGGCGCCGGGAGGGCCTGCGAGTGCGGCGATGGCGCGGGCGGCGGCGGCGGCGGCTCAGCACGGGCAGGTGCTGACCCAGGCCGATATCGCGGCGATCCGAGCTTCCTATCGGGTGCGGTGGGGGGCGGCTGCGTTTATGCGGGCGATGCTGCGCTATGCGACGTTTCATTTGGGCCATTCGGCGGTGACCGGGCAGAGCGTGGCGGGGTTGATCGTGCAGCGCTTGCCGGTGTCGATGGGGTTGGGTGTTGGCTCGACCTTGCTGGTCTATGGGTTGGCCGTGCCGCTGGGGATTGCCCAGGCGATGCGCGCTGGCTCGCGCTTTGATCGGGGCGTGACATTGGCGATGTTGAGCGGTGCGGCGTTGCCGGGGTTTTTGGTCGCGGTTTTGCTGGTGGTGGGGTTTGGTGCGGGCGGCGTGTTGCCGTTATTTCCGCTGCGCGGATTGATGTCGGGCAGCCTCGCTTCGGGTGGGTTCGGTGCGGCGCCGCTGGGGGTGCGCCTGCTCAACGGCGCGTGGCATTTGGTGTTGCCGATTATCGCGGTGAGTGCGGGCGGGATTGCCGGGTTAGCGCTCCTGGTGCGTCATGCGACGTTGGAGGCGTTGGGCAGCACCTACATGATGGCGATGCGCGCCCGTGGGGCGAGTGAGCGCCAGATTGCGTTGCGTTATGCCGGGCGGCGCGCGATGTTGGTGGTGGTGGCGGGGTTGCCGCAAAGTTTTGTGGCGATGTTGTTTACCGCAGCTTTGCTGGTGGAGATTGTGTTTTCGCTGCCGGGATTGGGGTTGTTGGGGTATCACGCCGCACTCGATCGTGATTTTCCGGTGCTGCTGGGGAGTTTGTATATTTATACGCTAACCGGGTTGCTCGCGCATTTAGCGGGGGATTTACTGGCGCGGGCGGTTGATCCGCGGATTGATTTTACCCCACTCCGGTGAGCAGCGCGGCGAGCCCGGCGGCGACCGCTTTTTTCATCACGGTGGGTAGCGGATGATCCGGCGGGGCGGGGGTTAGTTCGTTTGGCAGGTGCGCCACGTGCGCGGCCTGCACGGCTAGGCGCAGTTCGAAATGGGTGAAGACGTGAATGATCGCGCCGGCATCCTGCCAGTGACCGGCGATGGGTGGCGCGGCGGGGGGGGCTTGCTGTTCGGCCCAGGGACTGCCGGGCAGTTCGAACATGCCGCCGAGCAGGCCGCGGGGCGGGCGGCGGCGCAGGCCGATATTCCCCGCCGCATCGCGGAGCAAAAACACGGTGCCATAGCGGATCGGGCGCGGGGTTTTGGCGGCTTTGCGGGGTAGGGCGTTGGCGATGCCGTTGGCATGCGCGGCGCAGTTTCGTTGCCATGGGCAGAGCAGGCATGAGGGGTTGCGCGGGGTGCAGAGGGTGGCGCCGAGATCGAACAGGGCCTGGGCGAAATCACCGGGTGCTGTGCGGGCGGCTTTTTGCGCGCCGAGCGTTGCGGCGGCGGCGGCGATGGTTTGTTTGGCGGCGGGCAAGGGCGCATCGATCGCGAAAATCCGGGCGGTGACGCGCTCGACATTGCCATCGACCGGCACGACGGGGCACGAAAACGCGATGGCGCCGATGGCGGCGGCGGTATAGGCGCCGATGCCGGGAAGGGCGCGCAAGCCTTCGAGGGTGGCGGGGAAATCACCGCGCGCGGTGACGGCGCGGGCGCAGGCGATGAGGTTACGCGCCCGCGCATAATAACCAAGGCCGGCCCAGAGATTGAGCACGTGATCATCGGGGGCGGCGGCGAGATCGGCGATGGTGGGAAATTGTTCGAGAAAACGCTGGAAATAGGGTATGACGGTGGTGACCGTAGTTTGTTGGAGCATGATTTCGCTCAGCCAGACTAGGTACGGATCGGCGTTGCTGCCGGGCGCTGCGCGCCAGGGCAGATCGCGCCGGTGTGCATGATACCAGCGGAGTAAGGCGAGCGATGGCGGTGCGGCGTTCACGGCAAAAGGATGTGGCGGGAAATTCGGCGCCTGTCGAGCCAGCGCGGCATTATGGGGCGCGGGGTATTGGCGCGTTATTGGCGCCGGTGGTGCGCCCGGCTTTGCGCGCGCGCGGGCCTGCTTTGGCCTCGGTTTTGGAGGATTGGGAGGCGCTGGTGGGGCCGGAGATCGCGGCCCGGAGCCAGCCGGTGAAGCTCGCGGCGGGGAGTTTGACTTTGGCGTGCGCGGGGCCCGATGCGCTGGAGTTGCAGCATCGCGCACCTTCATTGATTGGGCGGATTAATCAAGCGTTGGGCGGTGCGCCGGTGACGCGGTTGAAATTTGTCGCGGTGGCAGCGGGCCCGGCCCCGGCCGCGCCTGCGCTGCATAGGCGGGCGAGCGAGGCGCCGCCGCTGGCCGATGGGTCGTTGGATGCGGCGTTAGCGCGCCTGCAATGGCACTTGGGGACGGGCGAGAAGCGGCGTTGAGTGCGCTTAGGCTTTGCTCGCGATGATGGCGGCGGCGAGCTGGCGGCGGACTTTGTCGGCGAGGGTTTGCAAGCGGGTGACGTCAGGGTCTGGCCGGTCCATGCAGGTCATCAAGGCGGCGTAATTTTGCCCGAGCTCGCTTGGTGTGAGCGCGTTGGCGGCGAGAAAATCCTGGATCGATAGCGGGCCGGAGCGCCGGAGATAGTGACGCAGCGACGCCTCGCGCGGGGCGAAGGCGAACACCCGCAGCCAGCGCGCATGGAGTGCGAAGGCCCCGAGCAAGGTTTGCGGTGGACCTTTGATCGGCTTTGGTCGGGGTTCGGCGAGCCAAGCCACTAAGGCGGCCTCGGTCATCGGACGAGCGATGCCGAACCCCTGCGCGAGGGGCACGCCCATGATGCGTAGCGCATCCAGCACGTCCGGCGCTTCGACCCCTTCGACGCAGACTTGCAGCGACAGCATGGTGCTCATCGCCAAGAAATTCGCGAGCAGCAGCAAATCGTTCGGTTCGGCTTGGATTTCGGCGAGGAAGGATTTGTCGATTTTGACGAAATCGACCGGCAGGCGCTGCACCCGCCGCAAGGTGGTGAATTCGACGCCGAGATCATCGAGGGCAATTTTTACGCCGACGGCGCGCAGCGCGTTGAGGTGATGTCGTGCCGATGGCAGGTCGGCAAATTCGTGGCTTTCCAGGATTTCGATGATGATGCGTCGCGGCTCAATGCCATGCGTCGCGATGGTGGTGGCGAGCAGGGTGGTGATCGGGGCTTTGCTGATCACCTCGGCATCGAGATTGATCGATAAATTCAGCGTGTGGCCGGCGGCATCCAGCCGCCGCAGGCAGGCTAGCCCTTGGGTCAGGCCGGTCTCGAACAAGGCGAGCCGGTCCCCTGGTGATAGATTATCGAGAAAGGCGGCGGGGCTGAGCAGGGTATTGCCATCGCGCAGGCGGGCGAGCGCCTCGATTGCGACGGGGACGCCGTTATGCAGCGTAATGACCGGCTGATAGTGAAATTCGACCTGATGCGCGGCGATCAGGGCGCTATGGCGCGACGGCTCGGCGCCGGGGTTGGCTAATCCGGAATAGAGGGTCCAGAACTGGCTGCGGGTCGCTTTGGCGTATTTTGCGGCATAGAGCGCGATATCCGCGTGACGGACCAGCGTGTCGGCTTCCGAGGGGTCCGCCGGGTGTAGGGTGATGCCAAAGCTCGCCGCCATGGTGATGGTTTCGCCGGTTTCGAGTTGGATCGGCGCGATCAAGGCGGCGTTTAGCCGATCGCACAGCTGCTCGACCGCACGAATCGTCGGCAAATCATGAATGATGAGTGCAAATTCATCGCCGCCGAGCCGTGCGATGAAATCGCGCTCGCGCAGGGTGCTGCGCAGCCGCTTGGCGAGGCAGCGCAATACGTGATCGCCCGCAGCGTGCCCGAACCGGTCGTTGATCGGTTTAAATCCATCAAGGTCGAGCATGCCGATACCGATGGCGCTGCCGGTGCGGCGCATTTCCGCGATTGCGGTCGGCAGGGCTTCTTCGAATGCACGCCGATTGGGCAAGAGCGTCAGCGCATCGTGCCGGGCAATCCGGCTTTGTGTTTCGCGCTCGGCGCGCAGGGCGGCTTTGACGTCCAGATCATCAAGGGTGCGCCCGATCGTGCGGGCGATTTGCTCGATCAGGCGTTGGGTTTCCGGATCGATCGCGGCGGTATCGCTCGAGACGACGAACAGGATGGCATGGATTGCCGCACCCCGGCGGATGGGGGCTGCGGCGGCGGATTGCCAGCCGCCGCGCGCCGCGATGGATCGCCATTTGCGGAGTTTGAGCAGCGAGGCGTAGCCGTTGGCGGTATGCAGGGTGCCTGACTTCCAGGCGCGCACGCCGAGCAATTGCTGCTCGCTGTCATCATTGATGGATTGGCGCAGACGACGCACGCCCGCCGCATCGGCCCCCGCCGCGATGCGATAGCCGAAACGGCCTTGCTGATCGACCGTGCCGATGGCGGCTGCGGTGAATAGGCCGGTTTCGCTCAGCCGCTGGCAGATCGTTCGTAAGGCGGCATCCGCGCTATTGGCTTCGAGCAGGGTTTCTGAGCCGATCAACAGCGTATCGAGCAGGCGTTTCGAGCGTTGCAAGGCGTGATGGCGTAGACGGTTTTCAATCGCGGTGCCGATGATGGCGCCGAACTCAGATAGCTGCGCCACCGGCCAGGCGGTATGGAAAAAATCAGGATCGCTACTGTATAAAATCAAGAGCCGATGGGCACCGTCCAGCCCGGTGAGGGGCACGCATGCGCAGGAACGCAGCCCGTGAATTTCCCAGTCGGCCCGCCAAGGCTGTAGGCTGTGATCATGCAGCACATCGCTCGAAAGCTCGGTGCAGCCATGTCGCCAAGCGCGCCCGGCTGGCGATAATGAATTTGCGCCTTGACGCAGCCGGATCATGCGATCGGGCTCGCGCAGGACCGGCATATCCGGAGCCGATACGGCTTCGGGCACCAATAATTCGTCATCATTGGGCCGACCGATCCAGGCACCATCGATCCTGGGAATCGTGCGCAGCATGCCGACCAGACGGGTCATGAACTCCCGCGGGTCCGAGGTGGCGGCCAATAGCTGGTCAAACCCGGTTAAGGCGCGCCATGGCGGCGGCAGATGGTGCTGCGCGACGCCGTGATGATCAACCCCATTGCGAACCAGGGTTATTAACGGGGCTTGGGGTGTTGCCATAACCGACCTTTCATCGCCCGACGCTAAATCATTGAATTTCTGGTGTCCACTCTGATTCCGAAATGCAACGGATTTCAGAATCGGGACACTAGGCTAAATTTGTTAACCAATTGTGAATCGCCTAGATTGGGCGAGAGCATCATCCATGCACCAGCATGAGCGATCATGACCAAGGTGCGCGGTGATGGTGGTGTGGCGGTCATTGTCGATTGATTATCACGTTCAACATTCGAGAACAGGGAAGCGACGACATGAGCGAGGTGGAGCGGGCCATTGATGGGTCGGTGCGCTATTTGGGCTCCACTCTGGCGATTGAGGCCCTCCGGGAGAGCCCCTATTGGCCGAAGTGGGATCAGCCTTGGTGGCATATGTTGCTTTTGCATGAGATGGGGGAAACTGCCCGTATTCCGCCGGTCATTGTGCGGGCTTTTGTCGAGGCGTTGAATGCAACGCCGGTTCAGATTTTTCCGATCTGGCCAGGAGAGGCTCCCGAAGGGGCTGATCCGTACCGTGACTGGGCGTGTCATTGTCAGCTTGGCAATGTCTATCGGGTCTTAGACGCCTCGGGTGTTGATATGGATGCCGAATTACCCTGGGTGGGAACTTGGTTTTTACAATACCAGATGGCGGATGGTGGGTTGAACTGTGATGAGGCCGCCTATCGCATTGAGAATGAATGCCCAAGCTCGATGGTGGGCACGATTGCGGCCTTTGAGGCACTAACGTTACACACGCGCCGGCCATGGAATGCGGCGGAGCAAAAATTTCTCGACGCGGCGGCGCATTTTATGATCGAGCGGCGGTTGGTATTGGGGTCGCCGACGACGCATAATGCGGCGGAACGGATTGCGGCACAGGATTGGGGATTGCTTTGTTTTCCACGATTTTACCAATATGACGTCCTGCGGGGGTTGACCGCGTTGGTCAATTGGGCCGAGCGCTCGGGGTGGGGGGTGCCGCGTGAGGTGGTTGCGCCGATTCTTGCCGATTTAGAAAGGCGATTTCCGGATGGGGTGGTTCAAACGGAGCGTTATAGCTGCGATGAGCATGGCACGATTACGCGACTCGCTGATGGAATATGGGACCATACGCGCCGACCATCATCCTCGTTTCCGCTGCTGGATTTGGTGCGGACGCGAAATATGGTGTCGCCTTATTTGAGTCTGGAATTCGCGCAAACGAAACAGCGTTTGCAGAATTTAATGCGCCTCTGACCAATTTTGGCCGATACCGGCTTCAACCTCCAGGGGCACGGAGAGCGATGCGGCGTCGCGCATGATGGTTTTCGCGAGGGTGGCGAGGGTTTCCGCTTCGGCGCGAGGCGCTTCGAATACCAGCTCGTCATGGACTTGCAGGAGCAAAATTGCTTTGAGTCCGGCGGCGTGCAGGGCGGCGGGCAGGCGGATCATGGCGCGTTTGATAATATCGGCGGCGCCGCCCTGTAACGGCGCGTTAATGGCTTGGCGCTCGGCATAGCTACGGCGGGCGGCATTTTTATCGGCAATGCCGGGCACATAGCAGCGCCGACCGAACGGGGTGAGCACGTAGCCGTTGGTGCGGGCGAATTCGGTTGTTTCGTTCATATAGCGGCGAATTTCGGGATAGCGGGCGAAATACGCATCGATATAGCGCCGCGCCTCCCCGTTTTCGATGCTGAGCTGCCGGGCGAGGCCAAAGGCGGAAATACCGTAGATGATGCCGAAATTAATGGCTTTGGCGCGGCGGCGGGTGAGCGGGTCCATTTTGTCCATGGGCACGCCGAACACTTCGGAGGCGGTGCGCGCATGAATATCTTCGCCATCGGCAAAGCTCTTTTTCAAAGCGGCGATATCGGCCACATGGGCCAGCAGGCGAAGTTCGATTTGCGAATAATCCGCCGAGATCAGCGCATGGCCGGGTGCGGCGATGAAGGTGCGGCGGATGCGCGCCCCTTCCTCCGTGCGGATCGGGATATTTTGCAAATTGGGATCGTTCGAGGAGAGCCGACCCGTCGCGGCGATGGCTTGGGCGTAGCTCGTATGCACGCGGCCGGTTGCGGGATCGATATCATTAACCAGGGCGTCCGCGTAGGTGGATTTGAGTTTTTGTAGCTGGCGCCAATCGAGAATCCGAGCGGGGAGTGGGTGCCCGGCTTCGGCCAAGCCTTCTAACACCGCGGCATCGGTGCCCCAGGCGCCGGTTTTGGTGCGCTTGCCGCCGGGCAGTTTCATTTCATCGAACAGGATTTCGCCCAATTGCTTGGGGCTGCCGAGATTAAAGGCGTGGCCGACGAGTTGTTCGATATCGCGTTGAATTTCATCCATCCGGCGGCTGAATTCGGCGGACATGGCGACCAGATCATCACGATCGACGCTGATACCGGCGCGCTCCATGCCAATCAGCACCGGGACCAGCTTGCGCTCCAGTGATTGATAGAGGGCAAGGGCGCCTTTGGTCCGCAATTGCGGGCCGAGCACTAACCAGAGACGCAGCGTAACATCGGCATCTTCGGCGGCATAGGCGGTGGCGCGATCCAGCGGGATTTCGGCGAAGGAGACCCGGTTGCGCCCGGTGCCGGTGATTTCATCATAGCTGATTGGCTTGTGATTGAGATGCAGGAGCGAAAGCTCATCCATGCCATGCCCGTGCGCGCCGGCATCCTGCGCGTAGGAAATGAGCATGGTGTCATCAAACGGTGTGGCATCTGGCATGCCCGCGCCGGCCAGCACATGGATATCGAATTTGGCGTTATGGAAAATTTTGAGAATGGCCGGGTCGGTCAGGATGGGTGTTAGTTTTTGATACACAGCCATGCGCGGCAATTGCTCGCCGCTGACATGGCCGAGGGGGAGATAAGCGGCGCGACCGGGAGCGGTCGCGAGGGAGAGGCCAATCAGGCGGGTGTGGCGGGCATCGAGATCAGCGGTTTCGGTATCGAGCGCAAAACAACCGACCGCTTGGATTTCGGCGATCCAGCGATCCAGCGCATCAAGCGTGCTGATGGTTTCATAGGGACCGAACGGCGTGTTATCAGGGCTGTCGATCGTGCGGGCTTGCGCGGCCAGCGCGGGGGTGATGGTTGGGGGCGTGGGTGTGGCGGTGATGCCCGGCGTGCCGCCGAGCCGGTGCAAAATGCTCTTGAATCCCTGCGCTTCGAGAAATTCGATGAGTTTGGCTTGATCGGTCAAGCCGGTGGTGAGGGCTTCGATGGGCAATGGGAGCGTCACGTCGCGCCGCAATTCGACGAGGCGGCGCGACCGGCGCGCAGCCTCCGCGTGTTCTATTAACGCATCACGGCGTTTGGAGGGTTTCATCGCGCCGCTGGCGGCGGCGGCGAGAATGGCCTCGAGGGTGCCAAATTCGGCGATGAGTTGTGCGGCGCCTTTTGGGCCGATGCCGGGCACGCCGGGGACGTTATCGACGGAATCGCCCATCAATGCTTGGGCGTCGATCATTTGCGCCGGGGTCACGCCGAATTTGGCGATAACGTCGGCCGGGCCGATTGGCGTTGATTTGATCGGGTCCAGCATATCGACCCGGTCATTGAGGAGCTGCATCAAGTCTTTGTCGGAGGAAACGATGGTAACGGCACCGCCAGTGGCGGTCATGGCGGCGGCATAGCTCGCGATCAGATCATCGGCCTCGAACCCTTCGAGTTCGATCGCGGGGACACCGAAGGCCGTGGTTGCTTCGCGGATCAGGGCGAATTGCGGGATCAGTTCGGGCGGCGGATCGGGCCGGTGGGCTTTATAGTCGGGGTCGATCGCGTTGCGAAAGGTGGTGCGGCCCGCATCGAAAATGACGGCGATATGGCTGTCCGTATGGTCTTTGAGCAGCCGGGCGAGCATGGCGCAAAAGCCATAGACGGCATTCACCGGCGTGCCATCGGCGCGGTTCATCGGCGGCAGGGCGTGGAAGGCGCGGAAAATGAATCCCGAGCCGTCGATCAGCACCAGGCGGTGATGGTTCAAGTAGCGCTCTCGGCGAGCCGGTAGCGGCGCGTGCAATAGGGGCAATCGACATGGTCGGTCTCGATGCGCAAATAGATTCGCGGATGACCGAGCGGGCCGTCGCCGCCATCGCACGATGCTGTGCGGTTGGTGACGGTGATGATCTCGATCGGCTGGCTGCCTTGGCCGGTATGGCCGGGGGCGTCGGCGGGATTGGCGATGCTGGGCTGGTTCACGAACACCTCACTGGGGATTTTTCCGCTCCTATGATAAGGCGCGCAGCGATGATCGAACAGAGGCTGCGCGCGATTTTGGGTTTGAGGTTGGGTTTGATTTGGGGCCTGATCTGGGGCCTCCTTGGATTGTTGCTGTTGACCGCCTGTGCAGTGCGGTATCCGGCGCCGAGGGCGAAGCCCGGTTATCCGATTGTTACCAATGGCTATTTTGCGCTCTCGCCGCAAAGGCGGCTCCCTTATCGCGATTGGCGCCCGGCGGGGCCGCCGCGTGTGGTGGTGCTCGCGTTGCATGGGTTTGATGACAGCCGTGATGCGTGGGTGACTGTGGGGCCACGGCTCGCGCGGCATGGGGTTTTGCTGATCGCGCCGGATCAGCGCGGTTTTGGCGCGGCGCCGGGGCGCGGCTTTTGGCCGAGCACGGCGACCTTGTTGAGCGAAGCGCGGCAAATGATCGCGATTTTGCATCAGCGCTATCCGCACACGCCATTGACCCTGATGGGGGAGAGCATGGGAGCGGCAGAGACGCTGATGATCGGGGCCTCGGGTGATCGGGCGGTGTCATCCTATGTGTTGATTTCGCCGGCCGTGTGGGGTGGCCGGGCGATGGCGCCGCCGACGCGTTGGGCGGCGGCACTTGGCGGGGCGGTTGCGCCGGGCGTGCGACTGACGGGGCGGCAGGCGCATATTTTGGCCTCGGATAATATCGCGGCGCTGATAAGGCTGTCGCATGATCCGTTGACGATTTTGCAAACGCGGCTGGCATCGGTTGCCGGGATCGTGCGGCTGATGGGCCGTGCGCAGGCCGCTTGCGGGCGTTTCGCCCCGGCCCATGCGCTGGTGATGTATAGCGGGCATGATCAGCTGATCCCGAAATCCGCGATGGCGCGATGCTGGCAGGCGATGCCGATGGACCCTGGCGTGGTGCTGGCTGATTATCCGGCGGATTATCATTTGATGGTGCTGGACCATCAGCGCGCCGTGCCGATTGGCGATATTTTGTCGTTCATCCTGCACCCGAACCGGCCGATCCCGTCATCAGCGCCGACCGAGGCGGTTATTTTCATGGCCGAGCATTGAGTTCGCCCGGGAACCGGGGTATGCGGAGCAAGCGGGACCTGTAGCTCAGCTGGATAGAGCGTTGCCCTCCGAAGGCAAAGGTCGCACGTTCGAATCGTGTCAGGTCCGCCATATAAATCAACGGTTTAAGAGGTTTTTTTCTCAGCCTCAAAAATCGGTAGCTACCCCATAGTTATCTTTTTGAGGCCAAACCCCCCTCAAAAATCCCCATTCTCACAATCGCGTGATGTCTGCCATGATAGCGCTCGGTCTGGGCTGAGGTAGTCGGTGCTGCACCAGGGTCTCATAGGGCCCAAAATCATAGAGCCGGTGATATGCAATCACCTGATCCAAAGTGAAAAAACCGAGGCAAAGCGCCGATTACAGCGCGATATTTCCGCGCCTAGTCTCGCTGGGGTTTCAGTGGGGTCACGAATAGCGGCGAACAGGGGCGAATAAGGGCGCACGGATTGGCACGAGTCGCCACCCTCACGGGCGCTTGGCGGTGATTTATTGGCCGGGCTCAGATTTGAGCCGGGCTCCGAGTGTCACGCTCAGTCAGCCCATCCGGCCCGATAACACGCGCGCGACGATGGATTCGGGGTTGCGCGGGGGCTTCAGCGTGACAGGCGCACGATACCCCCGCACCCTAGACCCATCGACACGCCATTGCGCGGGCGTCCAGCCGGTGCCAGCGAGCGCACTACCCGTTGCAGCGGCGATGACGCGGGCAACCAGCATCACGCCAGCACGTTGCCGGGGGTCAATCGACATCACCCAACCAGGTCGAGAACGCTGCCAGCACCGGCTGCGCCAGGCGCTTCATCTCGGCAGGGTCCCGGCAGGCCCGCGCCTCATCGATTAACTTGATGCCTTCGAAAAGCCGATTACGCACGGTCTTCAGGCGGGATTTAAATTCGACCAATTCGGCCCGCTCAGCTTGCGGCAGTCCCCGGCCAGCCATCTGCCCAGAAACGAAGCCGGTCATACGCGCCTCTTTTCTGCGATCAGTTTCTTAACCATGCGCTTGCTCGGCTTGACGCGGCCAGCTTTTGCATCGGCGCAAAATTGCCGCCATTCGCGAATGCTTTTCCGGCTTGGTGCCCTACGCTTGCCCATTAGGCTGCCCGGCGTTTGGCATCGAGCATCGCGACTTCGCGGGCGCGCCGGATTTCCAAGTCAATTTGGGCGAGATGACCGGTGCCGCTGGGCAGGGCTTGGAACCCAGCCAGAACATCATCGCGCTGCCTCACGGCGGCGTAGAGGCTGCGCAGAGATGGACCGTCGAGGGGTGGCAGGAGGCGGGCGGCGATGGTGTTTAGACCGCCCATCACGATGATGTGCTTAGGGGCGCTTGCGGCAACCTCCGCATCGAGCCGCTCTAGCGTTTTCAGGGCTTCGCGGGCTGCCCGGATTTTTTCCGCAACAGCGTCGGCCATCTCCGCGCGGGCTTCGCACCGGCCCCGATAATCGAGAAGGTTTTGCACCTGCGTTTCCAGGCTCAATTGCCGATGAGCATCACGCTCGGCATTGGCTGCGATGGTTGCGGCCTCTGACCATGCGCCATGATCGGTTTCGGCGCTGGCGACGGCCAGGGCGGCGGCGGCCAAGTCCCCCGGCTTGACCGCCTCGCCGCGACCAGCGGCTTTCAGCAATTCGCGGCGGCCGGTTTGGGCGGCAATCAATGCCGCTTGGGCGGCGGCGGCTTTGCCGCGCACCCCGTTGAGGGTGTTTAAGGTATCAGCGTGGTGGGTGCGGGCTTGATCAAGATCGGTCATTCTTTGCGTCCTTTCAATACGGCAACATACGCCGCCTCGGCCTTGCGGCGGCTGGTAACTTCAGCGTCAACGCTCATCATCGCCTTGGCCGCAGCGTATTCTTCCGGGGTCATCGCCAGGGCGGATTTTTCCTCAAAATTAGCCGGCAGTCCCCGTGCCAGTCTGCGCCGATTTTCTGCCTTCTCGGTCTCGGTCATTGCGGAAAACGGTTTCGCCACAGTCGACACTCCTCATTCATCTTTCAGAACGATAGCATAGTTGGGGCACAGGAAACAAGATTTATTGATATAGTCACTTCAAGTCATGGCGCGTCATAGGTGTGAATACTTGCGAATACTTATGAACTGGCGCAGATGACTGTTGCCGAGCAAGGCGGCGCAGTTCGGCGGCGATTTCGGATCGAGCCTCAAAAAATCTTTCTGGGTTTTGCCAGTCTGGACGCAACCGCCCGATGCGCTGGGCGAGTTCGGCGAGCGGGTGCTGGTCATTCATGCGGCCCTCCGATCACCTAACAATTCCGCGCCCTCGGTTATGATAGCCTGGCGTTCATCGGCAACATATTGCCAGTCCGGCGCACAACCGGCGCAGAGCCACCCGCCCGGATTTTCGATGGCGACAATCTCTCTCGCTGATCCGCACGCTGCGCATAAAATCAGGATACGCGGATGCACCAATTCGCGGAGAATATCCGCCTCATCGGCACGGATTGCGGACCTAATTTCCGGTTGTAATTGGTCCGGGTTCTCAGCCCAGACGCGGGCGCGGAGTGTCACTACCCGCTACTTTGCTGTATTTTTCAGCCATGGTTGCCGATTTTCCATCCGCTACCGATCCGCTACCGTCCGATTTTGCATCCGCTACGCTACCGCCCGTAGCGCCGCTACTTTCACTCGGTAGCGGATCGGTAGCGTTCCCATTTTTGGAAAGTTCCCCTGTAAAATGGCCAATAGTAGCGGGTAGCGGATTGGCAGGGGGGGATGGAGGATCGGAGGGTAGGTATCTGGTCCAGGCATCGGCGAAGTGATCGCGCTGATATCCCTTCCGCACCTGTGCAGTTCCGGCGATTTTCATATTCTCGGACCTGATGCGGAAAGGGGCCAATGCCCGCGAAAGTTGCGTTGGTGTGATCGGTTTGCTTTGTCGCCATTCCGGCCATGGGCGATCCTCCATAGCTCCCAATTTTTCGGCCAATTCGGCGGTGGTCATCCGCATAGAGCTTGTATCCGTGAAAACTTGGCGGATGTCGGCAAGCAGCATCGCGCCGGTGCCAGCAGCCTCATCATCGTTAGAGCGATCACCAAATAATGTTTGCAGCGCCCTGCGTCCGCGCCCAGCCCAGACAGGCCCGGCGGCATCGGCAATCGAGAGGATCGGAACGGAAATATCGCCTTCGCGGTCGTTCAATGCCGACGGGATTGCCGGGTTTTCATCGAGTTTATTCACGGCATCGCGCCCCCATCGAGCCAGCTTCCGGCCAATGATCGCGATTGCCGCCCGCGCCCCTCCATCGCGCATTTTGTCAACGGTTTGATCGACTGTTTTGCGCTCCAGGCGGATAGGGATTGCCCGATCCTCTAGCGTGCCGGGTAGGCATTTGATCGCGGCCAGGGCGACGGGCGCGAAGGTGGCGAATTGCACCGGCTGATGCTCGCCCTGTATTTCGACCACGCGGATCACGTTACCGCTCGCCTCAAACCCAGAATTAAGCACGCCCCGCAGTTCTTCTGCGTTCTCGCGCAGATGCGTGTCAGCCTCATCGATTAAGAGGGTGAGCGGTGACAGAGCTTCAATCGTGCGAAACACTGATGACGCGGAGATGTTGTCAGCCTTGATCGGTGACAGGCATGTCGCGCGCAATATATCGAGAAGCGTTGACTTACCGCACCGTTTCTCAGGCGACGTGATCGCCAATCGCGGAGAGTATTGGAAACGCGAATATACCCATGTATGCGCGATCCACAGAGCGGTTGCATCACGGGCGGCAGTGGCGAGGATCACATGCCGGTCAATGGCGGCGGCGAGTTCATCGAGCACGTCGGCTAAGTTCACAGGATCGGCCCATGGTTCATGGGTTTTGAACGACAATCGCCGCCCGTGCGTTGGTTCTGCGCCCTCGCCGCGCGCCTTGCGGACTTCATCATCCAGGGTGGTCACGCGGATGCCTAATGCATCGGCTTCGGCGGTGCGGCTCTGGTCGTATTCGATGGCGGTTAGTTTCGCCAAGCGTTCGATGGCTTTTTGCGCGGTCTCGGCTGGGATTGCATGGTCGCTGATGCTGAGTTCCGGCGTGTCTGTTGCCGACGCAATCGGCGCGGGATCGGTCATCACGGTTTCGCCCATCATGGCCTTAGCGGCCCGCAGATCGGCGCGGCGGGGTTGCTTGTTCATTGCTTCACCCCCTCACGCTGCATCAGAACGTCCGCAAAATCCGCACCGGGCAGATTGGGCTTGACGATCCGCGCGGCGCGGCCCTCGCCCTGCCAGCGCCTAGCAGCGGCTTCGGCGGCTTCGATGCCGGGCGCGTCGTTATCGGCGGCGATGATGATACTGCGCACCGATGGTGGTAAATCCAGTTTGCTGCGAATGTTGCCAGCGGCGACGCCAGCCCATGCCGGTTTGCCGAGGATCAGCCCGGCGCTGGCGGCGGTTTCGATGCCCTCGCCGATCACCAGATCGCCTCCGGGTGGCGAAAGGCGGATCGCCGCGCCGAATATCGGGCCAAGGCTGGCCTTGGGCGGATCGAGAACGGCTTTTCGACCATCGAACGTGAGATATGTGCGGTGGATGGCGACGGGGCTTCCAGCGGCATCCTGCGCCAGTGCGATCATGGCTGGGTGGCTTCCCCCCCCGGATGGGTGCGGTGTATCGCGCCGGTAGCGCAGCACGGTTGACGAGGTGAGCGCCGCCAAGCCGCGCCGGGTCAGGTATTGATGCACCGGATCGCCTGGGCGGATTGTCTCGCTACCGGCCCAGAGTTTCAGCGCGCGTTCGGCGGCCTTGGCGCGGGCCTCAGCGGGCTTGGCGTCGTCGCGAGGGTCGTTGGTGCGGCTGGGTGGTGTAGCGGCCCCCAGCGCCGCCCGGATGGCGGGTTGATCTCTGCATGAGGCGCAAAAGCCCATGACCCTGCCAGCACGAGTTGCTGAAAGAGTGAAGGCATCCTTGTTATACCCGCAAGCCGGGCATGACCCGCGCCATTCACGCCCCGCGCGGTGAAGGTTAAGCCGGGCGGCGATGGATTCGATGGAGGTCATTGCTCGCCTCCTTCCGAGTTGTCACTGGCGGGCGGCGTTTCGATTTCGCGGGCGGCTGCGGCCTCATAGATTTCATCGGGCGGCGTCGGCCAGTTCGGAATATCGTTGCTATTTTCGGG
>NCBV01000026.1 GCA_002279355.1 Acidiphilium sp. 37-60-79
CGTCACCGACGCGAATGACTACGCCGAACACGTCGCCGCCACCCTCAAAGCAGCCGGCCTCTCAGTCATCAGCGACACCCGCAACGAAAAAATCAACGCAAAAATCCGCGACCTCAGCCTCGCCTTGGTCCCCAACATCCTCGTCGTCGGCCGCCGCGAAGCCGAGCAACAAACCGTTTCGCTCCGCCGCCTCGGCAGCGATGCCTCGCAGTCGATGACGCTCGACGACATGGTCACCGCGCTGAAAACCGAGGCTACGCCGCCGGATTTAAGGTAGGTTAAGGGTAAGACTGCTTTTTTGTAAAAAAGCAAAAAATTTTTGGTTATCGGTGCCCGGGGCATGGTCTCGCGCATCGGACCAACTGATTAGCGCGCTCTGCGCGACATTTCAGGGGGGGTTTCGCTGCGATGAGGTCACCGGCCAGCGATTTCGACGCTAACGCCCTTGTGATAGAATTCTGGCGACTGATGGCGACCAATGATTTCCATGCGGTCGGGGCCGTCCTGGCACAGGAATTTACCCTGGAATGGCCGCAGTCCGGCGAATTGATCCGCGGCGCACGAAATTTCGCGCTGCTCAACGCCGAATACCCCGCACACGGGCCATGGCGCTTCACCATCAATCAGATCGTCGCGCAGGGCGAGACGGTCGTTTCGGACGTCTCCGTGACCGATGGCGTCCAACAGGGGCGCGCGATCTCGTTTTTCACCCTCGCAGGCGACAAAATCATGAAAATCGTCGAGTTCTGGCCGGAGCCTTATGCGCCGCCCCATGATCGCGGACGGTTTACCGAACCATTGATCTGACCAACCCTGTCGCGCGCCTTGGCATGGTCACCGCCACCCCAACGCCCGCATCACACCAGGATCGAACGGCACCACACCATGCGCCATCGGCGACACGTTCAGACCCATCGGATCATCATATCCCCAAAGCGCTCAGCCATTCCCGCCGCCCCGGCAATCCAAGCCGCAATCGCCGCACGGGAGGTCGCCTTGTCACGCGGATCAACCGCGTCCTCTAAATCGAGCACCACCATGCCAGCGCCAGAATCACGCGCCTTATCAAACCGGTCCGCACGATGGCCTGGTGCGAATAAATAGCTGGTCGGCAACGGCATCGGCTCAATCACGCCGGTTCATCCCCCCATCGGGAGCGAAATATCATTAAGCCCCGTGCTGCCAAACCCGCCCGCATCGCGCGCCGTCGCCTCCAGCGTTTCGCTCTCGCGCCACACCGCCCGATAAACCGGCGCTAACACGCCTTGCGCAATCCGCATCCCCCGCGTCACCACAAAATGATCCGCACCGGCATTCAGCAGCAAAATCTGCACCTCGCCGCGATAATCAGCATCAATCGTGCCCGGACTATTCACCACCATAATCCCCGATTTCAGCGCAAGGCCCGAACGTGGCCGAATTTGCAACTCATAATCGGGCGGCAACGCCATCGCAAAACCGGCTGGGATCAGCGCCCGCGCTCCCGGCGCTAACACCAAATCCTCGCTCACCGCCGCGCAAATATCCATCCCCGCCGCCCCCGCGCTCGCATAAGCAGGCAGCGGCAAATCCGCACCATGCGCCAATCGCTTGAGCAATACCTCAATCATGCCGCAAACACCGATGCAATCCGCGCCGCAAGCCGGTCAGCAACCGCCTCCTTGGGGGCCCGCGGCCAAATCTCGCTCCCCGCCTCAGTCACCAACATAATTTCATTCTCCGCACCGCCCATAATGCCGGTCTCCTCACGCACATCATTCGCCACAATCCAGTCACAGCCCTTGCGCACCCTTTTTTGCGCCGCCTGCTCAGCCACATCCTCAGTCTCCGCCGCAAAGCCAATCACCAAGCGCGGGCGCGCCGCCCCTAACATCGAAATTTCGCGCAGAATATCGGGGTTCTCATGCAAATCGAACACCGGCATCCCCGCCGCCTTTTTCAGCTTGGTGTCCCGCGGCACAACATGCCAATCCGCGACTGCCGCGCAAAATACCGCGATATCCGCAGGCATCGCCGCCTGCACCGCCGCGAACATCTCCCGCGCCGTCTCCACCCGTACCACCGCAACGCCGGGCGGGTCGGCGAGAAATACCGGCCCGGAAATCAGCGTTACCCGCGCCCCTAATCGCGCCAGCGATGCCGCAATCGCATGGCCCTGCCGCCCAGAACTCCGATTGGCCAAATACCGCACCGGATCAATCGGCTCATGCGTCGGCCCGCTGGTCACCACCGCATGATACCCCGCCAACGCGCCTGCCGGCCGCAGCAGCGCCGCAATCGCGGATAAAATCACGGTCGGCTCCGCCAATCGCCCCGGCCCGAATTCGCCGCACGCCATCGGCCCCTCGTCAGGCCCGACCATTTCCACACCACGCCCGCGCAATGTCGCCATATTGGCAATCGTCGCCGCGTGCTGCCACATCCGCACATTCATCGCAGGGGCCACCAAAACCGGCTTGTCGGTCGCGAGCAGCAGGGTGCTGGCGAGGTCATCGGCAAGCCCCGCCGCCATTTTCGCCAAAATATCCGCCGATCCCGGCACCACCACCAGCAAATCCGCACTGCGCGAGAGCTGAATATGCCCCATCTCGCTCGCCTCGGTGAGCGAAAATAGCTCAGTATAAACCCGGTCCTCGCACAAAGCCTGCACCGATAACGCGGTCACAAACTCCGCCCCACCCCGCGTCAGCACGGCGCGCACCGAAGCCCCCGCTTGGCGCAGCAACCGGATCAATTCCAGCGCCTTATAGGCCGCAATCCCGCCCGCAATAATCAATAAAATCCGCTTGCCGGTGAGGTCCGGCGCCCCGCTCACAGCCGCCAACCCGCATGAATCGCCGCAATCCCGCCGCTCAAATTGCGAAAACTCACCCGCGCAAACCCAGCCCCCCGCATCATCGCCGCCAATGTCTCCTGATCGGGAAACATCCTGATGCTTTCGGCCAAATATTGATAACTCTCCCGGTCCTTCGCCACCAGCGCGCCAATCTCGGGCAACGCCTTGAACGACCAATTCTCATAAAGCGGAGCCGCCACCGCGATCTGCAACTTGGAAAACTCCAAGCAAAAAAACCGCCCCCCCGGCTTGAGCACCCGCCTTGCCTCGGCCAGCACCCGCTCCTTATTGGTGCAATTGCGCAACCCGAACGCCATGCTCACCCGGTCCACCACCCCATCGGGCAGCGGCAGCGCCTCCGCATCGGTCACCAGCCAAGAAATCCCCTCGACCAAGCCGTGATTTTCCGCCCGCGCCCGCCCCACCGAAAGCATCGAGCCATTAATATCACTCAGCAAAACCGGCCCGCCGCCGCGTTTGCGCCACTGAAAGCTGATATCCCCGGTGCCGCCCGCCAAATCGAGCAGGCGCAAATTTGGCCGTGGCCCGAGTGCTGTGACGAACTCGCGCTTCCAAAGCCGATGCACCCCCAATGACATCAAATCATTCATGATGTCGTAGCGCCGTGCCACGCTATCGAACACATCGCGCACCCGCGCGGATTTTTCCGCCCGCAGCACCGTGGAAAACCCAAAATCGACGGTATCGCCTATGCTGGTCTCGCTCATCATCCCAGTCTATAGCCTCAAACCGATCATGCCGGAACTCCCCGAAGTTGAAACCGTAATGCGCGGGCTCGATGCCGCCTTGACCGGCCAAATCATCGCCCGCACCGAACTTGCCCGCAGCGATTTGCGCTGGCCCGTGCCCGATGGCCTGGTCCAAGCCCTCACCGGCGCGCGCGTCGCCGGATTCCGTCGGCGCGGCAAATATATTCTGCTCCGCCTTGATCGCGGTTTTTCGCTGTTGATCCATCTCGGCATGTCAGGGCGCATGACCATCGATCAAGCGCCCCAACCCCATCAGCATTTTTCGCTCTACACCGCATCGGGCCGGGTGGTCGGCTTTGTCGATCCCCGCCGCTTCGGCGCGCTCGATCTGGTCGCCACCGAGGCCGAGGATCAGCATTGGCTGCTCGCCAAACTCGGCCCCGAACCGCTGGAGCCAGCCCTCACACTGACCTATCTCGCCCGCGCCCTCGCGGGCAAATCCAGCGCCATCAAAATTTCGCTCCTCGATCAAGCCCTCATCGCGGGCATCGGCAATATCTATGCGAGCGAAGCCCTGCACCGCGCAGGCATCAACCCCACCACCCCCTCCGGCAAACTCAGCCGCAAACGCCTAACCACCCTGATCGCCGCGATCCGCGAAACCCTAAGCGATGCCATCGCCGCCGGCGGCTCCAGCCTGCGTGACTACGCCCAACCCTCCGGCGAACTTGGCTATTTCCAACATGCGTGGCGCGTTTATGACCGCGCTGGCGCGCCCTGCGCCCAATGCCCCGGTCCGCCGCGCTGCGCGGGCATCACCCGGATCGTGCAATCAAACCGTGCGACCTATTATTGCCCGGTCTCGCAAGCCTGACGCGCCGCCACCACAAACGCCTCAATCAGCGCCGCCGATTTCTGCCCCGGCGCGGTTTCCACCCCGGACGCCACATCCACCGCATGCGCGCCACTCGCGGCAATCGCCGCCCCCACATTCTCCACCGTCAACCCGCCCGCCAGCAACCACGGCGCGGGTGATCGCCAGCCGCGCAGCATCGCCCAATCAAGCCGCAGCCCATTCCCGCCCGGACGATCCGCCCCATCGGGCGCCTTCGCCTCGATCACAAACCCGTCCAACCCCTCATCATCCCGCGGCAAATCAGCCAGCGCGCTCACCCCAACCGCCCGCCATACCGGCAAGCCAAACCTCTCGCGCACTGCCCGGCAGCGCTCGGCGCTGGCATAAAGCTGCAGCACATCCAAGCGGCAGGCGCCCAGCACCGCACAAATCGCCGCATCCTCCGGCTCAACAAACAAGCCCACGCTCGGCGCCCAATCATCCCCCGCCATCGCCACCACGTGCTCAGGCGTCACCCAGCGCGGCGAACGCGGATAAAAATTAAACCCCAACCACGTCGCCCCCACCGCCACCGCCGCACGATAGGATGCCTCGCTATTAATCCCGCAAATTTTAACCGCAATCATACCGCCACCGCCATCTCGGCGCCAATCGCCGCCGCCGCCGCCGCCGGATCAGCCGCCTGGGTGATCGGCCGCCCGACCACTAAATAATCCGCCCCCGCAGCCATCGCCGCCGCGGGCGTCGCGGTGCGCGCCTGATCATCCTGCGCCGACCCTATCGGCCTGATCCCCGGCACCACCAAAATCGGCTCAGCACCAAACGCCGCCCTGATCGCGCCAATCTCCGAGGCGCTGCACACCAACCCATCCGCCCCGGCATCCAGCGCCAGCCGCGCCAGCCGCAAAACCTGCTCACCCGGCGTCGCCATCACCCCCGTCGCCGCCAAATCCGCGGGCGCCAAACTGGTCAACACCGTCACCGCGAGCAAGCGCGGCCGCGCTGACCCCGCCGCCTCCGCCGCCGTGCGCGCAGCGGTAATCATCGCCGCCCCGCCCGCCGCATGCAACGTGACCATCGCGGGTGGCCGGCCCAGCAATGCCCGCATCGCGCCCGCAACCGTATTGGGAATATCGTGCAGCTTCAAATCCAAAAACACCGGCGCGCCGCCCGCCCAATCAAGGCAAGCAGGCCCATGCGCGCAAAAAACCTCCAGCCCCAGCTTGATCAGCCCCACATGCGGGCGCAGCGCCGCAATTAGCCGCGCCGCCTGCACCGCATCCGCAGTATCAATGGCGGCAATCAGCCGGGAAGGGGCGTTCATGCCGCCCGCTATGCGGGTGGTGGCGCGGCAGTCCGCGCAGGGGCAATCTCGACCGGCTTCACCGTGCTTGCCGCCTGCATGCTGGCAATCTGCTTCTCCGCCCGCTTCGCCCGCCGCATCGCCCCCATCCGGGCTGGCAAATGCCAAAGCAGGCCCACCAGCACGCCCAGCACCAGGCCCACCAGCACCACCACACTCAGCGGCAATTCGGTCAGCGTGCCCAGCGGCCAAAACCCAACCGGCACCGCCTCACGATTGGAGAGCAAAAATATCGCCAGCAGCAAAATAACCAGCGCGCCAAAAATCAATCGAACGGTTTTCAGAGGGAAACTCCATCGCGCTTGGCCGCCCGGGATGAACTGGCTTTCGCCGGGCTACCCTCATTGACCATTTCGCGCAATTCCCGCCCCGCGCGAAAAAACGGCACACTCTTCTCTGCCACCTCAACCGTCTCCCCGGTGCGCGGATTGCGCCCCACCCGCGCACGCCGCCGCTTCACCGAAAACGCCCCAAAGCCGCGCAGCTCAACCCGCCCGCCTTCCGCCAGCGCCGCCGTCATTTCATCAAAAATCGCGGTGACCACCCGCTCAATATCGCCAAGGGTCAAATGCTTGTGCTCTTCGGCCAACGCCGCCACCAATTCGGATCGCGTCATGATCGGGCTCCTCCAAACCATCGTCTCTGCCGCAGATTTTTGCGCTGGTCAACAAAATGTTAATCTGCATCGCCTTGATAAATCACTAATTTACCAGCGAGAACCGTAACGTTCAACGCAGGGTTACAGATGCAACGCCGTGCGCAACCCCTCAATCATAAATTGCGCCGCCAGCGCCGCCACCAAAATCCCCAGCACCCGCCCCATCACGCTCGCCCCGGTCACCCCGGTCAAATGCGCCAGCAGCCGCGAGGCGCGCATCGCAATGAACGTGCCGATAATCAACACCGCCAACGCCAGCGTCACCGCGATAATCGCCACCACATCAGACCCGGCCTTGGCATGGAGCAAAATCATCGTGGTCATCGCCCCTGGCCCGGCAATCAGCGGAATCGCCAGCGGAAACACGCTGATATCCTCGCCCGTCGCCGTCACCGCCGCACGCTCCTCATCGGTCGAGCGCAATTCATGCTTGGCCGTCACCATGTCCTTGGCCGACAGAAACAGCAGCGCGCCACCGGCAATCTGCAAGGCCGGAATCCCAATCCCCAACACCCGCAGCAGCGCCTCACCGGCAATGCCAAACACCAGCAGCACCACAAAACTCACAATCGAGGCCCGCCGCGCCATCGCATGGCACTTCGCCGGCGCATCCTTGACCGTCAGCGCGGCAAACACAATGCCGGTGCCAATCGGATCGATAATCACGAACAGCGCCACCACCGCATATAAAAAATCGCCAATCCCGCTGGTCAACACGCTATTCACCAACCCTCTCCGCCGCCGCCAAATCCTCTGGCGTGTTGATATTCATGAACGGATCGCCCGGATGATCAAAGCGCACTGTCCGCATCCCAATCGACGCCGCAAAATCGCGCACCCGATGCGCCCCCGGTGCCGCCAGAAATGCGGCCAATGGCTCAGCCGCCGCACTCGGCCATAGCGCGACCAAATGATGCAGCCGCCCGCCATGCTCAACCACCGTCGGCGCCGCCCCCAGCCGCGCACGCAAATCAAGCGGCATAAAAATCGTATCCACCGGCACGCTCAAAATCTGCGCCACCCCGGCCTGCTCGGCCCAGCGCAGCCCAGCCAAAATCCCCGCCAACGGCCCTAAACCGGCAAATTCGCCATCCCCCAGCGCGATCATCCCCGGAAATTGCCCGCCAAAGCGCGCCACAGCACGCTCAGGCTCAGCCCCCGCCGCCACCATCACCTGATCCACCTGCGGTGCCAATCGCGCCAGCGTATGCGCCATCAAGCGGCGCCCGCGCACCTCCAGCAGCGCCTTATCGGCCCCGCCCATGCGCAACCCGCGACCGCCCGCGAGAATCAACCCGATGCAGTATCTATTATCCATCATCGATCAAGCGCGAATAAGGGGGGGAGCAAAATGGGGCGAACGACGGGGATCGAACCCGCGACAACCGGTACCACAAACCGGCGCTCTACCAACTGAGCTACGTCCGCCACCGAGGCCGATTTAGGCCGTCTGCGCGCTCCGCGTCAATCGCTGGGGCGCAAAATGCCGCGTCAGCCGCTCAATCGCCTCATCCAACAGCGCATCCTGCTTGCAAAAGGCGAACCGCACATAATGGCGCGGCGCGGCCCCGGCATAAAATGCCGAAACCGGAATCGCCGCCACCCCCGCCTGCTCGACCATATAGCGGCAAAACGCCACATCATCCCCGTCAAACCCGAATGCCGAGAAATCCGCCGTCACGAAATACGAGCCACGGGTCGCGAGCGGCACAAATCCAACCGAAGCCAGCCCTGCGCTCAAGCGCGTGCGCTTGGCCGCCAGCCGCGCCCCAATCTCGGCAAAATAATCATCATCCTGCGCGAGCCCCACCGCCACCGCACGCTGCAAATGCGGCGGCGTGGTAAAGGTCAAATTCTGATGCGCCTTCGCAATCACCGCCGCCATCGCCCGTGGCGCACTGACATAGCCCACCTTCCAGCCGGTCAAACTAAACGTCTTGCCCGCACTGCCAATCCGCGCACAGCGCTCGCGCATCCCTGGCCGCGTCATCAGCGGAATATGCGCCGCGCCGTCAAACACCAGATGCTCATAAACCTCGTCACACACTGCATAGATGTCATGACGCACGCATAAATCCGCAATGAAATCCAAATCCTCGACCCCAAACACCTTACCCGTCGGGTTCATCGGCGAATTGAGGAGCAACAGCTTGGTGCGCGGCGAAAACGCCGCCTCCAGCGCCGCCCGGGGCAATTCCCAACGCGGCGGTTCCAGCCGCACCAGCTTGGGCACCGCGCCCAGCAATTTCACCACCGGCACATAAATATCATAGGTTGGCTCAATCAGCACCACCTCATCGCCCGGATTGAGCAGCGCCATCAAACAAGCGGTCAGCGCCTCGGTCGCCCCGGAGGTCACCACCACCTCGCTCTGCGCGTCAATCGCCAGCCCATAAAACCGCTTATTCGCGGCCGCCACCGCCTCGCGCAGCACCGGCACCCCGGTCAGCGGCGGATATTGGTTGCGCGTCGGCCCCAAGCGCGCATCGCCCAGCGCTGCCGCCGCCGCCGCCACCACCAAATCCGGCCCATCCTCGTCGGGAAATCCCTGGCCCAAATTAATCGCGCCATGCTGCACCGCCAGCGCGGACATCACGGTGAAAATCGTGGTCCCGGTGGCCTCCAACAGCGAATTCATCTCGCGCACAATTTTGCTCCGTCTCCCAATCGGCCCAACGCCGGACCACGCCCCATGCGAACCGCCAATATCGGCCCGCCCGGCCCGATCGGCAAGCGCTGATTATTTGATAGGCACAATCTGCTCGTTTTCGCGCCGATCCCGCTGCCTCATCGGCAAAAAACCCGTTACCCATGGTCTTGGCACGCCCTATGCTTTATGCTGATCACGAACTGCGATAACGGACTGCTCGTCGATCAATTGCGCTCCTGCGGGTTGGCGGCGAGAAAATTGGATCAAAGCTGCGCAACAAGGAGGCCGCCCGGCACAAGGGCGAGGAGCGGATGAAGAAAATCGAAGCGATCATCAAACCGTTCAAGCTCGACGAGGTGAAGGAAGCCCTTCACGAAGTCGGATTGCAGGGCATCACCGTCACTGAAGCGAAAGGCTTTGGTCGGCAAAAAGGCCATACCGAGCTGTATCGTGGCGCGGAATATGTCGTTGATTTCCTCCCCAAGGTGAAAATCGAAGTGATTTGCGAAGATGCCGTCGCCGAACGCGCCATCGAAGCCATCACCAACGCCGCACGCACCGGGCGCATCGGCGATGGCAAAATTTTCGTCTCCACGATCGAGGAAGTCATCCGCATCCGCACCGGCGAAAAAGGCGAGGCGGCGATCTAATATTTCGCTCACACCCTGACCCAAGACCGATTTCAGTCCACCCAATCTCGGTCTCAGTCAGATTTCATCCACCCGCACCTTCCGGCCCACCCGGAATTGTGCCTTAACCCGATCACAGCGGCGTCGCACGGGGCGGCGCCGCTTCACGACCCTCAGGGAGACTTCGAATGGCGAAAAAGCCCGCAACTGGCGATGCGATCAGCAAGGCGATGGACATGATGAAGGAGAACGGCGTCGAATATGTCGATCTCCGCTTCACCGATCCGCGCGGCAAATGGCAGCACACCGCCCAGCACATATCCACCATGGACGCGGACGCCTTCCGCGATGGCATCATGTTCGATGGCTCCTCCATCGCTGGCTGGAAAGCGATCAACGAGTCGGACATGATCTTGATGCCCGACGCCGAAACCGCCGTGATGGACCCGTTCGCCGCCAAGCCGAGCATGATCCTGTTCTGCGACATCATCGAACCCTCCACCGGCATGGGCTACGCCCGCGATCCGCGCGGCACCGCCAAGCGCGTCGAATCCTACCTGAAATCAACCGGCATCGGTGACACCATCGTGGTCGGCGCCGAAGCCGAGTTCTTCATTTTCGACAGCGTGCGCTTTGGCACCGGCGGCAATTTCGGCACCTACCAGGTCGATAGCATGGAAGGCCCCGGCTCCTCGCTGAAGGATTACCCGGAAGGCAATATGGGCCACCGCCCCGGCGTCAAAGGCGGCTATTTCCCGGTCCCCCCGGTCGATGGCGATAGCGATCTGCGCGCCGAAATGCTCGCCACCATGGGCGAAATGGGCCTGCCGATCGAAAAACACCATCACGAAGTCGCGCAAAGCCAGCACGAGCTCGGCACCCGCTTCAACTCGCTCACCAAAATGGCCGACCAGATGCAGATCTATAAATACTGCGTCCACAACGTCGCCCATTCCTACGGCAAAACCGCCACCTTCATGCCCAAGCCCATCTACGGCGATAACGGCTCGGGCATGCACACCCACCAATCGATCTGGAAAAACGGCAAACCCCTGTTCGCGGGCAATGGCTACGCCGATCTTTCCGAAATGTGCCTCTATTTCATCGGCGGCATCATCAAACACGCCAAAGCCATCAACGCCTTCACCAACCCAAGCACCAATAGCTACAAACGCCTAATCCCCGGCTTCGAAGCCCCCGTGCTGCTCGCCTATTCCGCGCGCAACCGCTCCGCTTCCTGCCGCATCCCCTACACCACCAACCCCAAAGCCAAACGCGTCGAAGTCCGCTTCCCAGACCCGACAGCAAACCCCTACCTCGCTTACGCCGCCATCGCGATGGCCGGGATCGACGGGATCAAAAACAAAATCCATCCGGGCGACCCGATGGACAAGGACCTCTACGACCTACCCCCCGAAGAACTCAAAGGCATCCCCACCGTCTGCGGCAGCCTCCGCGAAGCCCTCGGCGCCCTCGCCGCCGATCACGACTTCCTGCTCGCGGGCGATGTGTTTAGCAAAGAACAAATCGAAAGCTACATCGAACTCAAATGGGGCGAAGTCTACCGCTTCGAGCACACGCCTCACCCCGTCGAATTCGAAATGTATTACTCCGCCTAATTTTTTCGCGCCCTCCAACCCGCGAAACCAACCGGCCCCCGCAACGGGGCCGGTTTTTTTGTGCGGCCCGCCCAACCCGCCTCCGCCATCATTTGAACCGCACGGCTCCCTTCGCTATAGACGCCACGATAGCGAAACCATCGCCGCTCGCATCCCGCAGCGGCCGCCAGCCGCGGAGCAAAACCATGATCAAATTCTACTACAGCCTCGCCCCCAACCCGATGAAAATCGCGCTCTGCCTCGAAGAAATGGGCCTCGCCTACGAGCCAATGCCGGTCGATACCCGCAAGGGCGAACAATTCGCGCCTGCTTTCACCGCCCTCAACCCCAATAACAAGTTGCCCGTCATCGTCGATGGCGACACCACCGTTTTCGATAGCAACGCCATCCTGATCTACCTCGCCGAAAAAACCGGCCAGTTCGGTCCAACGCCCGCCGAGCGCGGCGCTTTTCTCTCCTGGATGATGTTCGTCGCCACCGGCATCGGCCCCTATTCCGGACTATGCCCTCCAACGCTACGCCTTCGAGGCGGACCGTCACTGGTCGATCCTCAATGCCCATCTCGTCGGCAAATCCTTCATGCTCGGCGAAAACTACACCGTGCTCGACATGGCCGTCTGGGGTTGGGCGCGCATGGTCCCCTTCGTCACCGGTGATGATAATCCCTGGACCCGCTTCCCCGAGGTCAAGCGCCTGCTCGATACGGTGAATGCCCGCCCCGCCGCCGCCCGCGCCGCCGCCCTCAAGGATCGCCACGCCTTCAAAACCGAAATGGACGACGCCGCCCGCGCTGCAATGTTCCGCCACCTCAAAGCAAGCTGAGGCCATCACGTCACAACCCGATCATCCGCACTTCGGCCTGGGCAAGCCAATCCGCTCAGGCCGGCGTTGCTTCGGCTCACGCCAGCGCCCGCACCAACCCAAGCCAATGCCGGAGCGCAATATATCCCACCGCGATGGCCACCGCCGCGCTCAACACCGCACTAACGGCCATCGTGCCATAGCCTAACCCGCTCATCGCGACCGGCTTGTCCGCCCAGTCGGCAAACGAAGCCCCCATCGGCCGGGTCAAAATATAAGCGAGCCAGAACCCGGCAATCGCATTCAACCGCCCCGCCGCATACAGTAAGCCCGGCAGCGCAAACAGCCCCGTGAACAATATCGCCGAGGGCAAATACCCAAGTCCAAAGGTCGCAGCGGTCAAATCCCCGGCCGCCGTCCCCAGCGCAAACGTCGCCATCACCGTCGCCCAGTAAAACCCCTCGCGCCGTCCCGTCACAATACTATGGATCGACAGCGTCCCCTCGCTCCAATACCAACCGAGTAAAATCGCCCCCAGCGCCAGCAAAAACCCAGCGCTCGACAGCGCATACGGCACCCCCAGCACCACATGGATCACATCAGCGAGCATCGTGCCAAACACACTCACCATCACCACCAGCAGCCAATACGCCAGCGGATGATAGCGCCGCAGCGCCATTTGCAGCACCAACGCGAGCACAAACCCCACCGCCCCCGCCGCCACCGCCCCATACGGATTGGTATGAAACACCAAATAGTCAGACGTCGCTTCGCCCATCGCGGTCGAGAGAATTTTCGCAACCCAAAAGGCCAAAGTGATTTCAGGCACTTTACTGCCCACAAAGCGCCGCGCTGCAAACTGCGTGAATAATCGAATCACTCAACCACCCCCACTGATGTATTCGCATCCGTGTGGGTCAATCAGTGATGCATTTCAACATCACCTCACGCCATCGTGATTGTCCTTCAACAACCCGCGCACCCCTCGTATCCCCCAGCCCAACCAACCAATAGGGTGGATCAACGAAAAAACAAACTTAGAGCGCTTCGTTGTAAAACGATCGCGCTCTAAGCGTGTAATGTGCGCAGATACGCAATAATATCCTGCACCTGCATGCCAGTGAGGCGTCCCCGCCACGCAGGCATCACATGATTGAGCGGTCGATCATGCTGATCCTCAGCGTCGATAATAGCCCGAGCGATCAAGCTGTCCTTGTTATGGTAAACCATTTCGAGATGCGGCGATTGCAAATTGGCAGACGCCACCTTGCCAAAATGAATACCGCCGACCCCGGAAGCCTTATGACAAATCGCGCAATTATTGCGAAACAGCAGCTTGCCAGTCGCAATCGCCGCAGGCCTCCGGTCAGCCATCGGAGCCGCAATCCCGGAGGCCGATGCATGAGCAAACAAGCCGCACGCGAAAGCACCACCGATCACAACCAACAATAATCTCATCTCACCCCCACCATACGGATAAATCCCCTAACCTTTGACCCAGGTTGTGGCATCACCGGAGCATCGCACCATCACGCAAACGCCTTCGCCAGCGCATCAAACGCCACCCCCAGCGAGCGGTCATGATGCAGGATCGGCGGAATTTCCAACTCAATCCCAAGCCATTGATACACCACCATCTGCGCCACCCGCACCGAATATTCGACGGTAAACACAGTATCCTCGGGAATCTCCACAAACTGACTAACAAGCGCCAAATTATGGCTGGATTTCGGAATCGGCAGCGGCCGGTCGCCCGGTTTGCGCGGCATAAACATGCTGGTAATATAAGGCATCCGGCAAGGAATGCAGTTCGCGGTGGCAAAACTCGTCGCCACGTCAAAATTCAAATGCCCGGCCAATTCCTGCAAAATTTCTGCGCCCGAACAATCCGACAGCGACTTAGCAACAAAATTGCCAATCCGATCAGGATGCAGCGCATAACCCCAAAACACCCGCACATTGGCCGGCTGATTGGCAAAATGCGGCTGATGCGCCAATACAATCGACATCAGCCAGTTAGAATCCGTAAACGTCACCAACCCGCCAGTTCCCGCCTGATTGCCCGAAAACGCCGCCATCTGATCAAAAAACACCGTGTCATGCAGCGTCACGGTAAATGATGCCCAATAACTTTCCGCAATAGAACGGTTAAACGCAGCCGGATTGCCAAATTCCGGATCGCGCGCGCTCAGCGCCTCCCACAGCGCCCAGCCGCCACTATCGGCCTTGGTCAGCCGTGCAGGTGCTTGCGTCATCGTGCCAACGCTGGACGCATCGGTCATCGAGCCATTCTGGAGCAAAACCAAATCATCCGCCCCCACCGCAACCTGCCGATCGCCATCGCGGCCGCGCACCGTCAGCCCCGTCACCGCAGCCTTGCCCGCAACCGCGCCCATCGCCATCGCGGTCACCTGACAATCACACTCAAACCGCACGCCTTTGGCCGTCAACCACGCCACTAACGGGCGCACCAGCGAATCATTCTGATTGTAAATCGTCCGTTTCACCCCCGCAAGCGTCTCAATCCGGGTGAATTCTTTCACAAAGCGGTGCAAATAACGCCGAAACTCCACCGCACTATGCCAAGGCTGAAAGGCAAAAGTGGTTTGCCACATGAACCAAAAATTGGTGGTAAAAAACGGTGGTGATAGCCAGTCGGTAATGCAACTATCACCAAGCTTGGCCTCGCTCGCCTCGGTCAATTTGAGCAACTCCAGCCGGTCCGCCATCGAAAATCCCATCGAAGCCACATCCAAAATCGCCCGATTCCGATCGACCAACCGCGCCTGCGCATGGGCGGTCGCGGGCGTGTTAAACGCCACCGTCTCATCATAAACCGAAATGGCCGGGTCGGTGAGCGAGGGGATCGTCTTATACAAACCCCAGGTGCATTCGTAATTGTCCGTGGTCAGCATCCGCCCGCCCCGCATCGAATAACCCGCCGCCGCCGTGCCAGACCCATCAAGGCTGCCGCCAAGCACCGGCAACGCGTCATAAATCGTAATGCAATGCCCGCCCATCGCGCCATCGCGGATCATAAAGGCCGCCGCCGCCAGCGCGCCAATGCCGCTGCCAATCATATAAACCTGCCGCTCGTCGTCCATGGTCTGTCCTTTGCGGTATCCGGCTCCCGATTGCATCGGGGCAATCAGCGCCTGCTGCGCAGAAATATGCGCCCCCCAAAAATAAGCCCCGCCACGCCGCGTGATCAGGCTCGGAGTCTACCTAAGGCCATCACCCTATGGTTCATCAGCATCGATTTTGCCCCCTTATTGTTCGGGGCCTCCATCGAACTCGGCACGGGCGACTTAGCTATTTCCATGGGTTTTGGCCTACTCTTTCTGATCATTGCGTTTTGGCCAGCACCATCTTCGAAAACAGCCTGTTGTTTTCCTTAGCACTCACCCTAATCGGGCTTGCTTTCATCGGCGTCGGCATTCTCTGGCAGCGCTATGAAGCCGCCCTCAGCACGCGGCTGCGTCGCGGGCTCCCGGTGACCGTGCAAGAATTACGGGCGCAACGCCCATAACGCACTTTACGCCGCTCGCCCGTATCTGATTAAACCAACCTCACGCGCTTCGCCCTTCACCTGACCGATCATCGCCACCAGGAACCAAAAATGCCCCGCCCCACTCGTCTCGTCGGCCCGCTGACGCGCCTCGCCACCATCTTGCTCACCGCCGCCATCCCACAAGCCGCCCAGGCGCAGAGCGTCCTCAACACCTGGTCGAGCGTCAAGCCGCCCGCCGCCCCCAAACCGGTCGCCGTCACCCTCAACCCCAAAACCACAGCCTTGCTCCTGCTCGATTTCGTCTCGCAAACCTGCAACGCCACGCACCGCCCGCGCTGCCTCGCCAGCGTCAAGCCGGTCGCCGCCCTGCTCGCCCGCGCCCGCGCCGCCCACGCCACCATCCTCTATTCCTATGTGCTCAGCGGCCACCCCGCCGATATCAACCCAGCACTCGCGCCGCGCCCCGGCGAGGCGATGGTCCAATCCGGCCCGGATAAATTCCTGCACACCAACCTCGCCGCCCTGCTGCGCGCCGACCATATCCGCACCGTGATTGTCACCGGCACCGCCGCCGAAGGGGCGGTGCTCGCCACCGGCGCGCAAGCCGCCTATCGCGGCTACCGGATCATCCTCCCGGCCGATGGTCTCTCCGCGGCGCATCGTTACGCCGAGCAATACACGATCTGGGATTTTCTCAACGCACCGTTCCTCAGCAACCGCACCACCCTGACCACGCTCGGCGAAATTCATTTCCGGTAACCCAGCCAAGAGTTGCGTCCACCCGCATTGCCGGGCAAGACGCGCAGGAATCGGAGCATCACCATGCAAGCAGGCATCATTCTGTTCCCCGGCATCAATCGCGAGCGTGACATCGCCATCGCGCTGGAATCCAGCCTCGGCCACAAACCCAAGCTGATCTGGCATCGCGAAACCACCCTCACCGACATCGATCTGGTGGTGATCCCCGGCGGATTCTCCTACGGCGATTATCTGCGCGCAGGCGCCATGGCCGCCCAATCGCCGATCATGCGCGCCGTGGCCGATCATGCCGCGCGCGGCGGCTATGTTCTGGGCGTGTGCAACGGCTTTCAAATCCTCACCGAAGCCCAACTGCTCCCCGGCGCGCTGCTGCGCAACCAATCGCTACGGTTTCTCTCGATGGATTGCCATTTGCGCGTCGAGCGGAGCGACACGGTGTTCACCAGCCATTACCAGCGCGGCGCCGTCTTCCGCGCCCCGATGGCCCATGGCGATGGCAATTACATCGCCGCCCCCGCGACCCTCGACCAGCTCGAAGCCGAAAACCTGATTGCACTCCGCTATGTCACGCCCGCAGGGGAAGCCACCCCAGAAGCCAATCTGAACGGCTCCGCGCGCAATATTGCGGGCATCCTCTCGCCCAACCTGCGCATCCTCGGCCTGATGCCGCACCCGGAAAACCTGATCGATCCCCTCACCGGCGGCACCGACGGCAAACCTCTCTTCGATAGCCTCGCCACCATCGGACTCGCCACCATCGGACTCGCCAGCATCGGGCTCGCCAGCATCGGAATCGCCTGACATGACCCAACCCGTCACCCCCGACCTCGCCCGCTCCTTCGGCCTGTCCGATGCCGAATATCAGCGCGTGCTCGCCATCATGGGCCGCACTCCCAGCCTGACCGAGCTTGGCATCTTCTCGGTCATGTGGTCCGAGCATTGCTCCTACAAATCCTCGCGCATCTGGCTGAAAACCCTGCCCACTACCGCGCCCTGGGTGATTCACGGCCCCGGCGAAAATGCCGGCGTGGTCGATATCGGCGAGGGGCTCGCCGCCATTTTCAAAATGGAAAGCCATAACCACCCCAGCTTCATCGAGCCGTTCCAAGGGGCCGCCACCGGCGTCGGCGGTATCCTGCGTGATGTGTTCACCATGGGCGCGCGCCCCATCGCCAATCTCAACGCGCTGCGCTTCGGCGATCCGTCGCTCCCGGTCACCAAGCGCGTGGTCGATGGCGTGGTGCGCGGCATCGGCGGTTACGGCAATTGCGTCGGCGTGCCCACCGTCGGCGGCGAGACCAATTTTCACCCCGCCTATAACGGCAACCCGCTGGTCAACGCGATGACGGTCGGCATCGCCGCGCAAGACAAAATTTTTCTCTCCGCCGCCGCCGGCCTCGGTAATCCGGTCGTCTATGTTGGCTCCAAAACCGGGCGCGATGGCATTCACGGCGCGACCATGGCCTCCGCCGAATTCGCCGCCGACAGCGAGGAAAAACGCCCCACCGTGCAAGTCGGTGACCCGTTCATCGAAAAACTCCTGATCGAAGCCTGCCTCGAATTGATGGCGACCGACGCCATCGTCGCCATCCAGGACATGGGCGCCGCCGGCCTCACCTCCTCCTCGGTCGAAATGGCCGGCAAGGGCGGCGTCGGCATCGACCTTGATCTCGACGCCGTGCCCCAGCGCGAAACCGGCATGAGCGCCTATGAAATGATGCTCTCGGAATCCCAAGAGCGCATGCTCATCGTGCTCAATCCCGCCCGCGAAGCCATGGCCCGCGCCATTTTCGAGAAATGGGAGCTGGATTTCGCCGTCATCGGCCACATCACCGATACCGGGCGCATCGTTGTGCGCCACCAAGGCCGCATCGAAGCCGATATTGCGCTCCAACCACTGGCCGACCAAGCCCCCCTCTACGAACGCCCGTATTCTCTCCCAACCCGACCCGCGCCGCTCAGCTTGCCCGCCGACCCAATCGGCCTCGATGCCGCCCTGCTGCGCCTGCTCGCCTGCCCCGATCTCGCCGCGAAAAACTGGATCTGGGACCAGTATGACGCCACCGTCGGCGGCCAAACCATCAAACGCCCCGGCCAAGCCGACGCCGCCATCGTTCGTATCCCCGGCACCCAACGCGCCCTCGCTTTGACCACCGATTGCACCCCCCGCTACTGCGCCGCCGACCCCGAACAAGGCGGCGCGCAAGCAATCGTCGAAGCCTGGCGCAACATCACCGCCACCGGCGCCACCCCGCTCGCCGTCACCGACAATCTCAATTTCGGCAACCCCGAAAAACCCGCAATCATGGGCCAAATCGTCGCCGCCATTCGCGGCATGGGTGCCGCCTGCCGCGCGCTCGATTTCCCCATCGTCTCCGGCAATGTCTCGCTCTATAACGAAACCGAAGGCCAGCCGATCCTGCCCACCCCCGCCATCGGCGGCCTCGGCGTGATAGACAGCGCCGCCCACGCCACCGGCATCGCCCCGCGCCATGGCGATCACCTGATCCTCATCGGCGCCACCACCGGCGAACTCGGCCAATCGCTCTGGCTGCGCGAAATTTTGCACCGCGAGGATGGCGCACCCCCCGCCATCCATTTCGCCGCCGAACGCGCCAACGGCGATTTCGTCCGCGCCCAGATCCATGCCGGCCACGTCACCGCGTGCCATGACATCTCGGATGGCGGCCTGCTCATCGCCCTCGCCGAAATGGCCCTCGCCGCGAACCCCGTCGCGGGGCTCGGCCTCACCCTGACCCACACGCCCCTCACCCTGCCGCCGCACGCTTTCTGGTTCGGCGAAGACCAAGCCCGCTACATCATCGCAACACCCCATCCCGCGCGCATCCTCGCCGCCGCCAGCGCCGCCGCCATTCCCGCCACACAGCTCGGCCATGTCGAGCCGCATCAGCACGGCGAGGCCCATTTGACACTGCCCGATGGCAAAGCCATATCTATCTCAGCGCTGCGGTCAGCGAATCAACGGTTTTTCGCCGAGTGGTTCGCCTGACCCCCAGGCCCAACCCAGTCCAGAGGAACCACATCATGGCTATGGCGGCCGCCGATATCGAAGCCCTGATCAAAGCCGCCCTGCCGGACGCCTCCATCACGGTCGAAGACCTCGCAGGCGATGGCGATCACTACGCCGCAACCGTGGTCAGCGCCGCCTTCCGCGGCCTGTCGCGCGTGCGCCAGCACCAACTCGTCTATAGCGCCCTGCAAGGCCGCATGGGCGGCGCCCTGCACGCCCTCGCCCTGCAAACCTCCGCCCCCGATTAACCGCCCCCATTCACCGAATTCCTGATCCGCCAAGGAGCAACAATGTCCACCATCGATGATCGCATCAAATCCGACATCTCCAGCAACGATGTCATGCTCTACATGAAGGGCACCGCCATGTTCCCCCAATGCGGCTTCTCCGCCCGCGTGGTGCAAATCCTCACCCATATGGGTGTCACCTTCAAAACCGCGAACGTCCTGGAAGACGATTCGCTCCGCGAAGGCATCAAACATTTCTCCAACTGGCCAACCGTCCCGCAGCTCTATGTCAAAGGCGAATTCGTCGGCGGCTGCGATATCGTGACCGAAATGTTCCAGTCCGGCGAGCTGCAAACCATGCTCGATCAAGCCGGCGTGGCCAAAGCCCCTGCCGCCTGATCGCCTCGTCCAACCGCAAGCCCGCACGCGCCTGCCCGCGCGTGCGCGCACGCTCAATCTTGCCTTCATCACCGATGAACTGCCCGTGCCCGGCCGCGCCGGACACCTCGCCTATAACCACGCTTTGATCAGCCATTGGCGCGCCGAAGGCCACCACGTCACCATCTTCCTCACCCGCCCGCGCATCAATCAGCTCATCGCCCACCACCCCGGCATTCCCGTCCTCGGCCCCCATCTCTGGTCAATCGGTCGGCATCTCATCGCCACCGAACCCCGCACCCTCGCCAATCTCATCCGCCGCGCCCTCCCGCACCGCCCCAGCGCCGCGCCCAACCGCGCAATCCTCGGCGCGCCGATCACCACCAAACAAACCAACTGGATCGCCCGCCACCTCCCCGCCAGCAACTCCGACGCCAGCAACCCCGACGCCAGCAACCCCGACGCCCTGATTATCGACACCATCTTTCGCGCCCCCCTGCTCGATCACCCAACCCTCCAGGGCCGAAAATCCATCCTCATCGCCCATGATCTGTTCCACCGCCGCCACGCCGCCCTCACCCTCGCCGGCCTGTCGCCCCGCCCCGAACACCTCACCCGCGCCGATGAAATTGCGCTCCTCAACAAAGCCTCCAGCATCGTCGCCATCCAGCCCGACGAAGCCGCCCTGATCGCCGAAATGTGCCCAGAGCGCCAAGTCATCACCGTCCCCATGCCCGCCGCCGCCACCCCTCGCATCCCCGGCACCCAGCGCGCCCTAGCCTCCCTCGTCTTCCTCGGCAGCGCCTCGCTCCCCAATCTCGATGGCCTCCGCTGGTTCCTCGAAACCATCTGGCCCCGCCTGCACGCCCGCCGCCCGGACATCACGCTGGACCTCGTCGGCGATTGCGCCCTCGCCCTCAACCCCCTGCCCCCCGGAATCCACCGCCTCGGCCGCGTGCCCAACCTCGCCCCCACCCTGCACCGCGCCAGCCTCGCCATCGCCCCCTTACGCGCCGGCTCCGGCCTAAAAATCAAACTGCTCGACTACGCCCGCCACGGCCTCACCACCATCGCCAGCCCCGCCGCCCTCGAAGGCCTCGCCCCCGACCCCGCCAGCCCCTTCATCCCCGCCGCCACCCCGCAAGATTTCATCCGCGCCATCCTCACCAACCTCGCCACCCCCCGATCAGACCTGCGCGCCCTCGCCTACATCACCAACCATTACGGCCCCGCCCACATCTTCGCGCCGCTCGACGCCCTGCTCACCGAGCCCTGACCCGAGCGCCCCCCAACGTCAGGAAAAATCCCGATCATGACCCAAACCCTCACCGGCACCTGCCATTGCGGTCAAACACACTGGACCTTCACCGGCGACCCCGGCTCCATCACCGTCTGCAACTGCACCCTCTGCCGCCGCTACGGCGTGCTCTGGGCCTACGATTACGAAAACGAACGCATCCACATCATCGGCGCCACCCACAGCTATATCCGCCGCGATGACCCCAATCCCAGCCTCGAAATCCTCTTCTGCTCCACGTGCGCCAATGTCCTCGCCTGGCGCGGCCTGCACGCCGACACCGCCAACCGCCGCCGCATCGCCGTCAACATCCGCCTCGCCCCACCCGACGCCGTCGCCCACCTCCCCATCGACACATTCGACGGCCTCCACACCTTCCAAGACCTCCCCAAAGATGGCCGCTGCGTCCGCGACCTCTGGTTCTGATTTTTGCGCCCCCAAACCGGACCCACTCATGCACCCCTTCGCCCCCATCGTCCTCACCGCCCTGCTTTTTCTCTCGCTTATCCCCCAATCCGCCCACGCCCAATCCACCACCCCCCGCGATTACCGAGGCAGCTACACCTGCATCCAAGGCCGCACCGAACTCGATCTCAAAATCCTGCCAAACCCCAGCCACCCCAACCACCCCCAAGCCATCTTCACCTTCTGGCCACCCCATATCGGCTCCGCCCAACACCCCGAAGGCGCCTTCCTCATGCACGGCACCCTCAACCCCCTCCTCGGCACCCTCAACCTCCGCCCCACACGCTGGATCAAACAACCGCCCCTCTTCGCCATGGTCGCCATGACCGGGACCTCAAACGACGGCGGCGCAATCTTCACCGGCACCATCAACTACCCCGCCTGCACCCATTTTTCGCTCCGCCTCCAAGCCCCGTGATTCGCGCCTTTTCATCCCAAAATATAGTTGCTGCCGTCCGATTCCTGGGTTAAGCGCAATCGATCAGCGTGGTTGACGCTCTTCTGTCGGAGCAAATCTGTGCCTGCGTAATCACCGGTCCCACTCGTTTCACCATAACGCACGACGGCGCTACGCGCTGTCACAGGTAATTTGCGTCCAACGGGGTAGCGGTGCGAAACCGGTTTGGCATCCGACTCCGCCTTGTGCTCCCCCGCCTCACCGCACCCGGTGTCCTGTTTTTTCGCGCCGTGCCTCACCGCATCCGTAATCGGATTCTCATGCCGTCGTCCCGTTGATATGCGTCATCGCCGCAGTCATTATATCTCAATCAAGCCTGGACCTAAACTTTCTCCCTCGCCACGCAAGTCCAGCCCCCCAACCACCACCGCCCAAATCACAAAACCGTGTGTCAGAAAATTTTACACCTCCACCCCGCGCCCTCCCTACGCACCTGATAACAAACAACAAAAATAATGGCCCTAATTTTGCATGACAGAAAGTTTAACGTTCAACCTGAAGGACTCCCATGAAACGCATCCTCGTCGCCTCGGCCCTCGCGCTGGGTCTGTTCACCGTCAGCGCCGGAACCGCCATGGCGGGCCCCGAATACCAAGTGTCCTACAAGGTTCCGTCCAAAGGCCATTCAGCCACCTTGTTCATCACCCTGGGCAACGCCGTGTCGCCCTCATTCTTCAACATCAGCTCAATTTCCGGCACCTGGGATGGATACGCCGTCACCGGCCTCTCCACCTATGGCGGCGCCGATAATCTATTCTCGCCGCTCGGCGCCCCAACCGGTGCCGCGCAATATTTCGACGCCAACGGCCTTTCTTTTGTCAGTGACGGCCTGTCGATCAATCTGGGCGGCACCTTTGCCGAACGCAGAATCCCCTATGTCGAATTAATCAGCAATGTCGATCCGTCGGGCAATTTCCGGAAAATCCCGGCCATTCTCACCGTCACCAAAGTTCCCGAACCCGGCTCGCTCGCCCTCCTCGGCACCGGCCTCCTCGGCCTCGGCCTCGTTCTCCGCAAACGCCAAAAACGCGCCCCGCGCGCCTAAATTATCGCTGATGACGGTGGGGTGCGCTCAAGCACCCCACCGCTCTGACCCGCCCAACGCTTCGGCTACACGCTCATCCGCCATAACGCGGCGCGCAATCCCGGCTGCACCTTGTCGCATCAAGATTGTACCAAAACCGTTCCCGGAACCCCCGTGCGTGTCAGATCGGGCTTAGCCCACAACCACCGAACGCTTGCGCCCAAAATAGCCCAACAGCGCCGTCACCAAAAACAAAGCAGCGCCCGCGACAATCAACCCATATAACAAATAATGCTGACCCGCTGTGATATAGACAATTGATCCATGCGTATCCAATGGATACATCTTTGCCCCGCCCGCCGACGCACTGTGCGCACCGTGAGCACTAAAATATCGCCAAACAAAAAACGACGAAAACCAAAAACACAACGCCAAAATGGCGGAGACCAGCTTGAGCATGTTCATATGAATGGCTTTCTCTGTCCGACACCCATTTTCGCCACGGACATCTTCAAAAATAAGGCACACCAACAGTTCCAGCAAGCGAAAAGATAGGGCGCGTTCGAGCACCCCACCGCTTTATCCGCCCGTGACACCGAACGAGCCATGGCGCACCGCACGGCCTCCTGCGCCAAACGACCGAGCAGCCATCAGCCCCGATCTGGCAATCCGCTTGAGATCAGACGATACGATGCGCAAGCAACGCGCGTTTCATCCGGAGCTCACGCTGGATGATTATGGGACGGTGGCGGATTTGTTGGACCATCCGGACTTTGCATTCAGTGACCGAGATCATTACGCCCTTGCGTTGCACGTGGGACAAAAATTCTACCTGCCGTGATCAAGGCGACATCAAAGGGGGGCCGTGCTTTTTGCCGACGTTGCATTGCGTCGAGCGGTCACGCCTACGCAAACGCATGGGGCGCGGCTTTGTGTTGATCGATCCATTGGCGAAACAGGATGATGGGGAATAAGCGGGCGCACCGATGGGGCCTCGCGGGAACCCCATATATCGCTCCCCGCCATAAGCGGGTGCTACGGTCGCGAGAATTTCACCGTGTCGCGATGCGCCCTGGTTGATCATACGGCGACCCCTCTGATCATTCCATTGGAAACTAAGCATGGATCAGTTCGCCGTCACGTTTGATGACGCGGCGGTGCAGGCGGGGCTGGCGCAAGAGGATTTTTTGTTGAATGCTGACACGCGGCTGCGTATGATCGAGAAGACGGACACGCTCTGGACGTTGTGTGTGGAACCCGGAGACACCGAGGACAGTGACGACAATGAGCCGCGCTGAGATGATCGAGGAAATCCGCCGTAATTCCGGTGAGCGCGCTGCGGCGCGCGCCGACGCGCTGGACTCAGACGAGGCGCTCTGGTTTCGTATTCAAGGCGCGCGCCAACAAAAGGCCTTGTATGAGCAGGCGGCGGCGCGGCGCGCGGCCTGGGAGCGCGAAGCCCAGAAAACGGCCTGATGTCTCAGTTCGCCGTCACGCTTGATGACGCGGCGATGCAGGCGGGGCTCGCGCGGCTGAGTGGGTTACTGGCCGATCCGGCGCCGCTCCTCGCGATATTGGGGCAACGGCTCGCGATATCATCGCAACGGCGATTCGACGTGAGTTTATCCGCCCCCAGCCATGATAATCGCTCCGGAGCGCAATAACGCCCCCCGACCACGGACGCTTAAACTGTCGCGTCACCAACCCATTCACGCGTAATGCATTAAGTTCCTAGGAGGAGAGAGGTTGAACTATAAAAATATCGGTCTATAATCCAATTATCGCCAAAGTTTTGTCGATAATCCAGTTTGGAGCCTGAAAATGATCTATCAGATTGAGGTCGAGAATTTTTTTTCGATCAAGGAGCGCCAAGTGATCGACCTTCGCGTGTCCGGCAAGGTTCCCGATGATTTTGGTTGCTTTGCTCCCATTTTTCCAGCGGCGCCAACACGCGCCCCCAAGATCGTGGCATTATTCGGAGCGAATGCCTCAGGCAAAACCAATGTGCTGGCCGCTTTGGCGTTCGTCGTTCATTTTTTTCGGCAGTATGGATTTTCAAAAGAAATTTCAGTAAGAAAGGATGTCTATATCAGTCAATTTAACCACAGTGACTCTGCGGCGCGTCCAGTGAAATTTGCTCTTGAGTTTGCCGCTATCATGAATGCAACAGCGGAATTAGCAGAGCGCTTCCAACGCGGTGAGCAAGTGCCCTTTGGCACGTGCCGCTATGAGCTTGAACTAATCATGACCAATGGCGAGATCAAAGCTGTGTCCCATGAGAGCCTGCGTCAGCGTCCGGATGATCGGGGCAAATGGCAACGTATTTTCGAACGGGAGGGCCAAGAAACCGTCAAAGGTTCGCCTATGTTCCCAATCGAAGGCTTTAAGCATTTGTTGACCACACTTGATCCGCGGGAATCGATCGTCGCCAGTTTTTCTCAATTCAATCATCCTGGCGCAAAATATTGGCAAGAAATCGCAAAGTCGGTAAATTTTATGATTGAAAATCATCCACTTCTTATGGATGAGGCTGTGATACGTTCATTTTATCACGATTCTGATATGTTAAGAAAATTGAATGACAATCTTCAAAAAATTGATGTTGGCATCGATGGTATGCACATCGAAATGAGTGGCACTGGCACCCTAGCCAAGTTTAAACATAATGCCCTGGAGCACGAATTGCCTTGGTATCGGGTAAGTCATGGCACGCGCGCTTTTATCCGCATGTACCCGCTAATCGCCAAGACACTCGAAACTGGTGGCGTCGCCGTTATCGATGAGTTGAGTGCTGCATTGCATCCTTTGGTAGAAAATGAAATTCTGGGCTGGTTTCGCGATCCGGAATGCAACCCAAGGAATGCGCAGTTGTGGTGCAGCGGTCACGCAGTAACATTGATGGACGACCTGCGACGAGAAGAAATAATATTTTGTGAAAAAGATAGACAAGGTCGCACCAGCCTCTTCGGCGCCCGCGATATCGCGCGTAGTGATGATAATATGCGCCGCAAATATCTGTCGGGCATTTATGGTGCCGTCCCGCAAATCGGATGACAAACCTAGTGCGTCGGATACCGCAACGAACACGGATTTTCGTTGGGGGGGAGGGCAATTCCGAATGCAATTACGTGAAATGGTTGTCGGGCTTATGTCGAGACCAATGCATCCCAGTCGCCATTGACGTTCATGATCTCGGGTCTGGCCGAGACCCATTTGGTCGCATCGATCGCGCAGCAAGAATAATAAAGCACGAGGAAAAAACGAGAATAAAATACATATATAAATTTCTATTTCTCGACACAGATCAATTAACTAACGACCATCAAAAAGAAGAGTGTCAATACAAAGCCAGCCGTCAAGGTAATCTGATAATTGTTTGGCAAGACCCATGCCATGAAGCTTTTCTGATCCAACACATTCCGAACCGTGAGAACGATCGTCCTCCAACGAGCGACATCGCCATGGAACGAATCAAAAAATATTGGCCGGAATACAGAAAGAACATGCCCGACCGCGAAATCGAACGAAAGCTGAGCATAGAAGGTGCGCGGCGTGTCGCCAAAAACCACAATACATTCCGAGAATTTCTTGAGGTTATCGGCTTATTGCGTGATCGGCAGCAAGGCGCAGAACGCGCTTGACCACAATCCCCACCCCTCTTTTCCCCCTTGCGCACCCTTTCTCTCCTATGCCATAAATAACGCATGGAGAGAGAAATTAACGCACCTGCACCCGCACCAGCCCTCACCGATCGCCTCTCCGCGATTCTGCTCCTCCTCCGCCAAACCCTCGGCGCCCAAGCCCGCACCCTTCGCCTCGCGCCCAGCCTGCAATGGGCCGTCTGGAACCGCCTCCTCTTCCTCGCCCGCCGCTTTTGCGCCCTCGTCGCCCATCCCCCCAAACCACGCCCCAACCGCACCCGCGCCCCCAAACCAACACCAACCCCACCCGCGCCAAAAAGCGAACTTTCGCGCCGCAAAGGCTGGCTGCTGCGCCTGCTCCCCGGCTACCAAGCCGCCGGTGCGCGCTCCCAACTCGCCCACCTGCTCACCGACCCCCATATGATTTCGCTCCTGCGCGAAAACCCCAGCCTGGGCCGCGTCCTGCGGCCCCTCTGCCACATGCTGCTGATCGCGCCGCCGGACTACCTCAAATTACCGCAAAAACCCCGCAAACCGCGCCCGCCCCATCAGGGCCCCCTGCGCCCGCGCCGCCCCAAACCAGCCGGAAAACCGCCGCTAACCCTCCTGGAGCACCTGCTGCAAAAATATCCCCCGCCCCAGCGCCCCATGCTCCCCGGCCACCGCTACACCCCCGCACCCCCCTTCAAAAACAGCGCCTAGTGTCCTGCCCCTGAAATTCATGAGATGAATTTCAGGGATAAGCAGGCCACTAAATCATTGAAATTGAACGAAAAAACAAACTTAGAGCGCGTCGTTGTCAAACGATCACGCTCTAAGCGCACCCGGGAGCCACAAAAGGAGCGAAAAAACGAGCGAAAAATTAGCTGGCGGCCTTGCGGGCGGCGGCTTCTTCGGCGCTGGCAACACCGCCATGCGCGGCGGACCAGCCCACCGGGTTTTCCAAAAATTTGCGCACCACGCCCAACGTCGCCTCAGGAAAATACTCCCGCTCGCGGCACGCTTCCAACACATCCCACCACGTGCAGAGATGATGCAGCGAAATCCCCATCTCTTTCAGCTTGGCCAAACTGCCCGGAAACACCCCATAGAAAAACACCACAAACACATGGTCGCAAATCGCGCCTGCATCGCGCAACGCATTGGCAAATTGGATTTTCGAGCCACCATCGGTGGTCAAATCCTCAACCAGCAAGGTCCGCTTGCCCTCCGGCACATCGCCCTCGATCTGCGCATTGCGCCCAAAACCCTTCGGCTTCTTGCGCACATACGACATCGGCAGCCCCATCCGGTCCGCAATCCACGCAGCATACGGAATCCCCGCCGTCTCCCCGCCGGCCACCGCCTCAATCGTCTCAAACCCCACATGCCGCGTCAGCTTTTCGACCGCCAGCTCACAAATCTTGGCGCGGGCACGCGGAAAATAAATAATTTTCCGGCAATCGATATAAACCGGCGCCTTCCAGCCCGAGGTGAAAGTGTACGGCTCATCCGCGCGAAAATTCAGCGCCTTGATCTCCAGCAGGATGCGCGCCGTCGTCAGCGCGGCATCCCGGTCCCAGTCAGTTGCGTGACCCATACTACTTGTCATATCAGACCCTCCATCTCTGGCGCTCGTATCGCGCCCCATCCTCCGCGTAAACACCCGGAGGGAAACATCCTGGCGTAACCATTGCGACGCGCCTTAGCCGGTAAAGGAACACTCGATGGCCAAAATCAAGGTAAAAAATCCAATCGTCGAAATGGATGGCGATGAAATGACCCGCATCATCTGGGGTTTCATCAAAGAAAAACTGATCCTCCCCTATCTCGACGTGGATTTGAAATATTACGATCTCGGCATCGAACATCGCGACGCGACCGATGATAAAGTCACCGTCGAGTCCGCCCTCGCCACCAAGGAATATGGCGTCGCGGTCAAATGCGCGACCATCACGCCCGATGAAGCCCGGGTGAAGGAATTCAACCTCAAACAAATGTGGCGCAGCCCGAACGGCACCATCCGCAACATTCTCGATGGCACCATCTTCCGCGAGCCAATCATTTGCAAAAACGTCCCCCGCCTCGTGCCGCACTGGTCCGAACCCATCGTGATCGGCCGTCACGCTTACGGCGATATCTACCGCGCCGTCGAAACCAAAATCCCCGGCCCCGGCAAAGTCCAACTCTCCTACATCCCCGCCGATGGCAGCAAACCCATCATCCTCGATGTGCATGATTTCAAAGGCCCCGGCGTGGCGCTCGGCATGCACAACACCAAAGCCTCCATCGCGGGTTTCGCCCGTGCGAGCTTCAATTACGGCCTGCTGCGCAATTATCCGGTCTATCTCTCAACCAAAAACACCATCCTGAAAGCCTATGACGGCATGTTCAAGGACGTGTTCCAAGAGATTTTCGACGCCGAATTCAAAGACGCCTTCACCGCCAAAGGCCTAACCTACGAACATCGCCTGATCGATGACATGGTCGCCAGCGCGCTGAAATGGAACGGCGGCTATCTCTGGGCCTGCAAAAACTACGATGGCGACGTGGAAAGCGACATCGTCGCCCAAGGCTTCGGCAGCCTCGGCCTGATGACATCCGTCCTGCTCAGCCCCGATGGCAAAACCGTCGAAAGCGAAGCCGCCCACGGCACCGTCACCCGCCATTACCGCGATCACCAAAAAGGCAAACCCACCAGCACCAACCCCATTGCCAGCATCTTCGCCTGGACCCGCGGCCTCGCCTATCGCGGCAAGTTCGATGACACCCCCGAGGTCACCGAATTCGCCGAAACCCTGGAACGCGTCTGCGTGCAAACCGTGGAAGCCGGCTTCATGACCAAAGACCTCGCCTCCCTCATCGGCCGCGAGCAACCCTGGCTCACCACCCAGGAATTCCTCGCCAAACTCGATGAAAACCTCCGAACCGCCATGGCCACCCGCAAAGCGGCCTAACCGCTCGCCATCAGGCGCACACAAGCCGCAGAGCGAGACTTGTGTGCGCCTGATACAAACCCCGATGGCAGACCCATTCTAAGTCTGCGTCGCTTCATCCGGTATCGTAATCCGAAACAAGCTCCCTTCGCGCCCGGTGCGCACCAGCTCAATCTCTCCCCCATGCGCCCGAATCAAATCGCGCACGATCGCCAGCCCCAACCCAGTGCCGTCGCGCCGCGCCGAACCAACAAACGGCCGAAACAAATTCGCCCGCGCCCGCTCCGGCAAGCCCGGCCCGTTATCCTCAATCTCGACAATCAACGCCCCCGCCGACTCAAGTGCTGCACGCACCTCCAACCGCCGCCCCCCCGCCTCAACCGCATTGCGCAACAGATTCAACAACACCCGATGAAACTGATCGCGGTCCAACTGCGTGCGCAAATCGCCCGGCACCGCACAAATAATATCGACCCCCGGCGTGAGCAGCCGAACCTGCTCGGCAACATCATCGACCAGCGCCGCCAGCGCTGTCTCTGCCCGCAACACCAAAGGCGGCCCCTCGCGCGCGAAATTAAGCGTCTGCGTCACCAACGCCGTCGCCCGATCCACCGCCCCCACCAAGGTCGTCGCCGCACGCTGGGTCAGCGGATCATCGCTCCCTGCCAGTCGATCCGCGACCAGCAAGGCCGAGGCCAGAATATTGCGCAAATCATGGCTGATCTTCGCCACCGCCGTCCCCAGCGCCGCGAGGCGCGCATTGCGCCACAAGGCTGCGCGCAACTCGGTTTGCATTTGGGCAAGCTCACCCGCCGCCAGCGCAATCTCATCATCGCGAAACCCTGCACCATCCGCGACATCAATCGGCGCCGCCCGCTCCGGATCAGCGCGAAACGCGGCAATGCTCGCGGTGAGCCTGCGGATCGGCAGCACCAAAATCCGATCAAGCGCCAAATACACAACAAGCCCGGTGGTCAGGGCAATCGCCAGCGAGAGTGCCGCGATATGCTCGGCATAATGCCGTAAATGACGGGTCAGTGCGGCATTCCGCACAATGATTTTTACCGTCACATCCGGCCGTAACGGGCTTTGAGCGATGACCAAGGTGGAGTGCGGTGCCAGCCCAATCACGGCCCGGAGCGCGCGCACCATGGAGGCGAGCAAGCTTTCATGGGTCAAATCCACCGTTGCATTGGGGGCGCGCAACCGGCTCGGCGGCATGACCATCAAGGTTTTGCCGCTGGTCACTAAACTAATGGCCATCGTGCCGGACAAGCGCAGCAGCTCATCGCGGGTGGAGAGATCAACCACCCCATGGGGGGATGCCGCCACGGTAATCGCCGCGAGGTGGGCGTCGGTCACCCGGTTGAGCAACCAGGCATCCCGCTCCAACCCGAGGCTGGGGAGCAGGATCATTACTTCCACCAGCAACGTCACGACCACGGTCAACCGCAGTAGCCGCGCCGATAGGCTACGGACCCGGCGCCCGCGTGGCCGATCAATCGCCATGCTGCAGCGTCTGGCCCACCGCGCGACCGGCGCGGAATAATTTCTCCAAAAATCCCCGCTCGGCGCTGGCGCGCGATTCCGCACTCAATCCATTCAGCGCGGCATCGGCGCTGTAATCGATCAGCTGCGTCTCAGCAGGCACATAAGCCAGTTCTGCTTCGATCGCGGCCTGAAACGCGAGTTCCTGCACCCGGTTCAAAATATCGCCCGGCTGTTCGGGAACGCCTTTGCGTGACCGGCTCTGCGCGCGGATCAGCACCAGCCGTTCCGGCCGGCGGGCTAGCAGCGGCGCCAACGGCGGATTGCCTGCATAAGCGCCGTCCCAATAAGCGACGCCCTCAATCATTACCGCCGGAAACGCCGCCGGCAGGCAGGCCGAGGCCAGCAACGCATCGACGGTGATCGCGCCATTGGCGAAAATGCGGAGTTTTCCTGATTCCACGGCAGTCGCCGCAACAAACAAAGCCGGGGCGGATGGATCGGCCAGCGCGGTGCGATCCAGCAAATCATTGAGAATCGGCCGGAGCGGATTTTGCCCCAGCGGATTAACCGAGAGCGGCCCAAAAAAACTGCTCATCGCCGATAATCCTTGCATGGCAAACGCATTGGACATGCCCCGGCCAATCTCGAACCCTGGCACCCAGCGATCCAGCGCGCCCATCATCGGCGCAAACCAATCGCTCGCCACCACCCGGTCCCAGAACCGCGCCATCTGCGCCCGCGCCCCATCCGTGCCGCCTTGCACCAGCCCTTGCACCGCCATGGTGGCGAGAATCGCCCCGGATGATACGCCGCATACCGAATCGAAGCGGAACCCTTGTTCCAGCAACGCATCCAGCACCCCCCAGCTATAAGCCCCGTGCGAACCCCCGCCTTGTAAAGCGAGGGCAACTTGATCGCGTTTGGAAATGGTCATCCCCGAATGTGGCACAGAGCGCAGATCAGTCATAGCGCGGCGGGAATGCGGGTGGCTGGGGAGGGAGGATTCGAACCTCCGCATGGCGGAATCAAAATCCGCTGCCTTACCGCTTGGCTACACCCCAATTGCTGACCCATCGGTACCCGTCTGATATGGGTTTCGGCTGCGAAGGTAAAGACCCGCGTGCGCAGCAAGGCTGATTTCATGCAAATATGGAGTGGTCGCTGGTGACAATCCAGGCTAAACCGGGCGCGAAAATCGGAGAAACACCATGGATTTGATCGCCGCCCGCCTTAACCGCATCAGCCCGAGCCAGACCATCGCGATCTCGACCAAGGCGCGGCAGCTCAAAGCCGAGGGGCGTGATATTATCAGCCTATCCGCCGGTGAACCCGATTTCGACACGCCCGCCCATGTCAAACAGGCTGCGATCGAGGCCATTGAGCGGGGTGAAACCAAATATACCGATGTCGCGGGCACGCTGGCGCTGCGCAAGGCGGTTGCCGCGTCGTTTTTGCGCGATCACGGCATTACCTATAGCCCCGATGAAATCATTGTCTCCACCGGCGGCAAGCAGGTGATTTTCAATGCCATGCTCGCGACCATCGAAGCGGGGGACGAGGCGATCATCCCGACGCCTTGCTGGGTTAGCTATCCCGACATTGTGCAACTTGCCGAAGGCAAGCCGGTTTTTGTGCCGTGCGGCCCGAATGCTGGGTTCAAATTGCGCGCCGAGGACCTCGAAGCCGCGATCACGCCGCGCACCAAATGGCTGATCCTGAACACCCCCTCCAATCCGACCGGTGCAGCCTATTCGGCCGAGGATTTGCGACCGATTTGCGATGTATTGCTGCGCCACCCGGATGTTTGGATTTTTACCGATGATATTTACGCAAAGCTGACCTATGACGGGTTCAAACCTGCAACCGTCGTCGAGGTCGAGCCGCGGTTGCGTGATCGCACGGTGACGATGAATGGGTGTTCCAAAGCCTATGCAATGACCGGCTGGCGTATCGGCTTTTGCGGTGCGCCGGTTCGGCTGATTAAGGCGATGGATAAATTGCAAAGCCAATCGACCTCGAACACCTCCTCAATCAGCCAAGCCGCAGCCGTCGCGGCCCTTACCGGCCCGCAAGACGCGATCGAGACCATGCGCCAAGCCTATCAAGCCCGGCGTAATTTGGTGGTGGCGATGCTCAATGAGGCGCCGGGCCTCACCTGCGCGACGCCTGAAGGGGCGTTTTACGTGTTTCCCTCGGTCGCAGGCTGTATTGGCAAAACCAGCGCTGGCGGCAGCTTGATCAAGGATGATGCTGATTTTGTCGCCGCCTTGCTCGATGAACAAGGCGTGGCGGCGGTGCACGGTGCGGCCTTTGTGTTTCCGGGGCATTTCCGGGTGAGCTACGCGACCGATACGGAAACGTTGCGCGAAGCCTGCACGCGGATCCAGAAATTTTGCGCGGGTCTGCATTAATACAATCATAAATTATTAAACTGCATTGAACCACCAGAGATTGTGATTTACCTTATCGCTCCGTAACGGAGAGATCGGTTGAATCCCTCGCTTAGTCTGCTCGCGCCCGGCTCGGTCATCGCGGTCGATGGTGTTTTGCTGCCGCTGGATCTAGCGCCACCCGGCGGGATCGCTGTTGCTGATTCGGCGTCGGCGGTCACCATCACCCTGACCAGCCTGTTGGATTTGTCGGTGAGTGCGACGAACGGGGTCAGTATGTCGAGCGCGTCCGGCGCGCTGACGCTGAGCGGATCGCTCGCGGCGGTGAACGCGGCGCTGGCCGGTTTGCTGATCGAGGCGAATTTTATCGGCGCTGCAGCGTTGACCATCGATGTCGCCGGCGTGCCGCTGCTGCCGGGGTCCAGCCTAACCGGACCGCCGCTGCTACAGACGCTGAATGTGACCAGCATCGCCGATACGCCGCCCGCCTTTATCGCCCCGCCGACCAGCCTCGCGGTTAGTGCGGGCAGTGCGGCGGCGTTGGGGCTGACGCTGGCGGATGATCCGGCGGTCGCGCTAGGGCCGGGGGCGGGCGAGACGCTGGCGGTGACGTTGATCGCAACCGATGGGGTGTTTGTGCTCCCCACCAGCGAACCGGGCTTGGATGTTATCGGTGCTGACGGTTCCACTCTGGTGCTGGTGGGTAACGCCGCAAACATCGCGGTGTTTGACAGCGCGTTAGCCGGGGTGAGCTTGAATGCGGCAGGCAATGGCGCGGTGGAGTATATTGCGCGGCAATCCGGCAGCGTCTTGCCCGCACAAATCACCTCAGGCAGCGTGACTATTAACGCGACTGGTTCACTCGCCGCCGCCAGTGCGACTTGGCTGGGCGGCGCGGGTGATTGGCAGAATGGCAATTTCTGGTCGGCGAGCGCGGTGCCGAACCTCGCCAGCGACGTGACCATTCATACGCAGGCAACCGTGCTTGGTGAGGGGGTTGCCGGGGCGCTCACGCTCAGCGCCGGAGCGACGCTTGATTTGATCGGCGCGGTGAGCGTCGCGGGGCCGTTAGCGCTCGCCGGGGTGGGCGCTGGTCTGATGATCGATGCGGGCGCGGCACTCACGGCCAGCGGGGCGGTGGTGCAATCGGGCGCGTTTCTCGCGGATTTTGGCGCACTCACGCTGGATGGGTTGGATGCGGTGGGGGTTGTGCTGTTGCCCGGCGGCGGCACGCTCAACGGCCCGTTGGCGGTGGCGGCGGGTGGCACGGTGGATTTTTCTGGTTTGTTGCAAGCGGGCGCGGCGGCACCCACCAATTCCTTGGTCGCGATCAGTCTCGCCGCCGATGCGGTATTGGCAGGGGCGGGGACGCTGCTCGCCGGGAATTTTAGCGAATCGGACAATCTCGCTGGGCCGGGGACCATTCTGGCGCTCGGTCCGGCACCCCTGACGGTGGATGCCGGCTCGATGGGTGGCGGGGTGAATTTGGTGATCGAGCCGGGGGCGGTGTTGGAATTAGCGCCGGTTGCGCCGCTTTATGGGGTGTTTAATCCGACGCCGATCACGGTGGGTGGTGATGCCACCATCAGCTTTGCGCCGGGCGCCAGTGCCGCGCAAAATCAAGGCGGCTTTGCCAGCCCGCGCGGCGAGCAAGGCGGGGTGCTGGTGATTGATAATCCGCTTGATTTCGCTGCGACCTTGAGCGGATTTGTCGCGGGTGATCGGATCGTGCTGCCCACGCTGACGTCGCTCACCGTGTTTAATGTGAGTGCCCATTCGTTTTTGGTGTCGGGCATTGATCAATCCGGTGCGAACGAAATTATCACCATCAATGCCAGCTTGCCGCCCGGCACCTTGCCGGTGGTGGAAACCGATCAAGCCGGGCAATCGGTGATTGGCCTGCGTGCCAGCGCCGCCGCGCTGACGTTGAACGATACGCCGGCGAACGCGGCGTTGATCGATGCGGCGGTAACCGCCGGGATCGGCATTGCCGAAACCATTATCGGGCTGGGGCTGCAAGTGCCGGTCAACCCGACCAGCGGCTTGATCCTGACCATCAACGCCGCGCATGGCGCGGTGGCGCTCGCTGGGGCTCAAGCGGCGTCGGCCAGCCTGACGTTGAGTGCGGCGTCCGCCCTGGCGCTGGATGATCAATTAGCGGCTTTGGTGTTTACCCCGCTCGGTACCGGCAGCGGCGATGTACTGAGCTTTATCGGCGGCAGTGGTTTGGCCGGGCTGACTGCGGCGATCGGCATCACCATTGCGCCCGCGGCGACATTGTTCTCTGCCGGGGCGACGGATGCGGTGTTTGGCGCGGCCAGCACTTGGCTCGGTGGTGCGGCCCCCGCCAATGGCGATTTGGCGGTGCTGGGGGCGCATCAAGGGGCACCGATTTTGCTCACTGGGCCGGGTGAGGCGGGGGCCTTGGTGGTTGAAGGCGGCTACGATCTGGCCGGGAGTTTTGTGTTGCCAGCGCTATCGGGCACGGCGCTCAGCGTGGCGGCCAGCGGATTTGCGTTGCTTGATGCTAATGCGGTGATCTCGCTGGGCGGTGGCGCACAGGTGAGCGGCGGCACGCTTGGCGTGGCGGGCGCGTTGAGCGCGCCGGGGCAACGGATCGCGATTGATCAAGGTTGGCTGGAATTGACCGGCTCGGCGTCCGCGGCTGGGTTGGTGCTGGGCGATTTGGGCATCGCGCAAGCGGGGATCAGCGGAACCTTGACGGTTAGCAGTGCCACGCTGGGCGGGGCTGGGGGTGCTGTTGGGATATGCGCCGCCACCGGTCAGGCGGTGCTGGATTTTGGCGCGGTCACCGCCCTTGACGCGACAATCGCGCTGGGTGGCTCAGCCTTGTTGCAGGCATCCACGCTCGATTTGCTGGCCGGATCGGTCGGGCTCGCGCAAAATGCAACGCTGGAGGTGAGCGGCGCCATCGACCTCGCGTCCGGAGCATCGCTCGCCATCGGGCCGGTGGCATTGTTGTCGGCCGGGACGCTCGTGGATGCGGGGCTGATGAGCGATGCGGGCACCCGAACGACGATTGAAGGCGGGTTGACCCTGCTGGCGGGCGGAGGTTTGGCGATCAATGATGGGTCCCTGACGCTCGGCGCCCTGAGCATTGCGCCAGGAGCGACTGTGTCCGGCTACGGCGATATCGGCACGCTGGGGGTTGGCTTGGCGACGCTGGATAATCAGGGCGTGTTGCGTGCGGCGGGCGGGGTGTTGGATATTGGCGCGGTGTTGCAAGGGGGTGCGAGCGTTGCTGATGGCGCGACGCTGGATTTGGCCGGAGCGGCGAGTTTGGGGACGATTGCGTTCGGCGGTACGGCTGGGCTGCTCTCTCTCGGCGCGGCAACGCTCCAGCATGATGCGGTGCTCGGGCTCGCAGGCAGCGATGCGATCGATTTGCGCGGTGTGGCGCCGAGTTCGGTGCAGATTGGCGCGGGCACGGTGAGCATTGCCGGTGCGGCGGCCTTCGCGCTGAGTGTGGCTGTCGGCCAAGCGATGGTGAGCGGCGATGGTGCGGGCGGCAGCCTGATTACCGATGGCGCGCCGATGCCGTGCTTTGTCCGGGGCACCCGATTATTGACGCCGAATGGCTATCGCCCGGTGGAAACCCTGGAGCCGGGCGATGCGCTGGTGACCGCGAGTGGGCGGGTGCGGGCGGTGGCGTGGGTGGGGTGGCGCAGCATGGATTTGCTCAGCGCGCCCGCCTTGCTGCGGCCGATCCGTATTGCGCGGGGGGCGTTCGCGCCTTGCGTGCCGCGCCGCGATCTCAGCGTGTCGCCGCTGCATGCAATTGCGGTGGCGGGGGCGTTGGTGCCGGCCTGTTTATTGGTGAACGGCGCTACGATAACCCGCGATGATCAGGCGCTGACGGTGACCTATTTTCACGTCGAGTTGGGCAGTCATGATATTCTGCTGGCGGAAGGGCTCGCGTGCGAAAGCTATCGAGACACCGGTAATCGGGATCGCTTTGCCGAGGGGCGCGGCACGTGCCAGGGTTTTGTGCCATCATGTTTGCCGTTGGTGAGTAGTGGCGCGCGGCTTGCGGCGGCGCGAACGGATTTGCATCGGCGCGCTGAGGCGATGGGCTACCAAATTGATCATCGCTTACCGATTGAGGCGCTGGCGGGCGACAGCATGATGGCGGGGCGGCTGCGGCGGGGCTGGGTGCATTTTACGCCGCCCACCCGGGTTGATCATCTTCTCCTGCGCCTGCCCGCTTGCATGCCGGCTTTAACCGATCCCGCGTCGGAAGATCGGCGGGTATTGGGGTTTTGTGCGGGGTCGGTGCGGCTGGATGGGCGGCCTGTCGCGGCCAAGCGCGTCGCGGGTTGGCATGCGCGCGCGCCGGATGATCGTGGCGACTGGAGTGGCGCATGGGCGAGTTTGGTGTTGCCGCGTGCGGGGCGGCGGGTGAGTATTGAGGTGGTCGGGCGGGTGCCGCGCTGGGTGTTTGCGCCGGATGCTTGCATTGGCGGGCGATGAGCGCATTTGAAGAGGATGCGCGCGTTTTTCACTCGGCGGAATTTGCAAATTGCGGTGGCGTTGGCCGGTTTGGTGCCGGTTGGCGCAGGGCTGGCTGGAGTTATCGAGGGGCCAGGATTTGTTGGACAAGCGGGCGCGGTGCCGGATTTGACCAGCCATTTCGCTTATCTCTCCGGGTTACTGTTGGCGATCGGTTTGCTGTTTTATGGGATGATCCCGCGCATTGAGCGGCACGGGAAGCGCTTTCGGCTGCTTACCTCGATCGTGGTGATTGGTGGGTTGTCGCGCCTCGCGAGCATGGTGTTGCATGGGGCGCCGGGCGTCTCGATGCTGTTTGGCCTGATGATGGAGCTGGTGGTGACGCCGCTGCTCTGCCTGTGGCAGGCGCGCATTTCGATTGATCGGCGGGCAGGGGTTAATTGACAGGTAGCGGGCAATTGACAAGCGGGGGGCGGAGGAATAGGAGCAAAAAATTGCTGGGAACGTGGACGGGCCTTCGGGGCTCGCGCCCGCTTTTGTGCGTTTTGCACAAAAGCCTACCGGTACAACAGGATCGGGCCGGGTTCGGTTCGGCAAAAACAGACGAAGGAGATCGCCGTGACCAAGCGCACTGCGAGTAAGTATAAGATTAACCGCCGTCTTGGCGTGAATTTGTGGGGCCGGCCGAAATCGCCGGTCAATAAGCGCGAATACGGTCCCGGCCAGCACGGGCAGCGGCGCAAGAAGCCGTCCGATTACGGCGTGCAGCTGATGGCCAAGCAGAAATTGCGTGGCTATTACGGCAATATCAGCGAAAAGCAGTTTTACCGCTATTATGAAGAGGCGGGCCGCCGCAAGGGCGATACCTCGGAGAATCTGATCGAGCTGCTCGAGCGCCGGTTGGATGCGGTGGTGTATCGGATGAAGTTCGCGATTACCCCGTTTGCGTCGCGCCAGCTGGTCAGCCACGGCCATATTTTGGTGAATGGCAAGCGGGTGAATATCCCCTCGTTCCAGGTCCGTGATGACGATGTGATTGAGGTGCGCGAGAAATCCAAGCAGCTCGCCGTGGTGCTCGATGCGTCGCAAACCGCTGAGCGCGATGTGCCTGACTATATCGAAATTGATCACCGGGCGATGAAAGGCCGCTTCATTCGTGCGCCGAAGCTCGCGGATGTGCCGTATCCGGTGCAGATGGAGCCGAATTTGGTGGTCGAATATTATTCGCGCTGAGGTCTGCTTGATGTGACGGCAAAAGGCTTATGCACCTTGAACTATATGAAGTAAAAACGATAATATTTGCGTGTGAGTGAGTGTT
>NCBV01000027.1 GCA_002279355.1 Acidiphilium sp. 37-60-79
ACCAGAATGGATATTTTAACCAAATCGCTCTCGACATAATTATCCATTTGATAATCGAAACTCGCATAGCCACGCGAGACAGATTTCAAGCGGTCGTAGAAATCGAATACCACCTCGTTCAACGGCAACCGATATACGGCCATGGCGCGATTGCCGACATAGGTTAAATCGGCCTGCTGGCCGCGCCGTTCATTGCACAAGCCGAGCACGGCGCCCAGATAATCATCTGGCACCATGATTGTCGCTTTGATCCAGGGCTCTTCGATGAAATCAATCAAAGAACCATCCGGCATGTCGGCAGGATTATGCAATTCCTGGATGTCGCCATTGGTTTTATGCATCCGATACACCACCGACGGGGCGGTTGCGATCAAATCAAGATCGAACTCGCGCGACAGACGCTCCTGGATGATTTCCAAATGCAACAGGCCAAGAAAACCACAGCGAAAACCAAAACCCAGCGCCGCCGATGTTTCTGCTTCATAATGGAAACTTGCATCATTCAGCCGCAATTTACCCAAACTATCCCGCAGCTTTTCGAAATCATCTGCATCCACAGGGTACAGGCCGCACCACACGACCGGGATCGAGGGTTTGAAACCGGGTAACGCCTCAATTGCCGGATGCCGGTCATCGGTGATGGTATCACCAACATTGCAATCGGCAACGGTTTTGATTGCCGCTGTCATAAACCCGATTTCGCCCGGTCCTAAATCATCTTCGGGGCGCAGTTTGGGTGCAAATACGCCGACTTGCTCAACCGTGTGGACGGCGCCGGAGGACATCATGCGAATGCGCATGCCTTTGCGCAGCCGACCATTTTTAATGCGGACCAAAATAATCACGCCGAGATATTGGTCATACCAGCTATCCACCAGCAGCGCGGTCAGCGGCGCATCGGCATCACCAATCGGGGGCGGCAGGCGAGTGACCAGGGCTTCCAACACAGCCTCGATATTCAGGCCGGTTTTCGCGGATATTTCCACCGCGTCCGAGGCATCAAGTCCGATCACGTCTTCGATCTGCTGCTTGACCCGCTCGGGTTCGGCGGCGGGAAGGTCGATTTTGTTGAGCACCGGCACGATCTCATGATGCGCGTCAATCGCCTGATACACATTGGCAAGCGTTTGCGCTTCCACCCCTTGGGAGGCGTCCACTACCAGCAATGAGCCTTCGCACGCGGCGAGGCTGCGGCTCACCTCATAGGCGAAATCGACATGGCCGGGCGTGTCCATCAGGTTTAAAATATAGGTTTTACCGTCCTTCGCGGGATAGCTCAGCCGCACGGTCTGCGCTTTGATGGTGATCCCGCGCTCTTTCTCGATATCCATATTATCAAGCACTTGCTCGGTCATCTCGCGCGCGGTCAGCGCGCCAGTGGCCTGGATCAAGCGGTCAGCCAGGGTCGATTTGCCATGGTCGATATGGGCAATGATCGAAAAATTACGGATCAGCTCGGTGGGTGTTGACGTCATATGCGCCCTTTATGCCAATTTTGCCCGCCTGTCAGCCTTTGGGGCTGCGGCTTTTGCCAAACCGCGCAATCCGGCGGATAACGGGGGGCATCCAGGACCAGCACCGACGGAGGATCCATCTCATGGCTGCCAGCAAGCAACCCAGCGCCGCAAAAAAAAAGGCGGCTCCGCGCCGCGTGAAATCTCAGCACACCTTATGCATCGATGTCGGCGGCACGCATGTCAAATCGGGAATTGTCGCGCCAGATGGCACGATGCAGCCCGATCACGCCCGCGTCGCCACGCCGCATCCGTGCTCGCCGGAGATGCTGATCGAGATCATCGAAACGCTGACCAAGCCGCTGGGGCATTTCGACCGTATCAGTATCGGCTTTCCCGGCGCTGTGCGTCGGGGGATTATTCTCACCGCGCCTAATCTGAGCGACCCGGCGCATGATGGCAGCGAGTGGCATGCGATCGATCTTGCCGGTGCCTTGCATCATCGGCTGAAACGCCCGGCACGCCTCGCGAATGATGCCGAAATCCAGGGGTTGGGCGCAATTACCGGCATTGGTCTCGAAACAGTGATCACGCTCGGCACGGGCATGGGGTTCGCCATGTTTACCGATGGCATTCCAGCGCCGCATCTCGAACTTGGCCAGCATAATGCCCACAAAAACAAGAGCTATGACCATTATGTCGGGCACGCTGTGCTCGAAAAAATTGGGCCGAAAAAATGGCGCAAGCATGTCGATCGGGTTATCGCGCAGCTCCGCGTGCTGACCAATTTCGACATACTCTATATCGGCGGAGGCAATGCCCGGTTGATCGAGGCCGCGCCAACCCCAGATATCAAATTGATTGCCAATGAAACTGGCATAACCGGCGGTGTGCGCTTGTGGGACGGTATCGCCCATTCGACTTGATCGCCCCCGATGGTTGCGCCGGACCCAAGGACGGGCCAAACGCCAATACGCTATCGACTGCCAATATTGTTCTAACGAAGGACGAAGTCATGAATCCCTTACGTCAACTCAGCGAAGCCGGCCAATCGCCTTGGCTCGATTTTGTTGATCGTCCGTTGATCGCCTCGGGTCGGCTGACGAGCATGATTGAAACCGATGGGTTGAAAGGCATGACGTCCAACCCGGCTATTTTTGAAAAAGCCATTACCTCGGCAGCGGAGTATCGTCAGGCGCTAACGGTGTTTGTGCAGCGAGATAACCACCCGCCAATGGCGATTTATGAGCATCTCGCCATCGCAGACATCCAGCATGCGGCTGATGAGTTGCTGCCAGTTTATCATGAAACGGCCAAGCGCGATGGCTATATCAGTCTCGAAGTTTCGCCTTACCTCGCCCATGATACCGACGGGACGATCGCTGAGGCGCGGCGCTTGTGGCAGACGGTTAATCGCCCGAACGTGATGATTAAGGTGCCAGGGACGCCCGAAGGTATCCCCGCAATCCGGACGCTGATTAGCGAGGGTCTATCGATCAATGTGACGCTGCTATTCGCTGTCGAGGCCTATAAAGATGTCGCAGAGGCATTTTTGGCCGGGCTCGAAGATCGCGCAGCACAGGGCGGTGATTTGGCATCAATTGCGAGTGTTGCGAGCTTTTTCATCAGCCGGATCGATAATGTGGTTGATCGTGAACTGCAATCGCGCATTGATCGGGGCGATGCTGCGCTTTCAGCGCAGCTGGGCAAGACAGCGATCGCTTGCGCCAAACTGGCCTATCGCCATTATCAATATCTCACCGCCTCGCCGCGCTGGCAGGCACTCGCTGCCCGGGGTGCGCAAACCCAACGGTTGCTGTGGGCATCCACCAGCGTCAAAAACCCGAAATATCCGGACACCCTTTATGTCGAGACGCTGATTGGGCCAGACACGGTCAATACCATGCCGCCGGCGACGATGGATGCGTTTCGCGACCATGGGCGGGTGATCCCCGACGCCATCACCGAGGATGTGCGCGAATCCGAAGCGACGCTGAGCGCGCTTGAGCAAAATGGTATTTCGCTACCGAGCATTACCGCCGAATTGGTCGCTGATGGTGTGCGCCAATTCGCCGCCGCCTTCGATTCGCTGTTGAGCGCCGTCGAGCAGCAGCGCGCGACCTTGCACCCCGTCAATCCGATGCGCGTCGTTGCCGACGAAGAGATAACCAAGGCAATAGCCGCGAAAACAACACAATTCCAAGCAAGCGGAACGCTTCGTCAAATTTGGGCCAGTGATCCATCAGTGTGGACTAATCAGGGTGAGCAAAACTGGACCGGATGGCTCGATATTATTCGCCACGAGCAAGCCCAAATCGGAACGCTGGTGCGATACGCGCAAACCATCAGCGCGGCTGGTTATAGCCATGTCGTGCTGCTCGGCATGGGGGGGTCGAGCCTGGGGCCGGAAGTGTTGGCATCGGTCTTTGGCAAGCAGCCGAACCATCCTGAATTCCTGATGCTCGACAGCACAGACCCCGCCCAGATCCGTGCGCTTGATGCTCAATTATCACTCCCAACCACGCATTTTATCGTGTCGTCGAAATCAGGTAGCACGTTGGAGCCGAACATCATGCTCGCTTATTATCGCGCGCGGATGATTGAGGCGGTGGGTGAAGCGGCATGGAGCCAGCATTTCACCGCAGTGACTGATCCCGGGTCGGCGCTGGAGCAGCACGCCAAATCGCAGCATTTTGCCCATGTGATGCATGGTGTGCCGAGCATTGGCGGGCGCTATTCGGTGCTTTCCAAATTTGGTTTGGTACCCGCCGCAGCACTGGGGATTGATATCGAAACACTGTTGGTAAAAGCGACCGATATGGTTATCAGTGCTGGCCGGGACGTACCGGTTGCGCTTAATCCGGCGGCGCAACTTGGTATTTTACTCGGCACGGCGGGCACGAAATTCCAGCGCGATAAAATCACCATCATCGCCTCACCCGGTATTGCCGATCTGGGCGCTTGGCTTGAACAGCTTATTGCGGAATCAACCGGCAAGCAGGGCAGGGGCCTCATTCCGATTGATGGCGAGCCACTCGGCAAGATTGAGAATTATAGACATGACCGGGTGTTTGTTCATCTGGCACTGGCTGATGAAACTGATGCGCGGCATTCGGCCGAACTCGATGCGCTGGCGCAGGCGGGCCATCCGGTGGTGCATATCACGGTGAATGATCGGGCGAGCCTCGGCCAGGAGTTTTTCCGATGGGAAATGGCGACCGCGATTGCTGGTGCAATAATTGGCATCAACCCGTTTGATCAACCTGACGTCGAGGCAAGTAAAATCAAAACCCGTGCGTTAACCGATGGGTTTGAGAAATCCGGCACCCTTGATGCGCCCGAGCCGATTTTTGAGGCCGACGGTATTTCGCTCTATGCTGATGCAGCCAATAGCGCGCGTTTGGGCAACCATCGGTCGCTGGGCGCTTATCTGAAGGCGCACTTCCAATCGGCGAAGCCTGGTGATTATTGTGCGCTGCTGGCCTATATCGATCATAACAAAACCCAATCTGCCCATCTTACCCATTTGCGGAAAAAAATTCGCGATCATTTGCGGATTGCGACCTGCGTTGGCTTTGGGCCACGGTTTCTGCATTCCACTGGGCAAGCCTATAAAGGTGGGCCAAATAGCGGAATATTTCTGCAAATCACCAGCCACGATGCGCATGATCTGCCGGTTCCCGGCCATCGCTATAGTTTTGGTGTGGTGAAGGCCGCGCAAGCGATGGGCGATCTTGGTGTGTTGGAAGAGCGCGGCCGACGCGCCTTGCGGGTGCATTTACATCATCTCGATGCCGGGATGAAAACCCTAACCCACGCGATTGACCAAGCCCTCTCATAAGGAGATACGTTATGCAAATCGGCATTATCGGCCTCGGCAAAATGGGTGCTAACATTACCCGCCGCCTTCATCGCGATGGGCATGATTGTGTGGTATATGATACCGACGCTTCCGCCATCAAAACCCTGGTCGGCGAGGGCGCGCAGGGGGCGGATACCATCCAGGCGATGGTGAATGAGCTGAGCCAGCCGCGGGCCATTTGGTTGATGTTGCCGTCAGGTGAAATTACCGAAAACGCCGTCAATGATCTCGCAAAATTATTGGGTAAGGGTGATATTCTCATTGATGGAGGCAATAGTTTTTACAAGGATGATGTTCGTCGCGCAAAGATGCTCGCGGGGGCGGGGATCCATTATGTCGATGTCGGCACCTCCGGTGGGGTGTGGGGGTTGGAACGTGGCTTTTGCATGATGATTGGGGGTGAGACGAACATTGTTCAGCATCTCGATCCGATTTTCAAAACTTTGGCCCCCGGTGCGGGGTCGATTGATAAAACGCCCAATCGAAAGGGGCGTGATCCGCGCGCAGAACTCGGTTATATTCATGCCGGGCCGAACGGTGCCGGACATTTTGTGAAAATGGTGCATAACGGTATCGAATATGGTTTGATGCAAGCCTATGCCGAAGGGTTTGACGTTTTGCGCAACAAGAATGCCGATGCGCTGCCTGCGGACCAACGTTATGACCTGGATATGGCCGATATTGCCGAGGTGTGGCGGCGGGGCAGCGTGATTTCGTCCTGGTTGCTTGATTTGACTGCGTCGGCACTGAGCCAGGATGCTGCGCTGAGTGCCTATTCCGGATTTGTGGCGGATTCAGGTGAAGGCCGTTGGACCCTCGAAGCGGCAATTGAAGAGGCCGTGCCGGTGAATGTGCTGGCGGCGTCGTTGTTTGCTCGGTTTCGCTCACGCGAAGAGCATACGTTCGGCGAAAAATTACTCTCGGCCATGCGTCAGGAATTTGGTGGCCATATTGAGCAAGGTGGCGGGGCGAAAAAATAATGACCGAGAGCAGCGCGCCGAAGCCGCCCGATCCCTGCGCCATGGTTATTTTCGGTGCGGGCGGCGACCTCACCAAAAGATTGTTGGTTCCAGCCTTATATAATCTTGCGAAGACCGGTTTGATCCCCGACAATTTTCTGATTATTGGCGCGGATATCGCTGCGTGCAGCAGCGAGGATTGGGCAGACTCGCTCCATGCGGCCCTTGCTGAATTTGTGGGAAATCCAAATGCTGAGGATCAGTTAAGCGGCATTGATCCAGCCATTTGGTCCAAGTTCGCGGACCGAATGCATTATGTTCAAGGTGACTTCACCAAGGATGAGTTTTACCAACTTCTCACAACCAAGCTCGAAGCATTGGAGAACACGCACGGCACGTCGGGTAATCGGCTATTCTATCTCGCAGTCGCTGATCGGTTTTTTGGGCCCATCGTGACGCAACTCGGCGCTGCCAAACTAACGGCACAGACCGACGACGCAAAGCCCTGGCGCCGGGTTGTTGTGGAAAAGCCGTTTGGCCATAGTCTGGAATCGGCGCGGGCGCTTAATCAGACCATTTTACAATCCTTGGCGGAGAGTCAGATTTACCGGATTGACCATTTTCTGGGCAAGGAAACGGTTCAGAATATTCTCGCACTCCGCTTCGCCAATAGTCTGTTTGAGCCGCTATGGAATCGTGATCGGATCGATCATGTGCAAATTACCGTCGCTGAGACGGTTGGCGTTGAATCGCGCGGAAAATTCTATGATGTAACCGGCGCGCTGCGTGACATGGTCCCCAATCATGTGTTTCAACTCCTGGCGATGGTGACCATGGAACCTCCCACCGGCTTCCGCCCTGAAGCAATCCGCGACAAGAAATTTGATTTGTTCACCGCGATTGAAACACTCGGCGAGGATGATGTGGTGCGTGGGCAATATGATGAAGGTGCCGTTAGCGGGCAATCGTGCATCGCTTATCGCGCTGAACCGAATGTGGCACCAACCTCGAACACCGAAACCTATGTGGCGATGCGCGTCTGCATCAATAATTGGCGTTGGGCAGGCGTGCGATTTTATATTCGGACAGGCAAGCATTTGCCGGCGCGGATGACCGAAATTGCCATTCGGTTCAAACAGGCGCCACTGGCCGCGTTTCAAGACACCTCGTTAGAGACCTTGCCGCCCAACTGGCTGATTTTGCGGATTCAACCCGATGAGGGCATTTCACTAAAATTTGAGGCCAAGCATCCGGGTCAGACCATGCGCCTCGCGCCGGTGGCGATGGAGTTTCGCTACGCGGAGTGGTTCACACCCCAGGCCAATATTGGCTACGAGACCCTACTCTATGACTGCATGATTGGCGATCAGACCTTATTTCAACGCGCCGATATGGTTGAGGAAACATGGCGCGTGGTGCAGCCGGTGTTAGATCACTGGGCGGCGAGTTCTGCTGCAATTCCGCTTTATCGCTCTGGCAGCCCCGGCCCGGCTGCGGCGGATGAGTTGTTGAGTAACGATGCAAAAGGGCGAACCTGGCGCGACATCGCTTTGCCACAGCCCCACAAGATGAGCTGATGAACCAAAATATCAAGCTTGTGCTGTCAGATGTTGATGGCACCTTGGTCACCAGCGCGAAAACGCTCACCGACCGCTCGATTGAAGCGGTGGCGGCGTTGCGCCGGGCCGGGATTGAATTTGCGATCACCAGTGGCCGCCCACCGCGCGGTATGGGGACAATCAGCCATACGCTGCATCTGACCACCCCGATTGCGGGGTTTAACGGCGGTGTGCTGACTAGCCCTGATTTGGCCACCATCATTGAGTTTCATGAGTTCCCGGCAAAAAAAATGAGCAAGACGTTTGAACTGCTGGAGGAGCATGGGCTTGATATTTGGGTTTATACGAGGGAACGCTGGTTGGTGCGACGTATATCCGCGCCGCATGTTGCCCATGAGGCCAAAACTGTTGGCTTTGGTCCCGAAATTATCGATGATTTTGCCAATGACAATCTGGATCACGTAATCAAAATTGTCGGTGTCAGTGATGATGCTTCATCGATGCAACGTGCAGCGTTAGCGGTTCAAGCCGCGCTGGGCGATCATGCGTCGGCAACTTGCTCGCAGCCTTACTATCTCGATATTACTAATGCCCGCGCGAACAAGGGGGCGGTGGTGGATTTTCTATCGGTGCGACTTAACATTCCACATGCACAGATCGCCACGATTGGTGATTCTGGCAATGATACGAAAATGTTTGCCCGCAGCGGCCTATCGATCGCGATGGGTAATGCCAATCGGCCTGTGCAAGCGGCAGCAACCTATGTGACAGCGAGTCATGACCAGGATGGGTTCGCCAAAGCCATCGACCAATTCATTCTGGGTACAAAACCATGATTCCGCATCGGGGTGAGTTGCGCATCGTGCCGGATCAAGCCGATTTTGCTGAGGCGGGTGCGGCGCTGATCGCGGAGGCCTGCGCGACGGCCGATGGTCGGGCGATCATTGGTCTCGCGGGTGGATCAACGCCCAAGCCGATTTACCACGCTCTCGCCGCACCATCGTTTCGGGCGCAAATCCCTTGGGAGCGAACCGAGTTCGTGCTGGGCGATGAACGGTTTGTCGCGCCGGATGACGAGGATGCAAATATTCATATGATCCGCACCGCTATGGCAGGGATAGCAAACCCGCATCTGCACGCGGTGCCTTTTGAGGGGATGACGGTCGATCAAGCCGCACGCGCTTATGGAGCTCAGCTCCAGTCCCTCTATGGCGCGCAGACACTCGACCCAGCGAGAAAATTTTTTGATCTTTGCCTGCTCGGCATGGGCGATGATGGGCATACCGCCTCGCTCTTACCAAACCAGCCCGCTTTGCTCGATGAACGCACGCGCTGGACCCTACCGGTCACGCAAGGCCGCCCGGAAGCGCGAATAACATTGACCTATCCGGTGTTAGAGAGTGCGCGCTGTGTGGTGTTCATTGTCTCGGGCGAGGGCAAGCGCGCGATGCTCGACGCTATTCTCTCTGGCGCCAACCAAACTGCACCCGCCGCACGGCTCAACCCGCAGGGCCGTCTCATTTGGCTGGTCGACCGTGCAGCTTCGGGGCGATGGGCCTGACCTACGAAGCGTCCGCAAACGCATAGGCGTCCATGCGCAAAATCGAGTGTTCGGCGGATCTATGCAGATGCTGCGCCGTGGCACCGCCCGCTCCCATCGCCGCGAATAGCGGCAATAAATGCTCCTCGGTCGGGTGCTGCTCACGGGCGAACGGGGCGCGGGCGCGGTAATCGAGCAAGCCGGTGCGGTCATGCGCGAGGATCGCTTGGTTCATCCATTCGGCAAATTCAGTCACGTCCGGGCTCTCCGGCGCATCGACCGCCTGGCCGCGAAACCGGCGCAAATCATGGGTGAAGGAGCCAGAGCCCAAAATCAGCACACCCTCGGCGCGCAGTGGTGCCAAGGCCTGACCCAACGCATGATGATGCGCTGGCCCTAAATGCGGCTGCACCGAGATTTGTAAAACGGGGATCGTCGCGTCGGGATAAGCGATCATCAACGGCACCCAAGCGCCGTGGTCAAGGCCGCGCTGCCGGTCGATCCCGGATGGCATGCCCGCGTCAGCGAGCAGCGAAGCGATGCGCGTTGCCAGGGCCGACTCGCCTGGCGGCTCATAGCGCAGCTCATAGAGGTCGCGGGGAAAGCCGCGAAAATCATGAATGGTCTCGTTGCGCGCGACCGCATTGACCATGGGCGTTGCGGTTTCCCAATGCGCGGATACAACGAGAATGGCGCTCGGCCGAGGCAGCGTCGCGCCCAAGCCAGCCAGAAATTGTCGGGCTGGCGTATCGGTCAGGGCCAGCATGGGCGAACCATGACTGACGAACAGGCTTGGGATCATCGTGGTTCCTTCAATGGCGACTGATCGAGGGTTGTGTTCAGCATGATCGACCATAATTCTGTAGGATGTGTCTCGAGATGATGGATGTTTCAAGGCGCACCCGATAATCGAGTTCAGCAAAGGAGCCTTGCGATGATCGAAGCCTATTGGAATAACAGCCTAATCGCCCGCTCGGACGATACCGTGGTCGTTGAAGGTAATCATTATTTTCCCCCCAGCGCCATCGTAGACGGCGTGCTGACCCCCTCCGCGACCACCAGCCGCTGCCCGTGGAAAGGCACTGCCCATTACCATTCCGTCAATGTCGGCGGTGCGCAAAACCCGGACGCTGCCTGGTATTACCCCGAACCGCTGGCCGCCGCGGCCAATATCAAAGGCCGTATCGCGTTTTGGAAAGGCGTGGTGGTTAAGCCGGGCTGAGCAACTAGGGGGCACACAGGCCACCCATGCAAATAATCGCATGGGTGGAGTTTTGTGATATAAAAATAAAATAAAACAATGAATTATGGCGGATTCTGAGCCGAACGGCGCGTCGAGGCCGACCCAAGGCGCGCATCTCGCAGTTGCACAATGCACAGAATCGTGCTTTTCCCGAGTGCAACAGAACAGCGCTCGTAAATTCGGTTTACCGCACCGCAGGCCCTGTTCACTGAGTTTTTGCTAAGCTTGCTCAGGTTTGCCGCCAACGATTGGTGCGCATCGTCCAGGTTGCTGATTTACGCATGCCGCCTCCCTTCTATTGCCGTTGGTCCTTTAGGATTGGCGGTTTGTTCTGAAAGTATTCCTTTGACCTTATTCACCGAACTCGGCCTCGCCGAGCCCGTTCTGCGCGCCGTTGCTGCGGAATCCTACACCACCCCCACGCCAATCCAGGCGAAAGCCATCCCGATCATCCTTGAAGGCCATGACATGGTCGGCATTGCGCAAACCGGCACCGGCAAGACCGCCGCGTTCGTATTGCCGCTGCTGCATCGCTTGGCCAATGATGTGAGCCGCCCGGCGGATCGCACTTGCCGGATCTTGATCCTCGCGCCGACGCGTGAGCTGGTTCAACAAATTGCTGAGAGTGCGCGGGTATACGGCAAATTCGTGCGTCCCTCGATTGCGGTGGTGATTGGTGGCGCGAAACACGGGCCGCAAGCTAAGCAAATGCTGCGCGGCGTCGATTTGCTGGTAGCAACACCGGGCCGCCTGCTCGATCATATGGGCACCGGCGCCATTCGGCTCGATCAAACCACTACCGTGGTGCTCGATGAAGCCGATCAGATGCTGGATATGGGCTTTATTCCAGCAATCCGCCAAATTTTGGCACGCCTGCCGGCCCAGCGCCAAACCATGCTGCTGTCAGCGACGATGCCGAAGCCGATCCGCGCTTTGGCCAGCGAATTTCTGACCAATCCGCGTGAAGTTGCGGTGAGTGCGGAATCGCGGCCGATCGAGCGGATCGATCAACAAGTGATTTTGCTCTCGGCCAATGACAAGCGGGCGAAATTGGTGGAACTGCTGGCGGTGCCGGAAATGAACCGCGCTATCGTGTTCACCCGCACCAAGCATGGCGCGGACAAGGTAACCCAGCATCTCGAAGCCGCTGGGCTGCCCGCGTCAGCGATCCATGGTAACAAAAGCCAACCGCAGCGCGAGCGTGCGCTGGATGGCTTCCGGTCAGGCCGGGTGAAAATTCTGGTGGCGACCGATATTGCCGCGCGTGGTATTGATGTCGATGGCGTCTCGCATATCGTCAATTTCGAATTGCCGAACATGCCAGAATCGTATGTCCATCGCATTGGCCGCACCGCGCGGGCCGGGGCGACTGGCATTGCGATTTCGCTGTGCGAGCCAACCGAATTGGCCTATTTGCGCGATATCGAAAAGCTGATCGGGCGCCAGCTTATTCCGGGCGGCGTGCCGCATGGTGTGCAGCGCCCGCCGCAGAATCGTGGTGGACAAAACCGCAATGGTGGCCAGCATCGCAGCGATAATGGCCGGGGCGGGCAGCCGCACCGCGCCGGTGCGCCGGGTGGTCAGCGCCATGCCGGTCGTGGCGAGCAGCGGGGCCGCCATGCAGGTGGTGGCCGCGTCGCGGGTTAAGCGACCCGCGACATTCGCGCAACCTGAGCAGCCGAACCGGGTGGATCGTGAGGTCCATTCGGTTCTAGTGTCCTGATTTTGAAATCCGTTGGATTTCGGAATCAGAGTGGACACTAGAAAATTCAATGATTTAGTGGCCTGCTTATCCCTGAAATTCATCTCATGAATTTCAGGGGCAGGCCCCAGGCGATCACGGTGCGCAGCGTTTCCTCGGCGCGTTCGGGAGACATGCGATCCTCTAGCTCATCGCGGAAGCGCACCGCCGAGGCGCGATGGTTCCAGCGTTCATCAATCACTTGCCGGATCGCCGCAACCAGCGGCACATGGGCGCGCAGCGATTCGGCGAAGAGCTTTTTGCGCGCATCCGTATCGGCATGGACGAAGTTCTTGCCTTGCTCGGTTAGCTTAATATCGCCTTCTTCCAAATCGGCAAATCGCAATAATTGCAGCGTTTCGCCCAAAGGCAGCAATTCATCGGCTTCATATTGCAAGGCGGCGGCCAAGGCGGGCAGATCGGCCTTGCCTTGGTATGGGTCGGCGGCCAGCGTCTCTAACAGGCCGGACATCAGGTTCGTGCCAATCGGGTGCAGCGGAGTCGCGAAGCCGGTGGCCGCTTGCGCGGGCTGGGTGCGCAATTCCGCCGGGGTTTTGCGCCGCGTCATCACCGCATAAATATCATCAACCATCTGCCGGAAATCCGGTGCGAGGCGATTGCGCGGATGCGCAAACGGCACCGTCATTTCATGCGCGACCCGCCCTGGATCTGAGGAAAACACCAAAATCCGGTCGCACATCAACACCGCTTCTTCGATATTATGGGTGACCATCAAAATCGACTGCACGGGCAATTTTCGTTCTGACCAAAGATCAATCAAATCGGTGCGCAGCGTCTCAGCGGTGAGCACGTCGAGTGCCGAAAATGGCTCATCCATCAACAGCAAATCAGGATGGGTCACTAAGGCGCGGGCAAGCCCAACGCGCTGGCGCATGCCGCCGGAAAGCTCTTTCGGATAAGCGCTTTCATAGCCGCCGAGCCCGATCAGATCGATCGCATCCTCAGCACGGCTTTCGCGCACCGCGCGCGGCACCCCCTGGGCCTCGAGGCCCAGCTCGACATTTTCCTGCACGCTCAGCCAGGGAAACAGCGCGAAGCTCTGAAACACCATCGAAACGCCGCGCACCGGCCCGCGCACCGGCTTGCCCTGCCACAGAACTTCGCCGCGGGTGGGGCGCAGCAAGCCCGCAATGATGCGCAACAAAGTTGATTTACCCGAGCCTGATCGTCCCAGCAGGCCAACGATTTCACCTGACCGGAGCGACACATTCACATCGTCCAGCACGATCAATTCGTTGTTCGAATCTTTAGGATAGGCCTGACCGCAATGGTTGACCTCAAGCAACATGGTGGTGTTGACCTGTTGATCCATCGATAATTCCTTACCCAAGATTGGTGCGGCGGCTGGCATAGGCATAAAGCGGACGCCAGATTAACCGGTTGAAACTCAGCACGAAGGCGGACATCACCGCCACGCCAAGCACGATTTTGCTGGTAGCCCCCGCTGCGGTGGCCTCGGCGATATAGGCCCCCAGACCATTGGCCACCAGGGTGACTTTGCCCCAGGACGCGACCTCGGCAACAATCGAGGCATTCCAGGCGGCCCCGGTTGCGGTCAGCGCGCCGGTGACGAAATACGGTAAAATTCCGGGAATCACGAGCCGACGCCACCATAAAATACCACGCAAACCAAAATTGGCGGCCGCCTCTTTCAAGTCACCGGGCAAGGCCGAAGCGCCCGCCACCACGTTGAACAAAATATACCATTGGGTGCCGAGCACCATCAGCGGGGTGAGCCAGATATTCGGCGCGAGCTTGAACGCAACGATACCCGCCACCATCACCGGAAATAGCAAATTCGCCGGAAATGCGGCGAGGAATTGCGCGACCGGCTGCACCAGCTTGGTGGCCTTAGGCCGCAGCCCAACCCACACGCCAATAGGCACCCAGATCAGGCAGGAAATCGCCAAAGCCGCAATAACCCGCAGCAAGGTGAAAAATGCCAGTTCAATACAGGTCAATAAATCCGACCAGTGCAAATGCGCCGCGCAAAATAAAATGATCCGCCACAGCGCCGTAGCGGCGCCCGCCGCGACCAACACGTAAAAAATCGCATCACCAAACCGCGAGGAGGGGCCAGACGGGCCGACCGTGCGGAAGGTCCGCTCCGCGCGCCCCATGCGCATCCGGCCAATGACGGCAAATTGATCGCCGATCCAGCCGCCGATCTGGCGGAACAAAAATGTCCGCCGCAGCAATTTTAGCACCCAAGGCTCGGTGCCGGCAGCGGTTTGCACTGTCTCGAACCGGAACTTGCCGGACCAGGCGACCAGCGGGCGGAACAGCAATTGATCATAAAGCAAAATCACCACCAGCATCGCGATAACTGCATAAAAAACCGCTAACAAATCGCTCTTACGTAACGCCACCGCGACATAGGAGCCGATGCCGGGCAGGGTGAAGGTGGTATTGCCAACGGTGATGGCCTCGGCAGCAACCACGAAAAACCAGCCGCCAGACATTGACAGCATGGTGTTCCACACCAAACCTGGCACGGCGAACGGCACGTCGAGGCGCCAAAATCGCTGCCAGGGTGACAGGCCGAAGCTGCGGCAGGCCTCATCGAGATCGGCGGGTTCGGTGGTCAGCGATTGATAGAAGCTAAACGCCATGTTCCAGGCTTGGCTGGTAAAAATGGCGAACACTGCGGCGAGTTCCGCGCCCAGCTCTTGGCCTGGGAATAAATGCAGGAAAAACAGCACGGTAAACGACAGAAAGCCGAGAATGGGCACCGATTGCAGAATATCCAACATGGGAATGACAATAATTGCCGCACGGCGGCTCTTGGCGGCCAAGGTGGCGACGGTGAAGGTGAAAATCAGCGAGGCGAGCAAAGCGGCGAACATCCGCAAGGTGGTGCGCAGCGCATAGCCAGGCAGGTAAGCGGGATTCAGATGGATCGCGGTGGCTTGCACGCTTGCGAGCGGGGCGAGTGTGCCTTGCGCGACATTGGCAATGCCGATCAAAATGGCCAAAACCACCACGATCGCCGCCGCATCCCAGGCATTAGGTAAGCGGCGACCATGAATAAGGGCGGGCGGGGCGATGCTGGACATGGGCGCTCCCGGAAAGTTCACGATTAAGGTGAGACAGAGTTGGCGACCGGCACAGCCACCTACCGCGCCTGCCTTATCAAGAGTGACGCGGCCTGTCACGCGACGAATGATGGCGGTTTGATGAAGCCCCCGCGCTTACCCTGTTCTATCTGGTGCGAATCTAGGCTATGCGTGGTAACGAGACTCAAAATACGAGGCCGGCTGCCGGCCGGGAAGACTGGAAGGACACCATGAAGTTCAAGGCAGACCGCGCGACATTGCTCAAGGCTTTGGCCCATGTGCAGAACATCGTTGAGCGCCGCAATACAATTCCCATCTTGGCCAACGTGCTGTTGTCGGTGCGCGACGGGCGACTGACCATCGCCGCCACCGATCTGGAAATTGCGCTGATCGAGGAAATTCCGGCGACCACCGCGCGCGATGGCGCGGTCACCGCCCCAGCCGCGACCTTGTATGAGATTGTGCGCCGCCAGCAGGAGGGGGCAACCATCGAGCTCGATCATCCGGGCGGAGATGCGCCGCTGGCGCTGCGGGCCGGGCGCTATGCCACCAATTTGGTGGTGTTGCCGACCGATGAGTTCCCCAAACTCGACGCGGGCAAGCTGAGCCACCGTTTCGCGGTGCCCGCGCAAGCCCTGCGCGGCTTGATTGATCGCACCAAATTCGCGATCTCGACGGAGGAGACCCGCTATTACCTCAATGGCATTTATGTGCATGTCGCCGAAACCGACGGCACGCCGGTGCTGCGTGCGGTCGCGACCGACGGCCACCGCCTCGCCCGGGTTGAAGAGCCGCTGCCAGAGGGTGCTATGGGCATGCCGGGGGTGATTATTCCGCGCAAAACCGTCAATGAGGTGCGTAAGTTGCTCGAAGAGAGCAGTGGCGATATCGGCGTCTCGCTGTCTGAGACGCGGATTCAGTTCGAATTCGGCACTATGCGTCTGACCAGCAAGCTGATCGACGGCACCTATCCCGATTACAGCCGGGTGATCCCGGTCGGGAACGATAAAATCATGCGCGTCGATAAAAAAGATTTCACCGCCGCCGTCGCCCGCGTTTCTGCAATCTCGACCGAGCGCAACCGGCCGATCAAATTATCGGTTGGGCGCGATATGCTGGTGCTCTCCGCCACCAGCCCCGAGCAGGGCACCGCGACCGAGGAGTTGGAATCGGGCCAGGTGCATTATGAGTCGACGCCGATCGAAATCGGCTTCCAATCGCGCTATTTGAACGACGTGGCGGAGCAGATTTCCGGCGATGTGGAGTTTTGCTTTGCCGATGGCGCAACCCCAACCTTGGTGCGCGATGCTGGTGATTTGAGCGCCGTATTCGTGTTAATGCCCATGCGGGTCTGATGCGGCATTGACCAATCTGGCGGCGCTACGGCTCGTCGATTTTCGCTCCTATGCGGCGCTGGATTGGGCGATTGAGGCACGGGTCACGGTGCTGGTGGGCCCGAACGGCGCTGGCAAAACCAATCTGTTGGAAGCGATTTCGCTCCTCGCGCCGGGGCGCGGATTGCGCGGCGCAAAATTTGCCGACTTGGCTCGGCGCGCACCAGAAGCGGGTGGCGGATTTGCTCTCGGCGGCGTGCTATATGCGCAGGATCGCCCGAACGATCGGATTGAATTGACCAGTTCGGTTGGCGGTGCCGAGCGCGAACGGCGTAAATTTTTTATGGACGGCCAAGCGGTATCCGGCGCTGAAGCGGCGTCGTTATTCAGCGCGGTTTGGCTGACCCCGCAAATGGACCGGCTGTTTACCGAGGGCGCTTCGGCGCGACGCCGGTTTTTGGATCGGCTCACCTTGGCCTTGGAGCCCGGCCATGCCCGCGAGGTGGCCGCATTCGAGGCCGCCGCGGTCAATCGCAGCCGATTGCTCGAGCAGGGGCGGTTCGATCCGGTCTGGTGCGGTATTTTGGAAGATTCCATGGCGCGCCATGCCGTGGCCATGACGGCATCCCGGCTGGATTTGATCGCCCGGCTGAATGCGGTCATGGCGCCGCACGCGGAAGTTGCGGCCTTTCCACCGGCCCGGCTGGACTTGGCCTGTGAAATCGGCGCCATGCTCGCCGCGCATCCGGCGGTGGAGGTGGAGGATCGTCTGCGGGCGCGGCTGGCATCGACGCGCGGGCCGGGCAGTGCGCCGCTATCGCCGCAGCGAGCGGATCTGTTGATCGCCGATTGGCATGGCGCAGCGGCTTCACTGGCTTCGACCGGTGAGCAGCGGGCGATGCTGGTGGCGATTATTCTCTTTCACGCCGAACTCGTGCGCGATTGGCGCGGCGCGCCGCCGATTTTATTGCTCGATGAGCCGTTTGTGCATTTGGACCATGCCCGCCAATCTGCCCTGCGCGATCATGTGCTGGCTGGGCGGATGCAGGTTTTTTGCACCGCGACCGAGACCGGCATTTGGCAGAATACAGCTTCGGTATGGTCGGTCGGCGCGGGCGCGCTTACGCCGCGCGCTTGATCAACAGGCCGCGCGCGAGCAGTGTTTCCGCGATTTGCACGGCGTTCAACGCGGCACCTTTGCGCAAATTATCCGCCACGCACCAGAAAGCGAGGCCATGCGCGACCGTCGGATCGACGCGCAGCCGCGAGACATAAACCGCGTCCTCGCCTTGGGATTCTGCCGGGGTGATATAGCCGCCATCGTCGCGCTCATCGAACACGATCACGCCGGGCGCGGCGCGCAGGGCGCTGCGTGCGGCATCGAGCGGGGCGGCGTGCGCGAATTCGGCATAAACAGCCTCGGCATGGCCGATAAAGACCGGCACGCGCACGCAGGTCGCGATGACGGCGATATCGGGGTCGAGGATTTTGCGGGTTTCCACCGCCATTTTCCATTCTTCCTTGGTCGCACCATCATCCATAAAATGATCGATATGGGGAATGACGTTAAAGGCGATGGGCTTGGTGAAAATCTCTGGCTTATTGTAGTCATTGACATAGGTGGCTTTGGTCGAGCGTTCCAGCTCGTCCATACCCTCTTTGCCCGCACCGGAGACGGATTGATAAGTCGAGACCACCACCCGCTTGACGGTGAAGCGGTCATGCAGCGGTTTCAGGGCGACCACCATTTGGATGGTCGAGCAATTCGGGTTGGCGATGATCCGGCGCCAATTGGCACGCGCGGCGAATTTATCCAGCGCCTCGGGATTAACCTCAGGCACCACCAGCGGCACATCCGGGTCCATCCGAAACTGGCTGGTATTATCAATCACGATGCACCCCGCCGCGGCGGCGCGCGGCGCATGGATCGCCGAGATCGCGGCGCCGGGCGAGAACAGGGCGAAATCGGTGCCGGTGAAATCATAGGTTTCAAGATTTTTAACGGTGAGCACCTGATCCTCGCCAAAGCTCACCCGCTGGCCCGCCGAGCGCGGCGAGGCTAGGGCCACGACCTCGTTGACCGGAAAATTCCGCTCAGCGAGTGTTTTCAGCATCTCGCGCCCCACGGCACCGGTCGCGCCGACCACAGCAACTTTAAAACTCATGATTTCGCTCCGAATTTCCACATAGAATTAGCGAGGCAGGCTTCAGCGCGCAATAACATGTCGGCTGGTCAGATCAGCGCCGCGCGCAGGAGCGCCGCCTGATGGGGCCAATCGGGTAGGGTTTGACCGTGCGCATAAGCATGCGCACCCAGTTCGGCGCGCAAGGACGGGCTGAACACCAAACGGCGCAACGCCTTCCCATATTGGGCGACATCATCGACCGGCGCAATGATGCCGCAGGTGGCAGGCACCAAACTCCCGGCAGCGCCGCCATCGGTGATGGCAACCGGCAGGCCGCGCGCGAGCGCTTCGGCAATCGCCATACCATAGCCCTCAAAGCGGGTGGCGAGCGCGAATAAATCGGCGTGCGCCCAGGCCGCGTCGAGTTCTGCGCCGGCGAGGGCGGGACGCAGCAATACTCGATCGGTGAGGCCAAGCGCATCGATCAAAGCAAGAATGCGCGCGTGATAGGCCGGGTCGCGTGGGGCGCCCGCGAGGATCAGGCGCCAGTCCAGATCAAAGAGCGTGGCCAAGGCTTGGAGCAGAATTTCGTGACCTTTGCGGGGCGCAAACGTGCCAAGGCTCAGCAACGTGCAGCGGCTGGCATCGGGGCGTGCGGGATCAAGCATGCGGCGCGCTTGCCTGTCCGTGCCGGGGGTGATCACGCTGATCCGGTCGGGATTGACGCAAAACGCGTGGGCTAGCCGTTCGGCAATCGGCGCGCTCGCCGCAATCACCCGACGAAAACCCGGCAGGCTGTCGCGTTCCAGCGTCTTCAGCGCTGCGCGTTCTGGCTCAGGGGTGCCCGGTTCGAGTGCGCTGGGGTGATGGATCAGCACACACGCCCCACGCGCTTGCAAGGGCGCAATACTCTCGCCAAGCCAACGCAGCGCACTGCCCTCAACCAGGATCGACGCGCCGGAGGCAATTTTGTCGACAAGGCCGGGTGAGGCTGGCTGATCCAACGCGATGATCTCGATTTCGTCTCCCGCACGCTCAAACTCGGCAAGCATGCGGCGATGATAAAACGACGCGCCAGAAAGGGCGCTGAACGGCGCTTCGGTCAGTAGGGTGAGATCCATCGCATTCACATGCCATGAATCCAGCGCGGGAGGCAAAATTCAGGCGCGGGTGGTCAGGGCAACAGGACGGATCGGCTTATTTTGCGGGGTGCCGTATGTGGTTAAGCTGGAATCTTCATCAAGCGCATGCAGCACGGTGGCAATAACGGCATCTTGCGTCGTGATTGCCCGGGCAAGCCCGTCGCGATTCTGGGTTACCGCCCGGTCAAGCTGATCCCAAAGCGTGCGGAGTGTGCGTGCAATTTGCGCTTGATCGAACCCGGCGGCGCCAGTCGTTTCAGCCCAAGCCGCTTCGAAACCATGAATAGCATCACGCTTGGCCTCCAATGCGTCGGTCATCGCGGCCCAATTTTGCAGCGCGACCGAGGCGGTCTCCTGATTGAGGCACGCGATAAGGGTAGTGGTGGTTGCAATGAGGGTTTGCAGCGTTGGATGGGTCATTGAGGCAGCCTGTATCTAGGGTTTTGGGATCGTTGGATGGGCCGATTCGGTGAGCGAGGCTTCAATCGCCGGTGCAAGGCCTAGGCCGCCACGCGCCTCCATATCGCTCGCCACCGCTTGCAAAAAAATGGGCTGAAACGCCTGGAATTGTTTACCCGCCCCAAAGGGTGCCTCGGCATGGCCGATTGTTTGGAACATCGGCTTGAGAAATTGCGCGATCGCCATTGATTCGAATTTTTTTGCCTCAGCGCGAATCGCTTGCGGCGTTTGCGGCGGGGCTTGGAGCCGGTTGAGGGATGCAGAAACGGGCTTGATCATTCGACCACCAATTTGGCCTGCAACGCGCCATCCGCCTTGATCGCTTGCAAAATGCCGATCATGTCGTGCGGTGCGACGCCGAGTGAATTAAGCCCTGCAACCAATTCGCGCAGACTAACGCTCCCTTTGAGAATATCCATGCGTTTCCCTTTGCCTTTACTGACCGAGATGGAGGTTTTTGCGGTGGCAACCGTTTTTCCAGCGCCAAACGCGTTGGGCTGACTGACCTCGGGGGTATTGGTGACGCGCACGGTCAGATCGCCCTGCGCGATGGCCACGGTGCTAATGCGCACATCGGCACCCATCACGATCGTGCCGGTGGACTCATCAACCACCACCGTCGCTGGCGTTGACGGTCTCACCCGCAACTCCTCAATGGCGGTAAGGTCGGTCACCACCGCACCTTTCGGGAGCGCGAGGGTAATGGTGCGCGGATCATCGACGGTGGCAACACCGCCGCCGAGTTGATGATTGATCACCCGCGCAATGCGCGCGGCGGTGTTGAAATCGGGGTTGCGCAGCTCAAGTTTTGGCGCTGTTTCGCCCGCAAGATTAAAATTCACCGAGCGCTCGACAATGGCACCATTGGTAATCCGCCCCACCGTTGGCACGCCTTGGGTAAACGAGGCATTGGCCCCTTGTGCGGCAATCGCGCCGGTGACCAGCGAGCCTTGGGCGACCGCGTATACTTGGCCATCGGCGCCGAGCAGCGGTGTCACCAACAAAGTGCCGCCGGTGAGATTTTTCGCATCGCCAAGGGCAGAGACGGTGACATCGATCTGCTCGCCGCTATGCGTGAACGCCGGCAGATTAGCGGTCACCATAACGGCCGCGACGTCTTTGGTTTGCAGCGAGGCGGCTTGGTCTTGGGTGTTCACGCCGAGGCGTTCGAGCATGCCGATCAATGATTGCTTGGTGAAGATTGAATTGTTGAGCGAATCGCCGGTGCCGTTCAGCCCGACGACCAGCCCATATCCGACGAGCTGGTTGTTGCGGATACCTTGAATATCGGTGATGTCCTTGATCCGCACCTGCGCGTGCGCGACGCTGGTGACCAGCCCGAGCAACAGCAACACCATGGCCAGCAGAGCGGCTAAAGAGGGCAATCGCCACAAGCGGGATAAAACGATTATTCGCATGAGCCGGTTTATGGCAGGGAAAAGTTAACAATTTACCGATAAAATGGCCTCATGATTGCGATAACGGGAAATTTTTATGGGTGACCGGCCATGAGTAATATCGTTGGGGTGCGTGCGGCGGAGCGGGTTCGCGCAATCTTGGTGCGTGGGCCGCGCGCGATCGGTGGTTTTCAAATGGCGAAAATTGCCGGTGCTGCGGCACAGGATGTCGCCCCGTTAGCGTTGGCCGGCTTGCTGGCGTTGCAGGATGATGCCTCCCCGGCGCGGCGCGATCGCTTGGCACGGCAGGGCGGCGAACAGGTGTTGACCGCTTTGGAGTCGATCCAGCTGGGTCTGCTGGATGAGGTGGGCGGCGGCCTCGGGGCGCGGTTGAGTGCGCTCGACCAAGCTGTGGCGGGGATGAGTGCGCCCGCTGACCCGGCTTTGGCGCCCATTCTCGCGCAAATCAGGCTGCGCGCGCAGGTGGAATTGGCCCGGCGCCGCTGCGTGCATAAAGCTATATTGGAAAAATCATGACCGGATGATGAAGAGCGTCGCGGGTGGCTTGGCTGATCAGGTGGGCATCGCTATAAGCCGCCTCAGATGGCGACGGCATGTAACCCCGTGCTGCGCAGGTCGGAGGAATGTCGTTCATGTTGATTACTTTAGCACCTGACTATATGCCGAGTGATGACGAAGACTATATGAATCCGATGCAAATCGAGTTCTTTCGGCAACGCCTGCTGCGTTGGCGGAGCGATTTGCTGATGGAAGCAAACGGCACCCTGGCTAGCCTGTCAGAGGGCGGAATTCACGAGGCCGATATTACTGATCGTGCCAGCGTGGAGACCGATCGGGCGCTGGAATTGCGCACGCGTGATCGGGCCCGCAAGCTGATTGGTAAAATCGATCAGGCCTTAGGGCGGCTGGATTCCGGGCAATATGGCTATTGCGAAGAAACCGGTGAGCCGATTGGCCTGCGCCGATTAATGGCGCGACCCATCGCCACCCTGTCCATCGAAGCCCAAGAACGCCATGAGCGCCAGGAGCGCATACAGCGCGACGACTAATCAACGTGCGCATACAGCGCGACGACTAATCAACGTGCGCATACAGCGCGACGGCTAATCAACGTGCGCATACAGCGCGACGACTAATCAACGTGCGCATACAGCGCGACGACTAACCAAGCCGCAAACGGGACGCTTCGGCGGCGAGGTCGCTGATCCGCGACCAATTTTGCGCATGCATCAGCGCGGCGGGCGTGAGCCATGAGCCGCCGACGCAGGCGATATTACCCAAGGCCAGATAATCAGGTGCATTGGTCAGGGTAATGCCGCCAGTCGGGCAGAATCGCACATCCGGAATTGGCGCCGCCAGCGCTTTGAGCATGGGAATACCCCCCGCCGGCTCAGCGGGAAAGAATTTCTGGTGCAAATAACCCGCATCACGGAGCGCCAATACCTCGCTCGGCGTAGCCGCGCCAGGCAGAAACGGAATTTTGCCCTGCCGCGCAGCAGCGATCAGCGGCACGGTGGCGCCAGGGGCCACGATGAATTGCGCACCGGCCGCACTGGCCTGCTCATACTGCGTTGGCGTGAGAATGGTGCCCGCACCCACCACCATGCCAGGAACCGCGCGGATCATCGCGGCGATGGCGGGCAAGGCGGCCTCGGTGCGCAAGGTCACTTCGACAATGCCAATCCCGCCCGCGAGCAGCGCCTCGGCCAGCGGGATGGCGTGCGCCGCATCATCAATCATCAATACCGGCACCACGGGCGCAATCGCGAGATACTCAACGAGGCGTCCTTGTTGGGTCATGCGAACACACTCGCGCCCAGATCCGCCCCGTTGACGGCATGGCGGAAGTTACTGAACAGTTCACGGCCAAGCCCGGCATGGTGCGCGGACAGGTCAATCTCCGGCAGCGCCCGGGCCAAAAATTCCGCGTGATCAACCAACGCCGTCAGCGTGCCCGTGGTGCAATCGACGCGAATCATATCGCCATCGCGCAGCCGGGCAATCGGGCCGCCCATGCTCGCCTCTGGTGTCACATGGATCGCTGCGGGAATTTTGCCAGACGCGCCGGACATCCGACCATCGGTGACCAGTGCGACCCGATAGCCAAGATCTTGCAGCACGCTGAGCGGCGGGGTGAGCTTGTGGAGTTCCGGCATGCCATTGGCCTGCGGCCCCTGATGGGTAACCACCACCACCACATCGCGATGCAATTCGCCAGCCTTGAACGCGGCCTGCATCGCTTCCTGGTTGCGAAACACCCGCGCTGGCGCTTCAACAACGCGATGCTCCGCCTTGACCGCCGATATTTTCGCCACCGCCTCGCCCAGCATACCGCGCATGATTTTCAACCCGCCATCGGCGCTGAACGGCGCATCCGCGCTGCGCAGAATGGCGGTATCACCACTGCGGGCGGGTGCTGGCACCCAGCGCAGCGCCTGATCAACCAGCACCGGCTGGCTGCGATACGCGGCAAGCCCTGCCTCGCTCCAAACGGTGCGCGCGTCGCCATGCAGCATGTGATGATCGAGCAAGGTGGCCATCAGCACCGCCATGCCGCCGGCTGCTTGAAACTGGTTCACATCGGCCGCGCCGTTGGGATAGATGCGGGTGAGCGAGGGGATACACTCGGATAAATCGGCGAAATCTTGCCACGTGATCTGGATACCGGCGGCGCGCGCCATGGCGATCAGATGGATCGTATGATTGGTCGAGCCGCCCGTCGCGAGGAGCCCGATCATGCCATTCACAATCGAGCGTTCATCGATCATCACGCCGATGGGGCTGAATTCATTGCCACGCGCGGTGATGGTGAGGATGCGTTCTGCGGCTGCTTGGGTGAGGGCGGTGCGCAGCGCCGTGTTCGGGTTCACGAAGGAGGCCCCCGGCAAATGCAACCCCATGATTTCCATAAGCATTTGGTTGGAGTTCGCGGTGCCATAAAACGTGCAGGTTCCAGGCGCGTGATAGGCGGCCGTTTCCGCCTCCAGTAATTCGGCGCGGCTCGCCTCGCCGGTTGCATAAAGCTGGCGAATGCGGGATTTTTCGCCATTTGAGATGCCGGACGGCATCGGGCCCGCCGGGATGAAAATGGTCGGCAAATGGCCAAAGCTCAGCGCCGCGATCAGCAGGCCGGGGACGATTTTATCGCACACGCCAAGCAGCAATGCGCCATCAAACACATCATGCGACAGGGCAATCGCGGTCGCCATCGCAATCACATCGCGCGAGAACAACGAGAGTTCCATGCCTTCGCGGCCCTGGGTCACGCCATCGCACATGGCCGGCACGCCGCCCGCCACTTGCGCAACACCGCCCGCCGCCCGGATCGCGGCCTTGATCAGCGCCGGATAGGCCTCGAATGGCTGATGGGCCGAGAGCATGTCATTATACGAGGTGACAATCGCGATATTGCGCTTATCGCCGCGTTTCAAATCATCCTGATCCGCTTTGGCACATCCGGCGATCGCATGAGCCAGATTGGCGCAGCCCACCGCATCGCGATGCACACCGCGCGCGATCAGCGCTTCGATCCGGGTGAGATAGGTGCGACGGCTGTCCGCGCTGCGGCTGCGGACCCGGTCGGTCACCCGGGCAATGGGGTCAAGCACCATGATGAGCCTCCTGGCTGGGGGTGCAAAGCAAAAATCACGATTGGATCGGCTCGCCTGCCTGTTCATCGAACCAACTGCGATTATCCCGCACAATCATCGCAATCGCTTCCGTCGGGCCCCAGGTGCCGGCCGTGTATAAACGTGGCCGATCCCCGGCATTTTTCCACGCATCGATGATCGTCTCGGTCCATTGCCAGGCGGCTTCCACCTCATCGCGGCGCATAAATAAGGTGGCGTTGCCGCGCACCACATCCATCAGCAACCGCTCATAGGCGTCGGGTAAATGCTCCTTGAAGGTTTCGGCAAAGCTGAGATTGAGCGGCGCGTTGCGCAGCCGTAAGCCACCAGGGCCGGGCTCCTTGGTCCATAGATGCAGGCGGATATGTTCATTCGGCTGCACCCGGATCACCAACCGATTAGGCTGGGCCTGATCCGAGCCGGTCGGGAAAATCCAATACGGCACCGGTTTAAACTGGATCACGATTTCTGATACTTTCTCAGGCATCCGCTTGCCTGAGCGCAAATAAAACGGCACCCCCGCCCAGCGCCAGTTTTTCACCTCAACCTTGAGCGCCGCGAACGTCTCGGTGGTAGAGCCAGGCGCAATATCGTGCTCATCGGCATAAGCCTTGACCGGATTGCCATTGATCGCCCCGGCACGATATTGGCCGCGCACCGATTTGGTCGCGATATCCGCGGGCGTAATCGGCGCCAGCGCATGCAGCACCTTGATTTTTTCGTCACGCACCGATTCCCGGTCCAGCGAGGCAGGCGGCTCCATCGCGACCAAACAAAGCAACTGCATCAGATGGTTTTGGATCATATCGCGCAACGCACCGGTATGATCGTAATAGCCGCCACGATCTTCCACGCCCACGGTTTCGGCCACGGTGATTTGCACATGATCGATGCCATTATGGTTCCAAACAGGCTCGAACAGCGAGTTCGCAAAGCGCAGCACCAGCAGGTTCTGCACGGTCTCCTTGCCCAAATAATGATCGATGCGAAAAATAGTGCGCTCATCAAACACCGCCCCGACCCGGTCATTAATGTCGCGTGCAGACGCCAGGTCATGACCAATCGGCTTTTCCAGCACGATGCGGGTTTCCGGGGTGTTCAGCGCGTGTCGTTTGATCGTATCGGCAATCGCGCCATAGAGTTCCGGCGCGGTGGCGAGATAGAAAATCCGCACTTTGCGCGGCTCGTTGTTGAGCAGCGTGGCAAGCTCGGCCCAACCATGATCTGCCGTGGCATCGCACGAGACATAATGCAGCCGATCCAAAAAGCGGCTGAGCGAGGCTTTGTCGAGCGCCTTCGCGCCAACAAACTCGGTCAGGCTCTTATGCACCAGCGTTTGAAACTGCTTGCGGGTCATCTCCGCGCGCGCCGAGCCAATGATGCGCGAGGCGGCGGGCAATTGGCCGTCCGCATCGCGATGATACAGGGCAGGGAGCAACTTGCGCCGCGCCAAATCGCCGGTGCCGCCAAACACCACATAATCGAAATCATCAATGATCGGCTGAGTAAAATTCATTTTTCGCTCCGCAGGCAGCTAATCGGGTTGGTCGAGAACGACGCGGGCACCCTCGATGCGCAACTGTAACACCGGGGCCGGAACGCCACCGAAATGGCTGCGGATCAACGCCGGATGATCCACCAGGGCGCGGCCTTGCAGGCCCCAATAATCGATGAAGCTAATCACCGAGCCATCGCCCAAAACCCACCAGCTATAGGCTTGCAAATGTTCCGCAGGCGGGTTCGCTATAACTAGGGAGTCGCCATTCAGCGGACAATAGGGGCCGGTGATCTGCTCGCCGACCATGCCATAAAGCCCGGTGGGACCGGCAGGGCCGCCCGGCGTAAAGACTTGGTTTTGGGTTGACCAGAACAGATAAAATTTTTCATCACGAAACAGCAAATGCGGGCGCTCAAGCTCATCGGTCACCCCAATCGCGGTGATAATCGGCGCGAGCACATCCCAATGCTCAAGGCTGGCATCGCGTGCAACCGCAAGGCCCACCGCGCCGCAATGGCGATGGCTCTCGGCTTTGATGCTGGCCGCGAACACCAAATAGGTTTTGCCATCTTTGGGATTGTGAAAAATCCCCGGATCGCGAAACGCCTTGATTTGGCCCGGAAGTCCTGGCGCGGCGGGAACCCGCAAATAGGTCTGATCGTCAGCCACGATAATTTCACGCGCCGGCGTCCAAGAATCGATGCGCGGCGTTCCTCCGGCGGGGTCAAGCTGGCCTTTGGTATGAAACAGCCGTTGCTGCACTGTGAGCGGATGTTCGCCACGCGTGCCGGCCGCGGTGAACAACAAATGAACCGTGACCCCGTCGGCCTCCAGCAAAGCCGAGCCAGACCATTCGCGGCTCCCCGGCGCGAACAAATCGGGCAACGCATTGCCACAATCATGCCATGTCGCCCCGACCAGCCAGAGCAGGCGGATGCGCGCAAGGCCGTGCCGGTCAATCGGGTCCGGACATTGCGGCGCGGCGAGGGCGAACCATAACGTGCCGACCCCCATGCGCGTGGGGATGCGCGCAGCGGTGCCATCGGCGGTGGCGAGCGGCCACATATCCCACACATCAAGATCGGGCAGGATGGGCCGCGCATCGGCTGCGGTAATGATCGGTGCGGTGCGCGCCGCATCAGGCTTGATGCTGGCGATGATCGCGGGAGACCATTCGGTCGGCGGCGGGGTGATCGTGGTTGCGTGTAGCGTCGCAGGGTTAGACAGCATGATGATCCGGTTGTTGGAGGGGCAGAATTGCGGGCTCGGTGGTGCGAATGCGCAGCGTGGCGATGGTCGCGAGCAGCATCAATGCGCCCGCCAACAGCAGCACATTGCGCGGATCTCCGCCCAGCAGCGGATGAAAAATCAACGGCATGGTCAGGCCAAAAATCAGCATCGGCACCACGATGAACATATTGAAAATGCCCATGTAAACGCCGGTGCGTGCGGGCGGAATGCAGTTGGCGAGCATGATATAGGGGTTGCTCATCATGCTGGCCCAACCAAGGCCGATGCCCATGACCGCGACAAACAATAAGGTTTTGTCGCCGATCAGCGGTATGGAAAGCATCGAGATGGCAGTCGCCGCAAGGCTGAGGGCATGCAACCGGCGTGCGCCGAACCGGCGGCTCAGTGGCATCATCAAAAACGCCGCGACAAACGCGATCAAATTATACCAAGCACCAATTTGGCCATTGGCCAGCACGGCGGCCCGAAATCCCGCCGATTGGGGCATCGCGGTGTGATAAACCGACAGCGCAATCGAATAAATGACGTAGCTCCAATAGGCCATCATCGCATACCATTGAAACAGGCTCATCACCGCCATTTGCCGCATCGGTCCTGGCATCTCGCGCACCGCCTCGATGATTTCTGCCAGTGTCGCCCGCACGCCGGGCTTGCGCGCACGGATCGCCGCGATCTCAGCATCGCTGGATTTGAGTTCCGGCACGCTCAGCACCGAACACAGAATTGAGGTGATCGAAATGACCGCGCCGATCACAAAGGCGGCACGGGTGATTGCGGGAATGCCATTCGCGCTGAGCGCATTGCGATGCATGCCCAGCAACACCAAAGCGGTTGGCGCAATATAGGCGAGCGTTTGCGCGAGGCCGGTAAACGCCCCTTGGGTCAAGAACCCCGCGGTGCGCTGGCGCGGGTTGAGCCGGTCGCTCACATAAGCGCGATAAGGTTCCATAGTGATATTATTGGCGGAATCGAGCAGCCAGAGCAGCAAAGCCGCAACCCAAAGTGCCGGGCTATAGGGCATGGCCAACAGGCCGATGGTGCAGAGGATTGCGCCGATCAAAAAATACGGCACCCTTCGGCCAAATCGGCTGACGGTGCGATCACTCATCGCCCCGATAATCGGCTGGAGCACCAATCCGGTCACCGGCCCTGCGAGCTGCAGCAAGGGCAGGGCGGCCTCACTCGCGCCGAGATAGCTGTAAATCGGCCCCATATTGCCTTGCTGCAGGCCGAAACTAAATTGGATGCCAAAGAACCCGACATTCATCAGAATGATGCGCCAGATCGATAAAACCGGTTTGGCGTCTTGCTCCATCACCTTCCTGCGGTTCCCACGTCGAATCGATGATGACGCATTTTTGAGTCCCTGCTTCCAATCATCGCGATATTTAGTCGGACAATCAATGTTATGGCAGAAGCCGACCCAAACTACAATCGATTGCAATCAACTTTTGCGTTAAATTAGCCGGTCAATCAATGCCAAGTCGGTTGGCGATTGGCGCGTGCATCTTGTATGAGGGCAAGCGGCATGTCGGCCTATGCAAGTATCATTTTGCAAGAAGTGGATTGATCGTTGCGGACCAAGACAACGAAATTATCAGTACCCAGCAAGCCGGGTCTCGATCTGCCCATGCTCGGTGACATTGGATCGCAAGTGAAAATGGCCGATATCGCAATGTTGGCGGGCGTCTCGGAATCCACGGTTTCGCGGGCATTGGCCGGCAGTAAGCTGGTCAATGCGGTGACCCGCAAGCGGATTGAGGACATCGCAGCCAGCCAAAGCTACAGTATCGATCAGCGGGCGCGCAATCTGCGCCTGTCAAGAACCGGAACCATCAGCGTGGTGTTCCCGCTCTCGCACGAATCCGAGCAAGGCATCGCCGATCCGTTCTTTTTGGAAATGCTCGGGAATTTAGCGGATGAGTTGAGCAATCGCGGCTATGATTTGTTGCTGCGCAAAATCCGTTCAGATGTGCCGCGCATGCTGGCCGATCTGCTGCGCGAAGGACGCACCGACGGGGTGCTGTTGATCGGCCAGAGCACTCAGCATGGCTTGATCAATGAATTGGCGCAGAGCTACCGGCCTTTGGTGGTCTGGGGCGCGCGCCAGCCTGATAATGGCTATATCACGGTCGGCTCGGACAATATCGGCGGTGCGGCGGCGGCGGTGCGGCATTTGCTCGCGTGCGGTCATCGGCGCATAGCGTTTTTGGGCAATCGGCAATTGCCCGAAGTGGCCGCGCGCTATCAGGGATATAGCCAGGCGTTGAACGAGGCGGGCCTCGCGGTTGCCCCGGATTTGCTGCTGCCCGTGCCGTTCGACCGGCAAGGCGCGTTCGCCGCCATTTCTGGATTTCTCGACCGCGACCGGGCGATTGATGCGGTATTCGCCTCCTCGGATATCGTCGCGATTGCCGCGATCCGCGCTCTTGATCAGCATGGTTTAAAAGTGCCGCATGATGTCGCGGTGGTCGGGTTTGACGATATTATGGTTGCCGCAGCCTACACGCCAGCCCTCTCAACCGTGCGTCAAGATATCGCCCTGGGCGCATCCACCATGGTTGACTTGTTATTTCGCCGGATCGAAGGCGAGGTAGTTGCGTCAGTGGAACTACCGACGACGCTGATGATCAGAGCCTCGTCCGAGCGCCTCGGCTAAATTAACCCCGCCCGATCACTCGGGCGGGGCACAATAATCAATCGAACTTGTAGCGCAATGTCGCCTTCACCGTCCGGCCATTGGCAGCGCGCGCCGCCGTGGCAACACCGGGGCTAATATTGTCGAACTCGGTATAGGCCGTCGCATTGAGCAAATTATCGCCGGTGAATAGCAAGCTAAGCTTCGGCGTAATCTGGTAATTCAGGAACGCGCCGACCAGCACATAACCCGGCATGACAATGGTATTCTGGTTATCGCCATAGGAGGAGGTGGTGCCGTCGATATTCGCGCCCGCCGTCAGGTGATGATAGTAATAGGTCGGTGAGATTTGGAAAATCCAATTCGCTTGACGCTGCGGAATCCTGCCGAGCGTGCCTGCGATGTTGGTTTTGGTAATCCGCGCATGGGTATAGGTCGCGCTGCCGCTGATGGTAAAATTATGATAAGAGTAACCAAGATCAACCTCCGCGCCATAGGCCCGATAGGTGTTGGTCGAGGAAACCTGCGTGGTCAAATCATAGTTCGATTCGGCGGTATCGGCGTTGAACAACGTCACGAAACTGCTGAAATTGTCGTGCCGGTATTTAACACCGCCCTCATACTGCTTCACCACATTGATCGGAATCGGCACCGTGCCATTGAGCGAGCTGTTCGGCGCTGAGATCAAACGATCGCCATTGAAGGCCACACCATTGCTGATACGAGCAAATAACGAAAAATCGTGGGTGAATTGGTAGTTGCCACCAAACGAATAGGACAGATGGTGAACTTTATAATTGACCGGCTGTTGGTTCGCAGGGGTATAGAAAGCGCCATTCGGGCCGAGCGTGCCAAAATTATAGTACCCAGAGGCCGACTGCATATCGTAGCGAATACCACCATCGAAATTGAAATGGCCAATCTGCCAGCCAAGATCAGCATAAGGCGCCGTGGTGACATAGGTGTTATTAATCACCCGCTCGCAGCACCCGCCAAACCCGCTGCCAATCCCGCCGATCGAAGACGTGCTATTGATCAGCGCCGGGTTGTTCTGGGTCGCCTGGAAAATATAGCTATTGAAGTTCCAGGTTTCAAAAACCCGCTGTTGTGAAGCATAGAACCCGACATTCGGTGTCAGTGTGCCGAACCCGCCCGTGGCAATGTTGCGCGAGACTTGCAGATTATTCGCCAGCAAATTGAGATTATTGAGCTGCGTATTGAACACGACCGCCGGGAACGCCGCGCCGGTGAAGGGTAGGCCGACATTCGGGCCGTTCGCATAGGTCGCCCCGGTCAGCGCAATCGAGTTGCCGCTCGGATAGATGCCAAGGAAATTGCCCGAATTAGCGGCAAAGTCAAAATTATCATCGACGCGAAAGCCATTGCCAAAGGTCTTACGGACCTCAAAGCCGATCGATTTGGTCACCGTGCTCAGTCCGGTCGAAAAATTGGTCGACCGGCGGCCATTGCTCGGCGTCAGCGTAACATCTGAGCCAAGATTGGAAGAGTAGAAACTCGCCGTGCGCGGGTCGATGCCGGGCAGCGGCACGATTTTGCCATTCACCGTGGTCACCGGCACCGGCAGGTAGGTCGGCGTTTGATCGTTCAGATATTTAAACCGGATGCGAATGAACCCACCTTCGAAATCATGGGTGAAATTGCCATGGATTTGGCCGCCATTGAACACTTGCAAGCCCGACGAACGATTGCCGGTGCCGATATGGTAAAAGCCCGCGATCTCGGCCCGATCATTGGCATCAATCGGCCCGCCATAATTGAAATCGACGCGGCGTTCGTCAAACCCAAGGCCGCTGGTCACCGAGACGCTGCCATTCTTGAAGCGCCCGGTGCGGTCGATGAAATTGATGATGCCGCCCGGCGCGTTGGTCGCGAATACCGAGGAGGAGCCGCCGCGAACCACCTGCACGCGGCTGAGCAAACCATCGATGCGCACGAAACTGTCAGGCGTTGCGAAGTCTAGATCGCCAAATTGCAAGACGGGTAGGCCATTTTCCTGAAATTGCACATAGCGCGTGCCGCCCGCCGAAATCGGCAAGCCGCGGGCAGTGACGTTGGCATTGCCCTCACCCCCCGATGATTCCGTATGAATACCTGGCACATTACGCAACACCGCCGATGCTGAATTCGCGCCCGATCGCTTAATCTGGGCCGCGCCAAGCGTGCTAACCGACACGCTCGACTGCATTTCCGTCACGTGATGGGCCGTGCCGGTGACCACGATCGCACTCAAATTGAGCGGATTGACATTGGCCCCCGCTGCCTTCGACGGTTTCGCCGCCTTGGCAGGCGTTATCGGCGCGGCATTGCCTGATGGGGCGGTTTGGGCGTGCGCGCAGGCAAAGCTCAGCATGGTAGCGACGAGTGCCGTTGTTACAAAAAGCGATGGCGTGTGCAGCGATAATGCGCGATGGCGGATCATTGTTCTCTCCCTGTCGAATCTGGTGCGTTTTGACTAACGCCTCTCAGAATTTCCTAAACTGGAATCCTGCCTAGACCCATTTGCAATCGATTGCAACAACTTTCTGCCGTCGCCAGATCAGCGCCTGCTCGTGATCGCACGGGATGGCGCTTGTAGTCAGCCGATTCGCTCCTCTAAGATACGGTATGGCAAAACCGAGAAAACCAGATCACACGCGTCTGCCATCAAGCGCGGCGAGCCGCAGATGAGCGGCCCCCGAGAATGGGTGGCGCGTTTCGCCGGCTTGCGCGGGCCGGCGATCCCTGATGCGCCCTCACTATCGATCCGCGATCCTTGGCCCGGTGATCCCGGTCACGGCGCCCGGTTGCTCAAAGGCGATATCGATTATTTGGGCGCAGCACGGCGCTTGGTGCCCGGCGGCTTTGCCGATCCGCACGGCAGTATCGTGCTGCTCGATCATGTTCACGGCTTCACCTGGTTGCGCGATTTACGCGCCCTCGGCACCGATGCCGCGCGCGGCCGGGCGCGGGCGCTGATCACCGATTGGATCGAGTGTGGTTCGCTGCCGGATCGGGCGATGAAACCGGCCGTCACCGGCGCGCGGCTCGCCTCCTGGCTCGGCCATTACGATTTTTTCGCCGCCTCCGCCGATGATGTGTTTCGCCAATCGATGATGGCCCGGCTGGTCGCCGATGCCCGCGCTCTGTCGGCCGCCTTGCCCGCCGAAGCGCGAGATGGTTCGGGATTAACCGCGATCAAAGGCCTGATCGCCGCCTCCGTCGCAATGCCCGACCATGCGGTGTTCTTGCCCCGCGCCTTGCGGTTTTTGCCCCCAGAAATCGAGCGACAGGTCTTGGCCGATGGCGGGCATATCGAGCGCAGCCCGGCGGCGCATTTACAAGCCCTGCAGGATTTGGCCGAAATTCGCGCGTTGTTACAGGCCGGACGCGCCGAAGCGCCCGCCGCCTTGCCCGGCGCCATCGAACGCATGGCCGTCGCCTTGCGGGCGCTGCGCCATGGCGATGGCGGCCTCGCATTATTCAACGGCTCGCGGGAGGATTGGCCCAATTTGATCGATCTGGTGCTCAGCCAAGCCGGGCGCACCGGGCGCAGCTCCAACGCCCTGCCGGTGAGCGGGTTTCACCGCCTCGCAGCGGGCAAAAGCGTGGTCATCGTCGATGCCGGCGCTCCCGCGCCAGCTGGCGCCGACCGTCTCGCCCATGCCGGCACGCTCTCGTTTGAGTTTTCAGTCGGGCGCGAGCGGGTCGTGGTGAATTGCGGTGCCGCACCCGCATCCGCGGGCGAATGGCACGATGCGTTGCGCGCCACAGCCGCCCATTCAACCTTGGTGATCGCTGACGTATCCTCCTCCGAACTCACCGCGAATGGTTTGGGCCGTCGGCCCACCCAGGTCGATGCGCAACGCCAGGAGGCCAATGGCGCGCATTGGCTCGAGCTGAGCCATGATGGCTGGCGTGGCCTGTTCGGTGCGCTGCATCGCCGCCGTCTCTATTTGGCCGAAAGTGGCGAGGATGTGCGCGGCGAAGACGCGGTCGAGGCGGATGAGGGCCAGCCATACAGCTTGCGGTTTCATTTGCACCCCTCCGTGACGGTGAGCCTGCAACAAGATAGCGGCAGCGCGCTGCTGCGTTTGCCCAGCGGCCAAGGCTGGCGGTTCCGCGCCGATGGGGCGGTGCTGAGCATCGAGGAAAGCGTGTATTTTGGCGGGGTGGAACCGCGCCGGGCTGAGCAGCTCGTGCTGACCGGCATGGTTGATGGCCCACAACAGGTGAAATGGGCGTTGACCAAAGTGGGCTAACCCCGGATAGCAGCGCGTCCTTGATGATGAAACAGAGGCAGATATGGCTCGGATTTTATTGACCGGCGGGGCCGGGTTCATCGGCTCGCACACGGCGGTTGCCTTGCTCGAACGCGGCTATGATGTCGTGCTGCTCGATGATTTTTCTAACGCCGCGCGCGATGTGCCCGAGCGGCTGCGCCGCTTGACCGGCGTGACCTTGCCGGTGATCGAGGTGGATATTCGCGATGAGGCGGCGCTGACCGCGGGTTTGGCGGCCTTTGAGATCGACGCGGTGATCCATTTCGCCGCCAAGAAGTCGGTAAGTGAGAGCGAGGCGGAACCGCTACTTTATTACGATACCAATATCGTCGGCACCGTGCGGCTGCTCGCGGCCATGCGCCGGGTGGGCATCGAGCGGCTGGTATTTTCCTCCTCGGCCACGGTCTATGGCGCGCCCGATGATTGCCCGATCGATGAGGCAGCACCGCTGCGCGTCACCAATGTCTATGGCCGCACCAAGCTGGTGATGGAGGGAATGATCACCGATCTGGTGCGCACCCGCACGCTGCGCGCCGCAGCGGTGCTGCGCTATTTCAATCCGGTTGGCGCGCATCCATCCGCCCTGATCGGCGAGGATCCGCGCGGGGTGCCCGCCAATCTGATGCCGTTCTTGTGCCAGGTCGCCGCCGGGCAGCGCGCCGAATTGGCGGTGTTTGGCGATGATTACCCCACCCATGATGGCTCTGGCGTGCGCGATTTCATTCACATCATGGATTTGGCCGAGGCGCATGTCGCCGCGATCGCCCATGTGCTCGGTCATGATGGCGCCTTGACGGTGAATTTGGGCACCGGTACCGGCTATTCGGTGTTTGATATGATCGCCGCGTTCGAGCGGACCACCGGCGTCAAAGTGCCCTACCGGGTCGCACCGCGCCGCGTCGGCGATGTGGCCGCGTGCTATGCCGATCCGCGTTTGGCCGAGCATCGTCTCGGTTGGCGGGCGCGGTTTGGCATTGAGGATATGTGCCGCGATGCGTGGCGCTGGCAAACCGGGCCCGTGCGTGACGCCGCATCCTGAGCCACCCTCGCGCCATTTGGTGTTTCTGATCGGCGAAGATTGGTTTTTTGCCTCGCATTTCCGCGCCCGTGCGCGCGCAGCGCAGCAGGCCGGGTGGCGGGTCAGTATTCTCACCCGCACCGCCAGTGCGGCAGCCGCGTCGCTGCGCGATGACGGATTCGCTGTGATCGGCGTCGATTTCGTCCGCGCCCGGCTCGACCCGGTTGCAGAATTGCGGCTTTTGCGCAGCATCGCCCGGCATTACCGCGCCTTGCAGCCAGACATCGTGCATCACGTCGCCCTCAAGCCGATTTTGCTGGGCAGTATCGCCGCCCGGCTCGCCAAGGTGCGGCGTGTGGTGAATGCGCCGGTTGGCCAGGGTTTCGTGTTTTCCTCCCATAGTCTCAGAGCACGGCTATTGCGGCCCTGGGTCGGCCTCGCGTTGCGGGCCACCATCGGGGCGCGTGGTGCTGTTGCGGTGTTTGAAAATAAGGAAGATCGCGCCGCGATGATCGCATCCGGCGCCATCGCGCTGGCACAAACGGCCCTGATCCAAGGGGCGGGCGTCGATATTGCTCTCTTTGCCCCCAGGCCCACGCTGAGCACAATGATGCCAAGCACAGCGACCCCAAGCAAAACGGTTCAGATCATCCTTGGTGCGCGCATGCTGCGCGACAAAGGGGTGCGCGAATTCATTGCGGCGGCCAAAATACTCCAAGCCCAGGGGGTAACCGCCAATTTCCTGCTGGCGGGCGCGCCCGACCCCGGTAACCCTGCCGCGCTGAGCGAGGCTGAATTACACGATGCCGCGCCAGTGCGTTGGTTGGGTCCGGTGGCCGATATGGCGGCCTTACTGGTGTCGTGCGATATTGCTTGCTTGCCGTCCTATCGGGAAGGCATGCCGAAATTTTTGCTCGAAGCCATGGCAAGCGGCCTCGCTTGTGTGGCGACCAATGTAACCGGCTGTCGCGAGGCGGTGCTTGATGGCGAAACTGGATTACTCGTCCCCGCACGGGATGCGCCAGCGTTGGCGGCGTCATTGGCGCGGTTGATTGGCGATGCAGATTTGCGCACGCGGATGGGCATGGCAGGACGGGAGCGGGTGGTATCGATGTTTTCGGAGGCGGCCGTTTGCGGGCAGACGCTCGCGCTTTATCAACGAATGATCGAACAGGAGACGACAGAATGAAAACGTTGCTGACCGGATTATGGCTCGGGGCCACGCTGATCGGCGGTGTCGCGCAGGCGCAGACGCGGATTGGCGAAGCCTCTACCGAATTTCGGCTATTGGGGGCCAATAATAAGGTGGTGATCGAGCGGCTGGCTGATCCGAAGCTGCCCAACGTCGCTTGCTATGCCAGCTTCGCCAAAACCGGCGGGATCAAAGGCAGTTTGGGGGTCGCGACTGACCCGTCAAAATTCGGCCTCTCTTGTGTCGCCACCGGGCCGGTGCAATTGCCCGCAGGCCTGCCGCACCGCCAGCAAATCGGCTCGATCTCGGCCTCGTTGCTGGTCAAACATTTTGACCTTTATCGCTTTGTCGATCCTGACCACAAGGCCGTGGTGTATTTGCTGATCAGCACCAAAATCATTCACGGATCACCGGCGAATGCGGTATCGGCTGTCGCGGTAACGCCCTAATCATTGGGGGCGTCGGTTCGAGGAGCGGATAATGAGCGATCATGTGACGATCAAGCGGGCATTGATTTCAGTGTCCGACAAGGCCGGATTACTGCCCTTGGCGCAGGCGCTGGCGGCGCAAGGCGTGGAAATTCTCTCAACCGGCGGATCGGCGCGCGCGTTGCGCGAGGCGGGCATTCCGGTGGTTGAGGTCGCCGATTTCACCGGCTTTCCGGAAATTTTGGATGGGCGCGTGAAAACCCTGGTGCCGCAAATCCATGGCGGGTTGCTCGGCCGCCGCGATGATCCCACCCATGTCGCGCAAATGTCGGCTCACGCGATCAAGCCGATCGATCTGCTGGTGGTGAATTTGTACCCGTTCGAGGCTACGGTCGCGAAGGGAGCGGATTTCGCCGATTGTGTGGAGAATATCGATATTGGCGGCCCCGCGCTGATCCGCGCTGCCGCGAAAAATCATGATTTCGTCGTCGTGCTGACCGACCCCGCGCAATATGACGGGCTGATCACGGCCTTGGCCGCTGGCGGAACATCGTTGGCGCAGCGCCAGATTTGGGCGGCAGCGGCTTATGCGCGCACCGCTTCCTATGATGCGGCGATCGCTGCATGGTTTGCGCAACAGACCGGCGCGGTGTTGCCTGATCGGCTCGCCGTGGCCGGCGTCAAAAAACAAGATTTGCGCTATGGCGAAAACCCGCATCAGCAGGCGGCTTTTTACGCCGATGGCATCCGCTTTGGCGTTGCGTCCGCCCGGCAAGTTCAGGGCAAAGAGCTGTCATACAACAACATCAACGATACCGATGCTGCGTTTGAATGTGTCGCCGAATTTAGTCACCCCGCTGTGGTAATCGTCAAACACGCCAATCCGTGCGGCGTCGCTTTGGGGGCCGATTTGGCGGCCGCTTGGGGGCAGGCTTTGGCCTGTGACCCGGTCAGTGCGTTTGGCGGGATTATCGCGGTGAACCGCACGCTCGATGCGGCAGTGGCGGCGCTGATGGCGGAGATTTTTTCCGAAGTGATCATCGCGCCGGATGCCGAGCCTGCGGCGGTCGAAATTTTGGCGCGTAAAAAGAATTTGCGGCTGTTATTGACCGGTGGATTGCCTGATCCGGCTGCGGGAGGCTTGATGATCCGCTCGGTTGCCGGTGGATTTTTGGCGCAAACCCGCGATACCGGGCGGGTGCGGCGCGAGGATTTGCGGGTGGTGACCCAGCGTGCGCCGAGCAATGCCGAGTCCAATGATTTATTGTTTGCTTTTACGGTCGCAAAACATGTTAAATCGAACGCGATTGTGTATGCGAAGGCTGGGGCGACGACAGGTATCGGAGCGGGGCAAATGAGCCGAGTGGATAGTTCGAAAATTGCAGCCCTCAAAGGCGGGGATGCGATTGCCGGGTCGGTGGTCGCCTCGGATGCGTTTTTCCCGTTTGCCGATGGGCTGGAGGCGGCGATTGCGGCCGGGGCGACGGCGGTTATCCAGCCGGGCGGCTCGATCCGCGATGCAGAGGTGATTGCGGCGGCGGATAAAGCAGGCATTGCCATGGTGTTTACCGGCATGCGGCATTTCCGGCATTGAGCGCCATGCAGCCCCGGGTACCGGCCCT
>NCBV01000084.1 GCA_002279355.1 Acidiphilium sp. 37-60-79
AAATTGTATTTACCGTCCGTCGACAAATTGGCGGCATTGATCGCAATTGTTTGCAAGGTTGCCTGGGTGGTTTGGCCGGAACGCGCCGCCGCCATTGCTCCGGCATCTGCCGCAAGCTGCATCGCTTGACGTGAGCCATACCAATAAGTCACGTCGGTCACCAGGCCAGCCATGCCCAGCAGCACGGGCGCCGATAACGCGACCATGATCGCGACCGCAGCCCGACGGCGGATCAGCCGCAACTTAATCGCGCAAGCGGCTTGATTCAAAAGATTTTTCATCGACGACCCCAAACACCACAATAGGTGGAAAGCCTTAACTATCTGATTTAATATCTATTTCCAAACAATAAATCAATTAATTCTTTTGCATTGGTCCAACGGGACGCCCGGCACTGCTCAGCCGCGGAATCCGGTGGCGACCAGATACAGTTCCCGGCTGTCCTTGCGGCTCGCTGCCGGCTTGGCGTGGCGCACCAGTCGGAAATTTTGCTTGAGGGCCGCCAGCATCTCGCCCTGCGCGCCGCCTTGGAACAATTTTGTGACAAACGCGCCGCCAGGGTTCAGCGTGCGGAGCGCAAAATCCAGCGCCAATTCGGCCAGGGCCATGATGCGTAAATGATCGGTCGCGACATGGCCGGTGGTGTTCGGCGCCATGTCCGACAAGACCAGATCCGCCTTGCCGCCCAGCGCCTCAAGGAGCGCCACCTCAATCGCGGGGTCTTGGAAATCGCCTTGCAAAAACCGTGCGCCGATCATCGGGTCAATCGGGAGTAAATCAATGCCCAACACGGCGGCCGCTCCCTGTTTCAGCGCCACCTGCGCCCAGCCGCCGGGGGCCGCGCCCAAATCCACCACCCGCAAGCCGCGCCCGCCCGGCCGCGCGCGCAGCAGCTCGAATTTTTGGTCCAGCTCGATGAGTTTGAACGCGGCGCGGGAGCGCAAACCCTGCGCTTGCGCTGCCTGTACGTATGGATCGTTCAGTTGCCGGGCGAGCCAACGCTGCGATGAGGGCGAGTGTTTGCGCGCAGATTTCAACCGCACAGCATTGCTGCGCGGGGGTGGTGCGAAATTATCGGTCATGCCCGGCGGCTTTGTGGCCGCGCCCGACTGGCCCGGATGAGACGCAGCAACATCCCTTCGCGCAAACCACGATCCGCAACCGCCAAGTCTGGCGCCGGCCAAAGCCGGGCAATGGCCGCGAAAATCGCGCAGCCGGGGAGAACAAAATCAACCCGGTCCGGTCCAATGCATGGATGCTGCATCAACCCGGCCCGACCTAGCGAGCGAATGGTCGAGAGGCCGTCCATAAAAACCGCGCGGGGCAGCAAAGCGCCGTCGATCGCGCCGCGCTTATACCGATCAAGCTTCATGGCAATGCCCGCAACCGTCGTGACCGTGCCGCTGGTTCCCACCAACCGCACACCGCCCTGGCGGATTTCCTGGCCAATCCGGTGGGTGCGCTCAAATGGCTCCAGCAATGCCTGCACCTCGTCCACCACCTCATTGAACCCGTGCTCAGTCTCGCAAAACCCGACGCAGCGTTCCGCTAGCGTCACTACGCCCACCGGAATCGTATGAAATCCAATCACTTGCGGCTGGCGTTGCGATAATGGCGCATGGTGCGGCGGCACCCGGACCCAGGCCACCTCGGTCGAGCCGCCGCCAATATCAAACAGCAAGGCCCGGCGTTCGGTGTTGCAAATCAACGAGGCACAGCTCTCAACCGCCAGCCCAACCTCCTCGCGGGGCGAGACGATCTCGATTGGCAAGCCGGTATCAGCCCTGGCTTGGCTGATAAAACGCGAACCATTCTCCGCCTGACGGCACGCTTCGGTTGCAATGGCGCGCACATCATCAACCTGCCAGCGCTCCAACCGATCCGCGCAAACCCCGAGAGCATCCATCGCCCGACTCATCGCCGCATCGCCAAGCAAGCCGGTGCGATAAAGCCCCTCACCCAGCCGCACCACCCGACTGAAACTATCGAGAATATGAAAGCCCTGCCCGCTCGGCACGCCAACCAGCATTCGGCAATTATTGGTGCCCAGATCGATTGCCGCGAAAGCCGGTGGCCGACCACGCCGCACGGAGGCCGGACCAGGAAGGTCAGCAGCAGCATCAATCGGCACGGTTAAGTCACTCGCCATCATCTCCTATATTGGCAAGGTGTTGGGGGGCAGGGCAAGCACCATTTGCAGCGCAGGCATGAATAAGCAGATGAATAAGTGGAGAGGCAGGAAAAATCTGGCCGATCTTGCCAGCACTCAGGCGCAATGCTAGCTGATCCGATGCCCGATGGGGGATAGTTTAGCGGTAGAACTTCCGGCTCTGACCCGGACAGCCTTGGTTCGAATCCAGGTCCCCCAGCCA
>NCBV01000057.1 GCA_002279355.1 Acidiphilium sp. 37-60-79
CCCAGCTGGAGGGATGGCCGAGCGGCTTAAGGCGCACGCTTGGAAAGCGTGTGTACGTGAAAGCGTACCGTGGGTTCGAATCCCACTCCCTCCGCCACCGGATCAGCACGCCGAACGCCGGGCTGCGCCGATTTTACCGCCGCGACCGCAACCAAAGTGCGGCGCAAATCGCACCCTCGGCGCAGGATCACCCAGGTCAGCGGCGCCTGACCCGATGCCGACTGCTTGATCAAAATCAACAGGCGGGCGGACATAAAGCAGTCGTTTTTGATTGGTATTGGTCTTGATAAATGGTAGATATGAGCCAAATAGGCACGTGATCCGATTTTTGGGACAATCACCTCACAAATCGTGTTAAGTCGATTATGCCGTGTGGCCAGACAGAACGAAGATAGCAGGGAATCAATGGTGCTGACTGAGCCATCAAGGGGACGTGAAGCCGAGCGGCGACAGCTGACGGTGCTGTTCTGCGATCTCGTGGAGTCAACGCGCATCGCCACGACGTTGGATCCAGAAGATATGAGTGATCTGCTCGACCGGTTTTTCCAGGCATGCACAAGCGCAATCGTAAATTTTGGCGGCGTTGTGGGTAATTATGTTGGTGATGGCTTGCTCGCTTATTTTGGCTATCCGATTGCAAATGAGGATGACGCCGAGCGCAGCGTCCGTGCGGCGCGTGCGATTGTGGAATCGGTTGGGCGGTTGCGCACACCGGCGGGGGATGTGCTGCAGGTTCGGATCGGCATTGCGACTGGCCTCGTGTTGGCGAGCGGGGCGCGGGATTTGGATCGGCCCGAGCGTGGCGTGGTCGGTGAGACCCTCAATCTTGCGTCTCGCTTGCAAGCGGCTGCTGAGCCTGGCGAGATCGTGGTGTCTGACCCGACCCGACGATTGCTCGGCAAGATGTTTGGGCTGCGTGCTTTGGCGGCGCAATCGCTCAAAGGCTGTGGCGCGACAAACAGGGTGAGAAAAACCGTCAATCAGCGTGATAAAAAACTGACCGCGATGTGCGACAGAATATCGTGTTTTATTTTGGTTGCAGTCCGATCTTGACGCAGCCTGGAGGGGCACCGGACGGACGCTATTGGTGACCGGGGAGGCCGGTATCGGCAAATCGCGCTTGGTCGCCGCTCTCGCGGATCGTCAGCGGTCGGTTGGACATCTCCGACTCTCTTATCAATGTTCGCAATATCATCGAGAAACGGCCTTATACCCGTTTCTGACGCAATTCCGTCGCGCCATTGGCTTAAACGGCGATGTGCCGCACGATGTTCAGCACCAAATAATCGAATCCGCCCTGCAGGCGCTGGTGCCGGGACGCACCGATATCACATTATTATTCACCGCTTTGCTTGGGTTGCCCGCCACCCTCCAAGGAACTCCCGCCGAGCAGCATGAGCAGGCCTTGAAGGCCATTGTCGAGACAATTGAAGCAGCCAGTCGGCGTGCGCCGCTGCTTATCTTGTTCGAGGACGCTCACTGGGCCGATGACAGCTCAATCGAATTGCTCACGCTCATAGCGGCAGCTGCGGAAAATCTGCCGATTTTGATTCTGGTCACCGCGCGGCCGGAATTTGAACCGGGTCGCCTGAACCTGTCATGCGATCAGCAGGTCACGCTTGGTCACCTCGAGCCCGAAAGCATCGTTGCAATCATCCAAGGCCAAGTCGAGGCCGCGACCCATGACAATAGAGCGGCGCTGGTGGCCCTATCGGAGCAAATGACGCAGCGAATCGTCGAAAAAGTTGATGGTGTGCCTCTATTTGCCGAGGAAATGACGCAGTTGGTGCTGGATGCCAATGCCGATTCTGTTTTGCTCAGCATGGATATTACCATTCCAGCAACATTGCAGGATTCGCTGATGGCGCGGCTTGACCGGTTGGGATCGGCCAAGCTGGTGGCGCAGATGGCCTCGGTGATCGGCCGGGAATTTCCGCGCGATTTGTTGATGCGTATTTTCGATCATGACGTAACGACCCTCGATGCTGCTGTGGCACAGCTGGAAAAAGCGGGCCTGATCTCCTCGGGGATCAATGGCGATCATGCGGGCTTGGTGTTCAAGCACGCGCTCCTGCGTGACGCCGCCTATGAAAGCCTGCCGCATGCTCGGCGTCGCGATATTCACCGATCCATTGCGGTGTCCCTACAGCGCGATTTTCGGGGGCGGGCGGAGGTCGAGCCAGAGATTGTTGCCCGCCATTACACCGAAGCGAAGCAATATCGCGAGGCGGCTGAATGGTGGCTCAAGGCCGGCGAACTTCGCGTTCGGCAGGTTGCTTATGGCGAGGCGATCCGGCATTTCGAGCGCGCTATCAACCAGGTCGAGCGCCTCCCGGATGACGATGCAGGGCAGATGCTCCGGCTGAAACTACAGATTGCCTATGGTCAGGCGCTGATGGCGCGAACCGGCTATAATGATGGTAGGGCGATGGCCGCGTTCGGGCGTGCTGAGGCGATTGCCAGCACCATTGGCGAGCCCGCGTTGCGGCATCCAGCGCTACATGGGCTTTGGCTCGGTGCCTATATGCGGGTCGATATCCCGACGCTCGACCGCATCACGCCGTTATTCTTTGCCAGCGCCATGCAAATGCCAGGGAGTTCGGACGCGTTGCTCGCTGAAACCGACAGCGGGATGGTGGCGTTCTTGAAGGGCGATTTCATCGAGGCAACCCGCATCTTCAAGAGCAACGTGGCAAATTGCCCTGCCAGCCCGGACCTCGCGGGCGGTTTGCGGTTTGGCATGGAGCCGGGGGTCAATGGCTTGGCCTATCTCGGCTTGTGCCACTGGATGAGCTGTGACATGGCGGCGTCCGATCAATATTTCGATCTCGCGAAGGCGCGGGCGGAAATTTCCGGCTTCCCGCCAGCCTTGCCCTACACCCAGTTATATCGCGCGCACGTGGCCCTTGCCGTGGGGCAGATCACGCTGGCGGAGACCATTGCCACTCAAATGATCGAACTGACTGAGGCGCAGGGGCTTGAGTTCTATAATGCCTGGGCGCGGGCGATCTGTGGTATCGCCCGGGGGTTACGCGGCGATGCGTCCGGCCTACTGTTGGCTGACCGAGCGCGACAGTATTTTGCGAGCAGTGGTGTTGTCATTGCGCAGATGAACAATGACGGGTTCTACGCCTTGGCGCAGGTGAACAGCGATCCAGCAGCGGCGTTTGCGATCAGTGAGGCTTCGCTGCGCGTCGCCGAGACCACAGGATGTCGAATGGTGGAGGCGGGCGCCTATTGGGTGCATGGCACGATTCTACTGCGTCTCGACGATCCGGACCCGCGTGAGGCCGAGCGTTTGTGGCGGGTTGGGATTGGGAAAGCGCGCCAGCAATCGGCCCGGTTTTTTGAGGTCTGCCTCGCGTCGTCGCTTGCGAATCTGCTGCTCAGCCAGGGCCGCGGCGCTGAAGTAACCCCCATCGTCGATGCGGCGCTGGCTGGCCTTGCGGACGAGGCAGCCGATTTGCCCCAAATCATCGCCCTGCGCGCGATCCGACTTGCTCTGCCAGCCGAGGCGCATAACAGCGATTGAGGGATCAATCGCTTATTGCGGCACCGAGGGGCAGCGTAAAATCGAGGTCGGTCCACAATATTGGCCAACATTCCTGTGCGCCAATCACAAGGCCGAGGTCCGCAGCAACCGGTTGGCTGGCATACTCGTTCAGGGTGAACCGGCACGATCGTTGGGTGAAGCTGCCGATCGCACTCGGTACGCCGATTTTCGGCATCACGCTGAATAAACAGCGTTCGGATGCGCTGACGCTACTGGCCGGATCGCGGAACTGCCGGAGTAAAGCAAAACCGCCAAGCCCCGGTAACAGTGACGCCGCTTGCCGGAGTGCGGTGCGCAATTTTTCGGACAATGCCGGATCATTGGCTTGTTGGTTCATTAATGACGCTGCCCCACGGGTCAATGATAATCCCCCGCCGGTCAAGATTGGCGCGGCTTGGTCGGGCAGAGGCGATAGCTGAAACAGCATCGACGGCACCCAAACGGCATCGGGCGCATAGTTTTTAACCGCGAGCGTCGTCACGGCCAGCATGGCCGTTTGCGCATCAATGTCTGCGAACGTCTTTGGGAACCCATAAACCTCCCGCCCAGCGGCCAGGGCCAGCCAATTATCAACGAACAGATAGGCCGGGTACAGGTAAAGCTGATTGGTCACGGTATCGCGCACCGTTAGCCAGAGCCCGATATCGGTTTCGGCCATCGTGCCGAAGCCATCATAGGGGGCGACGGTCGAGGTCAGGGCTTTGGCCTTGATTTGCAGCAACCAGATAACATTGCCGAGCGCGGGCACAAATCGGCCCGCAATGGTCGCCGCGTTCAGGGTTCGGTCCAGAAACGAAGTGATACAAGCGTGATCGCCGAACAGCAGCAGGCTCCACAGGGTAGCGCCGGTGAATTTGTAAGGCGGCGGCGGGATGCCATTGCCACCGAAATATAGATAGTCGGGTTCACGCATGCGTCGCCGCTTTCAGTGGTTGATTATGTGAGGGATTGGTCGGTGACCGTGGGGTCGACGCTGCGGGCAATGGCCGAGGCGGCGTCGAACCCAGCCATCACGGCAACCTCCATGCAACCGGCATTGATCGCCGATACCCGAACCCAGTCACCTGCAAGATACAGATTGTCGAATTCGTCCGGTGCTGCAGCGAGTCTGGTTTGCAGCAATCCAGGTGGGCTTAGCACATATCGCTCGGTGCCGGTGATGTTCGCGCGGATATATTGGCTATCGAGCCGCTTCTCACCCGTTTCGTCGGTTTGGTCATAGAGCAGATCCCAGCGAAATCCGGTCGCCCCGATCACGTTGGGCCAGATGGCGCCGATGGTTTTGGTTAACAGGGTCACGGCACTGGCCCGGGCCTCGGCATTGGCGGCGGGTTGAGGGTCGGTGTCGTTCGGTTGCGCGATGAGCCGATCAGGCAGCACCGCGCAGAAATAGGCAATATTCATGGGCTCTGGTCGGGGCCAATTTTCGAATTTCAGCAGATGCGACATGTCTGACCAAGTATCGAACGGCGGCGCGAAAGCGGTCAGGATTGGCCCCACCGGATCAGGTTTTGCAGGCGGTTTGGTGAAATCGCCGCCGAATGAGGAGAGCGGACAATCAAGCCAGAGCTGCAATGCTTGTGTGGCGACGGTTTGCGTTGCGCGCAGCATCGCCGCCCACCGTGGCCCGGCGGCCACGAGTTGCGGGGTAAGTGCGGCCAGTGCGCCTGCGGGAATCCCGAGCACGACCATGTCAAAATCCGTGCCAACGTGCAGCGTTTTCGTTCCGACATGATACGTCTCGAACGTGTTCTCAAGGTCAATATGGCGCGCCCGCAATTCATCGCCGTTAGTTAGTTGATCAAATAGCGGGTGTTCAGGCCAGCATGGCAGGCCGTCAATATCGCGCAGTGGCCGATAGGGGGCGTCGAACAATTCCGCCTGAATGGCGATCCGGATCGAGCCGATCCCACCGTGATCGGGGATCAGCTCCATGACCCGGTTAAAGAACTCAAATTGCACGCCAGCCGCGCTCAGCACGTCATAGAGGGGCGCGAAGATGATTTCACCTGCGCCAGCCGCCATTTTATAAAACAGCGATCCTTTGTAGGTGAAGAGCAGGCGCAGCGACCCTTCGAACGCCGAGGCGGCAGACAGGCAAGGCTGAGCGCGATTGCCCTCCCGATAGGCGAATGCGTAGTCATAGAGCGCGGTAATCGCCGGCGCCTGGAGTGTTTCCGGCCAAGCGCCATATTTACCAAGCAATTCGATCAAGTCATAGCGGTCGAGTACCGCGAAGCCATCGGTTAGCACGCCTTCCTTCACGATCGCGACCGCAGCCGCGAGCGCCATATCGAATGAGAGGATCAGGTTTCGAATATCGGCGGTAACTTGATCGATGCCGGCGCGCAAAAGATTAAGCCAACTGCGCAGCGAATCCAGTAGCATCGCCGGACCGGACGAGGCGTTGTCGCACGTGCAATCAGGCAATCCTGCGTCGCTCAGCTGCGCAATGGCGCGGCGGATTAAGTCCCCAGTTTGATCTGGATCAGTCAACCCAGACGCGGCGTCTTGCGCCGATGCGACCATCGCGCGCTGTTGTTCTGCGGGGATTTGGTCATGCAGATGCAGCAGATATTCCAGGATTTTCAGCAGATAACCTTGCACCCCTGGTAAATCCAGCTTTTTGCCATCGCCAGGTTCGCCTGGTTGCGGGGCAAAATAGAGATGCCACGGTTGCCAGGATGTGCCATCGGGCAAAGCTAACATAACATTATTTTCGGGCAAGAAGGCCTCGGTGATCGTTCGAATCGGACCGACTTGACGATTGAGGGCTCCATAAGTGGCACGCATCAGCGCGAAAGCATTCTCATAGAACCCCGCCCAGACATGAAGCCCATGCTCTTCGATGCGACCACCCAACGCTGCATTGCGCGAACTCGCCCCTTTACCCCCCAGGCGCCAACCGAGCTGATACACGGTGATCTGATAATGTTGACGCCAATTCGCGGTCTGGATGAGTTGGAAGGCTGTGGCCAGCGCACCGATACCGCCGCCAAGGATGGCAATTTTACGCGGTGAGTGTCCAGACATAGTCGTTCCTCCTGCCGTTTTTCGTTTGATACAAGCACAGCGCCTTGGTGTGTAGAGGTGCCGACCGGAGAGTTTCGTCGCTACCGGCCGCGCTGAGGGTACCGGATGTCTCCGGCGAGACATAAGGTCGTCTTGTCTCAGGCCCGATGGTGGCAGTTGTTCGAGCGTGCTTTCGCTTGCTGACGGTAATTTCCCGATGTGGATCTGGGTGCGTCCTCACCCCAAACCGCGACGTCGATCGTCCGATTGGTGCTGATAGCCTGCGAGACATCAAAAATATTTTTCTGGCGATTTGCCCTTTAAAATCAGAAGCGTAGTTTTTTGACGGCCTGCGCGTCGGAAGTTCACCGCCATTCGAAAAAAACACCGGGCAATTTCAATGCAGTATATGAAACGTAACAATTGAGTGGGAATGAGTTGGCGCCTGTGGACAGTCCAGAGCGTGCTACCAAGTGGGCACCTCCATTTACCCCTCGCCAAAAAGGCTGTTGCGTGATTCATTAGGTCTGTCGAACGGGAGCGAACGATGCGGCAGTCAGGGTTTTTCGGATTATCGGACCACATGAAGCGACATACGCCGGATCGCGCCGCGTCTCGACTGTGCCATCTGGCCGCGTTGTCTGGACTTGTTCTGGCAACTGATCGGCAATCTCGTTGATTTCATCGGCGTAGTGATCGGCCTGGACCTCGCGCGCACGCGCGTATTGCGCAGCGAAGCCTCGAACATTGTCAGTCGCCCAAAGCCGCACCGTCGACTCAGCAGGCATCCCCGGATTACTGGCGCATATATCGCGCAGGGACCGCCCCGCCGACATTTCCCCGCAGATATGGGCCGCTTTCTTTGCTGAACAGGATCGATCACCGCTTGCCGTAATCACACTATGGCTCGTTCTCCCCGGCCACGCCACACCATCGACGACGCCTAATCGGGCAAAGTGTCTCGGTTCATTCAAGGCTATCGCGCGAAGTTTGATGCCCCATCGATGCCCCGTTTTAAGGGAGCGACCCAATGCAGCCGATAAGTCACTCTTAACTCATTGAGTTCATTGGTGGGCGCACAAGGACTCGAACCTTGGACCCGCTGATTAAGAGTCAGCTGCTCTACCAACTGAGCTATGCGCCCGAACCGATGGGTTCGTGCCACCGGAGCGATATCTAGCAAGATCATCGTGATGAGGGAAGCCTCCCGCACCCAATCTCAGCTTGGTGTTCAATTGTTGATATCAAATGCGCCCCTTGCTCCTTGACCAATGGCGGTTTATCGCGATGTCTCGCGGGGATCCGCGGATCGATTTCGATCATTTCAGTCAGGATGTTGGGCGATGACACAATCAGTTGGTTCGGGCGCAAAGCGCCGTCGCGTTACGATTATTGCGGGTTTGACCGCGATTATCGGGGCGACTTTGGTGGGTGGCATGGCGTTCGGCGCGCTCAACCCATTTGCCAACCCCGATCGTCGCGGCGCCCGATTCCTATCCCGCCGTCCCGCAGCCCAATACCCAAGGCATGAGTGCGGCGCAGATCGCGCAGGTGCAGCGCGGCCGGTTTCTCACCGTGGCGGGCGACTGCATGCCCTGCCATTCCGCGCCGGGCGGTAAGCCGTTTGCCGGTGGGCTTTCCTTCGTTACGCCGTTTGGCACCCTTTATTCGCCCAACATCACGCCCGATAAAAAAGACGGCATCGGCAATTGGAACGATAAGCAATTTTATGCATCGTTGCATGAAGGCATCGCGCCGGGCGGCTCGCTTCTGGTGTTCCCGAACTATCTTTATCCGGCCATGCCCTACACCTCTTACGCCAAGCTCTCCAAGCCCGATGTGCTGGCGATCGCGGCCTATTTGAAAGCCATCCCAGCGGTCGCATCAGCGCCGCCGCCGAATGATTTGCATTTTCCGTTCAATATTCGCGCGGGCCTGCTGACATGGCGCTTACTGTTCTTCAGCACGGCACCGGTAAAGTTCGATAAATCCTGGAGCCCCGCCGTGCGCAATGGCGCCTACCTCGCCCAAGCGCTGGGTCACTGTTCAGAATGCCATTCGCCGCGCAATATTTTATTTGCGATCAAGCAAGATCAAACCCTTGCCGGCGCCAATATATTGGGCGAGCCCTGGTATGCACCGAACATCTCTTCATCCAAAACCGATGGGGTGGGTGGCTGGTCCAAGCAGGTGCTGGTCTCGTATCTGCGTCATGGTGGCAATATGCAGCAAGGCTCGGCGTTTGGGCCGATGAAATCGGTTGTCGATTATAGCCTGAGCCAAATCCCGAAATCTGACGTTGCTGATATCGCGGATTATCTACAAACCGCGACCGCGCCGCGCACGGGCGCGCACGGGCAAACCATCGCCACCGCCGCCCAACTGGCGCAGGGCAAGACGCTTTACGAAGCAAATTGCGCGGCTTGCCATCAATCCAATGGTGCCGGGATTGCGAATGTGTTCCCCAATCTGGCGGGCAACCAAGCCGCCTGGGCGGGGCCAGCGGATAATTTGATCGGTGTGATGCTCGGCGGCATGATCCCATGGCATGCGAATGGCCCGGCAATGCCGGCCTATAATGCCACATTGAACGATCACCAGATCGCGGCCATCGCCAATTATGTTCGCACCGCTTGGCATAATCCGGGCGTTGCGGACGCAACGGCGGCCAAGGTGCTCGCACTCCGCAAAACCGCGCCGCCGCACGCAATCGCGACGGCCGATCCGGATTATCTTGATTTGCCGCCGATTGGCTCGGCTAAAGCCCGTGCGCTGGGCTGCCCGCTGCTCAATACCGCAATGGCTGATCCGGGCGATGGCTGGCTGAACAGCATGAGCGGTGTCACCACGGCCACGCTGCCAGCGCGCACCCAGATGCTGCTCGCCACGCTCAAGAGCAAAATGCCCGGCCTCTCCAACGCGGCCCTCACCAACGCAGCGGTCACCGCCTATTGCCCAGTGGTCGCAACCAGTGCGGGCCTATCGATGAGCGACAAACGTCATGCGCTCGCGACATATCGCCAGTCGGTCGAGGCGATGTTGGCGAAGGCGCCGAAAAGCTAATCGGGCCGACGGGTGACCCTGATCTATCTCGTCGCCGGCGAAGCCAGCGGCGATGTGCTCGGGGCTCGCCTGATGATTGCGCTCCGCCAATTGCACCCCGAACTCAGCTTCGCGGGCATCGGCGGGGCGATGATGGCGGCAGCGGGCATGACGTCACTCTTCCCCATGCAGGAATTATCGCTGATGGGGCTAGTGGAAATTCTGCCGAACATCACCCGGCTGAAACGTCGCTTGGACCAGACGGCGGCGGATATCGCGGCCCGCAAACCGGCTATTATCGTGACCATCGATAGTCCAGGCTTTTCGCTCAGGCTTCTGCGCCGCATCGCAGAGCTTGGGATGCGCCGGGTTCATTATGTCGCTCCACAGGTTTGGGCATGGCGGCCGGGGCGGGTGAACCATTTCCCCGGCCTGTGGGACCGTCTGCTCTGCCTATTGCCGTTTGAACCGGCTTTTTTCGAGCCGCACGGCCTCGCGCCGGTTTTCGTCGGCCATCCGGTGTTGGAATCCGGCGCGGATCTGGGCGATGCCGACCGTTTTCGGGCGCAATTCGGCCTCGCGGCCTCGGCGCGCCCGTTGATCCTGATGCCGGGTAGTCGGCGCTCCGAACTCAACCGTTTATTGCCGATTTTCCGCGCCACCCTGGATCGTCTCAAAGCTGATCATCATGATCTCATTCCCGTGCTCGCCGCTGCCCCTTCGATGGCTGATCGCGTGCGGCGCGAGGTGCAGGATTGGGCGGTGCGCCCCTTGATCGTCAGTGATCCGGCCGGCCGCTACGATGCCTTTGCCGCCAGTGTCGCCGCGCTGACCAAATCTGGCACCTCGACGCTGGAATTGGCGATGGCCGGGGTGCCGATGGCGGTGACGTATCGGGTGCATCCGGTCACCGCAGCGATTGCGCGGCGGTTGGTCACGGTGGAGCATGCCGCGATTGTCAATTTGCTCGCCGGTCATGGCCTCGTGCCGGAATTGATCCAGCAAGATTGCACGCCCGCGCGGCTGATCGCGGCGTTAACCCCCTTATTGAGCGGTTCGGCCAGCACAAGGCAGCGCGCAGGGTTTGCTGGGATTATCGCGATGCTAACCCCACCATCCGGCGCAACCCCGAGCGTTGCCGCCGCGCAAGCGATCTTGGAGTTGCTATAGGGTCAGATTGTCGTCCTAACTATCCGAACGCGGAACCCAGGGGATTGGCGTGATATCGATCCCATCGTCCAGCAATGATTCGATATCA
>NCBV01000058.1 GCA_002279355.1 Acidiphilium sp. 37-60-79
TGTTCCGTCGTGGTGAAGTTTTGTCTCAACAACAACTTCTTACACCGAATCAACGGCTTACGCTATGCTCGCCGACCTTCACGCATAATGCGGGCTAGAAGCTGGGCACCGAGTGTCAAGTGAAGCGAGATCGCCTGCTCGACACCTAACACTAACGCAAGTTCGGGATCGTTCGCAGCCAGTCCGCATAGCTCGAAGCCCAGCGCTTCATAGAAGATCGTGGCCGCTGCAAGATCCGCCACATTGCGTGCCACCCGGCATAGCAGCGTCATGCCGTCTGAACCCCGCGCGTATTGGTATAGATGGCATAGAGCGTGCTGCCGGCGCATATAAATAAGCGGCTCCGGTGGCGCCCGCCGAAAGTGAGATTAGCGACGACGCCACCCGTGAGAATTTTGCCCCGCAGCGTGCCGTCGCGCCCGATGCAATGCACACCATCCCCGGCACTGCTCCAGATATTCTCCTCTTCATCGCAGGTAATGCCATCCGCGAAACCGGGTTCCACTTTGTGAAACACCGCTCCGCCATGCAGCGTCCGGCCGCTTTCGCCTACATCGAAGACACGGATATGCTGGACCGGGATCTCATCGAACTGAGCACCGGATTCGCAGACATAAAGCCGGTGCTCATCCGGCGAAAAAACAAGGCCGTTCGGTCCGGCAAACTGGTCCGCAACCACACTCAACTCGCCGCTTATCGGGTTCAGCCGGTAAACGTATGCTGGGAGTTCTGGTGTCTGTCGTCCGCCTTCGTAATCGGTATTTATGCCATAATGCGGATCGGTAAACCAAATTGTTCCGTCGCGCTTAACGATCACGTCATTGGGAGAATTTAGGCGTTTGCCTTGGTATCGCGTCGCGAGGACCGCGATACTTCCATTTTGTTCGGTCCTTGTGATGCAGCGGGCTTGGTGCGAGCAGCTAATCAGTCGGCCTTGCAGGTCCCGTGCATGTCCGTTGGCGAAGTCCGCCGGTTCTCGGAACACGCTAACGCCGCCTTCAACCCAGCGCATGACGCGGTTGTTCGGAATATCGCTGAACAGCAACATCTGTGCATCGGCGAACCAGATCGGGCCCTCGAGCCAGCGACAACCGGTCGCCAGCGTCTCCAGTTGAGCGTTCGGCAATACCAAACGGGAAAAACCGGATTCGGCGATCTGGTAAATGCCCATGCTATTTCAGATGACCAGGCACCTGCACCGTTGGCACGTGCAGTTGGATCGTCATTAGCACGGCGGGATGCTCGCCGATCGTACCTGAGCGATGGCCCTTACGACCCTTCATATCTTGCTTGCAGCCCTGATCTTCACCAAACGAGAGTTCGCCCGGCCCAAACTCACGGCGCGTACCGTCCATCGCTTCGACCCACCAAGCGCCGGTAATCGGAATGATCCATTGCGGTGCAGGGTTTTCGTGCCAATCGCCGATCCAGCCAACTGGCTGGACGGTAAACACCACCGTCGCTTCGCTACGCTGCTGTTTATTGTTCCATTGCGGATCGGCGTTGCCGATACCCTGGAATTCGAATTGCTCGAGTTCGCAGAGCGACTGATGGCTAACACCTGCTGTATCCGCCCAGAGATGCCAATAAGGGATTTTCGGCATGGGGACAGGTTCCTTTTACAAGTGTGACCGCGAATGGGCCGAATATGGCGCGTTGCTGAGCGGATGGTTGACGACATGCAACGCCGGCGCTGGAACGCCGCCAACCACCACCAGTAACAAGCCACCGGTTAGTCCAAAATTTTTCAGAAAATCCCAAAAATGACCGCGACCGACGCCATCCTTTTCCCAAAAACCCGGAAAATCCCAAAACGGATGATATAACAACGCTGTTACGACGCAAAAGCCCGCGAGCAGGAATGCTGCTAGCCGATCGTGCCAACCAAGCACAATGCAGACGGGTGTCGTGATTTCGATGATAATTGCGGCGATCAACATCCACCTCGCTCCCGGTAATTTAGCGCTGCTTGCTTGGCTCATCGCCGTATCCCAATGCACGATCTTGTCATAGCCACTAAAAGGAAACATCACCACGAGGCACAGCCGTGCGATGAACGGGATCAGCCAGAGGTTGAGAAATATCACGAGAGGCGCTCAGTCAGATGGTCGGCGATACGAAGCGCGTTAGCGATGATCGTAAGTGTTGGGTTTACCGCGCCGATCGACGGGAAGAAGCTCGCATCGGCAATGTATAAATTATCCAGTTCATGGGCTTTACAATTTAGGTCCAGCACTGAACTTCGGGGATCTGTTCCGAACCGGCAAGTGCCGGCCTGATGAGCCGTGCCGCCGGGCGGGATATCCTTGCCAAGATAGAGGCTTCTCTCCATCAATTTCGGATGCGCCCCGTTACGCGTTAGCGCTTGTTCTAGTTTTGCGGCAGTCATATTAGTTTCGGTTAGGTCGAGCATGACACGCTCACCTTCGTAAAAAATCCGGTTCTGTGGTAACGGAAGATCTTCGCTCGAGAGCCAGAAATCCATTGAGTGTCGCACCATCAAATCAAAAGGCATGTTCGGCGCCCATTTTAGCCATTCAGGCAGCGCCTCGGCCTTAACTTGCGCGGGGTGCGATGTCGCGCACATCTGAATCAAGCCGAGGGGATATTCATAGTCGTCTGCGCCAAAATAAAAATCGCTCACTGCCAAGGTCTTCTGAAAGATCGTATCGTTAACCTCTGGCATCAACGCCATGAGTACTGACTGGTTATGGCGCATATAATTACGGCCGACTTGGCCCGAGCCGTTCGCTAAACCGCTGGGATGCTTTTCATTGCTTGAGCGCAATAGAAGCAATGCCGACGAAAGCGCGCCGCAAGCCACCACGACGAGATCAGCGACATAGTTCACGATTATGCCATTCTGTATCGCCTCCACCGCAGTCACGGTCTGGCCACTGGCGTCGGTCAAAAGTCGTCTGACGTAAGTGTTGGTCTGCAAGGTGCAATTCGGATAGGCCGCAAGTGCCGGATCCACGCACATCACTTGTGCATCGGCCTTGCCGTTCAACAAACACGGAAACCCATCGAATGCATCGCATCGGATGCAGATACTGGTCGGTGTCGGTTTTCCATTCTGCTCATCGAGCAAAATGCCAAGCGGTAGGTGGAACGGGTTAAGCCCATCTTCCCGCAGCCGCGCGTTGAGTTCCTCGATTCTCGGTTCGTGTGATACTGCAGGATGGGGAAACGCCCTACTTCGCCAAGGTTCGTTCGGATCCTCACCCGCCTCGCCATGCACGTGGAAGAGTTGTTCTGCTGCTGTGTAGAATGGTTCAAAATCGCCGTATTTCAAAGGCCAGGCAGGCGAAATACCGTCGGCGTGGCGGATCTCGTCAAAATCTCGCTCGCGCAATCGGAACAAGGCCGCGCCATAAACTTTTGAGTTTCCGCCGACGTAATAATGCAACCCCGGATGGAAATCGCGACCTTTAGAATCGTACCATGTCTCCGGGGCCTGGTACGCCGCATCCACGAATACGGTCTGTGAATCCCAATTTTTCTGACTGCGTGGCAGGTAATCACCCCGTTCGAGCATTAAAATTTTTTTGCCGGTCTGGGCGAGGCGATACGCCAGCGAAGCACCACCCGGACCTGTGCCGATAACGATCACATCGTAATGGGTCTCAGGCATTTGCCACCTCGGTGTCCTGTGCACGCTTGACGGCTGGCCCGCTGATGCGCGCCAAATTATAGGCCGTATTTACCAACGCGATATGTGAAAAGGCCTGAGGGAAATTGCCGACCTGACGCTTTTCACTCACGTCGTATTCCTCAGCCAACAAACCAACATCGTTACAGAATCCTACCAGTTTCTCGAACAGAGTGCGAGCTTCGTCGATGCGCCCGAGCAACACGTAATTATCTGCAAGCCAGAAGCTACACGCGAGAAATGCGCCCTCGCCGGGCACCAGACCGTCGAGCGACTGGTCGGTGCGATACCGCAACACAAAGCCGTCCTGCAGGAGATCCTTTTCAATCGCGGCAACTGTGCTAGCGACCCTGGGATCAGAGGCCGGTAAAAAGCCAACAAGTGCGATCATCAGCAAGCTCGCATCAACTTTGTCCGATCCATAATATTGAACGAAGCTGTTTTGCGTTTTATTGAAGCCCTGTTCACAGACCTGAGCATGGATGGTGTCGCGCAGCGCCCGCCAGTCTGCCAGCGGCCCTTCCAGATTAAATTCCTCAGCAGTGCGAATCGCACGGTCTATCGCAACCCAAGCCATAACCTTCGAATGCGTGAATTGCCGTCGTCCGCCGCGAACCTCCCAGATTCCGTCATCGGGCTGATCCCAAATTTCCTCAAGATGCGCGATCATCTCTCGCTGCACGCCCCACATTTCGACATCCGTCTCAAGCCCGTTCTGGCGGCCAAAGTATAGCGCGTCCATCACTTCGCCATAGACATCGAGTTGGACCTGCCCAGAGGCGGCATTGCCGATACGCACCGGCTTAGAGCCCTCATAGCCAGGCAACCAGGAAATCTGCCATTCATCCAGGCGCCGCTCACCTGCCACCCCGTACATGATTTGTAGCTGCGCCGGACTACCCGCGACCGCGCGCAGCAGCCAGCCTTGCCAAGCGTTCGCTTCCTCGACAAAATTAGCTTCAAGCAGCGCATAGAGGGTCAGAGTCGAATCGCGAAGCCAGCAATAGCGGTAATCCCAATTACGGGCACCGCCGAGTTGCTCGGGTAGCGAGGTGGTTGCAGCCGCGACGATCCCACCAGTCTCGAAATGAGTCAGTGCCTTCAGGGTAATGAGCGATCGCAGCACGATATCTGACCACTTGCCTGCATCGGCAAAGGAGGATGTCCAGTCCGACCAAGCTTCAACAGACGATTTCAGGGCGACTTCTACGTCGAGTTCTTCAGGGATCTCTCGAAATGAGGGCGACCAGCCGAGCACAAAATCGAAATGTTCGCACTCCTCAACATCGAAGCGGGCCACACTGCTCATATTCTCATTAACAAAAGCTATGTCGCTCTGAAGAACCAACCGATCGGGACCAACAACGTATTTAATTCGCCCATCATCGAGCCGCGTGACCCACGGCATTGCCGAACCGTAATCGAGACGCACGTGGAGCTCTGAATGCATCGTCACTCGCCCGTGTAACCCGGTCACGCGGCGTAGCAAGTCGCAAGCACCGTCACGCCGCGTCATGAAATCTGTCAGGCGAACCGCGCCATTTTCAGTTTCGAAATCCGTCTCCAGGATCAGTGACGCCTGGCGATACCTCCGCGTGACGCGGACGAGTTTTTCGGTTGGTGAAATCTGCCATCGGCCGTGGGATGGGTCGCCCAGCAATGCCGAAAAGCAGGCTGCACTGTCGAAACGCGGAAGGCATAGCCAATCGATCGAGCCGTCGCGCCCGACCAGCGCTGCAGTTTCACAATTACCAATGATCGCATAATCTTCAATTCGGCCTGCCATGCTTCAACCACCTGTCGCAAAACCAGGGTACAGGGACATCCCACCATCCACAAATAATGTTGTCCCGATCACATAATCAGCCGCGTCAGACGCGAGCCAGCATACTGCACGCGCAATATCGTCAGGCTCGCCGATCCGCTTATACGGAACCAGGGCCATCAATGCGTCATATGCTTCGGGCGTTGACCAAGCGGCCTTGTTGATCGGCGTGCGGATTGCACCTGGTGCAACCGCATTCACGCGAATTCGCTGCGGTGCGACTTCCTGCGCGATGCTCTTCATCAGCATCATAATGCCACCCTTCGATGCAGCATAATTGACATGCCCAGCCCAAGGAATCTCCTGATGCACTGAACTCATGCAAACGATCTTGCCGGCAGCCACCGAAATATTTGTATCCACGCCCCGTCTCTTGAACTCTCGCACGGCCTCCCGCGCCGTCAGAAATTGTCCAGTCAAATTGACGCCGATTACAGTATTCCATTGCTCAAGCGTCATCGCTTCAAACGGAGAGTCACGCTGCAATCCGGCATTGCTGACGACTACATGCAGCGTGCCAAAATGATTAATAGCCTTTGCGAACATCGCTTGAACTTGATCTTCCGTTGACACATCCGCCTCGATTGCAATCGCTTTGCTGCCAAATTTCTCGATTTGGTGGGCGACTTCCTCGGCTGGCGTCGGATCGCCGATATAGTTCACAACGATATCGGCTCCCGCCTGCGCCAGACCCAGGGCGGTTGCTTTACCGATGCCGGAGCTGGCACCTGTGATCAATGCGGGCTGACCTTGTAATGTCTTTGTGTAAGCCGCGCGCGGGAGGTCGGAATTATACCGCACTGATGCGGTGGGGTCTGCTGACATCATTTTTCCTAAAAACTTTGACCTCTCTTTCGACTTGGGAAGCGACACACCCACCATCAACACAAAAATTGTTATTAAATTTTCATGCTGCAGCAAGAGTGTCTGAACTGGGCCTCGAAAATGGGACCACCCGCTTAATTGGAAGAGGCGTCGCTCTTTCGTGGTAGACGGAGCGAATTATGAGCAGAACCAGACGGACGATTGATGCGGCGTTGAAGGCGAAGATTGCCTTGGAAGCGTTGCGTGAGCAGGCGACGGTGGCCGATTTGGCGACCCGCTATCAGGTTCACCCGAACCAGATTTACGCGTGGAAGATGCAGTTGCAGGAGCATGCGGCGCGCGCGTTTGATCCGTAGATCGGCCAGGACGCCGAGGCGGCTTTAGTGCCAGTTTTCACGCGCCCAAACGCGGCTTTACTCAGCATGGCCATCCGCCTCTAAACCCAGTTGACAACAATCCTAAGTCTTATATAAAATACATGATATCAGATATTCCGTTGTGCTGAAGGAGAGAGCGCCATGACGATCCCCCATCTGCTGGTCCACAACCCGAAGGATAATGTCGGTGTCGTCGTGGTCGAAGGCTTGAAGGCGGGCACTGAAATGTTTTGCGTGATTACCGAAACGAATGCTGATTTTCGCCTGGTGACCCATGCCGATATCCCGATTGGTCATAAAGTTGCCCTGGCCGATCTCGCCCCAGGCGATACGGCGATAAAATATGGCGAGGATATCGGTAAGATCGTCGCGTCGGTTCGTGAAGGCGATCACGTTCATACGCATAATTTGAAAACGAAGCGTTGGTAGGCGAGGAGTTGAATCAATGACAGATCCAAAAATGACCGGTTGGCGTCGTGAGAATGGCCGGGTGGGCGTGCGAAATCATGTAGTCATTCTGCCGCTGGATGATCTTTCGAACACCGCCTGCGAGGCCGTCGCCAACAATGTGAAAGGCACCTTGGCGATCCCGCACGCCTATGGCCGCTTGCAATTTGGCGCCGATCTCGATTTGCACTTCCGAACCCTGATCGGCGCGGGGAGTAACCCAAACATCGCTGCGGTGATCGTGATCGGCATCGAGCCGCAATGGACCGGCCGGGTCGTTGATGGCATTCGTAAAACTGGCAAACCGGTCGAAGGGTTTTGGATCGAGCAGCACGGCGATATCAACACGATCGCATCAGCGTCCCGCAAAGCGAAAGAACTGGTGCAATGGGCGTCCGAGCTTCCGCGCGAGCCGATCAAGGTTGGCGATTTATGGATCTCAACGAAATGTGGCGAGAGCGACACCACGACCGGCCTCGCTTCATGCCCGACTGTGGGCAATATGTATGATAAATGGATCCCGCAGGGCATCTATGGCGTCTTCGGTGAAACCTCCGAAATTACCGGTGGCGAGCATCTCTGCAAGGCGCGTGCCGCCACGCCAGAGATCGCCGAAAAATGGTATAGGATGTGGCAGGCCTATCAAACCGATGTGATCGAAGCCCACAAAACCGATGACCTATCGGATAGCCAGCCCACGAAAGGCAATATCGAGGGCGGCCTGACGACCATCGAAGAGAAGGCGCTCGGTAATCTCGAGAAAATGGGCCATAACAGCAAATTCCTCGACGCGCTCGATCCGGCTGCAGCCCCCGCGAAAGGTCCGGGCTTATATTATATGGACACATCTTCCGCAGCCGCAGAATGCGTAACCCTGATGGCCGCTGCCGGCTATGTCATCCACACGTTCCCAACCGGCCAGGGCAATGTGATTGGCAATCCGATCGTGCCCGTTATCAAAATCACCGGCAATCCGCGCACGGTACGCACGATGAGTGAGCATGTCGATCTCGACGTGTCGGGCATATTGCGTCGGGAAATGACCATCGATCAAGCCGGGGACGCCCTGATCACCATGATCGGCCGCACGGCCAATGGCCGATTGACCGCCGCCGAAGCGCTTGGTCATCGCGAGTTCGTCATGACCAAGCTCTATCGAAGTGCCTGATCGTCTCGGCCAGGGCGGGCATCGTCATCACCCCATTCAAGGATGATGCCGCCATGGCCCGCTTTGCGCGGCGGCGAGGCCGCGGCGCCGCTGAACGCGATGGTGATTTGAACCGGCTGCCCGCCTGATAACAAACACAGGCTTTGACCTGATCCCAATCTGTTGTCATTTATAGGTTGAACGCATTGGACACAGAACCTCATGGACAGCAATCAGGACGATCAAGCGGCCGCTGGATATCAGCCCCTCTATGCGCGGGTGAAATCAATGATCACCCGCCGCATCGCCTCGGGTGAATGGAAACCCGGATCACTGATCCCCAATGAATTTCAACTGGCCGCCCAATTCAAAGTGAGCCAGGGGACGGTGCGCAAAGCCTTGATCGCCATCGAAGCCGAGCGGCTGATCGTGCGCCGTCAGGGGCTCGGCACCTATGTCGCGCGTCACACGCGTGAGCGGGCCTTGTTCCATTTTTTTCATATCGTTGACCTCAACGATGATCGCCCCGAGCCGTGGAGCGAGGCACTCACTCAAAAAACGATGATTGCCACACGCAAATTGGCAAAACAACTCGAAATCGATCTAGGCACCCCGCTGCATCATGTCACACGCATGCGCCGATTAAAGTCGGTTCCCGCGATTTTCGAACATATCTATACGCCAACACATTTGATGCCCGAATTGCGCCTCACGATTGGCGCGCAAATGATCGACGAGATGTATGTGATCTATCAGGAGCGCTACGGGATCACCATTGCCCATGCCAGCGAACGGGTCGCCGCCGTGGCCGCAACGGCCGAAGACAGCAAAATTTTGCAAGTCGACCAAGGCTCACCTTTGTTGGAAATCACCCGGATCGCTCGTGATGTCAGTAAGGTCGCCGTTGAATTGCGGATCTCGCGGTGCCGAAGCGATTTGTTCCGCTACGCAGCCGAACTAAACTAAACCCCCGCGCACCCGGCGCCAAACCCCGCTTCAAGCCGCGCGGCGCGGTTTCGCATTAATCCGGCTGGCAGCCATCATGGCGCCGTAGTGCGGCTTTACGCGCGCCCCAAAAACCAATCCCCGTGCTCAGTTCAGTATCCATCCGGTGAGGACCGCGGCCTGATAGCGGCGCGGCGTTTGCGGATCTCTGGGGTGGGGTTATCAGGCGGCCTGTGCGACTGGGTTGTGGTTTT
>NCBV01000028.1 GCA_002279355.1 Acidiphilium sp. 37-60-79
AACGCCATAATAGCCGCGCACCGCCGGGATATAGGTGCTGGCATTCACCGGCACGCCGGTCATCTCACCGAGTTTCCACACATCTACCACAGCGCGTCCGGCCCCCAGCATTTCTGCGGTCCCAACATCGAAAATCTGGGCGATTGAGGGAGCTTTGCCCGCACGCCATGCCGCGATGGTTTCTGTCAAAACCTGCGGATAGGTTCCTTTATAGACCGCATCGATCTTGGCCTCGGACTGGCTTGCGTTAAATTTATCGACCAACCCTTGCAGCGTCTGCCCCAACTGGCCGCTCATCGCGTGCCATAGCGTTGCAGTGGCGGGGCCAGCGGCCCGCGCAGTGGCGGCAAGGCCCATATTGGCCAAAGCGGCCGTCGCCGGTGCGGCGACAAGAACGGTGCGGCGTTTCATGCGAAATTCTCCCTGTTGTGAATAGGCCGAACAGGCCTGAACGGTCGGTTCGGCGAGAGTGGTTGCCGATACAGTTTCTTGGTGACACCCCTATGTCACATCAATGAAGGCTTGGTGACAAGTAGCAACCACAGCCGCAAGGTTTGCGCCTAGATCATGCTCGGCTATAGGAAGCGTATGGACCTCAAGGATCATATTCGTGGTATTCCCGATTTTCCCAAACCGGGTATCCTTTTTTACGATATTTCAACGCTGCTGCGCCATCCCGATGCGTGGCAGGTCGCCATGGGGCGGCTGGCCAAAATTGTGCGCGCCTATCAGCCGGATTTGCTGGCCGGGGTGGAATCACGTGGATTTTTGCTCGCAGCCCCGCTCGCTCTCAAGCTCGGCTGCGGGTTCATCATGTTGCGCAAGCGCGGCAAATTGCCGGGACCGACGGTGGGGCACGATTATGCGTTGGAATACGGCACCGACCGGATTGAGGTGCAGGCCGATGCGGTCACGCCGGGCCAGCGTGTGGTGGTGGTTGATGATTTGCTGGCGACGGGCGGCACTATGGCTGCGGGGATTGCGTTGCTGCGCGCCATTGGCGCCGAGGTTCCCGCCGCAGCGTCGTTGATCGAACTGAGCTTCCTCAAAGGTCGGGAGCGTCTTGATGTCGCATTCGAATCACTGGTCAATTACGATTCCTAAACCCCAGCGGGCCCGATGATCCGCCGTCGGCATTTTCTCAAGGCGGCGGGCGCGTTGCCGTTGGTAGGTCTGCCTGCGCTGGCATCCGCCACACCGACCGATTTCATGATCCTGGCCGGCGGCCCGCCGGAAGGGCGCATTGATCGCTGGTCACGCGCCGCCGCTCAGGCCCTAACCCCTGCACTCGCGGCCCACGCCACGATGCGCACCGAAACGGTTGGCGGTGTTGATGGAGTCACGGCCGCGAATCGCGCGCAAAATCTGGTCGTGCCGAATGGCCGCACAGCGACAATGCTACCCGGCACAACGGCCATCGCGTTCCTCACCAATGACCCGCGCGTGCAATTCCAACCCGATAATTTCGTTCCCGTGCTCGGCGGTCTCAACCCGCTGGTTTTTGTGGTGCGCGGCGGGCTGAAACGGCTCAATGCGCCGACACCGTTGCGCGTTGCGGCGGCTTCGCCTGAAAGTGGTGATCTTGCAGGACTGCTCGGCATGGCTCGGCTCGGTGTGCCGGTGGCGCCAGTATTCGGCCTGAACGGTACTCGCGCCAAATCGCGCGCGTTCGCTAACGGACAAGCCGATGCAGTGCTGTTGTTCGGTGAGGGCGTCATCGAGGATGTCGCGCCGCTCACGGCCGAAGGCGGCATTGTGGTGTGCACGTTTGCGTTGCCAAGCCCAGATCCCAGCGCCACTACAGCATTCGGCCAAGTGCCTACCTTGGAAGCGCTGATCTCCGCCCGCGGCGGATCCGCAGTATCAAAGCCGCTAGATCAAGCCTATCGCGCGGTCGTCTCGGTCTGTGCCGTCGATTTCATGCTGCTGCTTCCCCACCTCACCGCTCCGACTGACATTGCCCTTTGGCGCTATGCCAGCGCCCGGGCGATCCACGATCCAGCCATGCAGGACGCTGCATCGGCCAGCGATTTAACCCTCGTTTCGGGCATTGAAGCGGCGGCTTCCGTTGCCCCGCTCGCCACCGGGCCGGATGCATTGCTCGCCCTTAATCGCTTTCTTGCCAGCCAATATGGCTGGCACCGATGACCATGCTTGTGACCGAGTGAGCGATGGCACGGGTCGCCCCACGTTTTGTCTGCTCAAACTGTGGCGCCGTCACCACCAAATGGGTCGGCCGCTGCGAATCATGTAACGCCTGGAACTCGCTCGCCGCCGAAGCCGCCAGCCCCGATGCGCGCCAGCGGCGCCCGCGCCCGGCCAATAGTCTCGATTTCGTCGGCCTTGCTGGTGAACAAGCCTTGCCGCCGCGCATCCCACTCGGCATTGCGGAATTTGACCGGGTGCTCGGCGGCGGCATGGTGGAGGCCTCGGCCATTCTCGTTGGCGGCGATCCTGGTATCGGCAAATCCACACTCCTACTGCAGGCCGCCGCCACCATCGCTCGGGCCGGCAAGCGCGTGCTCTATATTTCCGGTGAAGAATCCATCGGTCAAATCCGGCTTCGCGCCCACCGCCTCGGCCTGAGCGACGCGCCGGTTGGCCTCGCGACCGCAACCGCCTTATCGGAAATTCTCGCAGCCCTAGAGGCCGAGCGCGACACCGCCCTGGTGATTATTGATTCGATTCAAACCATCTGGGACGAATCGATTGAATCGGCTCCCGGCACCGTCACCCAGGTGCGCGCCAGCGCCTTCGCGCTGATCCGCGCGGCGAAAAATCGTGGCTTTGCGCTGATGCTGGTTGGCCACGTTACCAAGGAAGGCGGGCTCGCCGGACCTCGCGTTCTCGAACATATGGTCGATGTGGTGTTACATTTTGAAGGGGATCGCGGTCATCAATTCCGTATCCTGCGCGGTGCAAAAAACCGCTTCGGCGCGACCGATGAAATCGGCGTATTCGAAATGACCGCCGGTGGTCTCGCCGAAGTGGCCAATCCGTCAGCGCTTTTCCTCGCGGAACGGCATGGCAATGTTGCAGGCTCGGCGGTATTTGCCGGTCTGGAAGGCTCGCGGCCGGTATTGATGGAAGTGCAGGCCCTGCTCTCAGCCAATGGGGCAGGCTCGGCGCGCCGCTCGGTGATCGGGTGGGATGCCGGGCGGCTCTCCATGCTGCTCGCCGTGCTCGATGCGCGCTGCGGCCTCAAACTTGGCGCGCAGGACGTGTATTTGAACATTGCCGGTGGCCTGAAAGTCAACGAACCGGCGGCAGACCTTGCCGTCGCCGCTGCGCTGATCTCTGCCGCCGGCGGCAGGCCCACCGATGCCTCCATGGTATTTTTTGGCGAAATCGGCTTGTCGGGTGAGTTGCGACCGGTCGCACAAGCAGAATTAAGGCTGAAAGAGGCAGCGAAACTCGGATTCGCACGCGCAGGCCTGCCCAAGCGCATCGCCAGGGGTGATCGCGGTGCGCGCATCCCCGATGGAATAACACTTGCAGAATTCGGTCATCTCAGCGATTTGGTAGTATCAATGACAAGCGATACGGGAACCGGGGATGACAGGGGTTAAACTGGTGATGAACGAGACAACATCATGACCTGGGCGGATGGCATCGCGATTTGCGTGATCCTGCTCTCCGGCTTGCTCGCGCTTGCTCGTGGCTTCGTGCGCGAAATCTTAGGCGTCATGGCATGGGTTTGCTCGGGGTTGGTGGCCCTGGCGGTCTATGGTGATTTCGAGCCTTGGGTGCTTACCTATATCCCGAACGCGAAATTGGCGTTGCCACTCACCATTATCGCAATCTTTCTCCTGGTTTTGATCGTTTTAACCATTGTTGTCAGCTTCATCGCATCATTGGTTCGAGACTCAGTACTGTCTGGATTGGATCGCACGCTCGGGCTGCTATTCGGGTTCTTGCGCGGCGGCGTCATTGTGTGTCTGCTCTTGATATTTCTGTCGATTTTCCTGCAACCCGCCCAATGGCCCGCCGCTGTGACCAACGCACAGTTGTTGCCCGCCACCGAAACTGGTGCCAGCCTCCTCATCACCTTGCTTCCTACCCGCTTTCGTCCAATCCTGGCCCACCCAAATCATGCAAACGCGAAACCTAAATCTGAGAAGTCATCGGCAACCCCATCCGCCAGCCGATCCGCCAATTCATCCGATAATTAGCCAATGAACGGCGCGTAGCCCGTCTCAACTCAGTCACCCCAACCGCTCGGCGCGCACCTGCTCAGCGCCACGGATAAGACAGTTTGGTGTCAAAGCGCTCGACAGCGTGCGGCCAAAGCCCTACATGCACCCCATGCCGATATCGGTAACCCAAGGCGGCGCAATGGACCTGATTAATTCTGCTGATCTCGATGATGACAAGCTGCACGAAGAGTGCGGCGTTTTTGGTGTTTGGAATGTCGCGGACGCGGCCGCCATCACCGCTCTGGGCTTGCATGCCCTGCAGCATCGCGGCCAGGAAGCCACCGGCATCGTCACCCATGACGGATTGCGCTTTCATGCCCATAAGGGGCTCGGCCTCGTCGGCGATAATTATAGCGATGCGAAAGTGATGGCCGGGCTGCAAGGTGCGCGCGCGATTGGTCATAATCGCTACGCCACCACTGGGGCCACTTTGCTCCGCAATGTCCAGCCACTTTTCGCCGAATTCGCCTTTGGTGGCTTCGCGGTGGGCCATAATGGCAATCTGACCAACGCCTATACGCTCAAACGCGCGCTCACCCGTCGGGGCTGCCTGTTTCAATCTACTACGGATTCCGAAGTGTTCGTGCATCTGATCGCGATCAGCCTATACGCGACGGTGATTGACCGGTTGATTGATGCGCTCAAGCAGGTGGAAGGCGCATATTCGCTGGTCGCCTTGACCGACCATATGCTCATCGGCTGCCGCGATCCGCTGGGTGTGCGCCCGCTGATCCTGGGCCGCACCATCGGCGCCGATGGGGTCGATCCGGGTTGGGTGCTCGCGTCGGAGACCTGCGCACTCGATATGGTCGGCGCCGAATTTGTGCGCGACGTCGAGCCTGGCGAGATTGTCGCAATCGATTCCACCGGCGTGCGCAGCTATAAGCCGTTCGCCGTGCAAAAATCCCGCTTTTGCGTATTCGAATATATTTATTTTGCCCGTCCCGATTCGGTGATGGAAGGCACGTCGGTCTATACCGCGCGCAAATTAATCGGCACCGAGCTTGCCAAAGAATCGCCGACCGATGCCGATATTGTGGTGCCGGTCCCGGATTCCGGCGTTCCCGCCGCGATGGGCTATGCCGAAGCGAGCGGGCTACCGTTCGAACTCGGGATTATTCGCAACCATTACGTCGGTCGTACCTTCATTGAGCCGACCGACCAAATCCGCCATCTCGGCGTGCGGCTTAAACATTCCGCCAACCGCGCGATCATCGAAGGTCGCAGGGTGATTTTGGTGGATGATTCGATTGTGCGGGGCACCACCTCATCAAAAATCGTCGAAATGGTCCGCGCCGCTGGCGCTCGCGAGGTGCATATGCGCATCTCCTCGCCACCCACCACCCATTCTTGCTTTTACGGTATCGATACGCCCGAACGCAGCAAACTCCTGGCCGCCCATAACGACGTCGCGGCGATGGCCAAGCTGATCGGCGTTGATAGCTTGGCGTTCATCTCGATCGACGGGTTATATCGCGCCCTCGGTCGCCGCGGGCGCGAGGAAGGTGCCCCGGCCTTCTGCGACGCCTGCTTCACCGGCGATTATCCCATTCCGCTCTCCGATACCCAAGGGGACGATTCCCGCCAGCTATCGCTGCTGTCTGAACTGAACTGATCGCACGCTTTCGCCACCATCAAAAAAATCCAGCGCCGGAAAGTCCGCCATAAACCCCGAGCCCGGCAGTGATTGCCGACAGAAAAATAGTCAACGCCATATACCAGCCTTTGAGTCGCAAATGCGGCGGCAATGCAAACAACCCCAGCATCACCAAAAACCCGAGCACCAACGGCAGCAGCAGCGCATTCATCACCTCGACCGCAATGTTCAACAGCACCAGATTAGGCACCACCGCCACCAAAATTGCGCCGAGGATCAGGCAGGTCGCATAAACCCCGTAGAACCATTTTGCCTGCAGCGGATGATCCTCTAGCGATCGGCGATAGCCAGCAACCTCCCCCAAACCCCAGGCCAGCGCCAACGAAGCGACGATTGCCGCCACCAGACCGGCTCCCAGCACGCCAATACCAAAGACCAGCTTGCCCACCGTCACGCCCAAATACGGCGTTAGCGCATCGGCAATATCGCCCACTGAATTTAGGCTAGCACCCGGATTATGCCGCCCAATCGTCGCTGCGGTGGCAATCAACACCGCCGCCATCACCAGTTGCGTCACCACCGCGCCGATCGCAGTATCCCAGCGGGCATATTTAAAATCGGCAGGGGTAAGCTTTTTATCGGCGATGGCCGATTGCTGATAAAAAATCATCCATGGCATGATCACAGCACCGATATTTGCCGCGACCAAATACATGTAACCCGCGTTGCCCAAGGCCGGCTCGAACGTCTGATGCGCAATAGCGGTCATGCTTGGATGTGAGACGAAAGCGATGCCAAAAAACACGAATTCAAATAAACCGAGCGCAATAGCCACCCGCTCGACACGTCGATACGAGCCGGTAAACGCTACCACGAGCAAAAATACGACCGCGAGCGTAAGGGTCACGCCGCGCGGTACACCATACAATTCACCAACCCCTGCGACACCAGAAAATTCCGACAGCAACGCCCCAATTGTCGCGACCGCCAGCCCTGCCGCTGAAAGCCAAGCCCAACCCTTACCAAATGTGTCGCGGATCAGCTCGCCATGACCTTTGCCAGTAAAAATACCGAGCCGCACCGTCAATTCCTGCACAACATAAAGAATGGGCATCAGGATGAATTGCAGCAGCAACAACCTATATCCCCACGCGACGCCTGATTGCGACGCGGTGATGATGCTGCCCACCTCGGTATCGGCCAGCATAACCACGAGCCCAGGGCCAAACACTGCCAAGAAGGGCAATCGCCGCGGGCGTCGTGTGGTGGGCGTGGTCGTCTGCGACATAGCGTTCTCCCGGTTGGTTAATTGCGAATGAGAACTATTCTCAATTGGTAGCAAGTTGAATACCGGACCTGTGCGGTCCTGTCAAATTGATACCCGGCTAATCAATGGTGGAGGATGGATGGTGCGGACGGCGGGACTTGAACCCGCACTCTCATACGAGAAACAGATTTTCATACCACTTCGACTTTCGCCGCCGCCCAGAGGCGTTCGTGGTCTGGACTATCCCTTCGCCATCGCCAAGCGCGTTCAGCACTCAGCCTTAGGCGCCACCCGTCTAGTCTCTACACCTTCAAAACCGGCAGGGCCGGCTTCGCTTGGCTCGGGATTGGCTTAGGCCCGAAGGCCGTTAGCGTTCCCCGAATTTGGGCGGTTCTGCACCACGGATTTCCCCGTGGGCACTCCAATGTCAAAGTCTGCTGCGTCTACCGATTTCGCCACGTCCACACGGTGTTCCGCTTAAGCGCATGCCTCTGCACCTATTCGCCGTTTCATGCAATTCCTCCTCACTGATTTTGCCCCGCATCGCTGTCCGGCTGCGCAAGTGCAATCGCGGCACGGCTGATCTCTGACCATTCTATTGCGGTGCCGCGCGATTCTGGCACAATGATTTAAATCAATGGAGACTCCCCGCGTGCAGCGTTATTTTCGCCGATTTATCCTGCCGATCCTGATCGCCCTGTCGATCTCCAGCTGCACGCTGCGCCACCCAGCGGCGCGCGCTGCCACCACGCTTGATCAAGCCGCCTTGATCGATGCGCATCAGGACTTCAACCAGTCGCCACGTCCTGGCTACGTGCTCGATGCCGAATCGGTTAATCGTCCGCCCACGGTTTCACCCACCGGCATTATCATCATTGGCGACAGCATCATCACGGGTTGGTCCGGTTATGTCGCGCATGTGTTTCCCAATGCGCTGATTAATGGCCGAGTCGGGCGCCAATTCTCCAGCGCGCTGCATATCTGGGCGATGATGCATGTGAACCACGAAACCGATGGCGTCGGCTATGTGGTGGTCGAGCTTGGCACCAACGGCTATGTCGATCCCGCGCAGCTGGCGCAATTCATGTCCATGGTTGGCCATCGTCAGGTGTTTTTCGTCGTCCCGGAAGTGCCGCGTCCTTGGGAATCCGAAGTGCAAAATCTGTATTTCAAGCTCCCCAGCCAGTATCCCAACGCCCATCTGGTGCGTTGGGATCTGCTCAGCCAGAGGCACCCCAATTATTTCTGGACCGACCTTGTGCACCCGAACTGGGCCGGCATTCAAATCATGGTCCACGCCATCGCACAACAAATCATCAAATATCCGCCACCGGCTGACCGGGGATACTGACGAACTCTTAGGAACGCCTGATGGTCTATATCGATTATCTCCGCTTTTTATCGATCCTCGCGGTCATATTTTTCCACCTGCACGAAAACATTACCTACCAAACCAGCCTGTTCGCCGGCGGCTATGTTGGCGTCGATGTGTTTTTGTTCATCTCCGGCTTTCTGATCACCCAGTCACTCCGTAAGCTGAACCAAACGAACCTTGCGGCCGGCAGCATCGATTTTCTCTATCGCCGCTTGGCGCGGATCATGGTGCCCACCATCCTGATTACCGTCATCGTCGCGAGTTTCGCCGTGCTGACCCATATCGGCTCGTGGCGCCCGGCCCTGTGGTCAATCGCTTTTTGCTATAATTTCTATCTCGTTATTCGTCATATCCCGTATTTTCAGAATGATAGCATGCCGCATTTGTTTCTCGGCATGTGGTATCTTTCGCTGCTGGTGCAGCTTTATATACTGCATTTTTTGCTCCGAATCGTGCTGCGCCGCGATCGCTATTTTTTTGCAGCCCTCGCCCTGATCGCGGCGATCATGCTCGGCGGCGCCACCCTCCTGATGCTAAAGGGCCACGCCAATCAAGCCTATGTGCTGCCCTGGCATGGGTTTCCCTACCTGCTCGGCAGCCTCTATGCGGGCCTCGAACAATGCCAACCCACAAGCAAGCCCGCACGCCGCTACGAACTGCTCGGCATGATCGCGGTTCTGCTGCTGACTCTGATCATGATTTTCGGCCATTATCATGATTTCGTGATCTATTCAGCTTCGTCGGCCCTGTTGACCGGCCTGTTCCTGTTCAGCGCCAAGCGCAGCGTGCTCCTGCAAAACGCCAAACCCAGCGCGGCAAGCGTCATCGGCGAAATGTCGTTCTCGCTCTATCTCTGGAACGTGCCGGTGATCGCCAGCGTGCATCATTTTCTCTATAATGCTCCGCCGCTTGACCAACTATTCTTGGCTCTCGCCCTGATGTTTGTCTTGTCGCTCCTGACCTATCAGTTAATCGAGGTCAGCCTGCAAAAGCTGGTCGCCAAACAACCGCGCGTCGCGCTTGGCATCACCCCGGCCTTGATCGCAAGTCTGCTGCTCTGCTTTGGTGCCTATGGCTGGTATCGCGCCGCCACCGGACAGCAAACCACGGCACGCCTTGCGGGCAAAATCGATAATCTCGAAGCCAAGTCGGTTTATCTCACCAACAAACTCCGCACCGTAACCACCCAACTCGCCGCCGATCAACGCGCCATCGCCGCCCATCAGGACCATCTCGCGGCTATCGCCCAAGCCAAAATACAGGCGGCGCACCAGCGCCAAAAAAGCCTCCTCACCTGGATGCCCAAACCCCGCAAAACCTATGTCTATTTCGACAATCGGCGCATCGCCCAAAACCCGCTCTATCCCGACAAACAAGTTCTGTTCATCACCGATTCGATCCTGCTCGGCTGGTCCGGCTATGTGCTCCATGAAGTGCCGAACGCCTACCTTAATGGCCATGTCGGCCGCTCATTCGTGCGCACCATCGGCATCATCGACGCACTAAAGAAACATAAATTTTACCACAATATCAAATACATCGTCGTCGAACTTGGCAGTAATGGCCCGATTGATCGCGCCAATCTCATCCAATTTCTGTCCCTGGTCGGTCAGCGCCAAATTCTACTGATCGTCCCCGCCGTGCCCCGCCCTTGGACCAGCGAGGTCGCACGGCAATATCACTGGGCGCACGCCCATTATCCCAATGTCCATCTTGTACGATGGAACCGCCTGAGTGCTGGCAAGGATAATTACGTGGTCGCCGATCAAGTCCATTTAACTTGGTTCGGCGCGCAGCCATTGATGTTCGCAATCTTGAAAAAGCTTTATGCGCTCGGTTACACCGCACCGCCAGCATATACCCCGCAAGCAGGCCAGCCACTCCATACCGGCTGACCCGGATTATTGACTTCCCCCAATTCTCCGCCCTATACGCTGCCTATCGCGAGTCCGCTTGGCCTCGCGCATTTTGTTTTGGCCGATCCGTCGGCCGTTTTCGAGAGAATTGGACCAAATCGATGTTCGCAGTGATCCGCACCGGCGGCAAACAATATCGCGTCGCACCGGAAATGGTGCTCAAGGTCGAGAAGCTAGAGGCCGAGGCTGGCAGCACCGTCACCTTTACCGAAATTCTCGCCATGGGCAGCGAAGCCGGTGTCGTGCTTGGCAAGCCCGTCGTTACTGGCGCCACCGTCACTGCGACCGTTATTGCCCAAGACCGGCTCGATAAGGTGATCATTTTCAAAAAGCGCCGTCGGCAGAATAGCCGCCGCAAAAATGGTCATCGCCAGCACGTCACCGTGTTGCGCGTCGCATCGATCAACGCCGCCTGAACCGGAGGATTGTTTCATGGCACATAAAAAAGCAGGCGGTTCATCGCGCAACGGTCGCGATTCCGCAGGTCGCCGTCTCGGCGTGAAAAAATCTGGCGGGCAGGAAGTGGTCGCCGGTAACATCATTATCCGCCAGCGCGGCACCAAGGTCCATCCGGGCCGCAATGTCGGCCTTGGCCGCGACCATACGATTTTTGCGCTGGTCGATGGCCATGTGAAGTTTGACCGCCGGGCCGAAGGTCGGGTGCATGTTTCGGTTGACGCGCACCAAATCGCTGCCGAATAATCGTTTCGTCCGGCACGCGCCAGAAGGCCGGCCCGTGCCGGCCTTTTTTGTTGTATTCCCATGAAATTCCTCGATCAGGCAAAAATCTATCTGCGCTCTGGTGACGGCGGCAACGGCGTAGTCGCCTTCCGGCGCGAGAAATATATCGAATTTGGCGGTCCCGATGGCGGCAATGGCGGGCGCGGCGGCGATATCGTGTTCCGCGCGGTCGAAAATCTAAACACGCTAATCGATTTTCGTTACACCCAGCATTTCCGCGCCCGCAAAGGCGGCAACGGTGCCGGGCGAGACTGCACCGGTGCTGCCGCACCGACCTTACTGATCAAAGTGCCAATCGGCACACAAATTTTTGCCGATGACCGTGAAACCCTGCTTGCTGATCTCGACAAGCCAGATATGGAAGTGGTGCTGCTGCGCGGCGGTGATGGCGGCCATGGCAATGCGATGTTCAAAACCTCCACCAATCGCGCCCCGCGCCGCGCCGATCCGGGTTGGCCGGGCGAAGAACGCTGGGTCTGGTTGCGCCTGAAACTCATCGCCGATGCCGGGCTGATCGGCCTACCCAATGCGGGCAAATCCACCTTTCTCGCCGCCGCCTCCGCCGCCCGACCAAAAATCGCCGATTACCCATTCACCACCTTGCATCCGCAACTCGGCGTGGTGCGGCTATCAATGACTGAGGAGTTCGTGCTCGCCGATATTCCCGGCCTGATCGAAGGCGCACATGAAGGCTCCGGCCTTGGTGACCGCTTTCTCGGCCATGTCGAACGCTGTGCGGTGCTGATCCATCTGGTCGATGGGGCGGCGGGCAATGTGGTCAAAGCCTGGCGCACTGTGCGTGAGGAGTTACACGCTTATGGCGGCGGCCTCGGCGAAAAGCCCGAGTTGATCGTGCTCAACAAAGCTGACGCGATGAGCCCGCGTGAAACCGCCGCCCGGCGCACCGCCTTAGCGAAAGCGAGCAATGCGCCGGTCCTGCTGGCCTCCGCAGCCGGCCATACCGGTGTGGATGAGGTATTGCGCGCCGCTCTCACTATGATCCGCGCCGAGCGCGCATGAGCCTGCACGCCGCGCCCGCGCTGGATCAGGCTCGGCTGGTGGTGGTAAAAATCGGCAGCGCATTGATCGTCGATCCGCTCGCTGCTGAACCGCGCACCGGCTGGCTCGCCAGCGTGGCCGCGGATATCGCTGATTTCCGCAAGCGGGGCATCGGCGTTGTGGTGGTATCTTCCGGTGCCATCGCCCTCGCGCGACGTCAGCTCGGCCTCACCCAAAAGCGTTTGCGCCTCGAAGAAAAGCAAGCCGCCGCCTCGGTCGGCCAAATTCGCCTTGCCAGCGCCTGGAGTGCGGCTTTGTCGAGCTACGGGCTTACCGCCGCCCAATTATTGCTCACGCTGGGCGACACCGAAGATCGCCGCCGCTACCTCAACGCCCGCGCCACCTTACACACGCTGCTCGAACTCGGCTGCGTGCCGGTGATCAATGAAAACGACTCGGTCGCTACCGGCGAAATTCGCTTTGGCGATAATGACCGCCTCGCCGGTCGCGTCGCTGAAATGATCGAGGCCGATCAACTGATCCTGCTATCGGATATCGATGGTCTCTACACCGATGATCCCAAACGCAACCCGGATGCACGCCATATCCCGCTGGTTACGACGCTAACGGCTGATATCGAAGCGATGGGCGGCGCACCCCCCCCCGGCTATTCCTCCGGTGGCATGCGCACCAAACTGGTGGCTGCGCGCATCGCTACCCAAGCCGGATGCGCCATGGCGATTGCGCTCGGCGGCGTCGCGCATCCGTTAACATCGCTGCGCGACGGGGCGCGTTGCACCTGGTTTCTGCCGCAGCCGGGTGGTCGCTCGGCTCGCAAACGCTGGATCGCCGGATCACTCGCCCCGCTTGGTCGCATCACGCTGGATGCCGGGGCGGTCCGCGCCATCGCGCGCGGCTCCTCGCTGCTCCCCGCCGGCATCACCCATATTGAGGGTCAATTTGAACGCGGCGACCCGGTTGAACTCATCGCACCCGATGGCGCCATTCTCGCGCGCGGCCTCTGCGCCTATTCCAGCGCCGATGCCGCAATCATCGCTGGGCATCGCACCGATGACATCGAAACGCTACTCGGCTGGCGCGGCCGCGATGAAATTATTCACCGCGATGATCTGGTATTGCTCGATCAGGCGGCGTCCCAGGGCGGAGCAAATCCTGGATTAACAAAACGCTGATTTTTCGGCAGCGCTGCAATCGCGGCGTGATCCTGCGCATCCAACCTCACTGCCAACGCCGCCAAATTCGCCTGCTGGCTTTCGGCGCGCGCGGCTTTCGGGATTGCCGCCACGCTCTCCTGCGCAAATAGCCACGCCAAGGCCACCTGTGCGGCACTGATCTGATGCTTCGCCGCAATCTGGTCGAGCACCGGATGCTCACCCAAACGCCCCTGCGCCAGCGGACAATAAGCACTCACCACAATATCGTGCGCCCGGGCATACTCCAAAACAGCCCGTTGCCCCAACAGCACATGATACTCCACCTGATTGCACGCGATGGGTGCGCCAATCACCTCCACTGCCTCACGCAGTAATGCCACGGGGAAATTCGATACACCAATATGCCGAATTTTCCCCGCCGCGCGGGCGCGCATCATTGCGCCTAAAGACGCTGCCAAATTCATCCCCGGCGCGGGCCAATGGATCAAATATAAATCAAGATAATCGCAACGCAAACGCCGCAAGCTCGCTTCTAATGCCGATGTCAGCGCGTCGGGCGCCAAATGCTCAAGCCAAACCTTGCTGGTCAGGAAAATCTTGTCCCGTGCCACGCTCGCTTGTGCCAGCGCCGTGCCAATCTCGGCCTCGTTGCCATACATTTCCGCCGTATCGATATGCCGATACCCAAGATCGAGCGCACGACGAACCGCATCAGTGCAAGACGCCCCTGATAATTTCCAGGTGCCAAGACCCAGTTTCGGCATCGTCATGCCGTTCGCGCCCACGTTCGGACAGTTCATCACGCCGTCTCCTTGGTAGAAAAATCAATCAAGGCGGCAAATCCGGTCTCGGTGCCAAACCCTAACGTCGCGCCATCATCGCTCCACCCCAGCGCTGACACAGCCCCCCGCCCTGGTGCCGATACCGGCAAAATCCGCTGGCGTTCAACATCAATCACCACCACGAGCCCATCGCTATACCCTGCGGCCACCACCTCATGCGCCGGATGACAGGCCACTCGCTTGACCATCGCCCGATCGCCGCCAGCAAGCTCTAACGGCGCTTTACCCATCGGGCCGCCGCCGAAAAACGGCCATAAAATGACCGCTTCCGCCCCCGCACTTGCCAGCCATTTTCCCGATGCGGTAAAACCGAGTGATTCCGGTTTGGCTGGATAACCGCTCATCCGCATATGCTGTAAATCCGAAATTCTCCAGCCATGCAGAGCGTTTTCTTGCATCGCTGTCGCTACCGCATAGAGGTTTGGATGGATCGCAATCGCCAAATGGCTGCCTTTCCACTCAAGGCTCAGCGGTTTGGTTTGGTCCGAGCGCAAAAACCATAATGACGCACCATTATAATGGCTCGCCCCAATCCGTTTGGCTTTCGCATCCAAGGCCAATCCGGTAATGGTGGATGGGTGGGTCAGGGTGCGCAGCACGCTGCCCGCCTGATCAAGCAGGTGCAAATTCTTGCCCACCGCTGCCGCCCGCAGCGGCGCCTTGCGATCGACGATGCTGATCAGATGATTAACCCATTTCATCCCGTAATTTGCTAACATCAACTCAGCGCCAGTGCCCGGCTCAAACCGCCGCACCGTGCCATCATCGCCGCCGCTGAGAATCCCAGCACCATCAAAATCGGCCGCCAGCGCCGTCACCGCCCCGTCATGGCGCGATTGTTCCTGCCAATCGGCGCCGACGCGTGCTCGGCTGACCAAGCGCCCATCCCCCAAGCCAAACACCGCATGGCTCTGATCGCGGGTGAAGGCCAGACTAGTCACATAGGCGCCGCAATCGCGCTGCACCCCGCGCTCGCGTAGCATCCGATCCGCCGCACTCAAAACTTCACTCATGCTGCAACGCAGCTATCAAAGCCACGGCGCAATTGGGGCCGGTTCAAGTTTCGGCCAATAAATACCAGCTTGCTCTCCCGCGCGCGGCCCTGCGGCCAAGGGGTGATAAAATCACCATCCGCCATCATATGCACTGCCTGAAACGCGAATTTACGATCCTCATCTTTGAACGCCAAAATCCCTTTGGTGCGCAAAATATCCTGCCCCTGCATCGCCAGCACGCCGCTGATCCAGGCGTTGAATTTCTCCGCATCCAACGGCGTTGTCGTGGTCAGGCTGATGCTCAGCATATGCTCATCATGGGTATGGCTGTCATCATCGAGAAAATCCGGCGCATTTTCCAGCACCCGCGCCAAATCGAACGCGTTGATCCCCAGCAATTTATCCGCAGGCACATCGGCGCGCGTGGCATGATGGATGGTGCTGTAGCGATTGATGCTGCGGATGCGCGCCTCGATTGCGGTCAATTCCTCTGGCGTCACCAAATCGAGCTTGTTGAGCACAATCACATCAGCAAACGCGATTTGCTCCAGCGCCTCGCTGCTATCGGCCAGCCGGGCCAGCACATGCTTTGCATCCACCACCGTCACGATCGCATCCAGCCGAGTGCGCGCTTTGACATCCTCATCGACAAAAAAGGTCTGCGCCACCGGTGCTGGATCCGCGAGGCCCGTGGTCTCCACGATGATCCCATCAAACTGATCGCGCCGCTTCATCAGCCCGGTGATAATGCGGATCAAATCGCCGCGCACCGTGCAACAAATGCAGCCATTATTCATTTCAAACACTTCCTCGTCGGTATCCACCACGAGGTCGTTATCCACACCACTTTCGCCGAATTCATTGATCACCACGGCATAGCGCTTGCCATGCTGCTCGGTGAGAATCCGGTTTAGCAAGGTGGTTTTACCGGCACCGAGATAGCCCGTCAGTACGGTCACCGGGATTAGTTTTTCGCTCATCTTTCATATCCTCTCGAGGCTTTGATCTTGATATAAGGGCTGCGCGCCGCCCGGCCAAATCGCTCAGGGCGCGCCTGCGCGCAGTGCTGCCAATCGCGCCGCTATGATCGGCGTATCGAATAACCCAGCCTGCGCCAATCCTGCCTGCGCCAACCGCTCTCGCGCCGCATCATCGCGGGCTAATGTCAGGATCGCCTCGGCGAGCCGTGCCGGATCGTGCGGCGGCACCAACATGCCGCCATGGCCCACCACCTCCGGCAAGCCGCCGCAATCGCTGGCAATCAGCGCCGCCCCGCTCGCCATCGCTTCCAGCGCGGTCAAGCCAAATGGCTCAGGCCAACGGCTCGGCACCACGATGATTGCCGCCCGCGCCATCGCCGCTAATACGTGCTCATGCGGCTGATACCCGGCAAATCCAATGTCGGCCTGCGCTGCGGCCAGCCGCATCGCCCGCACATAGCCGGTTTCCGGGCTGGTGTGCCCAAATCGGTCCCCGCCAATAATCCGCGCCGACCAGCCGGGCAGGGCAGGGAGCGCCTGCGCGCAGGCGGCAATGAAATCAGCCACCCCCTTATTCTCAACGATCCGCCCCGCGAATAAAATCTCCCGGTCACGCAACGCCGGTCGGGGCGGCAATTCGTTCAAGGTCAACGGGTTATGCAGCACCGCCAATCGGTCAGTACCCGCGAGCCCATGCCGATACCGATCTGCGAGATAGGCTGACACACAAACAACCCGATGCAGCGCCAATAAGCTTCGCTGGCGCGCACCGGCGCTGCGCAGCCCGCGCATTGCTAGCGGATCATTATGCAAAAACAGCACGACCCGCGCCTGCGGCAGCGCCAGCGCAATCACATGCGCGAGGCGCGGCTGCTGATGCACCTCGATGATATCGGGGCGCAACCGCCGTAGCAGCCGCACAACGCCAAGCCCAAAACCCAACGGTGGTGGTGCGGTGATCGGGTGATATTCAACATCGCGATAGGCGCCCCCCGGCTGCGCGGCCCCCAGCACCATTGCCCCGCTCGCCTGCGCTAGTCGCCGCACCACCAGCGCAATCGCCCCGGCCCGATCCGGGGCAAAGCCCTCGCGTGGCGGCAGCACCATCGCGACGCGCGCCGCCGAGCCCGTCTGCGTCAAACAGAGCGCACTTTCACATAAGTTCCCGGCGCATGGGCCAAAACCGACAACGCCCCATCTCCCGGCACGCGGGCGGGAACCTTCTTGCGCGCCTTAGCCGTCACCCAGCGTTGCCAATCAGGCCACCAGGAACCGGCCACCTCGGTTGCCTGCTCGAACCATTGCTCCGCCGTGGCGGGCAGCCCGTCATGAACAAAATGATTATATTTTCCCCCCTCCGGCGGGTTCACCACCCCGGCAATATGACCTGATGCCGCCAGCACGAACCGGTTCTTGCCGCCGAGCATTTTGGCACCGCGATAGGTGCTCATCCACGGTGCGATATGATCCTCCCGGCAGGACAGAAAATAGGCCGGCACCGTCACCGCACCCAAATCGATTTTCACCCCATCCAAGGCCAAGCCGTTCGGCTGTGCCAGTTTATTGTCCTGATACATATTACGTAAATAAAACGAATGCATCGCAGCCGGCATTCGGGTGGAATCCGAATTCCAATAGAGCAAATCAAACGGGAACGGCTCGTTCCCCAGCAGATAATTATTGACCACAAAGCTCCAAATCAAGTCATTGGCGCGCAACATATTAAACGTCGTCGCCATCTCGCTGCCTTCCAGATAGCCGCGCTGCGCCATTTTTTCCTCAAGCCCGCGCAACTGCTCCTCATCGATGAACACGCCGAGTTCCCCGGCATTAGCGAAATCGGTCAGCGTCACCAAAAATGTCGCGGATTCAATCCGATGATCGCCCATTTTCGCCATGTAGCCCAAGGTCGAGGCCAGCAACGTACCCCCCAAGCAATACCCGATCGCATTCACCTGCCGCTCGCCGGTCGCCCGCTCGATCGCATCGAGGGCGGCAAACACTCCTTGTTTCATGTAATCGGCAAAATCCTTGTCCGCGAGCCGCTCATCGGGGTTCACCCAACTCGCCACAAACACTGTATGACCCTGGCTCACCGCCCATCGGATGAAGCTATTTTTCGGCTTTAGATCCAGAATATAAAATTTATTGATCCAAGGCGGGAAAATCACCAATGGCCGTTGCAAAACCTCGGGCGTGGTCGGGTTATACTGGATCAACTCCATCAACTCATTACGAAAAACGACCGCGCCGGGCGTCACCGCAATATTGTCACCCACGGTAAAGCTCTCGCTATCCGTCATTTTAATATGCAATTTGCCCTGACCGGCTTCCAAATCGCGGAGCAGATTATTCAAGCCACGGATCAAATTGTCACCACCCGTCTCCACCGTCTTGCGCAACACCTGCGGATTGGTCATCGCAAAATTTGACGGGCTCATCGCGTCGACGAACTGCCGCGCATAAAAATCCAGCTTTTGCGCGGTTTTCGGCGGCAATCCATCCACCTGCCGCACCACATCATGGACAAACCGGGCCGAAAGCAGATAGCTCTGTCGGATGAAGTCGAAAATTTCATTATCGTTCCACTGCGAATCCTGGAATCTTTTGTCGCGCGGGTCCAGCGGAATCGGCGCCTCGCTCTCCAACCCCATCATCCGGCGGGTCGAATGTTGCCACAACGTCATATAATCTTGCCAAAAGCCGAGCTGTGCCTTGATCAGCTTGTCAGGACTCGCGGCCAACCGGCTGGCCATTTCCATAAACGCCCCGCCAATATTCAGCGGGTCCAAATTGAGTGCCCCCGGCGCGCCGGCCTCGGCTTGGCGCTTCAACCATTCGGCCACCAAACGCTGCGCTCGATGCGCAACACCGGTCATCCCCCGGGCGAGTTGCACCGGATCGGTTGCAGGGCTGTGTGTTTCGGTCATGAACGCTCCTTCCGGCCCCGCCCGTCGCACGCTACAAGGCGTGCGAGCTTGAAGAGGTTGCCGTGATTTATACGACCAAATGTTGCAAAAACGAAGGCCGCGCATGGCGGGCGCTCGCCAGCCTCGCGCTGGTGACGCTACTCGGCGGTTGTGCGACGCCGGTTGCCCGGTTTCACGCCTATGAAGGCGGTGTGATCGCGCAGCATCCGCCGCCACCGCCCGGGCTGCATCAGCCATTCCCCAACCTCGCCGCCGTCCCTGCGCGCCCGGCAGCCATTAGTGCCGTAACCCAGCGTCAAATCCGTGCCGCATTGCAGGCAGAAAATATCAAGCAAAATCATATTCCTGCGCCCGGTGAAGCCGTATCGCCGCCCGCAAAAATCACCCTAGCAGCGGCGCCAACGCCGCCCGTGCTGCTCGGTTTTGCCCCCGGCTCGGCAATTCTCACCCCCCAACAAAATCAAATTATCGCCGCCTTCGCCGCCAAGCGCGGCCCCGCGATGATTCGCGCCGCTGGTTTTGCCACAGCGCGCACCGGCGCTGGCCTGCGTCTTGCCTTGCTGCGCGCCACCGCTATCGCCAACGCGCTCACCGCTGCGGGCGTCCCGGGCGCGCAAATCCGCATCGCCGCCCTTACCGGCGCGCATGGCGGGGCTGCCCAATTTCTGCTTCCTCCACCAACCACCCGTGCCAAGGACTGATCATGACTGAGGAATTTCATCGTATTCGCCGCCTGCCGCCTTATGTGTTCGCTGAGGTCAACCAGGCCAAAGCCGCCGCGCGCAACGCCCGCGAAGACATTATTGATCTCGGCATGGGCAATCCGGACAGCCCGACCCCACCGCACATCGTCGCCAAGCTGATCGAAACCGTCGCCGACCCGCGCAGCCACCGCTATTCCACCAGCAAAGGCATCCCCGGCCTGCGCCGCGCCTTGGCCGCCTACTATGATCGCCGTTTCGGGGTGAAGCTCAATCCCGACACCGAAGTAATCGCCACACTCGGCTCGAAAGAGGGCCTCGCCAATCTTGCCAACGCCATCACCAGCCCTGGTGACACGATCCTGGTACCCAACCCATCCTACCCGATCCACCAATTCGGCTTCATCATCGCAGGCGCTTCGGTTCGCTCGGTCCCGGCCGTTCCCAACGAAGAGATGCTGCACGCGCTCGAACGCGCCGTGCGCCATTCGGTGCCGCGCCCGACGGCACTGATCGTGAATTTCCCCTCGAACCCGACCGCCTATCTCGCAACGCTTGATTTCTACAAAGACATCGTCGCCTTCGCCCGCAAGCACGATATTTTCATTCTCTCGGATCTCGCCTACGCCGAAATTTACTTCGAAGGCGAACCACCCCCCTCGGTGCTGCAAGTCAACGGCGCAAAGGACATCACCGTTGAATTCACCTCGATGTCGAAAACCTATTCAATGCCGGGCTGGCGCATGGGTTTTGCTGCTGGCAATCCGCGCCTCATTTCCGCACTCGCCCGGATGAAATCCTATCTCGATTATGGTGCCTTCACCCCGATCCAGGTTGCCGCCACCGCCGCATTGACCGGCCCGCAAGATTGCGTCGATCAAGTGCGCGCTATCTATAAGGAACGCCGCGACATCCTGATCAAAGGTCTCGCCCAAGCCGGATGGGACGTGCCGAGCCCGGCCGGCTCGATGTTCGCCTGGGCGCCGATCCCACCGCGCTACGCCCATCTCGGCTCGGTTGATTTCTCCAAACTCCTGCTCGAACGCGCCAAAGTCGCCGTCGCACCGGGCATCGGCTTTGGGGAATATGGCGATACCCATGTCCGCATCGCGCTCGTGGAAAATAACCACCGCCTGCGCCAAGCCGTGCGCAATATCCGCGCCTTCATGGCCCCCGGTAACGTCGCACCGCAAACCGAGCCCGTCTCGGTATGACCAAACCGCTCTCGATTGGCATTGCCGGGCTCGGCACGGTCGGCGCGGGCGTGCTGCGCCTGCTGCATGATAACGCCGCGTTGATCGCCGCACGGGCCGGCGTGCCCCTGAATGTCACCGCCGTTTCCGCCCGTGATCGCAGCCGCGATCGTGGTATCAGTCTCGATGGTCTGCGCTGGCACGATAACCCCGATAGCCTCGCCCATGATCCTGCGGTCGATGTCGTGATTGAGCTGATCGGCGGCGCCGAAGGCCCGGCCCGCACCCTGGTCGAAGCCGCATTACGCGCTGGCAAATCGGTCATCACCGCCAACAAAGCGTTAATCGCCCATCACGGCAATCATCTCGCCACCCTCGCTGAAACCCATCAGGCCGCCTTTCGCTTTGAATCGGCCGTGGCCGGCGGCATTCCCATCATCAAGGCGTTGCGCGAAGGATTGGCCGCCAATCGGATTGACGCGGTCGCGGGCATTTTCAACGGCACCTGCAATTATATCCTATCGAGGATGCGTGCTGAAAAGCTCGATTTCGCCACCGTGCTCGCGGACGCGCAGGCTCAAGGTTACGCCGAGGCCGATCCCAGCTTTGATATCGATGGCGTCGATACCGCCCATAAGCTCGCCATCCTCGCCGCCCTTGCCTTTGGCCGCCCGGTTGATTTTGCCAGCATCCATGTCGAAGGGATTCGCCGCGTGAGCGCGCTCGATATCGCCTTCGCCGATGAACTCGGCTACCGGATCAAATTGCTCGGCATCGCCCGCGCAACGGATGCGGGCATCGAAACCCGCGTGCATCCCGCAATGGTGCCGCTCAGCGCGCCGCTCGCCCATGTCGATGGCGTTAATAACGCGGTGGTGATCAATGGCGATCCGGTCGGCGAGGTCGTGCTGCAAGGCCGCGGGGCAGGGGCGGGGCCAACCGCCTCAGCGGTGATTGCCGACCTGATCGATCTCGCCCGCAACCGCACCACCCCAATGCTCGGCGTCGCCCAAGCCGATCTGGCCGCCCTTCCATCAATGCCGATGGATCAGCATCGCGGCGCGTATTTTCTCCGCCTGATGGTCCAAGACCAGCCCGGCGTGATCGCGGATATTACGGCGGTCCTGCGCGATCATACCATCTCGCTCGAATCAATGCTGCAACATGGCCGCAGTGCCAACCAAGCGGTGCCGGTCGTGCTGGTAACCCACATCACCAACGAACACGCCATGCGCGCAGCCCTCGCCCGGCTCGAAACCCTCGCGGCCGTGCTCGAATCGCCTACCGCCATCCGCATCGAATCCGCCTGACCGGCTATGTGTTAGCATCCAAAGACTAAAGGAAACCCCATGTCGAACCGCGACAACCCGATCCTCGCCGAACGCAACCTCGCCCTCGAACTGGTCCGTGTCACCGAAGCCGCAGGCCTTGCCGCCGCACGCTGGATCGGCCGGGGCGATAAAAACGCCGCCGATGGTGCCGCCGTCGCCGCCATGCGCAGCGCGTTCGATGCCGTGGCAATCGAAGGCACGGTGGTGATCGGCGAAGGCGAAATGGACGAAGCGCCGATGCTCTATATCGGCGAGCGCGTCGGGGCGGGTGGCCCGGCAATGGATATCGCAGTGGACCCGCTGGAAGGCACGTCCATCGCCGCCAAAGGCGCGCCGAACGCCATCGCCGTGATTGCCCTCGCCGAGCGCGGCAATTTCCTCCACGCCCCTGACATCTACATGGACAAAATCGCCGTCGGCCCCGGCCTGCCGGATGGCGTGGTCGCGCTCGATGCGCCTGTGATCGAAAATCTGCGCAACCTCGCCCGTGCCAAAAAATGCGACGTGGCCGACCTGATGGTTTGCACCTTGGAGCGCGACCGTCATGCCGAGATAATCGCCCGCTGCCGTGAAGCCGGCGCACGCATCACCCTGATCGGCGATGGCGATGTCTCCGGCGTCATTGCCGTTGCCCAACCCGAAGCCGGGATCGATATTTATCTCGGCAGCGGTGGCGCGCCCGAAGGCGTGCTCGCTGCCGCCGCCCTGCGCTGCATTGGCGGCCAAATGCAAGGCCGCCTGCTCTATGAAAATGACGAGCAAATCGCCCGCGCCCGCACGATGGGCATCACCGATCCGAACCGCATTTTCGGCCTCACCGACATGGCGCGCGGCGATGTGATGTTTGCCGCCACCGGCGTTACCTCCGGCCCGATGCTGCGCGGCGTGCGCTGGTCGCATCATGGCGCCATCACCCATTCCATCGTGATGCGCTCGCGCTCCGGCACCGTGCGCACCATCGAAGCGACCCATAATTTCCAAACCAAGCCATGGATTCCAGCCTGACCGCGCTACCCGCCGCGCTAACCCCGGCCGCCATCGCGCTCGGCGTCACCGCCAGTCTCGCAGGACGGCGCTGGGTTTGGCGCCCGGTCGATGAGCGCGCCGCCGAGCGCATCGCGCAACTCAACGACCTGCCAGACGTACTCGGCCGCCTGCTCGCGGCGCGTCATGTCAGCGCCGAAGCTGCACGCGGCTTTCTCGACCCAACTTTGCGCGAATATCTGCCAGACCCTTCGATCCTGATCGATATGGACCGCGCCGCGAGCCGCCTCGCGGACGCCGCGCAAAATCACGAAACCATCGGCATTTTCGGCGATTACGACGTCGATGGCGCCTGTTCTGGCGCGCTGATGGCCCTCGGCATGAGTGCGCTCGGAGCCCAGCCGATCAATTACGTGCCTGATCGTCTCGCCGAAGGATATGGCCCTAACGCGCCCGCCTTGCGCGCTTTGGCTGATCGCGGCGCGTCACTTATCATCTGCGTCGATTGCGGCGCCACCGCCCATGAACCGCTCGCCAGCCTTCAGGGCCGCACCGATGCCATCGTGCTCGATCACCACACGCTCGATGGCCCCCCACCCGCCATATTGGCCACCGTCAACCCAAACCGGCTTGATGATCGCTCCGGTCTCGGCACCATCTGTGCTGCGAGCGTGGTCTTTCTCACCCTGGTCGCCACCCAGCGCGAGCTGCGCAAACGTGGTGCCTTCGCCCACGCCCCAGAGCCGGATTTGCGCAGCCTGCTCGACCTCGTGGCCCTCGCCACCGTGTGTGACGTGATGCCCCTCACCGGGCTCAACCGCGCTTTGGTCACCCAAGGGCTAAAAATCATGGCCCGTCGCGCCCGCCCCGGCATCGCCGCCTTGCTCGATGTCGCCGGCGTCAATGACGCGCCCACCGCCGCCAATTGCGGCTTCGCGCTCGGCCCGCGCATCAACGCCGCCGGGCGCATCGCCCAGGCCGATCTCGGCCTCTGCACCTTGCTCGCTGATCATCCGGACCAAGCCCTGCGCCTCGCGCGCGAGCTTGATCAAATCAACCAACAGCGCCAAGCGGTCGAGGCGGGCGTGCTCGAAGCCGCGATGGCCGAGGCACAAACCCAGTTCGCAGCGGGCGCCGCTGCAGCCTTGGTGGTGGGCGAGGGGTGGCATCCCGGCATTGTTGGCATCATTGCAGGCCGGATCAAAGAAAAATTCAACCGCCCCGCGCTAGTCGCCGGCATCAGCGATGATCAAGCCACCGGCTCGGGTCGCTCAATCACCGGCATCGATCTCGGCAGCGCAATCATCCGTGCCCGCCAAAACGGTCTGCTGCGCCGGGGCGGCGGTCACGCCATGGCCGCAGGCTTCGCGCTCGATATCGCCAAGCTCGATGAATTTCGCGCCTTTCTCGCCGCCGCTCTGGCCGACGCTGCGGCCTACCCCCGCGCCGCCGATTTGGTGCTCGACGGCACCCTCGCCCCCACATCCGCCACAATCGAACTCGCCGCCACCATCGCACGCCTCGGCCCGTTCGGCGCGGGTAACCCCGAACCCATCTTCGTCTTCCCTCGCCTGCGCGTCAGCAAAGCCGACCGCATCGGCCGCGATGGCAACACCATCCGGGCCTTCCTGCAATCTGAATCCGGCGCCAGCCTAAAAGCCATGCTGTTCCGCGCCGCCGACACCCCCTTAGGCCAAACCCTGCTCAGCCGCAGCGCCACCCCCCTGCACATCGCCGGCCAACTCCGCATCGACCGTTGGAACGGCGCCACCACGCTCAGCCTCACCATCCAAGACGCGACCCCATCGTGACCACAACGCCCCCCAACCAAGCTTGACCCCAACCCCCACCTCGGCTACCCCACCCCAACCACGTCCTGTTCGTCTAGAGGCCTAGGACACCGCCCTCTCACGGCGGTAACAGGGGTTCGAATCCCCTACGGGACGCCAAACACTGCAATCTACTGAAAATAAACCACTAAATTGTTGTCGTCCCGCTGATGTGACACACGCTTGTGACACACGCAGGCGC
>NCBV01000029.1 GCA_002279355.1 Acidiphilium sp. 37-60-79
TTGCATACCGCAACGCGCTCCTGTCATGATGTCGCCGAGTGATTTCAGTCCAGGCCACATGATCCTCCATTGTCTTCGCAACCAATAGAGAATCATAACTTACTGAAATCAATCAGCTTAATTTTCGGTCAGACACTAAAATAACACGAACGCGACTAAGATTGGTCGGAACTCACTGCGAAATTTGGCCCCGGCATTCGTCGTTGATCACGGCGAATGCCGCTTGTCAGTAGCCCGCACCGGCGTAGCCGGTGACGCAGCTGATCATAACTCAACCCCAGCGCCACCGCCGTCCGCCGTTGATTGAACCGATGCGCGCGCAAAGCCGCCTCAAGATGCGTGCGTTCATCTTCCCCCGCCGGTCCCAAAGCCGCCAAGGCCCGATCCTCTAATCCGAACGGATCAATCCGCAGCAGCGCCAACCGCTCGCGCCACGCTGTATGCCGATACAGGCTACGCTCCACCACATTGCGCAATTCGCGCACATTTCCCGGCCAATCATGCGCCTGCAACGCCGCCTGCGCATGATCGTCAAACCCCGCAAAAAACGCGCGCCCCAACTCTGCCGTCATTTTCTGAGCGAAATAATCGGCCAGGAGCAAAATATCCTCGCCACGCTCTCGCAATGGCGGAATCCGGATCACATCAAAGGCCAGCCGATCCAGAAAATCCGCCCGAAACCGCCCAGCACGCACCAAAGTCGGCAAATCCTCATGCGTGGCGGCAATCACCCGCACATCCACCCGCACCGACTCCGAACCACCGACCCGCTCAAAACTGCCATACTCGATCACCCGCAGCAGCTTTTCCTGCACCGCCAGCGACGCATTGGCGATCTCATCGAGAAAAATCGTGCCCCGATCCGCCATCTCAAAGCGCGATGCGCGCCGACGCACCGCCCCGGTAAACGCCCCCGCCTCATGACCGAATAACTCGGAATCAAGCAATGAGTCCGCCAGCGCCGCACAGTTCAATTTCACCAAACTCTGGCTCCAGCGCGGTGACAAATACGCCAACCGACTCGCGACCACCTCCTTGCCAGTCCCGCGCTCACCAATCACCAAAACCGGCCGGTTAATCGGCGCCAGATCCGACACATGCGCCAACATCGCCAAAAAAGCGGGGCTCTGACCAATCGGCGTCGCCGGCGTTTCCGTGCTCATCTGAAATCCCAACAATTAGTAGCCAACTTTTAGCATTTAGCGTTCTTTTGAACAAGTAAAATCTCACAACCTATTGAAAACACGCGCCCACAAGAATTGGCACATCCTTTGCTCAGCCATCACCATCGCCACTGCAACCCACGGAGCCTCCGATGAGTATTTTCTCCCGCCTTTCCGACATCATCAATTCCAACCTGAACGCCCTGCTCGATCATGCCGAAGACCCGCATAAGCTGGTTCGGCTGGTCATCCAGGAAATGGAAGATACGCTGGTCGAAGTCCGCTCCGCCGCCGTGCGCTTGATCGCTGAGCGGCGTGAATTGGAGCGCCGGGTCGCAAGCCTCACCCGCGATCACGATGAATGGCACCGCAAGGCCGAATTTGCCCTCGGCCGCAACCGCGAAGACCTAGCCCGCGCCGCCCTGCTCGCCAAATCCCGCGCCGCCGCCGCCATCACCGAGGCGCAAGAGCATATCGCACAGGTGCAGAGCGCCATTGCCCAGCAAAACGACGATGTCGGCAAACTCCAAGCCAAGCTCGACGACGCGAAATCACGCGAAAAATCCCTCGCCATCCGCCAGCAAAGCGCCTCCACCCGCCTGCGCCTGAAACGCAGCCTCTACGATGAGCGCGTGACCGATGCCTTCGCCCGCTTCGAACAGGTCGAACGCAATCTCGATATGATGGAAGGCCGCGCCGAATCCTACGAGCTAGGACGCAACCCGCCAACACCCAGCCTGCATGATGAATTCGCCAGTCTCGAAGCGAATGCCAATGTCGAGGCCGAACTCGCAGCCCTCAAATCCAAAATCAATTCCAACGACCAAGCGGCCTAAACCCGCACCAACAGGGAGTTATCCATGGTCGAGTATATGCCCTTCTTGATCCCGATTGTCGCGATCCTCTGCGTGTTCGGCTTCAAGGCCTATAAATTGCACATCATGAGCCGTGGCGCTGGCCTCAGCAGCCAAGACCGCGCGGTGATCGATGCGCTGCAAGCCTCAGCGTCGCGCCTCGAAGCGCGCATCGCCACCCTCGAACGCGCGGTGCTCGATAACGATCAAGCCTTCAGCACCCCCCAACCGGAAAGACGCTTCCCATGAGCAGTTCAACCTATTCGAGCAACCATGCTGCGCCCCGGCCCATCCTCGGCGGCGTCTGCGCCACCATCGCGGCGGCGAGCCATGTTCCCTGCTGGATCATTCGCCTCGCGACGCTGCTGCTCGCCATCAAGCTGCCGATCATCACTCTGATCATCTATCTCGTCCTCGCCGTTAGCATCCATCGGCGGCGCAACCGCCTGAGCCGCAATTTCCGAGAGCTGCATGATCAATTCGCCTTCATCACCGCGCCGCCGCCCAACCCGTTCTCCACTCTGATCAATCGCCTCGCCAATCGTTTTGCCGCCCTCGATCAGCGATTGGCCGACCTCGAACGCACCGCCGGTCAGCGCAATTTTAACGATCGCCGCCAACCATGGTAACCCTCACCCTCAAGGAAACCGTCATGACCAAAACAGGCCAGATTGGATTTTCGCTCGCGCAATCATCATTCAACCCCGCAGACATCCGCGCAAACCGCCCAAACGCCACGATAATCGCTCACCAGCAGCGCTTGATCCGCGAAGCATACATGCGCGGCCTCTCAAGTTGGGTATCGCCCTCGCCGGACCAAGTCATGCCAACCTCGCTGCGCATGCGCCTCGGCTGCTTGGTCGGCGCCATGCTGATCACCGTCTTGACGTTCACCGGCCTGCTCTACCTCATCGGCGCCGCTCTCTAGTGTCCCGATTCTGAAATCCGTTGGATTTCGGAATCAGAGTGGACACTAGAAAATTCAATGATTTAGAGGAAAAATCGATGCCCCATTATCTCGCCTCCGCATTCATCCTGGCGCTGATCCTCGCCCCCCATGCCGCCATGGCTGGAGCCGCCAAGCCAGTTTCTGAACAACTCCCGCCGTTCCACGCCTTATCGATCAGCCCGCTGGTCGCACTCAAATTTACCCAAGGCCCCACCCAATCCGTGAGCGTGACCGCAATACCCACCATGCGCGATCATCTGGACCTCGCCGTGCATAACGGCGTGCTCGAGGTGCATACCAAGGGCGATCTGACCAGCTTTTCGATGAACGATCATTCAATCCTGCTCACCATCACCCTGCCGCAACTCACCCGCATCGATGATAGCGGGCTGGTTCACGGCACGCTCAGCAATCTATCCGAACCCTCACTCACACTTGATCTCTCCGGCGCCGCTTCGCTCACCCTCACCGGCCATGTGCAAAACCTGACCACCAAAATTAGCGGCGATGCTCGCCTGCATGCGCGCCACCTCACCATCGAAAATCTTAACGCCCAGATCAGCGGCGTTGGCAAAATCGAGGCCGACGTCACGAAAAGCGTTACCCTCGCAATCAGCGGCGTCGGCCATGTCCACATCACCGGCAACCCGTCGGTGCGTCACGTCCACGCCAGCGGCGTCAGTTCGGTGTCGTTCAACTAACCCTCACACCGCTTGCAAAACCGGCGCTAACAATGCCTCTGCCTGGGCAAACAGCGCCGGATCAACCCGCGCATCCGAGGCCACCACATTCTCATCGATCTGCTCAGGGCGCGATGCCCCAATAATCGCCGAGGCAACATTCTCAAGCCGCAACACCCAGGCCAGGGCAAATTGCGCCAGCGTCAACCCTGCCTGCGCCGCCAAACCCACCATCGCTTGCACGGCATCGAGCACCGCTCGCCGCTCGCCCAAATCCTGTAAAAAATGCCCCATCGTGGCGCTCGTCGCCCGCGAGCCTGCCGGCGGCGGCGCACCCGGACGATATTTGCCGGTCAGAATGCCTTGAGCCAGCGGCGACCAAACAATTTGCGAAATCCCATGCGCCGCACAATACGGGATCACCTCCGCCTCTGGCTTGCGCCACAGCATCGAATATTGCGGTTGGCTTGATACAAATTTCTCCACCCCCGCCATCTCGGTCGCTGCACGGATTTTCTCCACCGGCCATTCCGAAAACCCGATCGCCCTGGTTTTGCCGGACCGCAGCGCAGCACTCAACGCCTCCATCGTCTCCTCTAACGGTGCGTCATGATCATAGCGGTGACATTGATAGAGATCGACGTAATCAACCTTCAGCCGCTTGAGTGACGCCTCAAGCTGCTTCTCAATCTGCGCCCGCGATAAGCCTTTGTCGGTCTCAGTCATCGGAAAATACAGCTTGGTCGCCAGCACAAAGCTCTCACGCTTCACCCCGGCCAATGCCTCGCCCAGCACTGTCTCCGCAGCACCTTTGCCATAAATATTTGCGGTATCAATCAAGGTAATGCCCACATCCAGTGCCCGATGCACACACGCAATCGATTGTGCCTTCTCCACCCCACCCGAATATGTCAACCACGATCCCAACGAAATATCCGACACCTCGATGCCGCTCGAACCCAATTTCCGATATTTCATGCCGCCAATCTCCCCAATGAAAACAATCCTATCCTGCATGGACATCGTATCATAGCCCGATGGCGCAACCCTTTACCATGCCCGGTCGGCCCGATAAGCTTGCCCCATGGACGATCTCGCCGCCCGCACCGCCCTCATCGCCGCCTGCCAGAGCCTGAATGCGCTCGGCATCAACCAAGGCAATGCCGGCAATATTTCGCTGCGCAGCGGCAACACCATGCTGATTTCCCCCTCCGCCATTCCCTATGACCAACTCCGCCCGGATCTGATCGCCCAAATGACGCTCGATCCGGCGCAGCCCACCATCACCACACCCCATGATCCAACCGGCATTTGGACCAGCCCCTGGACCGGCCCGTGCAAACCCTCCAGCGAATGGCGCTTTCACCGCGATATCCTCAGCGCCCGCCCGGACATCCATGCCATCGTGCATACCCACGCCATATTCGCCACCGGCCTCGCCATTGCGCATCGGCCAATCGAAGCCTGCCATTACATGATCGCCTGTTTCGGCGGGCATGACGTGCGCTGTGCCCCCTACGCCACCTTCGGCACCCAAGCCCTATCAAATAACGCCCTCGCCGCACTCGAAGGCCGCACCGCCTGCCTGCTGGCCAATCATGGCATGATCGCCCTCGGCGAAACGCTCGACCGTGCTTTGTGGCGCGCCGTCGAACTCGAAACTATTTCAAAACAATATACCCACGCTCTGATGTTGGGCGATCCGCATATTCTCAGCCGCGCTGAAATTAACGAAGCCCTGGCCCAATTCGCTGTTTATGGCCATGCGGAACCACTTGCCAAAGCCGCAACGTCCCGTTAATATTGTTAAAACTCAACGAGGTGTGGCGATGCGCGAATATTTTTTTGGGCGATTAGTTTCGCGCGTCCTGATCATCGTCGGCGCCTTGCTCGCAGCTCCCAGCGCCCCAGCTCAACCATCCCCTCCCCAAACATCCCCACCCCGGGCCGCCCCCACCACAGCGGTAGCCGCAACGCCAAAGGCCGCCAATCCGCAGGCACCGTGGAATAACCCGCGTATCCTGATTTTCATCGACCAGACTTTGCCTGGCCTCGGCAATGACGCAAATATGCTGCGTTTTAACCTGTTCCAGCCCAACATCACCCTCACCGCCAGCGCCCAAGACCACCGCGCCCACGCCGAAGCCGCCATCGCGCAAGCCGCCTTGGCCAAAAACTGGCGTGCCATGCGCGATGCCGCGATCAAGCGCATCGGCCTCGGTGCCGCCGCCAAACCCAACCTCTGGCTCCATTACGGCACCGCCATGCTCAATCTGCGTGATGGCGAAGCACAATCCGCCCTGGAGGCTGGCTACCTGGCTTTTTCGCTCCGCAATAACAGCCCCGACCCCGCCACCACCACCCGCGATTCCCTCGAATTGATGCGCCGCGCCCTCGCCCGGCGCGGCGATCATCTGGCCGAGATCGGCCTGCTCGGCCAAATCGTCCAAGCCTACCCGACCGATGCCAAGGCCCGCGCCCTGCTCGACCAAAAAGTTCAGCGCTACGGCTTCACAGTTCGCAAAATCAACACAAACGCCGAAAACTTCCCCGCCAGCGCCTGCGTCGCGTTCACCATCCCGCTGCCGCGCGGGGGCGATCGTCATCCAGGCGATTACGTCACAGTCAACCCGAGCCGCCACAGTCTCGCGATCACCGAAAACCAAGGCCAACTCTGCATCACGGGCCTGCGCCCCGGCAGCACCAGCGTGGTAACCCTCCATCCTGGCTTGCACGGCATCGCTGGCACCACCCTGACCAAGCCACTCACGATCAAAATCAGCTTGACCAATCGCCAACCGGCCTTGATCGCCGATCCCAACCACTACATCATTCCCGCAAGCAACCCGCCCGCCATCGGCTTTGCCAGCGTCAATCTCTCCAAACTCAAAGTCAAAATCACCCGCGTTCCCGAACGCAGCCTGCTGAATTTCATCAACAGCCACGCGCTTCTCAATCCCAACGGCTTTTCCTCAAGCCTCTATGGCAATAACAGCCCGATCATTTTCAACGGCACCGCCAGCATCCCGGGCTTTCGCCGCAACGCGCTGCTGCACACCGTGCTGCCGCTCGCGAACGTCATGAAAAAGCCGGGCCTCTACGCCGTGGCACTCAGCCCCGGTGACGGCACACCAAATAACGGCTCGTTATCCCTTGTACAAATCGTGCTGCGCACCAATATCGCGCCCACCACTTGGCGAGGCCGCGATGGGCTGCATGTGCAACTCCGCCGCTACACCAACGCACGCGCCATCAGCGGCGCCACCATCAATCTGATCGCCGCCGATAATGCGATTCTCGGCACCGCCAAAACCAATGATGACGGCATCGCTTTTTTCCCGGCCCCGCTCCTCGCCGGCCCTGGCGGACAGGCCCCCTCCGCGCTGCATATCAACAGCCGCCACGGTGATTTCAGCCTGGTCGATCTCAATGCCTCACCGTTCGATCTGTCGGATCGCGGCGTGTCGGGCCGTGCCGAACCCAAACCGATCGACCCGTATATCTATACGGATCGCGGCATCTACCGTCCTGGCGAAACCATCCATCTCACCGCCCTACTGCGCAACCCCAACGGCAAAAAGCTGAATATACCGCTGCATTTGATCGTGCGCCGCCCGGGCGGCCAGATTTTCTCCGATACCGTGCCGACATGGAGCGATGACGGCGCCTTCTCCCAGCCGATTATCCTCTCGCCCGGCGCGCAAGCGGGCACCTGGAGCATCACCCTCGCAGTCAGCGATAAGGCCAACCCGCTCGCCGAGCGCGACGTAACGGTCGCAGCCTTTGTCCCCGCACGCCTCGCCGTTGCGCTCGGCAAACCAACAGAACTCACCCCAAACGCGATCGACCCTTGGCCGGTCCATGTCCGCTTTCTCTACGGCGCCCCCGGTGCGCATCTCACCGGCACCGCCAGCGTAAAAATCACCCAAAATCCCACCCCATTCGCCGCCTTCAAAAATTATGCATTCGGCCTGCAAGGTGAAGTATTCGCCTCACCCCTGCGCACGCCGAAACTGCCAGACACCAATGCCACCGGCGCTAGTTCGGTGCCGGTCGACCTCACCCACCTACCCGACAGCACCCATGCGCTGCAGGCCAAGCTCGATGTCACCATCAACGACCCGTCCGGTCGCGCGGTCGGCAGCGCCCTCACCATCCCGATCCGCCCGACGGCGCCGCTGCTCGGCATGAAACCCGATTTCACCGGCGGCGCGGTCGATCAAGGCACCAAACCCGCCTTCGATCTGGTCGCAGTTAACCCCGCCGGACAGCCGATCGCGATGAAGCTCGATGTTGCTCTGGTGCGCCAGGATTACGAATGGGGCGTGATCTGGGATCAATCCGTTGCCCGTTGGCGCTTCACCTATATCAATCGCCCGGTGCTCAAACAAACAATCTCGATCCGGGCGGGCAAACCCTATCATCTGGTGTTGCCCAGCCTGCCCTATGGGCGCTATCGGCTGCGGGTGATCCAGCATGAAGGCGGCCTCGCCGCCACCTCGACCATTTTCTATTCCGGTTGGGTCACCTCCTCAAATCCCGGCGTGCCCACCCGCCTCACCGTGATGCGCGATAAGCGCCGCTATCTGCCGGGTGAAACCGCGCATCTGCACATCACCGCCCCCTATGGCGGCAGCGCCACGCTGGTCATCGCCAACAACCGCGTGCTCGCCACCCGCAATTTCACCCTGCCCGCCAAGGGCCGCGATATTTCGGTGCCGATCTCCGCAAAATGGGGGGCTGGCGCCTATGCCATTGTGCATGTGTTTCGCCCCGCCAGCAAAGCCCGCGCACCGGACCGCGCCATCGGCCTCACCTGGCTTGGCCTAAAACCCGGCGACCGCCAATTACCGCTCACCTTCGCAGTTAAAAAACTCTACCGCCCAGGCCGCGACGTCACCTTCACCATCAACACCAAGCCCGGCGCCTATGTCACGCTCGCCGCCGTCGATGAAGGCATTCTGCGCCTGACCAATTTCGTCAGCCCCAACCCGCTCGGCCATTATTTTGGCAAACGCACCCTCGGCGTCGACATCAACGACAGCTACGCCGCCCTGCTGCGCCTGCCCAATGGTCAATCGACCGCACTCCATGTCGGTGGCGGGGGTGATTTCGGCGCCGCCGCCGCGCCGATCCCGCAAAAAATCGTCTCGCTGTTCGCCGGACCGGTCCAAGCCAATGCCCAGGGTGTTGCAAAAATCACCCTGCATATTCCCGATTTCAACGGCCAAATCCGCCTGATGGCGGTCGGCTGGAAAGGCCGCGCGCTCGCCTCGGCCAGCACCGATATCATCACCCGCCACAAAATCATCGCCGATTTGCTGTTGCCGCGTTTCCTCAGCCCCGGCGATCACGCCGATATCGGCATTATGCTGCAAAATCTCGATTTGCCAGCCGGTCGCTTCCACATCGCCCTGACCAGTGACGGCGCCATCTCCGGCCAAGCAAGTGCCACCTTCGACCTCAAGCCCCAGCGCCGCCTGATCATGCCCGCCACCCTGACCGCCAATGCCATCGGCACCGGCACCGTGCATCTGCGCGTCACCGGCCCCAACGGCTACACCCAATCACGCACCCGCCAAATCTCGGTGCATGTGGTGCGCGCACCGAACACCATCCTGACCTCGCGCATGATCGGCGGCGGCGACAGCGTAAAACTCGGCCCGGATCTAACGCCCTTCATCGCTGGTTCCGCACAAGCCGATCTCACGCTGGGCAATCACCTACCGTTCGACCCCACCGCCTATCTCCAGGCCCTGCACGCAATCACCTATCATTTCCTCGAAATCAGCGTGAGCCAAGGGATGCCACTCACCGCCCTGCACGGCAAAGCCGCCGGCCCAGAGCCAACCGGCCGTCTCGCCAAGGCCATCGAAAACGTGCTCGATGATCAACGCTATGACGGCGCCTTTGGCCTCTGGTCCTCGCAGGATGACGCGCAACCTTGGCTCACCGCCTATGCCACCGAATTTTTGCTCCGCGCCCGTCAATCCGGCGCCAATGTGCCCCAAGCGCCGCTCGCCGCAGCGCTGGATTGGCTGCGGAGCGAAGTGGTCAACAACCCCGCCCCAACCCAAGCCGATATCTACGCCGCCTATGTTCTCGCCCTGGATCACAAAGCCCCCGCTGGCGCGATCCGCGTGATGGACGACCAGCTCAGCACAGTTTCCCACCCGCTTGCCCGCGCCCAGCTCGGCGCCGCCCTCGCGTTGGTCGGCGAACCGGATGAAGCCCGCGCCGCCCTCAAAGCCGCGCTGAAAATCCATAATCGTGGCTGGGCGGTTCCCACCATCATCCGCGAAACCGGCCTCCTCCATGGCCAATACCCCGCCCTCGCCGCCAATCTGCCCGGCAAGGGCGTCGATATCACGAGCCTCAACCCGCAAGAGTTGGGCGATGCCGGTCTCGCCGCCGGGGTGTTCGCAGGCCGCCCAACCAAGCTCAACCTGACCATCAACGGCAAAGCCATCGCCCTCACCAGCAGCCTGACGCGCCCGATCAGCGACGCCATCACCATTGCCAATGGGAGCAAAAAACCGGTTCCCGCCACCATCGCGGTCACCGGCATTCCCGCCCAATCGCCCGGCGCCACCGCCAATGGCATGTCGCTGCATGAGGCCTTCGATACGCCGGAGGGAAAACCGCTCGACATCTCAACCCTCACCCAAAACACCGTCTTCGTCATGGTCGTGAGCGGTCGCGCCACCGATTCCGCCCCCCACCACGTCATTCTCACCATCGGCCTGCCTGCCGGTTGGGAACTCGCGGGCAATATCTCAAGCGGCAAAGCATCGGTCGCCGCGATGCCCTGGCTGCATAAACTCACCCCACCTGCTGCCACCGCCGCCGAGGATGACCGCTCGATGACCGCCTTCACCCTGTATCCGCCCTGCTCGGATAGCGCGACCTGCGAAGATAACGGCCATGATCAGGAGTTCCGCACCGCGATCATGTTGCGCGCCGTCACCCAGGGCCAATTCACCCTCCCCGGGGCCAGTCTGGTTGATTTCTATCATCCGCTGATCCGCGGCACCCTCGCCGATCAAACCGTCACCGTGCTCGCCCCCGGTGCCGCCATCCCACCAGCCCATTAGCCCACCCACGGTGCGCCGACGCCTCAAAACAACCCTGACCCGCCTCAGCCTGCTCGGGCTCGGCGGTCTGCTCCTGCTGCTCGTTGGTGCCTACGCCTTTCCGCCCAGCCTCAGCCGCCTTAAGGTCCAAGGCCGGATCATCAATGATCGCCACGGCCACGCCATCGCCTACTACACGGACCCGCAAGGCGAGTGGAAATACCCAACTTCCGCCGCCTCGGTGAACAAGGTAATGATCCGCATGCTGATCGGCATCGAGGATCACCGCTTCTACCACGACCCCGGCATCGATCCGCTGGCCATCGCTCGCGCCACCGTGCAAATGCTCGCCGCCGGTCATATCGTTTCCGGCGCGTCAACCTTGACCATGCAAGTCACCCGCCTGCTGCATCCAGCACCGCGCACCCTCACCGTCAAAATCATCGAAGCCTTCCAAGCGATTTCGCTCACCGAACATTATTCCAAATCCCGCATCCTCAGCATGTGGCTCTCCCTCGCCCCGTTCGGCGGTAATATCGTGGGCGTCAAAGCCGCCGCCCATCTCTGGTTCGGCGAAAACCCCGATCAACTCTCCCCCGCCCAAGCCGCTTTGCTGATCGCGCTCTGCCGCCGCCCCGAAGCCCTGCGTCCCGATCGGCATCCGCACGCCGCCACGATCGCGCGCGACAAAGTCCTCGCCGAAGCCGAACGGCTGCATTTGCTCTCGCCGCACGCCACCCGCGAAGCCTTATCCACGCCCGTTCCCCGGCACTGGCACCGCTTGCCGGCACAAACCCCGCAACTCACCGCCGCCCTGCCCAATGGCAGCACCACCAGCCTGGACGGCCCGCTCAACGCCGCTCTCACCGCCTTGGCCCATCGCGATCTCACCGCCATGCGCCCTGCCGAATCCCTCGCCATCCTGATCGTCAACGCCCACCGCCACGCCATCCGCGCCGCCTATCTCGGCGATTGGGCCAATCCGCGCCGCGCCGGCTTTCTCGATCTCAGCCGCAGCATCCGCTCGCCCGGCTCAGCGCTCAAACCCTTTCTCTACGGCCTCGCGTTCGCCGATGGTCTGGCCGGTCCTAACACGCTCTTTCGCGATTTGCCCGCCAATTTCGGCGCCTACGGCCCGGATGATTTTACCCATAATTTCATGGGGGTGGTCACCGCCGCCAGCGCGCTGCGCCGCTCGCTTAACCTGCCCGCGGTTAAACTCATGCGGCGCTACCGGCCTGACCGCTTCGCCGCCCATCTCAAAGCCGCCGGCGCACCGCTCGCCCTGCCGCTCGGCGCCAAACCGACATTGCCGCTCGCGTTGGGCGGCGGTGGTATCAGCATGCGCCGCCTCGCCGCCCTCTATGCGGGGCTTGCCACCAATGGCAGCATCACCCGCCTGCATTGGCTCAAGGGCGTTCATCGCCCCGCCCGCCCGCTGCTCACCCCCAGCATCGCCGCTGAAATCGCCGATATCCTCACCCGCCCCCTGCCCGGCACCCAAATCAACGGCATCGCCTGGAAAACCGGCACCAGCGCTGGCAATCGCGATGATTGGGCGGCTGGCTTTGACCAGCACAGCGTCATCATCGTCTGGGTCGGCCGCCCCGATGGCGGCGCCCTGCCCGGTGCTGCAGCCATCGACCGCGCCGTGCCAATTCTCACACAGGTCGCCGGCCTGATTAAAATTTTCCCCCGCCAACCGCTCCCACCCCGCCGCGTCTTTACCCTCGCAGCACCGCCGAAGCTGGCCCAATTGCAGCTCGCCTACCCCCCGCCGGGTGCCGCCATCGCCGATCTCGGCCCGATCCAACTGCGCGCCACCGGCGGCCAACGCCCGCTCACCTTTTTGATTGACGGCAAACCGCTCCGCTCAGTCGCCGCCCTCAGCTCCGCCCGCTTCACCCCGAGCGCCCCCGGCTATTACCGCATCCGCATCATCGATGCGCGCGGCCATTCTATCCGCGCCGAATTTCGCGTCCTGCCCGCGCACCGCCCGCAACACTAATCACCCTTTACCCGCAGCGCCGACACCGATAAGCCCGCATCATGACCGAGCCTCCAACCAGCCTCGACCCCACCGATTGGACCAGCCTGCGCGCCCTCGGCCACCGCATGCTTGACCATGTCATCGATCGCCTAGCCCAACTGCGCCACGGCAAAGTCTGGCAACCCATGCCCGCACCGGTTCGGGCGAGTTTTTGCACCGCCCTGCCGCGCACCGGCATCGGCGCCGAAGCCGCCTATGCCGAATTTTTGCGGCGCATCGCGCCCTACGCATCGGGTAACCCCCATCCGCGCTTCATGGGATGGGTGCAAGGCGGCGGCAACCCGGTCGCGATGCTCACCGCGCTGCTCGACGCCAGTTTGAATGAAAATTGCGGTGGCCGCGATCATGTCGGCCTCGCGGTCGAACGCCAAATCATCGCCTGGTCCGCCCATATGCTCGGCCTGCCGGAAACCACCGGCGGCCTGCTGGTCACCGGCTCCTCAATCGCCAATTTCATCGCCCTGCTGTGCGCCAAGCGCCATCAACTCGGTGCTGACGTGCGCACCCAAGGGCTCGGCGCTCACCGCCTCACCGGCTATGCACAAACCGGCGTGCATCGCTGCGTCCCCGGCGCGTTCGACATGGCGGGCATCGGCAGCGATGCGCTCCGCCGCATTCCCACCGACGCCGATTACCGGATCGATCTCACCGTCTTGGAGGCGCAGATCATCGCGGATCGTGCCGCTGGCCATACCCCGTTCCTGATCGTCGCGACTGCCGGCACCGTCGATGTCGGCGCCATCGATCCCCTACCGGCCCTCGCCGATCTCGCCGCCAAACACGGGCTATGGCTGCATGTCGATGCCGCCTTCGCCGCCCTCGCCGCCTTATCGCCGCAGCGCGCAGCCCTGCTCGCCGGCATCGAGCGCGCCGATTCCGTTGCCTTCGATTTCCATAAATGGGCGCAAGTTCAATATGATTGCGGTTGCGTGCTGGTGCGCAAAGAGCAGCATATGCTCGATAGCTTTGCCCAAGACGCACCCTATCTCAGCGCCGCCCCCCGCGGCTTGGCAGGGGGCGCACCATGGCCCTGCGATCTCGGCCCGGACCTATCGCGCAGTTTCCGCGCCCTGAAAATCTGGATGACGCTGCAAAGCTACGGCGCGGACGCGCTCGGCGCGGTGGTCGATCAAACCTGCGCCATCGCCACCCATCTCGCCACGCTGATCGACGCCACGCCGCACTTCACGCGCCTCGCGCCAGTCGCCCTGAATATCGTCGGCTTTCGCTATGATGATGGCGGCGACGATCTTGATGCCCTGAACGCCAACCTGGTCGCCGACATCCAAGAATCCGGCGAATTCGTCATTTCCTCAACCCTGATCGGCGGCCAGCGCGCCATCCGCGCCGCTTTCGTCAATCATCGCACCATCAAAGCCGATGCCGAGGCGCTCGTCGCCGCCTTGCTGACCGCCGCAACGGCGCGGCGTCAGCGCAACGCCGATCAATGATGCTCGCCACCCCGCCAGCCATCACCGCCGCCGCGCCAGCCATCACCGCCACCCCGCCAGCCATCACCGCCGCCGCCCCAATAGCCGCCGCCCAGCACCACGCTACCCGATACCACCGGCGGCGCGACATAGCCTTGGTAGCCATAGCCCGGATAGCCATAGCCGTATCCATAACCGGGATAATAAGCGCATCCGCCCAATCCCAGCGCGGCCACCGCAACACCAGCCAGCAGTATCATCTTGCCAAACTTGATCATTGTCTTGCTCCTTACGCGCACAACACTCATCGCGCGATCTTTCATCTTATCAACATCGGGATGATATAGGGCAGAACTGCGGCATGACGGTGATGATTTTGTAACCTCGCGCAACACCGCGCCATGATTTTGCCTGCTTGCCGCCTGCTTCGCGGCACATCATATCTGCATAACAATAATCGACCGCAGTTTCGCGGCCCCGCTCAGGAGAGAAACCATGCGCCGCCCCCATGATCTGTTCGGTTCCGCCCTCGCCCTGACAACCGCTTTGTCGCTCACCTTGCCGCTGGCTCTGTCGCTGGCCCTGGTCGGCACCGCCCGCGCGCAAAGCGCCGATGCCCCGCCTAGCCGCGTCGGTCAGGTCGCCTTCATCAATGGCCAGGTTTCATTTGCCGATAGCAGCACCAATGGCTGGACCCAGGCCACCTTGAATTACCCCATCGTCTCTGGCGATGCGCTCTACACCCAGCCCGGCGCGCAGACGGCCGTCGCGATCGATGCAAGCCGGATCACCCTCAATAGCGGCGCTGAACTGACCTTCACCCGCATCGGCAACCGCACCGTCACCGCAGCACTCGCCCAAGGCGAGGTGTTTTTCGATCTGCGCTATCTGTCGCCCGGTAACAGCTATAGCATCACCACGCCGCGCGGCACCGTCACGCTCAGCCAGAATGGCCGCTACGACATCATCGCGGGCGATGCCAACAGCCCCACTGAAATCTCCACCCTGCGCGGCAGCGCCGCCCTGCAAACCCAGGCTGTGGCCCTGACCATCACAGCGGGTCAAACCGCCTATCTGCAAGGCAACCAGCCCGTCACCGCCTCTCTGACCACGCTGCGCGCCGATCCCTTCATAAACAGCTTCAACCAGCGCCGCTACGTTGCTCCGCCCAGCTATGTGCCGCAATCCGTTGAGCAAATGACCGGCACCGCCGAACTGACCTCATACGGGTCGTGGCAGCAAGCCCCGCACTATGGCGCGATCTGGTATCCCACCGTTGCCCCCGGCTGGGTGCCCTATCATTACGGCCATTGGGCCTATGTGGCGCCGTGGGGCTGGACCTGGGTTGACAACGAACCCTGGGGCTTTGCGCCGTTCCATTATGGCCGCTGGGTGCAATATGGTGGCCGCTGGGGCTGGGCGCCCGCTTATGAAGGTGCGCCCTATAATGCCTATCAGCCGCCGGTCTACGCACCGGCCTTGGTCAGCTTCTTCTCGGTCGGCTCGGGCGTCGCCATCTCGGTGGGCCTCGGCGTCGGCGCCTTTGCCCAAGGCAATATCGGCTGGGTGCCGCTCGGCCCGCAGGAACCCTACCTACCCTGGTATCGTTGCCGCCCGGATTACGTGCGCAATCTTAACGTCGATAACGTGCGCAATATCAATCGCGTCACCACCATCTATAATAATCGGACCACAATTATCAATAATACCCGGGTCATCAATAATTATTAGGGCCCGACCCGCTTGATCAATCGCGGCGCCGCCACCGTGATCCCCGCCAGCGCGATGCGCCGGGGCCTCGCGGTCCAAAACGTCGCCCACCCCGCCCCTCAAGCAATCCTCGCCGCCGCCCATCCCATCCCGCCGGCCAGCGTACCCGGCTATCAACATCTCCGATTAACCGCGCTGCATCCCGGTCCGAATGGGGGCCCGAATGCTGGCCCAACGGCAGGTCCAAATGCGGGTCCAAACCGGGGCGCCATGCCGCATCCAGGCCAGCCCATCCACGCGATCCCCGCCGTGATGCATCTGCCCGCACCGCCGACCGCCGCACGCCGAATCGCCGCACCGGCGCCGCGCCCGGCACCGTTCGCCGCCGCCCGCGGCTTGCCGGTCGCCCATCCCGGTCCGGTCCAAGGCATCGCCGCCCGCCCCGTCACGCTCCAGCGCGTGCCGATGCCGGCCCACGCTATGCCCCCGCAAACCCATCCTATCCGCCCCATCAATCGGCCCGGCCCAACCCCGGCAATCGCCCGCCCTAATCTTGCCACCCCCAACCTTGCACACCCCAACCTTGCACACCCCAACACCGTGATACATCCAGCAGCACCGCAATTTCATCCGCCCACCCAAGCATTTCACCCACCGCCGCTCCCGCACACCATGGCCCCCCACGTCCAAACCCCGATCAACCGCGCCCCAGCCAACCAACCGCAGCACCTGCCGGTTATTCATACGCCTAACCAAACCTATCACCCTCCTGCACAAATATCCCATCCGCCTGCACAGGCCTACCATCCACCCGTGCAGGCCTATCACCCGCCCGCGCCCGCATTCCATCCGCCCGCACAGGCCTATCACCCGCCCGCGCCCGTATTCCATCCGCCCGCACAGGCCTATCACCCGCCTGTGCAAGCATTCCATCCGCCCGTGCAGGCCTATCATCCGCCCCCGCGCCCAGCACCCGTCCGCCCCGCGGCGCCACCAAAAGATCCGCAACATCCATGAGCAAAACCCTGCTATAAGCGCGTCATGAGCGATCAACCCACCCCGCGTCCCCCTCCGCCTGCGCGCAATCGCCGCCGCTTGGCGGAGGATCTTTTGCTCCTCCCGCTCGCCCTCATCCTGGAATTCTGGAGCCGCATCATCTGGCGCGGCTCCCTCGCCTTGCTCAATGCCCTGTCGCGCACCGCAACCCTCGCCCGCCTCCGCCGCGCTCTGCAAACCTTACCGCCCTGGATCGTGCTGCTGTTGTTCCTGATCCCCGAAGCCATGGATCATCTCAGCGGGTTCTGGGCCACGATGTTGTTTGTTCAAGGCAATCTGCTCGGCGCCACCCTGGTCGCCGTGTTCATCAAAGGCAGCGCCATCCTAATCGCGCTCTGGATCTACCAATCCTGCGAGCAAAGCCTGATGTCGGTGCGCTGGTTCGCGACCCTGCATGATCGGGTCATCGCCAGCAAAAACTGGGTGCTCGCCCGCACCGCGCCAATCCGTGCCCGCATCACCGCCCCGCTCAACCGCTCTAGCTATCTCACCCGCCGCCTCAGCGCTTGGCGGTTTTATCTCTCCCGCCTCGTGCGCCAACGCTTCGGCTAGCCCCAAGGCTTGAGCAAACCATGTCCCGTCTCGCGCGCGCCCACCTCACTGTGGCCGACCCAATTCTCGGCGCCCATATCCGCACCATCGGTCCTTGCGCCCTCAAGCCGGATCGCACCCGCGAGCCTTATGCCGCCTTGGTCTCCGCCATCGCCCACCAGCAACTCCATGGCCGCGCCGCCGAAACCATCCTCGCCCGCCTCCACGCCCATGCTGGCGGCGCCTGCCCCGACCCCGCCACCCTGCTATCGCTCCCCGAACCCGTTTTGCGCGCCTGCGGCTTCTCTGGCGCCAAAGTCGCCGCCCTGCACGACATCGCCCGCCACAGCCTCGCCGGCACCATCCCCACCCGCCGCGCCGCCACGCGCATGACCGACGAAGCCTTGATCGAACGCCTCTGCGCGGTGCGCGGCATCGGCCGCTGGACGGTCGAAATGCTGCTCATCTTCACCCTCGGTCGCCCGGACATCTTCCCCGTCGATGATTTCGGCGTCCGCGAAGGCTACCGCCTGCTCCACGCCCTCCCCAGCCAGCCCAAACCGCGCGATTTCGTGATCATCGGCGAAGCCTACGCCCCGTACCGCAGCACCGCCGCCTGGTATCTCTGGCGCGCCGCCGACGCCGCCAAGAAAATTCCACTCCCCTGATCGATCATCGCCCACTTAACCAACCGCGCTTAACCAACCGCGCTGGTCACTCCCCGATCATCGTTTCTGGCCCCATCCTTGCCTATTCCCCCCCGACCAGCTAAATCCCGCCGCTTAAGCCCGGTCGGTATCGGGCGACCCCCCAGGAGCGACACATGAAACCCAACATCCACCCCGAATATCACGAAATCAACATCATCATGACCGACGGCACGGCGTACAAAACCCGCTCCTGCTACGGCAAGGTCGGCGATACGCTGCGCCTGGATATTGATCCGAAATCCCACCCCGCCTGGACCGGCCAGACCCGTATCGTCGATACCGGCGGTCAGGTCGCGAAGTTCAACAAGAAGTTCGCCTCGATCGGCGCCCGCACGAAATAATTTTTGTGGCCCTCCGCGCCGGGCCCTTGAACCGCCCGGCGCGATTACCTTTATGATTGGATGAAGGATGCCTTCGGGGTCCTTCTCGCTTGGCGACGGGCTGGTCATCGTGACAGTCCGGATCAAAACCTTGCTACAATCAGGAGGTTGTTATGACACTCGATTTCTCACCCTTGTTCCGTACCGCCATTGGCTTCGATCGCGTTGCCGCGATGCTCGATGCCCTGCCGGATGCGTCAACCAACAGCTACCCACCTTACAATATCGAAAAACTCAGCGCCGAGGATTACCGCATCACCATGGCGGTGGCCGGTTTCCGCGCTGAAGACATCGAATTGGTGGTCAAAGAGAACACCCTGGTGATCAGCGGCAAACTCACCACTGAAGCCAGCCAGGGCGAAACCCTCTATCGCGGCATCGCCGCCCGCGCCTTCGAGCGCCGCTTCGTCCTCGCCGACCACATGGTCGTCGATGGCGCCTCGCTCGAAAACGGGCTGTTGCACGTGGCGCTGAAGCGGGTGATCCCGGAATCGCTCAAACCGCGCCGGATCAGCATCACCAGCACCGCCGCGCGCCCGGTAACCACCATCAGTAACGACACGACGGCGCAAGCCGCCTAATTTCTCTCCAACCGGCAGGCCCAGCGTCACAAGCTGGGCCTGTTTTTTGTCTCCGACGAAGGCGCCTCGATGGACCAGTTGGCTCTCTACACAACCTTCGTCCGCGTCGCCGAGCGCGGCTCCTTTTCCGCCGTCGCCCGCGACCTGAAAACCTCCCAACCGATGATCTCGCGCCATATTTCCGCTCTCGAAGATCATCTCGGCGTCCGTCTGGTTCAGCGCACCACCCGCCATCTGCACCTCACCGAAGACGGCCAAGCGTTGCTGCCCCACGCCCGCGCCATCCTCGAATCACTCGAAGCCGCCGCCGAAAGCATCGGCAAAAGTCAAACCATGCCCAGCGGCCGGGTCCGCGTCGGTGTGCCCACCTCGCTCGGCATTTATATGGCGCGCCGCCTGAATGCGCTGTTCGCCACCTACCCGCAGCTTTCACTCGACCTCAAACTGCGCGACGGCACCTTCGACCTGGTCGAAGAAGCGCTCGATCTCGTCATCGCCATCACCCAATCAACCCAATCGAGCCTGATCACCCGTCGCCTCGGCCTCGTCGCCTCAGCCTTGGTCGCATCCCCCGACTATCTCGCGCGCCACGGTGCGCCACGGCAACCCGCCGACCTGCTCAACCATGAATGTATTGTGTATAGCCGCCCCGGTGTCGAAAATAATTGGCGCTTTGCCGCGCCCGACGGTGAGCAAACCGTATCGGTGCAAGGGCGCTTTCACGTCGATAGCAGCGAAGCGGTCCGCCGCGCCGCCCGTGCCGGCTTTGGCATTGCGCTCCTGCCACGGGTCAGTGTGGTCGATGATATCGAAACCGGCTGCCTCGCACTTTTGCTCCCCGATCATGAGCCCGCCCGCGTGCCGCTCTACGCGGTGATGCCCTCGCGCCGTCATGTCGCCCCGCGCACCCGCGCCGTGCTCGATTTCCTGATCAATGAGCTGGAAACCACGCCGTTCACCAAGCCAAGTGGCGAAATCGACAGCCTAAACGGTAAACCCTAAAACCGCTCAATCACCGCGCCACAGCCCGCGAGCTTGGCCTCCACCGCCTCATAACCGCGATCAAGATGATACACCCGGTTCACCACCGTCTCGCCCTTCGCCGCCAACCCGGCCAACACCAGCGAAAACGAGGCGCGCAAATCCGTCGCCATCACCGGTGCGCCTGATAGGCTTGGCACCCCGCGCACGATCGCCGATGCCCCATGCACATTAATCCGCGCCCCCATCCGGTTCAGTTCCGGCACATGCATGAAGCGGTTTTCGAAAATGGTCTCGGTAATCATCGACGCCCCATCCGCCACCGCCATCAGCGTCATGAATTGCGCCTGCATATCCGTGGCAAAACCCGGAAACGGCTCGGTCATCGCATCCGTGCCATGCAACCCATTGCGTCGGCTGACCCGGATGCCCTCAGCCTGCTCCTCAATCACCACGCCCGCCTGCGCCAGCGCCGCCAACACCGCGCCCAAATCCACCGCCCGCGCCCCGCGCAGCAACACCGAACCACCGGTAATCGCCGCCGCACAGGCATAGGTCCCGGTCTCGATCCGGTCCGGCAAAATCCGGTGCCGCGCCCCATGCAGCGCCCCCACACCATTCACCACCAGCCGATCCGTGCCCACCCCGGCAATATCCGCGCCCATCGCGGTCAAACACGCGATCAAATCGCTAATCTCCGGCTCGCGCGCCGCATTCACCAACACGGTTTGCCCCTCGGCCAAACTCGCCGCCAGCAACAAATTCTCTGTCGCCCCCACCGAGACGAACGGGAACATAATTTCTGCGCCCTGCAAGCCGTTCGGCGCCTCGGCCTGGATATACCCGCCATCGAGGCTGATCCGCGCGCCCATCGCCTCGAAACCCTTCAAATGCAAATCCACCGGCCGCGTGCCAATCGCACAGCCACCGGGCAACGACACCCGCGCCACCCGCTTGCGCGCCAGCAACGGCCCGAGCACCAAAATCGAGGCCCGCATCTTACGCACAATATCATACGGCGCCTCGGTATTGGTGATCGCCCCGCCGAGCGACAAACATCGTTTCTGCTCAGGCTCCACCGCAATCCCGTGCTGCGTCAGCAGCGCCGCCATCGTCGTCAAATCGGCCAGATCCGCGACATTCTCCAACACCAGCCGCTCATCCGTCAGCAACCCCGCCGCCATCAAGGGCAGCGCCGCATTTTTCGCCCCCGAAATATCGATCACCCCCTCAAGCGGATGACCCCCCTCAATCCGAATCCGATCCATAAAACCCGTCCTAATCCTATAGTTTCGGCAGCGCCACGCCGCGCTGGCGCATATATTTGCCGGCCTTATCGGCGTAACTCACCTCGCACGGCCCCGCCCCCTGCAAAAACAGGAACTGGCAAATCCCCTCATGCGCATAAATTTTCGCGGGGAGCGGCGTGGTGTTTGAAATCTCAATCGTCACTTGCCCCTCCCATTCCGGCTCGAGCGGCGTGACATTCACAATAATGCCGCAGCGCGCATAGGTCGATTTCCCAAGGCAAATCACCAGCACATCACGCGGCACCCGGAAATACTCAACCGTATGCGCGAGTGCGAACGAGTTGGGTGGAATAATGCAAACCGGCCCGCTGCGATCAACAAAGCTCGATGGCGCAAAATCCTTGGGGTCCACCACCGCCGAATCCACATTGGTGAAAATCTTGAACTCATCGGCAACCCGCGCGTCATAACCATAGGACGACAGGCCGTAGGAAATCACCCCATCGCGCTTCTGCGTCTCTACGAACGGCTCAATCATCCCCCGCGTGAGCGCCTGCTCGCGGATCCACACGTCAGGCATTACCGGCATGGCTGCCCCGCGCCATTTTCCCGAACATCGCCGCTCCCGGCCGCGGGCTGCACCACCGGCCCCTCATCGCGGGCGCGCAGCTGCGCCTTGCGCCGCGCCAAATTCGCCCGCAACGCCTGCGCCTCGCGCTCGCGCCGCGCCGCCGCAGCCGCCTCGGCCGCCGTTTTCATCGATTGATCCGATTCCATCGCCGGACAAAGCCGCGCCATCAGGCCGCCGTCAAGAGCCCCGCTTGCACAGCCCAACCCCGTTCGATATACCGCCCGCATCGCTGTCATAGCTCAGGGGTAGAGCACCTCATTGGTAATGAGGAGGTCGAGGGTTCAATTCCCTCTGACAGCACCATAGAAATCAATCGGTTATCCCGTCGTAAGCGCCACGGCGTGAAGCCGAAATCTCGTCAAAGCAGAATTAAATCCGGGGGTAAACAAAATGGCTCGAATTCTCACCCATTTCATCGGCGGCGTCGCGGTCGAAGGAAGTTCTGGCCGGTTCGATGACGTGTTCGACCCCAATACCGGCGCCGTGCAGGCCAAAGTCCCCCTGGCCAGCCAAGCCGAGGTCGAAGCCGCGATCGCCAATGCCGCCGCCGCTCAACCCGCCTGGGCCGCCACCAACCCGCAGCGCCGCGCCCGCGTGTTGATGAAATTCCTCGATTTGATCAATCAAAATATGGAACCGCTGGCGAAACTCCTCTCATCCGAGCACGGCAAAACCGTCCCAGACGCCAAAGGCGACATCCAGCGCGGCATCGAAGTGCTCGAATTCGCCATCGGCATCCCGCATTTGTTGAAGGGCGAATTCACCGAAAATGCCGGCACCGGCATCGATGTCTATTCGCTGCGCCAACCGCTCGGCGTGGTCGCGGGCATCACCCCGTTCAACTTCCCAGCCATGATCCCGCTCTGGAAACTCGCCCCCGCCATCGCCTGCGGCAATGCCTTCGTGCTCAAACCCTCGGAGCGCGATCCCTCGGTGCCGCTGCGCCTCGCCGAGCTTTTCGTCCAAGCTGGCGGCCCGCCGGGCATTCTCAATGTCGTCAATGGTGACAAAGTCGCAGTCGACGCCCTGCTCCATGATCCGCGCATCGCCGCTGTCGGCTTTGTCGGCTCATCCTCGATCGCGAATTATATCTACGCAACCGCCGCGCAAAACGGCAAACGCGCCCAGTGTTTCGGCGGCGCGAAAAACCATATGATCATCATGCCCGATGCGGATATGGATCAAGCGGTCGATGCGCTGATCGGTGCCGGTTACGGTTCGGCCGGCGAGCGCTGCATGGCGATCTCGGTCGCCGTGCCGGTTGGCCAAGGCACCGCCGATGCGCTGGTGAAAAAACTGATCCCCCGGGTCGAAGCCCTGAAAATCGGCCTATCGTCGGATGCCGGCGCTGATTACGGCCCGCTGGTCACCAAAGCCGCTCTCGAGCGGGTGAAGCATTACGTCGATACCGGCGTGCAGGAAGGCGCTAAACTCCTGGTCGATGGCCGCAACTTCAAAATGCAAGGCTATGAGGGCGGCTATTTCATCGGCGGCTGCCTGTTCGATCACGTCACCCCCGACATGGCGATCTACAAAGACGAAATTTTCGGCCCGGTGCTCAGCATCGTGCGCGCCAAAAACTACGAAGACGCGATCCGCCTGCCCACCGAGCATGAATATGGCAACGGCGTCGCCATCTTCACCCGCGACGGCGATGCCGCGCGCGATTTCGTCTCGCGCGTGCAGGTCGGCATGGTCGGCGTCAATGTGCCGATCCCGGTGCCGATCGCCTATCACACATTCGGCGGCTGGAAACGGTCCGGCTTTGGCGATTTGAACCAGCACGGCCCGGATTCGATTCGTTTTTATACCAAAACCAAAACCGTCACCTCGCGCTGGCCCTCCGGCGTCAAAGACGGCGCGGAATTCGTCATCCCCACCATGGGTTGACGCGCCACCCAAGCCAAACCCGCAAACCGGAGCACACGCATGGCAAAAATCGGGTTCATCGGCCTCGGCAATATGGGCCTGCCCATGGCCGCGAACCTGCTGAAAGCCGGCCATGCGCTCACCGGCCACGATGTCTCTGCTCAGGCGCGCGCCAACGCGCAAGGGGCGACCATCCCCCTCGCCGACACGCCCGATCAAGCCGTTCGCGATGCCGAGATTATCATCACCATGCTGCCCAACGGCGCCTTGGTGCTCGATGTCTTCCAAACCATCCTCGCCACCGCCACCCCCGGCACCTTACTGATCGATTGCTCAACCATCGATGTCGCGAGCGCCCGCCTCGCCCATCAGCGCGCCGATGCGGCGGGTTGCCCCGCGCTCGATGCCCCGGTGTCAGGCGGCGTCGGCGGAGCCATCGCCGGCAGCCTCACCTTCATGGTCGGCGGGACCGAACGCGCCTTCGCCAGCGCCGAGCCGATCCTCGGCGCGATGGGCAAAAAAATCGTCCATTGCGGCCCCGCCGGTTCCGGCCAAGCCGCCAAAATTTGCAATAACTTGATCCTCGGCATCTCCATGATCGGCGTCAGCGAAGCCTTCGTGCTCGCCGAGAAGCTCGGTCTCGATGCGAGCGCCTTGTTTGATGTCGCCTCCACCTCCTCAGGCCAATGCTGGGCCCTGACCAGCTATTGCCCAGTTCCCGGTCCGGTGCCGTCCAGCCCGGCCAATCACGGCTACAAGCCCGGTTTCGCCGCCGCCTTGATGCTCAAAGATCTCGCCCTCAGCCAAGACGCCGCAACCAGCGCCGGTGCGCAAACCGCCCTCGGCGCGCACGCCGCCGAGATCTATCGCCGCTTCGTCGAAAACGGTGGTGGCAGCGATGATTTTTCCGCGATCATCAACGCCATCCGCCGACCAAACCCAGCAGCGCAATAGCCCAACGCCGCACCACCGCGCCGCTTGATCTCGATCAATGACGCGAGGAAACGGGCCATTTAGCCTGTCCTGGTTCCCCAAACCAGGAGGTCGCTATGACCAACCCATCCAGCCCGCAACCCTTCACCGATCTCGCACGTAATTTTGTCGGCATCGGCTTCTCGCCGGTTCTGTTCGAACAAATGACCGGCGGCATGATGCGTATGGTCGAAGCGCAATTCGCGCTCGCCCAATCCATCGCCCAGGCCCAGTTCGGCCTGCTCGACGCCATGATGCGCGCAAGCAATTTCGCCGAAACCACCCGCCCCGCACCCCGCCCCGCACCCCGCCCCGCACCCCGCGCCGATGCACACCCCATTGCCGCACCGCATATCGACATCAAACGCCCCGAGCCGGTGACGCGTTGATCGGATGGCCACCCCAACAGCCAAACCGATCATCGACCTGTCTGGCAAAATCGGGCTGGTCCTCGGCATCGCCAATGAACATTCCATCGCCACCGGCTGCGCACAGCGTTTCGCGGATGCGGGCGCGCATCTGGTGGCGACCTACTTAAACGACGCCGCACGGCCCTTCGTCGAACCCGTCACCCGCGCTCTGCCGTGCGATTTGGTGTTACCCTGCGATGTCCGGGTCGATGGCGCGCTGGAATCAGTGTTTGCCGCGATCACCTCGCGCTATGGGCGGCTCGATTTCCTGCTGCACGCCGTGGCCTTTGCCCCCCGCGACGACCTCCATGCGCGCGTCACCGATTGTTCGGCAGCCGGTTTTGCTTTGGCCATGGATGTCTCCTGCCATTCCTTCATCCGCTGCGCACGCCTCGCCGAACCCTTGATGACGCAAGGCGGAGCATTACTCAGCGTGAGCTTTTACGGCGCCGAACGGGTGGTCGCGCATTATAATATGATGGGCCCGGTCAAAGCCGCGCTCGAATCCAGCGTGCGCTACCTCGCCGCCGAGCTCGGCCCCCGCCATATCCGGGTCAACGCCCTATCCCCCGGCCCGATCGCCACCCGCGCCGCCAGCGGCATCGATCAGTTCGACGAATTGCTCGAACGCGCCGCCCGCGCCGCCCCCGAACATCAACGCGTCAGCATCGAGGATGTCGGGACACTAGCCGCCTTTCTCGCCAGCGACGCCGGTGCGCGCATCACCGGCACCATCATTCCCGTCGATGGCGGGCAGCATATCATGGCGTAATGCGCGCAAATCAGGAGCATCCGCGATGAGCACGGACACCAAACCCATCCGCAAACCCACTCAAGCCACACCAGCCAACCCCCCCATCACCGGCGAGCGCGTCTCGACAACCGATGCCATCGATCGCGCCTTGCACGCCGCGCAAGCCAAATTCACCGCCGGCCTGTCCCCCGCCGGTCTCGCCCTCGCCTGGCGCGACTGGGCGGTGCATCTGGCCAATCAACCGGCCCGCCGGATGGACCTCACCCGTCAAATGTTCGAGGACGCCGCCGCGATCAGCCGGATCGCCCTCGGCCTTGATCAACCAAGCACCGAACCCTGCCCCGATGATCGGCGCTTCACCCACCCGCGCTGGCAGGACATGCCCTACAGCCTATACAAGGAGCAATTCCTGCGCAGCGAACGCTGGTGGCACGATGCAACCACCGCCATCGCCGGGGTCGATCCCGCGCATGAGCGCATCGTCAGCTTCATCACAAGGCAAGCGCTGGATGCCATTGCGCCCACCAATTTTCCGCTCCTCAACCCCGAAGTCACGCAAGCCGCCCGCGACAGCGCGGGCCAATCAGTGCGCGCGGGTTTCAAAAATCTGCTGCAAGACAGCGCCATCGCGCTGCGCCATCATACCGAACTCCCGCTGCAACCCGGCAAAGACGTCGCCGTTACGCCCGGCACCGTCATCTATCGCAACGCGCTGATCGAACTCATCCAATACACCCCCACCACCGCAACCGTTCGGCCCGAACCGTTGCTGATCGTGCCTGCCTGGATCATGAAATATTACATTCTCGACCTCTCGCCACAAAACTCCCTGGTCCGCTATCTCACCGAGCACGGCTACACCGTCTTCATGATCTCCTGGCACAACCCCACCGCCGCAGATCGCGATCTCGGGCTCGATGATTATCGCACCGTCGGCATTATGGCCGCGATGGATGCGGTCAGCGCCATCACCGGCGCCGCCAAAATCCACGCCGTCGGCTATTGCCTCGGCGGCACGCTGCTCTCCATGGCCGCCGCCGCCATGGCCCGCGATCATGATGAGCGCCTCGCCTCGCTCTCGCTGTTCGCCGCCCAAACCGATTTCACCGAAGCGGGCGAATTGCAACTCTTCATCACCGAATCCCAGCTCGCCTTTCTTGACGATATCATGTGGCACCAAGGCTATCTCGATACCACCCAAATGGCCGGCGCGTTCCAAATGCTGCGCTCGAACGACCTAATCTGGTCGCGCATGATCCGCCGTTATTTCATCGGCGATCCGGAAAATCCGAACGATCTGATGTCCTGGAACCAGGACGCCACCCGCATGCCCTATCGCATGCATGCCGAATATCTACGCCATCTATTCTTGCATAATGATCTGGCCGAAGGTCGGCTCAACGCGGGCGATCATCCTGTGGCCATCGGCGACATCACCGCCCCCTTTTTCGTCGTCGGCACCGAACGCGATCATATCGCCCCCTGGCGCTCGGTCTATAAGCTGCATCTACTCAATCACGGCCCCCTCACATTCGTGCTCACCTCCGGCGGCCATAATGCCGGCATTGTCAGCGAACCCGGCCATCCGCACCGGCATTTTGCCCTGATGACCCGCCCCACCGGCGCCCCTTATCGCGCCCCAGACGAATGGCAACGCACCGCGCCGGTGCATGAGGGTTCCTGGTGGCCCGAATGGGTCAAATTCCTCGCCGCCCATTCCGGTGCGCCGATAGCCCCACCCGCCATCGGCCGCGCCGATGCGGGCTATCATGCCCTCGGCGCCGCACCCGGGCGCTATATCCACGAAATGTAAGGCTCCCATCATGGACAATCCACCCCAGCCAGCCACAGCCGTCGCCATGCTCGAAAACCGCGTGTTCGATGAAATTGCCATTGGTGACACCGCCTCGATCAGCCGCACCTTGAACCGCGATGACATCGCGTTATTCGCCTATCTCTCCGGCGACATCAATCCCGCGCATCTCGATGCCGATTACGCCCGCACCGATATGTTTCATCACATCATCGTCCACGGGCTGTGGACCGCCGGGTTGATCTCCGCCATCCTCGGCACCAAACTCCCTGGTCCCGGCACCATTTATCTCGATCAATCCTTGCAATTTCGCGCCCCCGTCGCCCCCGGTGACACCATCACCGCCACAATCACCGTCAGCGAACGCATCCCCGAAAAACACCGGCTGAGCCTCGATTGTCAGGCCGTTAATCAAAACGGCGTGCTGGTGCTCAAAGGCACCGCCATCGTGCAAGCCCCCACCGAAAAAATCCGCCGCCCCGCGATGGCCCTGCCCGATATCCGGCTGAGCCGCCATGAACGCTTCAACGACCTGCTCAGCGCCGCCAAAGCCCAGGGCCCTTTGGTCACCGCCATCGCGCATCCGTGTGACGCGCTCTCGCTTACCGGCGCGCTGGATGCCGCCGTCGCCGGGCTGATCATCCCGATCCTGGTGGGGCCTGAGCAAAAAATCCGCGCCGCCGCCGCCGCCGCCGGGCTCGACATCACCGGCCTGCGGATCGAAGCAGCGCCGCACAGCCACGCCGCCGCCACCCGCGCCGTGGAATTGGTCAGCACCGGTGCCGCCCAGCTCCTGATGAAAGGTGCACTGCACACCGATGAGCTGCTCGAAGCCGTGTTGCGCCCCGCAAGCGGCCTGTGCACCGAGCGCCGCCTGTCGCATGTCTATGTTATGGACGTGCCCAGCTACCCGCGCCCCCTGCTAATCACCGACGCCGCGATCAACATCGCCCCGGACCTCGCCGCCAAGCGCGATATCGCCCAAAACGCGATCGATCTCGCCCACGCGCTCGGCATCGAAACCCCCAAACTCGCCGTGCTGGCGGCTATCGAAACCATCGATCCCGCGATGAGCGCCACACTCGATGCCGCCGCCCTGTGCAAAATGAGCGAACGCGGCCAAATCACCGGCGGCATTATTGATGGCCCCCTCGCCCTCGACAACGCCATCAGCCCTGGGGCCGCCGCCGAAAAACACATTACCTCGCCCGTCGCAGGCCAAGCCGATATTCTGCTGGTGCCCAATCTCGAAGCCGGCAACATGATCGCCAAACAACTCACCTTCCTCGCCGGCGCCGACGCCGCCGGTGTGGTCGTCGGCGCACGCATCCCAATCATCCTGACCAGCCGGGCCGATAATGCCCGCACCCGCCTCGCCTCCTGCGCCGTTGCCCTATTAATGGCAGCCCATAACCGGCGGTCCAACCGATGACCGCCGCCATCTTGGTGGTCAACGCTGGCTCCTCCAGCCTGAAATTCGCCCTTATCGAAACCACCGGCAAACGTCTCGCCGTCGGCGAAATCGAGCGCATCGGCGAAGCGCCACATCTATCCGCCAAAGATCACACCAACCAGCCAATCATCGAACGAGATTGGCCCGCTGGCGCCACTCTCAGCCATGAAGATTTGCTCGAGCCGCTGCTCAACTGGGCCGAAACCCACCTGCAAGGCGATCGCCTGATCGGCGTCGGGCACCGGATCGTCCATGGCGGCACTCGGTACGCCGCACCGGTGCGGCTCACCCACGCCATCCTGACGGCGTTAGACGCGTTAGTGCCGTTCGCGCCCTTGCACCAACCCCACAATCTCGCCGCCATCCGCGCCATCGCGGCCCTCCGGCCCGACCTGCCGCAAATCGGCTGCTTTGACACCAGCTTTCATCACACCATGCCCGACATCGCCACCCGCCTACCCCTCCCCGCATCCTATCACCGCGCCGGCGTGCGCCGTTACGGCTTTCACGGGCTTTCTTATGAATATATTGCCAAACAATTCGCCAAACTCGATCCGCAACGCGCCGCCGGACGCGTGATCGCCGCCCATCTCGGCAACGGCGCGAGCGTTTGCGCCCTGCGCGCCGGACAATCAATCGAAACCAGCATGGGCTTCACCGCCCTTGATGGCCTGATGATGGGCACGCGCACCGGCAGCCTTGATCCCGGCGTAGTGCTCCATATGCTCGAACAAGAACAGCGCAGCGCCAGCGCCATCAGCCATCTGCTCTATAACCGCTCCGGCCTGCTCGGCGTGTCCGAAGAATCATCGGATATGCGCGTCCTGCTCGCCAGCACCCGCCCGCAAGCCAAGCGCGCCGTCGCCCTATTCTGCCACATCGCCGCCCGCGAAATCGCTGCCCTCACCACCAGCCTCGGCGGCCTCGATGCGCTGATCTTCACCGCCGGCATCGGCGAACACGCCGCCCCCGTGCGCGCCGCCATCTGCGCAAATCTCGCCCATTTCGGCATCACCCTCGATGCCACAGCAAACAATCACAACACCCTCCTGATCAGCCGCCCCACCACGCCCGTCTCCGTCTGGGTCATCCCCACCAACGAAGAAGCGATGATCGCCCAGCACACCACCACGCTCTTGATCCCAGAAGGTGCGAAACAATCACAGATCAGTCCCTAATCAATCGGCGAACACATCGATGAATGACCCGTTCTGCCGCAAACCACCGCCATCGCGGTACGAGGCATTTGACGGAGGCGCCCGCCTGCGCCATGACCCTTTCACCAGACGGCCGGGCAGCCGCTGTCGTGATCCAATCACGATGGAGGAAAGTCCGGGCTCCACGGAACAACGGTGCCGGCTAACGGCCGGCGGGGGCGACCCCAGGGATAGTGCCACAGAAAACAAACCGCCCGCGCGCGCAAGCCCGCAGGCAAGGGTGAAACGGTGCGGTAAGAGCGCACCGCGCGACCGGTAACGGTCGCGGCAGGGTAAACCCCACCGGGAGCAAGACCGAATAGGGGTGGCCGGCGGCGTGAGCAATCATGGCCGCAGGGATGTTTCGGCCCGCCGCCCGGGTTGGTCGCGCGAGGTGCGCAGCAATGCGCATCCCAGAGGAATGGCTGCCCCGTGCGGCAACGCACGGACAAAACCCGGCTTACAGGCCGTCTGGTATTTTGCGCCCTTGCCCCGCGCACCCGGCATCCCCAACTGTCGAACATCATCATGAAACGAATCCTGATCCTCCCCATGCTCACCACCCTATTCCTCTCCGGCTGCTCGGTGTTCGGCATTCGCTCGAGCACGCCTGAGCCGAAATTCAGCGTCATCGCCCAGCTCGGCCCGGTCGAAATCCGCCAATACGCGCCGCGCATCGCCGCCGAAACAACGGTCGATGCCAGCGCCGAAGCCGCCCGCAACCAAGGCTTCCGCCGCCTCGCCGGCTATATTTTCGGCGCCAACCATGGCGGCCACTCGATCGCCATGACCGCACCGGTCGCACAATCACAATCAAACAGCGGCAAAATCGCCATGACCGCCCCCGTCGCCCAATCGAAATCGGCCCAAGGCTGGACCATCAGCTTTTACATGCCCGCGCAGTATACGCTGGAAACCCTGCCCATCCCCAACAATCCGCAAGTGCGTCTGGTCACCATTCCCGCCGCCACCATCGCGGTGCTGCGCTTCACCGGCAGCCGCAGCCCCAGCGCCATCGCCCGCGAACAGGCCAAACTGACCCACATCCTCGCCACCAGCCCCTGGCACGCGGACGGCCCGCCCGATGCCTGGTTCTACGATCCACCCTGGACGCTGCCCTTCCTGCGCCGCAACGAAGTCGCCATCCCGGTCGCCAAAACCGCCCCGTAACCACGCGAGCCTTGCCAATCGCCGCCAAACATCGGATACCACCCCCGGGAGATCGGTCGCGGACGGGCGTCTCGCCAACCCGGTCAGGGCCGGAAGGCAGCAGCCGCAACGAGTTTCCGCACGGGTCGCTGATCCGGTCTCCCACCTCCAGCCGATCTTTCCAACCCAATATCTTTCCAACCCAATAGCGTTCGGAGCCCATGGCCGGTTTATTCGACGATGATCCGCCGCCGCCGCCCCCAGGACCCTCCCTGTTCGGCGATGACCCCGCGCCCGAGCCAAACCCCGAATCCGCCCCCGCCTATCGCGTCCTCGCCCGCAAATACCGCCCCACCCATTTCGATGATCTGATCGGCCAAGACGGCCTGGTCCGCACCCTGCGCAACGCCTTCGCGATGAACCGCATCGCCCATGGCTTCATGTTCACCGGCGTGCGCGGCGTCGGCAAAACCACCACCGCGCGCATCATCGCCCGCGCCCTCAACTGCATCGGTCCCGATGGCACCGGCAACGCCACCGCCGATCCCTGCGGCGTCTGCGCCAATTGCCGCTCAATCCTCGAAGACCGCCACCCCGACGTGATCGAGATGGACGCCGCCTCCAATACCGGCGTCGATGATGTGCGCGCGATCATCGATGCCACCCAGTTCAAACCGATGATGGCGCGCACCAAAGTCTTCATCATCGATGAAGTCCACATGCTCTCGCGCAACGCCTTCAACGCCCTGCTCAAAACCCTCGAAGAGCCACCCCCGCACGTCAAATTCATCTTCGCCACCACCGAAATCCGCAAAGTCCCGATCACCATCCTTTCGCGCTGCCAGCGCTTCGACCTCAAGCGCGTGCCCATCGAAACCCTCGCCGCCCATTTCGCGCGGGTCGCCGCCGCCGAAGCGATCACGATCGACCCCGGCGCGCTCGAGGCCATCGCCCGCGCCGCCGATGGCTCGGTGCGCGATGGCCTGTCGCTGCTCGACCAAGCCATCGCCCTTGGCCCCGATGCCACCACCATCACCAGCGACGCCGTCGCCACCATGCTTGGCCTCGCGGATCGCTCCATCGTGTTCGACCTGATGGACGCCCTCGCCGCCGGCAACATTGCCCAAGCCCTCGGCGTGCTCGATCACGCCCATGATAACGGCGCCGAACCTGGCCAGGTGATGCAGGATTTGCTCGGCCTGACCCATACGCTCTCACGGCTGAAATCGATCCCCGATCTCGCCACCAGCACCGCCCTGCCCGAACTCGAACGCACCCGTGGCCGCGCGCTCGCCGAGCAACTCTCGATCCCCTGGCTCGGTCGCCTTTGGCAAATGCTGCAAAAAGGCCTCGCCGACATCGATCAAGCGACCGACCGCCGCGCGTGCGCCGACATGGTGCTCATCCGCCTCTGCTTCGTCGCCGACGCCCCCACCCCCGGCGATCTGCTCCGCCACCTGCGCGACTCCGCGCCCGCGCCCGCATCCACTCCATCCGCGCCCAGCCCCAACCCCGGCGGCAGCATGCTGCGCGCGGTAGCCAATGGCGCCCCGATCATCAGCGCCGCACCCAACGCCCCACCCGCACCCGCTCCCCGCCCAATGCCCACCAGCTTCGAGCAAGTCGTCGCCCTCGCCCATGACCGGCGCGATATCCGCCTGCACGCCCATCTACGCCACGATGCCGGCCTGGTCCGTTTTGCGCCGCCCATCATCGAGCTAAACCTCGCCCCATCCGCCCCGCGTGACCTCGCCGCCCGGCTCGGCGCGATGCTGGAGCAGGAAACCGGCCGCCGCTGGACCATTGCCCTCTCCGCCGAAAAATCCGCCCTCAGCCTCGCCGCCGCCGAGGAGCAGGAAGCCACCAACGCCCATCAGCGTGCGAGCCAGCACCCGCTGGTCCAAGCCGTGCTCGCCGCCTTCCCCGGCGCGCGCATCGAAGCCCTGCACCGCCCAGATCCACCACAAGCCCTGGGGGCAGCACCCGTCCCCGGCGCCGATGACGAACCACCCACCGATGAGTCCACCCTCGATCAGGAGTATTCATGAAAAATCTCGCCGGCCTGATGAAGCAAGCCCAGCAAATGCAGCAAAAAATGCAGGATATGCAGGCCATGCTGGAAACGCTCGAAATTGAGGGCCAATCCGGCGCCGGCCTCGTGCGCCTAACGCTCTCCGGCAAAGGCGCGCTCAAACGCGTCGCCATCGACCCGAAATTGCTCGCCCCCGAGGAAGCCGAAACCCTGCAAGACCTGCTGATCGCCGCCCATAGCGACGCCCGCACCAAGCTCGATGCCGTCTCCGCCGCCGAAATGCAAAAAGCCACCGGCGGCATTTCGCTCCCCGAGGGCATGAAACTCCCCTTCTAGTGTCCCGATTCTGAAATCCGTTGGATTTCGGAATCAGAGTGGACACTAGAAAATTCAATGATTTAGTGGCCTGCTTATCCCTGAAATTCATCTCAGAAAATTCAATGACCCTTTGTTTGCCGATCAATATTCGTTTAGGTCGAATCGATCGATTCGACCTAAACGAATATTGATCTAATCAGGGTTTGCCGAGCAGCCGCCGATAATAATCATGCGCCTGCGCGGGCAGTCCCGGCCGCGCATCGCGCTTGATCAAGGATCGCTCAATCCGGCGCGCCGCATTGCCCTGCCCAGCGCGCTTGAGCGGCAATGCCCCGCCACCCCCAACACCGTTCGGCCCCGGCGGGCCACCGTGCGACCCCGCACCCGCTGCATCGCTGCCCGGCGCCGATCCGGACTGTTGACCCTGCGCCCCCGCCTGCTGTTGCACCCCCGCCTGCTGCTGTGCCGTCGCTTGCGCCGCTTGCTGCAAAGCGGCAATCGCCGCGCGCTGCGCCGGCGCCGCCCCCGCCGGATCACCCGCCTGCAATTGTGCCTGCGCCTGCGCCATCGCCTGCGCCGCCGCCCCTAGCCGCGCCACCCCCGCTAAATGCGCCGCCCCCATCCGCTGCGCCAACGCCGCAGCCTGTTGCTGCAACCCCGCTTGCGCCCCCGCCAAATTCTGCGGCCCCGCACCACCCGCTGTCGGCGCACCCGCTTTAGGTCCCAAAGGCACCTGACCCGGGGGCGTCATCCCCGAAAACACCGGATGCGCCATCGCTGTACTCTGATCCAGCAACGCCGATTGCGCCCGAATCATCTGTGCCAATTGCCGCCCCGCCGCCTGCGCGGCCTGTTCACGCGCCTGCGCCTGCGCCGCCTGCGCCGCACTCATCGGCCGCGCATGTTGCAAGCCGCTTAACATCCGGTCCAATCTGCGCAAATCCGCCGCCGCCCGCTTGGTCTCGCCCGCCTGCGCTTCCCGCGCGATCCGCCGCGCCAATTTTTCCACCGCCCGATTAACCTGCGCCTGCAAGGCCGCACTCTGCGCCGCCTGCGCACCACCTACCGCCGCCAAATGCGCCGCAGACGCCTGCTCCAAACGCCGCACTAAACGCCGCAACGCCGCCTGATCAACCGCACCGTTGGCAATATCGCGCCGCAACGCCCGCTCCAACGCCGCCCGCGACGCGGCCAAACGCTGCGCCGTGCGAAACCCCTTGCCCTGCTCGGCTTGCTGCATCAATCGCCATAACAGCGCGAACGGATGCCCAACCGCCCCATGGGCAAAGCGCTGCGCCGCCACCCCGATCGCCAAATCCGTCGCCGCCGTCACCTTGCCCGGCGGTTGCACCCCCAGCCGCGCCAACCCCGCCCCAACCGCCAAGCCCGCGCTCGGATGCAGCGCCAACGACTGACGGAGCAAAAATATCTGCGCCGCCGTCGCATTGCGCAAAACCGGCGCTGGCAGCCGAAACCGCACCGGCGCCGAAACCCCCACCATCCCGCGCTGATTGGTCGCTGACAGCACCGCGCGCACCGGCAACCCGGCATAGCGGCTCGCCGCCAGCGACACCCGCTCACGCCCCACCCCCGCCGCCCGCGCCCCCAACGGCACAATTTGCTCCGGCAGAGGCACCGCCAATTTTTGCCGCGGCACTGGCTGGTTCACTGGCCGCAGCCGGAGCGAAAAATCTTTCACCCCGTACGGGCTATCAATCCGCCAGCCAATTTGCTCGCGCCCATCGCGATCGCGCATCGGCATCCCGGCAAACGCGACCACCGGCGCACGCGGCACGCGAACCATCACCCGCAGCCGCACCAAACGCCGCCAAAACGGCCCCACCTGCAACTCACCGCTCCGCTCAATCGCCAAGCGCGCCCGAAAACTGCCGCCACCCAGCGGGCCCGACGGCAAGCCCACCCCGGCAAACCGCACGGGAGGCCCCGCATCGCCGCGCCCCACCCCGGTAATAATCAACGAGAGCGAACTCCCCGCGAGCACCCGCACCTGCTTGACCGCCCCCAGCACCCTCGGCGCCCGACCGGTCCAAACCGGCGGCGTCAGCCAAAGCTGCAGCTGTGGCCGTGGCCCCAGCAGGCTTGGCGGCAAAAAACCACGCGCCAAACGCGGCCCCGCCTGCGGCCCCGCCAGCACCGCCAGCACCACAACCCCCAGCAACAGCAATGCCCGCAGCCCAAACCGGTCGCGGCTAAACAGATCAAGCTCCGGCGCACCCACCCGCGCCCGCGCCACCTCGCGGGCCAACCGCGCCCGATGCGCGGCGAAAAGCTGCACCGTCCCCGCTGGCAGCGCCGTCCCCGGCGCACCCACCAGCCGATCCTCGATCATCGCCAAATTCCACCGCGCCAGCCCGGAATCTCGCTCAATCCGCCGATCCGCCTCCGCCAGCCCTGGCCGCCGCACCATCCGCGCCGCCCAAAACAACGAGCCCGCCATCGCCACCAGCCCGGCAATTTGCAGCCACCCGCCCGAGAAACCCGCCAGCAGCAACATCACATAGCCAAGCAGTACCGCCATCGGCACCATCGCGACCGAGGCCAGCCTCTCGCTCCACAGCACCAGCAGCGCCCGCCGCCGTACCGCGTCGAGCTGCTCGCGCATCAGCCAAGCCCGTCCGGCACAATCTCGCCCTGCCACAAATCCGGCACGCTCTGGCGCGCCCGGATCACATGATCGCGCCCGCCATCCAGCAATATCTGCGCCGCCAGCGGTCGGCCATTATAGACGCTACTCATCACCGCCCCGTAGGCGCCCGTATCCAAAATCGCGATCGCCGCACCAGCGCCAAGCTCCGGCAACGCATAAATGCCGAACCGATCACTACTCTCGCACACCGGCCCCACCAGCGTCGCCGAGGCGCCAATGCCCGCCGCCGCCGCCGACGACACCGGCACCGCGCCATGATGCGCGTCATACAAAGCCGGGCGCAGCAAATCATTCATCCCCGCATCCAGCACCACGAACCGCCCCTGCGCTGTCCGCTTCACCCGCGTCACGCCCGTCAGCAAAATCCCCGCAGGCCCCGCGAGCCAGCGCCCCGGCTCGATCAATAATTCCAAATCCCGCCCCGCCATCAGCCGCGCGACCATCGCCGCATACGCCTCCAGCGCAAATCCCGGCCCATCATCATAGGGAATGCCAAACCCCCCGCCCAAATCCAGCCGCCGGAGCGAAAACCCCTCCTGCGCCAGCCCATCCACCAACGCCAACACCCGCCGATACGCCGCCTCAAACGGCGCAGGCGCAAAAATCTGGCTGCCAATATGGGTGGAAAACCCCACCGCCACGATCCCGTCTAACGACGCCGCATGGCGAAACAGCGCCGCCGCCTGATCATAATCAATCCCGAACTTGTCCGCCGCCCGGCCGGTGCTGATCTTGTCATGCCCGCCCGCCGCAATATCCGGGTTCACCCGCAGCGCCACCGGCGCGACCACCCCGAGCCTGCGCGCAATCGCCGCAATCACCGGCAATTCCTCGGCACTCTCCACATTAATCTGGCCAATCTCCGCCGCCAGCGCCTGCTCGATCTCATCATCACGCTTGCCCACACCGGAATAAACCATTTGCGCCGGCGCGATCCCCGCCGCCCGCGCCCTGCCAAACTCGCCCGCGCTGGTCACATCCGCACCCGCCCCGCCTGCGCGCAGGATCGTCAGCACCGCCAAATGATCATTCGCCTTCACCGCATAGCGAATATCCGCCCGCACCCCCCCCGCCGCCAACGCCCCCTGCAAAGTCGCCAGCCGCCCGCGCAGCAATGATGCGCTATAAACCCAAGCGGGCGTGCCATGCGCGCGCGCCAGCCGCGCCAGCGGCGCGCCATCGAAACACAGTCCCTCTGTTGCATCCATGCGCAGCCAAGGCCGCGCCGCCACCAGCCGATGCCAAGGCTGATCGCGCCCCAAATCCACCTTCATCGCCTATTGCCGCGACGGATATTGATGCGGATAGGTCAGCGCACTGGTTGGCCCCGGCGCTGTCGGCGCCCCCGCCCGTCCGCAGCCGCTTAACGCCGCACAGACCCCGAGCGCCGCGATCACCAACGCGATTTGTGTCACTCGCCTCAACTTAACGCCTCCAACCATTGCGACGCCGCCGCCCGCACCAGCGCGGGCGCCGTTCCGCCATAACTCCGGCGCGACGCGACGGAGGCCTCCACGCTCAACACCGCAAACACCGCCTCGGTCAGCCTCGGTTCGATGGCCTGCATCGCGGCGAGCGGCAATTCGGTCAAATCCACCCCGGCCTGCTCTGCCGCCGCCACAATCCGCCCGGTCACATGATGGGCGGTGCGAAACGGTAAGCCCAATTCGCGCACCAAATAATCCGCCAAATCGGTCGCGGTGGCAAAATCCGCCCCCGCCGCCGCCCGCAACCGCGCGCCATCGGGCTGCATATCGCGCACCATCCCGGCCATCGCGGCAATCACCAATTCCGCCGCATCAAACCCGGCAAACGTGGCTTCTTTATCGTCTTGCATATCCTTGGCATAGGCCAAAGGAAGCCCTTTCATAATCGTCAGCAGCCCGATCAACGCGCCAAAAATCCGCCCGGTCTTCGCCCGCGCCAATTCCGCCGCATCCGGATTGCGCTTTTGCGGCATAATCGACGAGCCGGTGGAATAGGCATCCGATAAGCGAATGAAGCGAAACGGCGCGCTGGTCCAAATCACAATCTCTTCGGCAAAGCGCGATAAATGCATCGCGAGCAGCGACAAGGCCGCCAAAAACTCAATGGCAAAATCCCGGTCCGACACCGCATCGAGCGAATTGCCGCACGGCGCGTCAAATCCCAGCGCCGCCGCCGTCATCTGCCGGTCAATCGGAAAACTGGTCCCCGCCAACGCCGCCGCCCCCAGCGGGGACTGGTTGAGCCGCTTGCGCGCATCCGCCAACCGGCCCCGATCGCGCGCCAACATCTCCACATAAGCCAGCAAATGATGCCCAAACGTCACCGGCTGGGCCGACTGCAAATGGGTGAATCCCGGCATAATCATCGACGCATGCTCGGTCGCACGCTGCGCCAAGGCCCGCATCAAATCCACCAGCCCGGCATCGAGCGCATCAATCGCCGCGCGCACCCACAGCCGAAAATCCGTTGCCACCTGATCATTGCGGCTGCGGGCGGTATGCAACCGCCGTCCCGCCTCACCAATGCGGGCGACCAACGCCGCCTCGATATTGGTGTGAATATCCTCAAGCGCCGGATCGAACTGAAAATCCCCCGCCGCAATCTGCGCCGCGATGGCACTCAACCCCTCGGCAATCGCCGCACCATCTTCTTGGGTAATAATCCCCTGCGCCGCCAGCATCGCCGCATGCGCCCGGCTACCCGCAATATCCTCGCGCCACAGCCGCTGATCCACCCCAATCGAGGCGTTGATCGCCTGCATCACAGCATCGGGACCGGCGGCAAAGCGCCCGCCCCATTGCAGTTTTGCGCCCGACGCGCCACCATTATATTCTAGTTTTGCCGATTTCGAGGATTCGCTACTCATGAAACTCTCGCTTTCCAGACGATCTTTCTCGCGCCGCTCGCTGGCCATGCTGGCCGCCGGCGCCACCGCCCCTGATCTAGCGGCGCTGGCCGGGTTCAGCAAATCGGCGCACGCCGCCATCCACCTTCCGGACGCCTCATCCGGCTGGAACCAAACCATGCCGATCCCGGCACCCGAATTCCATTTCATGGACCAAGAGGGTCGGCGTCTCACCCTCGCCCATTACCACGGCACCGGCCTGATCGTGAATTTCTGGGCCACCTGGTGCCCGCCCTGCCGCGCCGAACTACCCACCCTGCTCGCCTTGAACAAATCCCTCCACGGCACCGGCATCCGCGTCCTGCTGATCTCGGTGGATTCCTCCGGCGCCCAAGTGGTGCGCCCATTTTTCGAGCGCCACCACATTACCGGCATGCCCATGCTGATCGACCCCAATTCCAGCGCCCTCACCGCGTTCGACACCAGCGGCATCCCCTTTACCGCCGTGGTCAACCGTAACGGCCTCATCGCCGCCACCCTGGAAGGCGCAGGCGACTGGAACACCCCCACCACCATCGCCGCGATTAAACACATCATGGGCCCCACCCAGCCGAAACCGAAACCCAAACCCAAACTCACCGCCACCTGATCGTCATGACGCCAACCCTCACGATTCGCGCGGCCCACGCCAACGACGCGCCCGCCCTGGCCGCCATCCGCAACCTGCCCAAAGTCCGCCACGGCACCCTGGCCATCCCGTTCAGCCGCCTCGCTGACACCGAATCCTACATCGCCAAACTCGGCGCCAATAGCCATCTGCTGGTCGCCGAGCAAAACGCCATCATCACCGGCTCCGCCTCGCTCGATCGCTATACGGGTCGCCGCGCCCATGTCGGCCATATCGGCGTTATGGTGGCCGATGCGCATCACGGCCAAGGCATCGGCACCGCCCTGCTCACCGCCCTGCTCGACCTCGCAGATCATTGGCTCGGGCTCACCCGCCTCGAACTCACCGTGTTTGCCGATAACAGCCGCGCCATCGCCCTCTATCACCGGCTCGGCTTCGTCCAAGAAGGCCATCTGCGCGACTATGCCCTGCGCGACGGCGCCCTAGCCGACAGCCTCTCGATGGCCCGCCTGCGCCCGCCAATCACCCGCTAGTGTTCTGCCCCTGAAATTCATGAGATGAATTTCAGGGATAAGCAGGCCACTAAATCATTGAATTTTCTAGTGTCCACTCTGATTCCGAAATCCAACGAATTTCAGGGGCAGGACACTAAACCGGCAGCCCGATCCGCGCGCGCAGCCCGCCCAGCGGACTATCCTCCAACACCAGCTCGCCGCCATGCGCGGTGATAATATCCAGCGCAATCGCCAACCCCAGCCCCGTCCCCGCCGCCGAGCCGCTCTCGAACGGCCGCATCATCCGCGCCCGCCGATCCGCCGGAATCCCCGGCCCATCATCATCCACCACAATCCGCACCGCCCGCTCACCATCGCGCATCGCCGCAATCCGCACCAAGCGCGCATGGCGCATCGCATTATCAAGCAAATTGCTCAGCACCCGCCGCATGCCCTCCGGTCGCAACAACACCATCGGCAACGCGTCCACATCACTGACCACCCGCGCCCCGCCCTGCGCCTCACGCCGACGCCCCTGCGCCACCACCTCGCCAATCAGCATCGACAAATCAGTCGCCACCGGCTGCTCCTCCCCCTCGCCGCGCGCAAACTCCAAATAGAGCCGGATTAGCCGCTCCATCTCCTCAATATCGCGCTCCATCTCGGCGCGATCCGGCAATTCCTCCGGCAGCATCGCCAGCGCCAGCCGCAAACGCGTCAGCGGCGTGCGCAAATCATGCGAAACCCCGGCCAGCATCGCCGTGCGCTGCGCCAAAAACCGCCGCACCCGATCGCGCATCCGGTTAAACGCCGCCCCCGCACGCCGAATTTCCGCCGCACCCTCCGGGCGGATCGGCCCGGCATCGCGCCCCATCCCGAACGCCTCCGCCGCTCCCGCCAACCGCTTGATCCCGCGCACCTGATTGCGCAAAAACAGCGTCGCCAGCCCCAGCAGCAACATCGTCGTCCCCGCCAGCCAGGCAAAGAAAATGTAAAGCTGCCCCACGTAAAGCCGCTTGCGCGGCACATCCACCGTCAACACCCCGCCCGGCTCGGCAATATCCACCCGGATCATCCCCGGCGGCCCATGCCATACCAGCGCGAAGGGCCGCCCCAACCCGGTGCGCAGCGCCGCAATCAAATCCTGATCCACCGGCCCGAACGCATGCGGCGGCAATTGCGCCACAAATGGCCTCCCCGGATGCTCATGAAACGCAAACTCAAAGCGCATCCAAATGACTGCCATAAAAAATCTGCAACGCCACCGCTTCGGATAAAATCAGCGGCACCAGCACAATCAACAAAGTCCGCCCAAACAGGCTGCGCGGCAGCACCCGCCGCAAAAATCGCTCCGGATCAACCCGCTCGGTGCGCAGCCGCACCCTCACGCCCCCGGCTTCAAAATATACCCCCGCCCGCGCACCGTCTGCAAAAATCGCGGCTCACGCGGATCAACCTCAATCTTGCGCCGCAACCGCGTCACCTGCACATCAATCGCCCGCTCCCCGGTCTCATCCATCGCCAATAAATCCGCCAACGCCTCGCGCGACAAAATCTGATTCGGTCGCGCCGCCAACGCCGCCAACAACCCCGCCTCCGCCCCCGTCAACCGCACCCGCCCGCGCGGCGTCACCAACTCGCCCCGCTCCGCGTCAAATTGCGCCGCCCCCAACTGCACCGGCCCCGCCAACACGCTCGGCATCACCCGCCGCCGCAACAACGCCCTAATCCGCAGCAACAATTCACGCGGGTCAAACGGCTTGGCCAAATAATCATCCGCCCCCGCCTCAAACCCGGCAATCCGATCCTCCGGCGCGCCCCGCGCCGTCAGCAGCAAAATCGGCAGCGACGGCGCCCGATCCGCACGCAACCGCTCGGTCAATTCCAACCCGGTCTCATCGGCCATCATCACATCCAACACCAGCAAATCCGGATCAATACTGCGCAATAAATCCCGCGCCTGCGCCGCACTCGCCGCCGTGGTCACCGCAAACCCATTCTCAGTCAAATACCGCGCCATCAATTTGCGCAGCCGCTCATCATCATCCACCAGCAACACATGCCCCTGCTCAGGCACTCCCGGCTGGATCGCCATCAGCGCGGCCCCTGCATCCCGTCTCGAAGCATCCCGTCTCGACGCACCCCATCGCGCCGCGCCAATTCCCGCCGCTCCAAATAATCCCGCGCCGGCGCCTTCATCATCCCCAGCAACACCCGCCGAAACCCCTCCACCGCCGGCCCGCCCGCCTCGCGAAACGCCACCACCAACCGCTCGCGCTGCGCCTCGAACAACCGCCGCTCCAACGCCACCCCCGCCTCAGTCAAACTCAACAGACGCTGCCGCCGATCCACCCGCCCCGGCACCTGGCTCACATAACCCTGCTCGATCAACGGCCCCAGCACCCGCGCCAAACTCTGCTTGGCAATCCCCAAAATCTCCAACAACTCCCCCACCTTCATCCCCGGATTACGCCCAATGAAATGCAACGTCCGATGATGCGCCCGCCCCATATCCATGCCCGCCAAAATGATATCCGGCGCCGCCACCAAATCGCGCTGCGCAAAAAACAGCATGTCCTGCGCCAAACGCAACTCTTCCTCGCGCAAAAACAACAGCCCCGCGGGCAAACCGGCTTGAGCAGACTTGTCTTGCATGGCATCCTCCATTCCCATTGGTCCGATTACCAACCAATCCCGACCCGTGATAAGACAGTATATACGTCCTTTTGCCGACCAAAATCAATCAGATCGATCTAAATACGCAACGACGTCCCAACGATAAGGAACCTCCGATGAGCCTAATCCCCTTCGATGACCGCGACGGCACCATTTGGTGGGATGGCCAGCTGATCCCCTGGCGGGACGCCAAGCTGCACGTCCTCTCCCACGGCCTGCATTACGCCTCCGCCGTGTTCGAGGGTGAACGCGCCTATTCAGGCAACATCTTCCGCCTGCGCGACCACACCAACCGGCTGATCCATTCCGGCAAAATCCTCGGCTTTGACATCCCCTACACCGCCGATGAAATCGATGCCGCCTGCAACGCCGTCCTCAAAGCCAACAACCTGACCGACGCCTATATCCGCCCCCTCGCGTGGCGCGGCTCCGAACAGCTCGCCGTCTCCGCCCAAAAAACCAAAATCCACTTGGCCATCGCCGCATGGCCCTGGCCCAATCTGTTCGGCGCTGACCGCATGAAAGGGGTCCGCCTCGGCATGGCCCAATGGCGCCGCCCCGACCCACGCACCGCCCCCACCGCCTCCAAAGCCGCCGGCCTCTACATGATCGGCACCCTCTCCAAACACGCCGCCGAAGCCGAAGGCTTCGATGACGCCCTGATGCTCACCATCGAAGGCCACATCGCCGAAGCCACCGGCGCCAACATCTTCCTCACCATCGATGGCGCACTCCACACCCCCACCCCCGAAAGCTTCCTCGATGGCATCACCCGCCGCACCGTCATGGCCCTGGCCCGCGCCCGCCAAATCCCCGTGATCGAACGCCGCATCCCGCTCGATGATCTCGACCGCGCCACCGAAGTGTTCCTCGCCGGCACCGCCGCCGAAGTCACCCCCGTCCGCGCCATCGGCACCCACAGCTTCACCCCCGGCGCCATCACCGAAGCCCTCATCGCCGACTACACCGCCCTCATCCACATGTCCCCGGAGGAAGTCGCCAAACGCGCCGCATAACGGCGCGCCCCTCCCCCAAACGCGCCGCCAGGACACCAAATGACCATCCCCCACTTCACCGACCACGCGGCGAACGAACGCACCTTCCTCGCCTGGGTGCGCACCGCCATCGCCGTGATGGCCTTCGGCTTCCTGGTCGAACGCTTCGACATCTTCCTGAAAATCGCCGGCCAATCGCTCCATAAATCCATCAACCTCTCCGGCCAGGTCGCCTCCGCCCTGGTCGGCGTCAGCCTCATCATCGCCGGCGCCCTCATGGTCGCCGCCGCCATGCTCCGCTTCGCCCATAACCGCAAAGCCATCGAAAACCCCACTCCCCAACCCATCCAATCCGGCCGCCTCGACCTCGCCCTCGCCGCCCTCATCTCGCTCCTCGGCATCGGCCTCGCCGCCTATCTCAGCATCACCATGCTGCAAGGAAGCCACCCGTAACCGGCGCCCGCGCCCAACCTTGCCATCGCTCCCAGCCTCGGCCAAACTTCGCCCCGGCCAAAATGCGCCAAAACAGGGACTATTCATGGCAAGCTCATCTCAGCAGCAAAAATTTCTCGAAACCCTCGCCGCACTCGGCGGCACCGCCGGTAACGGCAAACTCCAAACCGAACTCGGCTGGCAGGATGACACCTACGCCCGCATTCAAGCCGCCCTGATCGACGAGGGAAAAATCGCCAAAGGCCGAGGCCGGGGCGGTTCCGTCGCCCTCGCCGATCACACCGACGACACCGCAAAAATCCCCACAGCCCAGCCCAAGCCCGCCGCCCGGCCCACATCCCGCGCCGCCAACGCCACCACCAGCTTCGAGCAAATTTTCAAAAACATCGATGACGTCCTCTGGAAAGAAGCCGGTTGCACCACCGAGCTGGACTACACCGAGCAAACCTCCTGGATGCTGTTCCTCAAATACCTGGACGATCTGGAATACACCCGCACCACCGAAGCGGACCTACACGGCCAGCCCTACACCCGCATCATCGACACGCCACATAACTGGGCCTCCTGGGCCGCGCCGAAAAAGCCAGACGGCTCCTTCGACCATGACCGCGCCCTCACCGGCCCCGACCTCATCGACTACGTGAACCGCGATCTCTTCCCATACCTCCAAGGCTTCAAGGCCCGCGCGGCAGGCCCCGACACCATCGAATATAAAATCGGCGAAATCTTCTCCGAAATCCGCAGCAAATTCCAAAGCGGCTATTCGCTCCGCGACGCCCTGGAACTCATCGACGGCCTACATTTCCGCTCCCAAGCCGAAAAACACGAACTTTCACACCTCTACGAAGCCAAAATCAAAAACATGGGCAATGCGGGCCGCAACGGCGGCGAATATTATACGCCCCGCCCACTCATCCGCGCCATGATCGCCGTGACAAAACCCCAAATCGGCGAACGCATCTATGACGGCGCAGCCGGCTCCGCCGGGTTCCTCTGCGAAGCCTTCGACTATCTCAACGCCCGCGCCCAAACCACCGCCGAGCGCGACACCCTGCAAAAACGCACCTTCTACGCCAAGGAGAAAAAAAGCCTCGCCTACGTCATCGCCATCATGAACATGATCCTGCACGGCATCGAAGCGCCCAACGTCATCCACACCAACACCCTGGCCGAGAACATCGCCGACATTCAAGACAAAGACCGCTTCGACATCATCCTCGCCAACCCGCCCTTCGGCGGCAAAGAACGGCCAGAGGTGCAGCAGAATTTCCCCATCAAAACCGGCGAAACCGCCTTCCTGTTCCTCCAACATTTCATCAAATACCTGCGCCCCGGCGGCCGCGCCGCCATAATCATCAAGAACACCTTTCTCTCCAATTCCGACAACGCCTCCCGCGCCCTGCGCCAGGAACTGCTCGAAAACTGCAATCTGCACACGGTGCTGGACTGCCCCGGCGGCACCTTCCAAGGCGCAGGCGTGAAAACCGTCGTGCTGTTCTTCGAGAAGGGCGCACCCACCCGAAAAATCTGGTATTACCAACTCGACCCAGGCCGCAGCCTGGGCAAAACCAGCGCCCTCAACGACGCCGACCTCACCGAATTTTTGCGCCTCCAGGCCAGCTTCGCGGACTCCGAAAAATCCTGGACCATCGACGCCACCACCATCGATCCCACCAGCTTTGACCTCTCAGTAAAAAACCCCAACAAAACCATCGAAACTTCGCGCCGCGACCCGCAACACATCATCGCCGAGATTCTGCGCCTGGATGCGGAGAGCGCGGGAATCCTTGAAGGCATCCGGGGGCTGCTGTGAGCGAGGATTGGACAGTAGAGCGCCTGGGCGACGTCATAGTTCCGTGCGGAACGATTGACCCTACGAAGGAGCCTGACAGGCTATTTCGTTACATTGATGTTTCGAGCGTCTCTAATGAGACATTTGAGATTGTTGAGGCCCAAACGATCCAAGGCCGTGAGGCGCCAAGCCGGGCGAGAAGGTTGGTTAGGTCCGGCGATGTTATCTTTGCAACCATTCGCCCCACTCTAAAACGCATTGCAGTTGTTCCCCCAGAACTCGATGGAGAAGTATGCAGCACCGGCTATTTCGTGTTTCGTCCGCACAGACATTTAGACGGTAAGTTTCTGTACTACTATTTATTTACCGATGGATTTTTGGGGGCAATGGAAGCCCTTCAGACTGGAGCAAGCTACCCAGCCGTCAATGACGCACAGGTCAAAGATCAAAAGATCGTCTTTCCATCGCTTCCCGAGCAGAAGCGCATTGTCGCCATTCTCGATGAAGCCTTTGCGGGCATCGCAGCCGCAACCGCCAACGCCGAGAAGAACCTCGCCAACGCCCGCGAGCTGTTTAATGGCGGCCTCGAAGATGCCTTTTCGGAGACCAAAGCGGGCAGGAAGCTGGTCACACTGACCGAGCTTACCACTGACATCACTGACGGCGATCACATGCCTCCGCCAAAATCCCCAACGGGCGTTCCATTTATTACAATATCAAACATTCACAAAGGAACGAATACGATCGATTTTTCGGATACATTCAAGGTTCCGAGGGTTTATTTTGATAATCTAAAGCCAAACAAGAAGCCGCAATTAGGTGACGTGCTGTACACTGTCACGGGCTCATTCGGTATTCCGGTTATTGTCCAGGACAGCACAGAATTTTGTTTTCAACGTCATATCGGCTTGGTTCGTCCGAAGAGAGGCGTTGACAGCAAATGGCTCTATTACGCCTTGCTCTCGCCGCCAGCATTCAAGCAGGCCGCAGACGGCGCTACCGGAACGGCTCAGAAGACAGTCTCACTTAAGGTTCTGCGCAGTCTACAGCTCCCTGACATTCCTCTTGCTGAGCAAGTGGCCATGACCTCCAGGCTAGATGCGCTCTACGCACGCACCAAATCCCTTGAGTCTGTTTACACAGAAAAACTAGCAAGCATCCTAGACCTTAAGCAGACCCTCCTCCAAAAAGCCTTCACCGGCGAACTCACCGGCGCAAAAAACCGTCATAGCGAGGCGGCATAACAGCCATGGCAATCCATCGCCCCGCAACCCACCCCCACGCCCACGCCCCCGCCCTCGCCCCGTCATTGCGAGCGTAGCGAAGCAACCCACCCCTGACCCATGAAACAACCCGCAGTTTACAT